>JACRET010000032.1 GCA_016218105.1 Deltaproteobacteria bacterium
ATAGCCAACCAGGAGACCCCGGGGTACAGGGCTGTCGATATAAAGTTCGAGGATGAGCTCAAAAAAAGCGAAGGTATCGTAAACGGCTCGGTAATTCTGCGCACCAGCCCGATGCACATCCCGATTGTCTCGGAAACATCGGCAGCGCCGAAGGTAGTTGACAGGGCAACGGAGATAACGGGTTACGACAAAAACTCGGTTGGCATAGAGGGCGAGATGGTCAAATTATCTGAAAACTCCCTTATGTATTCGGTATCTTCGAAGATGCTCAGAAGCAAATTCAATCTGCTCATGACTGCCATTAAGGAGGGTAGATAATCATGGATTTATTCTCGGTCAGCTCCTCTGGGATGGAAGCCCAGAGGCTCAGAATGAACATAATAGCGAGCAACCTCGCCAATGCGGAGACCACGAGGACGGCTGAAGGCGGCGCATACAGGAGAAAGGACATACTTTTCGCTTCACAGGAGGCCCAGGGGTTCGGAAGCGTCCTCCAGAACAGTATCGACAGCCATTCCACAGGGGTCAAGGTGGTCGGCATAATAGAGGATAAAAGGCCGCTTAAATACGCTTATGAGCCATCTCATCCGGACGCTGACACCAAAGGGTACGTTGCTTATCCCAACGTCAACGTGGCCGAGGAGATGGTAAACATGATCACAGCGGCCAGGAGCTATGAGGCGAACGTCACTGCCTTCAAGGCTACGCGTGAGATGGTCGTAAAAGCGCTTGAGATAGGCCAGTAGTCAAAGAAATGCGGAGGTGATAAACATGGTTGATTCGATAAAAGGCGCGTTGGGATCTCAGCTGGGCTCTCTGGGAAAGATAGCACAGGAAGGGCCGGGTACGGGCGACACCTTCAGCACTGTCTTAAAGGATTCCATCGAGAAGGTAAACAAGCTCCAGACCGAGGCCGACCAGGCCATACAGGGGCTTGCCAAAGGCGATGTCAATAACATCCACGAGACCATGATAGCGATAGAGAAAGCAAACCTCTCCTTTAACATGATGGTGCAGGTAAGAAATAAGCTTGTAGCGGCCTACGAAGAGATCATGAGGACACAGGTATAACCGATGATAGATAAATCCAGGGAGCTGGCCAAAAATCTCGGAGGAAAGACTCTTGCCATCATAGGGGCCGGGGCTTTCCTGGTATCGGCGGCGGTTGTATTCCTCCTCTTCAGCAGAGGCCCCGAATACCACGTCCTGTATTCACAGTTATCCCCCGAAGACTCCGGCGCGGTGATAGAAAAATTAAAAGAGAAGAGGATCACCTATACGGTTGACGGCACGACCATAAGCGTCCCGTCGGAAAAGGTGTACGAGACCAGGATGGAGCTTGCGGGAGAGGGGCTTCCCCAGGGCGGCGGCATAGGTTTTGAGATATTTGACAAGGCGAGTTTCGGAGTCACGGATTTCGTCCAGAAGGTCAATTACAAAAGGGCGCTCCAGGGCGAGCTTGCCAGAACCATATCACAGATAAAAGAGGTGGAGAACGCGAGGGTACACCTGGCGCTGCCTGAAAAAGGCGTATTCCTTGACGAGCAGAAAAAGGCAAGGGCCTCGATAATAATAAAGCTCAAGCCCGGAAAATCCCTTTCGCAGGGCCAGGTAAGCTCCATAGTCCATCTGGTGGCGAACAGCTCGGAAAACCTCAAGCCCGAAGACGTGGCGGTCGTCGATACGTCAGGAAAGATGTGGACGCAGGGATCTGAAGACGACTCGACGCTCCGTTTGAGCGCCACCCAGCTTGAGTACAAAAAATCAGTCGAGAGAGACCTGGAATCAAGGGTTCAGTCGATGCTTGAAAAGGCCGTAGGCGTCAACAAGGTCGTGGCGCGCATATCGGCGGAGATAGACACCAAGCAGATAGAGAGGACAGAGGAGACCTATAACCCGGACGGGCAGGTCATCAGAAGCGAGCACAGGAATAAGGAAAATTCGATAGGAGCGGCCGCCGCCATAGGGGTTCCGGGTGTTGTGTCGAACCTTCCCGATACCAGCCAGCCGGCGGCGAATACGGCCGGGACGCCTCCCCAGACCCAAAGGCAGGACGAGGTCATAAACTACGAGATCAGCAAGGTGGTGAGCCATGTCGTTGAGCCGGTAGGAGGGGTAAAGAGGCTTACGGTGGCCGTACTTGTGGACGGGAATTACGATGTCTCGAAAGACGGCGAAGGCAAAGAAACCCGCAAATATAACCCGAGGAATGAAGAAGAGCTTAACAAGTTCACCGAAATAGTCAAAAACGCCGTAGGATTTACCCAGGACAGGGGGGATGTCATATCGGTGGTAAGCACGCCGTTTGAGACCGATTTCGCCGAAGGGGTCGAGCTTGAAAAACAGCCTATCATAGCCACATACATAATGCCGGTGATGCCTTCTGTCATACGGTACGGCGCTGTGGCCGCGATAGCGATGTTCGCGATCTTTTTCATCTTAAGGCCGGTAATGAAGAAGGTCACGGAAGAGAAGGCCGCGCTTGAGGCGATACAGAAAGCCCTTCCTCAGGGGCTGCAAAAAGCCGGTCTTGCTCCAGGCTCCGCGGAATACGCCCTTGAGCCCGGGGAAGAGCTTGATTCCATGGAAAGGATCAAACAGGTAGTAAGGGAAAACCCTCAGCAGGTGGCGATGGTGCTCAAGGGTTGGATGAAGGAGAGGTAAAAATGGCGGCACCGGCGAAAGATTCCAAACTTACAGGCGTCGAAAAAGCGGCGATACTCCTGATGAACATAGGAGAGGACCTGGCGAGCGAGGTCTTCAAGCACATGACGCCCTCCGAAATGAAGCTTCTTGGCGGCACGATCGTAAAGAAGGACTCCGTCTCCCTGCAGACAGGAAAGCAGGTACTAAGGGAGTTTACGGATATCGTCGAGAAAGGTGAAGTGGCTGTAGAAGGGCTTGAGTTCGCCAAGAGCCTTATAACAAAATCATTGGGGGCCGAAAAGGCCCAGTTCATAATCGACCAGATCACCAGAGACCTTGGCGGCGGCGGCGGAATTGAGTCGCTTAAATGGATGGACCCTGCCATAGTCGCAAATATAATCAAATCCGAACATCCCCAGATAATAGCGCTGATACTGACCCATCTGGACCCGGACAGGGCAGGGCAGGTGCTCCTCCATATGCCGGAAGAGAGGGTAAGGGGCGAGGTTATGCTCCGGGTCGCTAACCTGAAGAGGATACCTCACGCCGCGGTAAAGGATCTGGAATTGCTGATAAGCGAATCGCTGCTTAACGCCGATTCCGGGCAGGGCAACAGCGTTGAAGGCATAAAGGTGGCGGCAGAGATACTAAACCAGATAGAGTCAAAGGCCGAGGGCGACATAATGGATGTTATCGAGAAGGCAAGCCCCGACCTCGCCATAAAGATACAGCAGAAGATGTTCGTATTTACGGACCTCCTCGGCATCGACCCGAGAGGCATGCAGATGATAATTAAGGAGCTCAGCACTGATATCTTGAGCATAGCCCTGAAAGGGTCGGACGAGGCGATGAGGAGCCAGTTCTTCAATAATATGTCGGAGAGAGGCGCTGAGATGCTTAAAGAGGATATCGAGTCCAAGGGGCCTGTGAAGCTCAGCGATGTTGAAAAATCACAGCAGGAGATAATAAAGATCGCCAGAAGGCTTGAGCAGGAGGGCAAGATCGTAAGGGCCGGAAGGGGCGGAGATGTCATTGTCTAAAATCTTCAAGCATACGTCGATCAAGACCGCGCCGTTCATGCCCGAAAACCTCGGGTTTGTCGAGACGCTTGAGGCCGCGCTCCCTGAAGCCGAGGCCGCTGAAAACGTCGGAAGCAATATCGAGGAGATGGAGAGGGAGGCGTACGAAAAGGGTTTTCAAGCCGGCGAAAAGGCCGGATTTGAGCTCGGCAGGCAGAAGGCCGAGGTGATCTTTAACGGACTGGCCAGGATAGTGGAGGGGCTGTCCACGTTTAAAGAGAGCCTGTTCAAGCCCTGCGAAAAGGAGATGGTGGATCTCACTATCGCGATCTCCAAGAAAGTCGTTCAACGCGAGCTTGAGCTTAAAAAAGACAGCGTCATTGACGCGGTCAGGACTGCCCTCGCGGCGGTTATAGCCGGCGGCGATATAGTGATAAAGATAAATCCCAAAGACATGGAAGTGCTCCTTCAGCATAAGAACGAGCTGGCGAGGTACGGTGACGGCGTGAAGGGGGTCAAGCTTGAGCCCGATGAGGGCGTATCCAAAGGCGGATGCCTCGTAGACACCAACTTCGGCGAAATAGACGCCTCGATAGACTCCATCATGGGAGAAATAGAAGAGAGGCTTAAGAGTGCATACTGAGACCGGTCGATCCCTTCAAAGGCACGTAAAGGCCGTGAGCGAGATAAACCCGATAAGGGTAAACGGCAGGATCACCCGCGTGGTGGGCCTTGTCATGGAAGGCCTGGGGCCCGGAGCTTCCGTAGGGGAGTTCTGCCATGTGTATCCGAAGGACAATTCCGCCCCGATACAGTGCGAGGTGGTGGGTTTCTCGGACGATAAGATACTGCTGATGCCCCTTGGGGACGTGAGGGGCATAGGCCCCGGAAGTAAGATAGTAGCCAAAAGAAATAGCGCCGCCGTCGGGGTAGGCAGAAAACTGCTCGGCCGCACGCTTGACGGCCTGGGCAATCCGATAGACGGCCTCGGCCCTATAGAAATTGAAAAAGAATACCCTCTCTACGCACAGCCTCCTGCCCCGCTCCTAAGAAAAAGAATAGAAAAACCCCTGAATGTCGGCATCAAGGCCATTAACGGCATGCTAACGGTCGGCAAAGGCCAGAGGGTAGGGATATTCGCCGGGAGCGGCGTAGGTAAAAGCGTCCTTCTTGGCATGATGGCCAGAAACACCGAGGCTGACGTAAACGTAATAGGCCTGATAGGAGAGCGCGGCAGGGAGGTCAAGGAGTTCATAGAAAAAGACCTTGGCGAGGAGGGGCTTAAAAGATCGGTGCTGATCGTGGCGACCTCGGACCAGCCCCCCCTTATCAGGATGAGGGCTTCCCTGATGGCCACCGCCGTAGCCGAATACTTCAGGGACGCGGGTCTGGACGTACTCCTTATGATGGATTCCATCTCAAGGTTTGCGATGGCCCAAAGGGAGGTAGGCCTTGCCGTAGGCGAGCCGCCCGCGACAAAGGGCTATCCGCCTTCTGTTTTCGCTTTGCTGCCCAAGCTTTTGGAGAGGGCTGGGACTTCCAGGGGGAATGGCTCCATTACCGGCTTTTATACCATACTCGCGGAAGGCGACGACCAGAACGACCCGGTGGCGGACGCGGCAAGGGCGATTTTGGACGGTCATATCGTGCTTACAAGGGAGCTCGCCGCGCAGGGCCATTACCCGGCCATCGACATACTCACATCCATAAGCAGGGTTATGATAGACGTCGTATCGCCGGAACATAGAAAATTCGCGATGAAGGTAAAGTCGGTCGTGGCTACTTACAAGAAGGCGTACGACCTTATAAGCATCTGGGCCTACAAGGAAGGGAGCGACCCGAAGGTAGACCACGCCATTAAGATTATAGATAAAGTGAATTCGTTCCTCCGTCAGGATATCTCAGAGCGCGTGGATTACGAGAACTGTCTGCAGGCCCTTTTCGGCCTGGCGGTCTAGCAGAGGGCCTTCATGAATAAATTCGTTTTCAAGCTCGAACCGCTGTACGACTACAGGCAGAGGCTTCAGGAGATCTGCCAGAAGGAATTTGGCGAAGCTCAAAGAAAGCTCGACGAGGAGGAGGCGAAGCTGGAGACCCTCAGAGAAGTCTACCGCAAGGCCTCAAGCGATATAGACGGCCTTAAGGAAAAAGGGGCCCGGTTTGACGAGATAGACCTGTATTATTCCTACGCCACGGGACTTAAAAAACATATAAGCGATCAGGATAAATTGATAAAGAGGACGCGCCAGGCCCTGGAGGTCAAAAGGGGCGAGCTTCTGGAAGCCTCAAAGAAAAAGAAGGTCATAGAAGTGATGAAGGAAAAATCGCTTAATTCGTACATCGAGACCTCAAACAAGGAAGAGCAGAAGATATCGGATGATATCGTAAGCAGCAGGTTTAATAGGGGTGTTGAACATGAAAAATAAGATACTCGCCCTTGTGGCATTCAAGATCGCCGTAATCGGGCTCTGGCTCCTGTTCGGGAGCAACGGCTTCAGGATAGACCAGGTCTTTGCCGAGGCCTCAAAGGAAACCCCTGAGACAAAGAAAGCCGATGTAGCTAAGAAAAAAGAGGATGACAAATCCGTGCTCGCCGCCATTTTGAGAAGACAGAAGGAGCTGGAGGTCAGGGAAGAGGAGCTTAAAACCAGGGAAGAGAGACTGCTGACTATCAAGAGCGATATAGAGGCACGGATATCCGAATTGAATCAGGTTCACGGAAAGATCGAAGCCGTCGTCAAGAAGATAGATGAGATCAACGATGTAAGGGTTAAAAAGCTCGTCAAGATATACGAGTCCATGAACCCGGAAGAGGCCGCCTCAAGGATCGAGAAGCTTGATGAGGATATGGCCGTGATGATACTCGCCTCGGTCAGCGAGAAAAAGGCGGCAAAAATACTTGGTTTCGTAGATGTCGGCAAATCCGTAAAGCTCAGCCAGTCTTTGAAAGTTAAGAATTGAACCGTTCATCGCCCTTCACCCGGCGGGGCTTCGGCCCCGCCCTGCCACCCCCCCTATATAAGAATTTTCTTCTGTTTTTCAAACTTTTCCCATGTGTCACCCCTTGCAAGTCATAATAATGACGCGCCTCTAACCTGAACTTTGACTTAAACGCGCCCACCGGCCTCCCCGTGTCAATCCCATGTGCTTGCCGAAGGCATTTTTCCCAATGTTTTTTAGTGGTTATGGCAGATCCGAAGCGCCTATCCTGAGTTAAAAAATCTCTGGCATGGGTATTGCAATGTAAGCTTCCAAAGAAAAATTCTTTAAAGAGGCCGCAGGGCTACTGTATCAGAGGAGGATAAAATGGCTGAGGACAAAAAGGATAAAGACACCAAGGACGAGGGACACGCCCCCCCAAAAAAGAAGAGCAAGGTGATGCTTATAGCTATCATCGCTGTCGCGGTAATAGGGATAGGGGTTGGCAGCTTCCTTTTTATGAAGAGTAAATCGGCGTCAAAAAAGCCGGTAGCCGGGGGAGAGGTCGCGGCTGCCGAAGACGCGGCGCACGGGGAGGAACCGGCCGCGGAAGAAGGGCACGGAGGGGAAGCAAAAAAGGGCGGCGGCACAATATTTAATCTCGACCCGTTCATTGTAAACCTCCAGGACAACTCCGGGACAAGATATCTGAAGCTTACGATCAATCTTGAGCTCTCGTCCGCGTCCGCGCAGTCCGAGCTTACGGCCCAGACCACACAGATAAGAGACTCGCTGATAATACTTTTAAGCAGCAAGAGCTACACCGATATAGGCACGGTGGAAGGCAAGTACCAGATGAGGGATGAAATAGTGGCGAGGGTCAATCAGTTCCTCACGAAGAGCAAGATAAAGACCGCATACTTCACAGAGTTCGTTGTCCAGTAAAAAAAGGCGCTAAGAGGCGGAAAATGGCTGAACAGATACTTACACAGGTCGAGGTAGACGCGCTCCTTAAGGGCTTGTCGAACGGTGACATAAAGACCGAGGCCGAAAAGCTGGAAGAGGACGACACGGAGCCGGTAAGGGCATACGACTTTTCCAATCAGGAGCGCTCTGTCAGGGGCAGGATGCCCGCCCTTGAGATGATAAATGAGAAGTTCTGCCGCTCAATAAGGAGCTCGCTCTTTAATCTTTTAAGGAAAAGCGTAGACACCGCCCCTGAAGGGGTAAAGACGATGAAGTACGAGGAGTTTTTGAGGAATCTGCAGGTGCCGTGCTCATTAAACGTCTTTCAGATGTCCACGCTCAGGGGTCAAGGCGTGCTTGCGATAGACCCTAACCTGGTGTTCCTCATCGTTGACAGCTACTTCGGGGGGGATGGCAGGTTTCATACCAGGATAGAGGGCAGGGACTTTACCAACGTCGAGCAGGCGGTAATAAGGAAGGTAGCCGAGCTTATACTCCATGAGATGAGCGACATATGGAGGCCGGTGCACGCGACGGATTTCAAGCTCGTCAGGGCGGAGATGAACCCGCAGTTCGTCAATATTCTCGGGCATAACGAACATTTGGTCGTCTCGACCTTCAGGATGGAACTGGAGTCGCAGAGCAACCAGTTCTTTTTCTGCATACCGTTTTCGGCCGTTGAACCTATCAGGGAAAAACTTTACGGCGGCGCGCAGAGGGTCGATTCCGCGGCCATTGACAAGAGATGGTCAGCGAACCTCCTTGAGCAGTTCGGTTACGTTCCCCTTACCATATCGGGCCAGATAGGGAAGGCTAGAATAAAAATGTCGGAGCTTTGGAATCTCAAGGCGGGCGACGTGATCCAGCTCGATAAAAAAGCCAGGGAACCGCTTGATGTGAGCATAGAGGGGGTGCCAAAGCTTACCGCCAGCGCCGGCACCATGGATAATAATTACGCTCTTAAAATTTTAGCAGCCATCAACGAAAGGGGTTAATTATATGTCGAACGATACAAACCTTGAAGACCAGTGGGGAGCGGCATTCGCCGAGGAGCAGAGCGAGAAGTTAAAGCCCAGGGAGCCTGCTAAAAAAGAAGAGCCGAAGCCCGCGAGCTTCAACTCCCTTAAGCAGGAATCCGCAGGAACAGTCGGGAACATGGATATGATACTCGACATTCCCGTGACCATCTCGGTCGAGATCGGCAGGACCAAGATGATGATAAAAGACCTGCTCCAGCTCGGACAGGGAGCGGTCGTGGAGCTTGAGAAGCTCGCAGGTGAGCCGATGGAGATCCTCGTTAACGGAAGCCTGGTGGCGCGGGGGGAAGCGGTCGTGGTAAATGAAAAGTTCGGGATCAAGCTGACGGACATAGTCAGCCCGACTGAAAGGATCAGCAAGCTTAAATGACGGGTTCTTACGCATATCTCTTCGTAAAGGCTGTCCTTACCCTTGTTTTCGTGCTCGGGCTGATGGGGATCTCGCTTTATGCCCTGAAGCGCTACATGAACATGGGCTCATCAAAGGGGAATAACGGGAAGCCGAAGGCCCCGATAAAGGTCCTGTCAACCTCGGTTCTCGGGCAGAAAAAAAACATCGCGATAGTAGATGTCGCTGGAGAGGTTATAGTGCTGGGTTTAACGCCGACTACGATCAGTTTTCTTACAAAGATAGAGAATACCGAAACGATAGAGGAGCTTAGAAAGCACGGGCCGGGCCGGGCAGGCCTTTTTAACCTCTTTCAGGGCGGGCTTTAAAGGGAAAGGCATCATGAAAAAAACAACATTGATCCTTATAATAGCGGCTTTAACGGCATTTTTGCCGGTCGCGGCATCCGCAGCCGACCCATTGGCCCTCCCGAACGTCAGCCTTACGCTCGGCGGACAGAACAGCCCCCAGGGCATGGCCACGGCCGTACAGATATTATTGCTCCTCACGGTACTTACCCTGGCCCCGGCGATACTCCTTATGATGACTTCGTTTACGAGGCTCGTCATAGTGCTTTCGATTTTAAGGCAGGCTATCGGAGTCCAGCAGGCCCCGCCGAACCAGGTGGTCATAGGCCTCGCGCTCTTTCTTACATTTTTCATAATGTCACCCGCTTTCAATTCCATCAACCAGAAGGCCCTTCAGCCGTATATGGACGGCAGCATAAGCCAGGAATCCGCCCTTACTAACGCCCTTGACCCGTTAAGGTCGTTCATGCTCAAGAACACCAGGGAAAAGGATATCGAGCTTTTTCTTAAATTATCAAAGGCGGAGACACCCAGGACAAAGGCCGATATCCCGACCCTCGCGCTGATCCCGGCGTTCGTGACGAGCGAGCTTAAGACGGCTTTTCAGATAGGCTTTTTGATCTACCTGCCGTTTCTGGTGATCGACATGGTGGTGGCGAGCGTCCTTATGTCGATGGGCATGATGATGCTCCCGCCAGTAATGATATCGCTGCCGTTCAAGCTTATGCTCTTTGTGCTCGTTGACGGCTGGTATCTGCTGATAGGCTCGCTCGTGCAGAGTTTCAGCTAAAAAAGGAAAAATTATGACACCCGAGTTCGTAACAACCATAGGAAAAGAAACCATTCAGGTGATACTCATGGTCTCGGCCCCCGTTCTGATCGCCGGGATGGCGGTGGGGCTTGCCGTCAGCATCTTCCAGGCGGTTACCCAAATACAGGAGATGACGCTTACATTCGTGCCAAAGATAATAGTGGTCTTTGTGGTGCTCCTCGCGCTCTCTCCGTGGATGATGCAGATAATGATCAGCTATACGAGCCATATATTCACGAACATACCCAATTACGTAAAGTGAGCTTTTAGGGAAAAATGGAATTCATCCAGTTCATACTTCAAAACTCATCGACCTTCCTGTTCGTCCTTACGAGGACCGGTTCCATAATATTTACGGCCCCGATCTTCGGCGCTTTCAATGTCCCGATGCAGGTAAAGTTCGGCCTGTCGTTCCTGATAGCCCTGATACTTACGCCGCTTACGGCTCATGTGCCCCTCCCTTCGACGATGACCGGTCTGGTTTTGAGCGTGGGGGGCGAGATACTCATCGGCGCGATGATAGGGATCGCCATGAAGTTTGTCTTTACCGGGATCGAATTCGCCGGCCAGATTTCAAGCTTCCAGATGGGTATCGGCATGGCGAGCGCCTACGATCCCATAAACAGCGCCCAGGTGACGGTGCTGGGGAAGATGATGTCCATCCTGACGCTTCTGATCTTCCTGAGCATTAACGGGCACCTCATGGTCATAATGGCCCTGAAAAAAAGTTTTGACGTTATCCCGCCCTACGGGTTCCATCTTAGCGGGGCGTTGATGGAGAACTTCGTAACGTTCTCGAAAGAGATATTCATACTCGCCGTCAAGTTCTCCGCTCCCGTGGTCGCCATACTCATTTTCGTCAATGTGGCCATGGGCATAATGGCGAGGACTGTGCCGCAGCTCAATATGTTCGTCATAGGTTTCGCCATAACGATAACGGTCGGTTTCGTGATGATAGCCCTGTCGCTGCCGGTCTTCGAGACGGCTCTCGTAACGGTTTTCGACAGGATGTGGCAGGGCGTATTCAACCTTATGCAGGTGATGTGAGATGCCGGAAGATGACGGCCAGGAAAAAACAGAACAACCTTCGTCGCGAAAGCGCGAGCAGGCGCGCGATGAAGGCAGCTTCGCCACCTCGAAGGAGCTGAGCTCCTTTTTGATGATACTCGGCGCGATGATGATACTTTACTATTCAGGCTCATGGATGTTCATGGGAATGGCGGATTTCATGAGAAAGTCTTTCATGGTGTTCAGGGGCGAGATGACTGTTCAGAACGTAAGCGATCTTTTCGGGCAGATATCCTACAAGTTCTTTATCCTGATACTGCCTGCGTTCGCCATACCGCTTTTCGGGGCTGTCTCATATGTGCTTCAGAACGGGTTCGCCCTTACGTCAAAGCCCCTGGCCCCTGATTTCACGAAACTCGACCCCATCTCCGGCGCAAAGAAGTTATTCTCGATCCATTCCGTGGTAGAGCTCGTAAAGTCGATCGTAAAGGTATCGGTCTTAAGCTACGTAGTCTACAAGGCTGTCGATAAGGAATGGCAGAACCTGCCGTTCCTTATCGATATGGACACCACGGGCACCCTTACGTACATATCGAAGATCAGCTTTACGATTATGACCAAGACCTTGTGGGTGCTCGCCGTAATAGCGGCCCTCGATTATATATTCCAGAGATGGAATTTTGAGAAGGGCTTGAAGATGTCAAAGGAAGAATTAAAAGAAGAAATGAAGGAAATGGAAGGAGATCCGATCGTAAAGGCGAGGATCAAGGCCATTCAGAGAGAACTTGCCAGAAAAAGGATGATGGCAGACGTGCCCAAGGCGGATTTCGTGGTAACGAACCCTACGCACCTGGCCGTAGCCGTTAAATATGACAAGTCCAAGTCCAGCGCCCCGATAGTCCTTGCCAAAGGCGCCGGCGTCGTCGCGGAGAAGATAAGAGAAATAGCCAAAAAGCACGGCGTTCCGGTTATCGAGAACAAGCCTCTCGCCAGGGCGCTTTATAAATCGGTTGAGATCGGCAAGCAGATACCAGCGGAGCTTTATAAGGCGGTAGCGGAAATGCTCGCCTACGTATACAAGCTTAAATCAAAGTTCAGAAGATAACAGGGGAGAGTTATGGCAGGCATATTGGATTCGATGTCAAGGTTTAAAAGGGGTTACGAGTTCATACTCCCTCTCGGTATCGTGGGGATACTGTTCGTAATGATACTCCCGATCCCCTCGATAATATTGGACCTTCTTTTGACCTTCAACGTGACGATCGCGATAATCATAATGCTCGTGGCGGTCTATATCACAAAGCCGCTCGATTTTTCGACATTTCCGATACTGCTTCTCGTGACGACCTTGTTCAGGCTTTCGCTTAACGTTGCCTCCACAAGGCTTATACTCCTCCACGGCGCGGAAGGCCCTTCCGCCGCCGGGCAGGTGATCAAATCCTTCGGCAACTTCGTGGTGGGAGGCAACTACGCCGTAGGGTTCGTAGTCTTTGCGATACTCGTCATCATAAACTTCGTGGTCATCACAAAAGGCGCGGGCCGTATAGCCGAGGTCGCCGCAAGGTTTACATTGGACGCCATGCCGGGCAAGCAGATGGCGATCGACGCCGATCTTAATGCCGGCCTTATCAGGGATGAAGAGGCGAGGTCTAGAAGAAAGGCCGTAGCACTGGAAGCCGATTTTTACGGGGCAATGGACGGAGCCAGCAAATTCGTAAGAGGAGACGCCGTGGCCGGCATCCTTATCACGGTCATCAACATAGTAGGCGGACTTATAATAGGGGTGCTCCAGCAGGGGCTTCCGGTCGGAGAGGCCGCCAAGACCTACACCCTTCTTACCGTCGGCGACGGTCTCGTGGCCCAGATACCGGCCCTCATAATATCCACTGCGGCGGGCCTCGTCGTTTCAAACGTAAACTCGGAGATAGGCTTAAGCGAATCGATCAGCAAGCAGTTCATAGTGCATCCGAAACCTATATTCATAGCCTCCGGGATACTGTTTGTATTCGGGATCATTCCGGGGCTGCCCCATCTCGCCTTCTTCGTCCTCGCGGCCATCACCGGCGGGGTCGGGTATCTCGTGGCGCAGTCCGCTTCACAGAGAAAGCAGGAGGCGGAGAAGGAAATAGAGGCCGCATCAAAACCGGCGCCGCGGAAGGACTCGATAGAGGATATCCCGCTTATCGACACACTCGGGCTCGAAGTCGGCTACAGGCTCATTCCCCTCGTTGACTCGTCAGAAGGCGGAGAGCTGCTGGAGAGGGTAAAGGCCATTAGAAGGCAGTTCGCGGAGGACATGGGGATCGGGGTCCCGGCCGTTCACATCAAGGACAACCTGCAGCTCAAGCCCTCGGAATATGTCTTTCTGGTAAAGGGGATCGAGGTCGCCAGGGGCGAGTTGCTCGCGGGGCATTCCCTCGCCATAGACCCTGGTAGCGCGCAGCCCGGCTTGGACGGTGTCTCTACCGTTGACCCGGCTTTCGGCCTGCCTTCGATATGGGTGCCTGACTCTCATCAGGAAAAGGCGCAGGTAATGGGCTACACGGTAGTCAACCACTCTGCGATTATCGCGACACACGTGACAGAGGTCATCAAGGCCCACGCCCACGAGATACTGGGACGCCAGGAAGTCCAGGTACTCCTTGACAAGCTCGCCAAATCGCATCCGAAGATCGTCGAGGAGCTTGTGCCGGGACTCTTAAGCCTCGGCGGTACCCAGAAGGTATTCCAGAACCTCCTTAAAGAGAGGGTATCCATAAGGGACCTCCAGACGATACTTGAAACCCTTGCGGATTACGCCCCGATGACAAAGGACACAGACCTTCTTACGGAATACGTAAGGATGAACCTGGCCAGGCAGATATCCAAGACCCATCAGTCGAGCGACTCGATAATACAGGCGATAACGCTTAACCACGATATAGAGGAGACCATAACCAAATCCGTTCACGAGACGCCTCAGGGGGCGTTCCTGTCGATCGAGCCCTCAACGGCGCAGCGCATACTCACAAAGGTCAAGGAATCGCTCGAAGAGGTCATGGCAAAAGGCCATCAGCCGGTACTCCTCGCCTCCCATCAGACCAGGAGGTTCGTCCGTAAATTGACTGAAAGATCGTTCCCGGCAATTTCCGTACTTTCACATAACGAGATATCCAACAATGTAAGGGTCCAGACATTAAAAGTGGTGAGGTTGTAGCATGCACATCAAGAGGTTTACAGGGCCTACGGTAAAAGACGCGATGCGGCTTATCAAGGCGGAGTTCGGTGAAAGCGCCTTGATACTGAATACCAAAAAGATAAATTCAAACCTGCACGAGGTCATAGCCGCCGTTGATTACGACCTCTCAAATCCGATAAGCCTGAGTATCGCCGAAGAAGCCAAGGCCGAGCCTGTAAAGAAGGCCAAACCCAGGAGCGATGCCGGTGACGGTGGCAATGAAACGGGGGACGGCGGACGGAGGGAAGCGAGACCGGTGGACTTCAGCCAGAATATCAAAAAAGAGTTGGGAGAGCTTAAGGAGCTTAAGGAACTCTGCCTTACGATGATGTCGCAGGCGAAGAACCCGGTGACGGAGCTCTTCGCCAAGCTTGAATCCGAGCTGGTGGCGAACGGCATAGACAAGAGGCTTGCCCAGAAGATAATACTCAATACCTTCAAGGGCATAAACAAGGACAAGGCTGCCGATGCCGGATACCTCAAGGCCCGGATGAAGAACAGCATATACGAAAGGATAAGCGTGGCTGACCCGCTCTCCGAAAGGGGTGTGGTCGCCTTTGTCGGCCCATCAGGGGTAGGCAAGACCACTACGATAGCGAAGCTCACTGCGATACACGCCCTTAAAAAGAAAAAGAAGATAGCGCTTCTTACGATGGATACCTACAGGATCGCGGCCGCAGAACAGCTCAAGGTCTACGGAAAAATAATCGGCGTGCCGGTAGAGGTGGCGAAGGATACGAAAGAGCTGTCAACCTACATGAACATGCACAGGGATAAGGACCTGGTGCTTATCGATACGGCCGGAAGGAGCCAGAGGAACGCGACACACATGAAGGACCTCTACGGCATATCCAGGATATCCCCTAATATCAGATTCAACCTGGTCTTAAGCTCCGAGACAAGGGACGAAGCGCTTTACGATTCGATAAAGGGCTTCGGGGCGATCCCGATAGACTCGCTGACATTCACTAAGCTCGATTGCAGCGGCGTTTACGGCCCGATACTTAACACGATGCTCCTGGCGAGGAAGCCTGTGTCATACCTTACCGCGGGGCAGAGGGTGCCTGAAGATATAGAGACAGCCACAAAAGACAGGCTTTTAAACTTTTTTATGCCGAATTAAGGGAGAATTCAGTATGGATCAGGCAGTAACGTTAAGGACTATAGCGGAAAAAGGTGGGGATTTTATGGAAGAGACTTCTTCGACCAGGGTTATAGCGGTAAGCAGCGGCAAGGGCGGGGTGGGAAAGACCAACTCCGTGGTGAACCTGGCGATAGCCTTTGCGAAAATGGGAAAAAGGGTGCTGCTGCTCGACGCAGACCTCGGTCTTGGGAATCTGGACGTCCTCCTTGGCCTTGCCCCCAAATACAACATGGGGCATCTGCTGAGGGGTGAGAGGACGATAAACGAGGTTCTGGTAAAGGGGCCTGAAGGGATACTGATACTTCCCGCCAGCTCAGGCATTCAGGAGCTTACGAACCTTGGGCCTGAGGAGAGGCTCTCTTTATCGTCTCACCTTGAGAATCTGCAGCATGAGATAGACATAATGATCATAGACACGGGGGCCGGCATCTCCAGCAACGTCCTCTTTTTCAACATGGCCGCCCAGGAGATAGTGGTCGTAGTCACCCCTGAGCCTACGTCCATAACGGACGCCTACGCGCTTATGAAGGTGCTCCTGCAAAAGCATGGCGAAAGGAGATTCAAGCTCCTCGTAAATACGGTCAAGTCCAGGAAAGAGGCCCTGGAAGTATACAGGAAGATCAGCCTTGCCGCCGAGAGATTCCTTAACATTTCGGTCGATTACCTCGGCTGCGTAATGCATGACGAGAACGTGCCGAAGTCGGTCGTCCAGCAGAAGGCCGTTATGGAGCTTTATCCCGACTCAAAGGCCTCGGTCTGCTACAAGGAGATAGCCGGGACGATCTGCGACCTGCCCATGCGCCCCACGCTCAAGGGCGGCCTGCAGTTTTTCTGGAGGCAGATCCTCAATAGAAATATTTAAAAAAGGGAAAAAAGATGATCACAAAACCCAAGATGGACACCGCAAAACGTGACAAGCTCATCGAAGATAATATTCACCTGGTAAAGATAATAGCTTACCAGGTGGCGGTAAACCTGCCGCCGCACATAGATGTCAACGACCTTATAGGCTCCGGAACGATCGGGCTGCTCGAATCCATAGACCGGTTCGACCCCTCGAAGGGGGTGCAGTTCAATACCTACGCCTCCATAAGGATACGCGGCGCGATAATGGATGAGCTCAGGTCGATGGACTGGATGACAAGGTCGATGAGGGATAAGTCGAACCAGCTCGAGAAGGCTTACGGCGAGATCGAGAGGCGCACGGGCAGGCCGGCGGAAGTCGACGAGGTAGCTAAGTTCCTTGAAATTTCCACGGATGAGCTCCACACCATCCTGGGGCAGGTCAGCGCCTTAAGCGTCCTTAACCTTGAGGACATGGGGATAAACCATTATGACGAGGGCATGGACATCCTCGACTGCATAAAGGACCCTGAAGGCAAAGACCCGATGACCATAGTCAAGTTCAATGAGCTTAAGAGGAGGATAGCCGAGGCCGTAGAAACGCTTCCGGAGAAGGAAAAGCTTATAATATCGCTTTATTATTACGACGAGCTGACGTTAAAGGAGATAGGCAAGGTGCTTGACATCACCGAATCAAGGGTCTGCCAGCTCCATAGCCAGACCATGCACAGGCTTAAGGCAAAGCTTAAGAAATGCATAGGCGCTTGAATGGCGGAATTTTTACGCGCTCCGATCGGAAAAAAAATTAAAGGAATCCGGTTTGTACCCGATAAAATAAGTGAGGGTGTCTATGCTAAACCAAGAATCGATATCGCGTATGCTGAGAGACGAGGATCCCTATGTAAGAAGGGATGCCTGCGAAGCCATAAGTGATACTAAGGATATAAGCTTTATCTCGGAACTCGTTTCCGTGCTTAAAGATGAAAACCCGAGTGTCCAGGAGGCCGCGCTGAACGCGCTTACGCTGATAGGGGGTAAGCACGTTGCAGATGCTATAACGCCTCTGCTGAGGCTCGAAGATGTCTCCTTGAGGAACATGGGGATCGAAATACTGCAGCAGATAGGCCCTGAGGCTATCGATGCCCTTTCCGTGCTTCTTAAGGACAGCGACGATGACGTCGTGAAATTCGCGGTGGATATACTCGCCAATATTAAAGAAGCTCAGGCGGCTGGGCTTCTTTCAACGCTTGTGGATCATAAGAACGCGAACGTGAGGGCGTCGGTAGCGGTTTGCCTTGGGCGGATAAAGGCCCCTGTTTCAGCAGAGGTACTCTTTAAAATATTACATGATTCCGAAGAATGGGTCAAGTTTTCAGCTATTGAAGGTCTCGGACTATTGCAGGACAAGAGCGCGTTCGGCCCGCTGCTTGAGATAATAAGCAGCGACTCGGGCCTCCTTAAGGAGGCGGCGATAGAGGCTGTCAGCAAGATCGCCTCAAGCTCCGATGCCGCGGATATACTCATAAAATTACAGGAATTCATAAGAAAAGGCGGGGTGATAAATCCCGCTTCAATTGTAGAACTGATGGACAAGGCTTCTGCTCCGGGGTCGAATTTCAAGCCATCGACGGAATTCAAGGAAGCTTATTTTAATTTTTTCTCAAAGGCGCTCGAGGAGAGCGAAAAGGGCTCAAAACAGAGCGCCCTCAAGGGATTTGGCCTTCTTAAGGCGACTGAAGGGCTTAAAAAGGTCTTTGATTTCGTGGGGATCCTTAACGAGATAGACGAGGATACGGAATCCCTTCTGGTAGAGACCATCGTTTCGATTTCAGGACATGGCCCTCTGCCGCAGGCAATTAAAGACGAGATCGTAAAAGGCGGCAAATCCCTTAAGCTTATCATAAAGGCGCTTGGGGAGCTTAAGACAGAAGAAGCGGTGCCGATACTGGCCGGGTTTATGAGCACGGTTGCCAAGCATGAGCTCCGTGAGGTCGTCTCTGCCCTCGAAGCTATCGGCTCTCCAGACTCGGTGGAGGTGCTTCTCAAGGCGCTTAAGTCCTCCGACGGGCATACCAGAAAAATCTCAGCCAGGGCCCTTGGCGCGCTCGCCGGAGAAGAATCTGTAGAGACGCTGTTCGAGTCTTTAATAAAGGAAACTTACAGGGATGTGCTTGAGGAGATCACGGATGTGCTCGCCTCCATACCGTCGGAATCAGTAAAAAAAGGCTTTTGCGGCCTCCTTTCTGACGATAAGGAACAGCTGAGGGAGATGGGGGCCAGGGGGCTTGGGCTGATTGGCGATGAGGAGGCGCTCCGGTTCCTCCGTAAGGCCGCTCAGGACGAGAGCCCGAATGTAAGGAGGATGTCTTACAAATCAATGGCCAGGCTGGGTATCCCGGAAGCGGTTGATGCCATCATAAGCGGGCTTAGCGACGTACACGATGACGTAAAGCTCTCCGTGCTGAAGGCGCTCGGAGGCTGGTCGGGCGAGAAGATAAAGGCAGCACTCATAGGGGCGTTGAAGGACAAGAATATCTGGGTCAGGTACCATTCTGTGCTTTTGCTGGGCGAGCTGGAGGAGCCGGATATCGAAGGTCTTATAATCGATATCCTGAGGAAAGACGAGGCTCCGGTAAAAGCCGCCGCGGCAAAAGCCTTAGAAAGGATCGGCAGCCCTGAAGCCATATCAGTGCTGAAGGAATTCGTTTCCCATCCCGACCCTAGTGTAAGGACGGCTGTTGAGAACGCAATAGGTACATTGAATGCTGACTCTTGGAATAAATAGCAAACCAAAGCTCTCCTACGAGACTTTTTGCTTACTCAGGGATATCATCTACGCCAAGTGCGGGATATTCTTCGCGGATACTAAAAAGTACCTGCTTGAGACAAGGCTTTTAAGGAGACTCGAGGAAAAAAACCTCAAGACATTCGAGGATTACTATTATTTCCTCATGTACGACCCCGAAAAGACGAAGGAGCTCTCCAACGTCCTTAATTCGATCGTGACGAATGAGACGAGTTTTTTCAGGGACAACGCGCAGCTTGACGCCTTCAGACGAGGTGTCATACCAAAGGTGCTTGAGGAGAAGGCCAAGTCGGGGAGCAAATCCCTCAAGATATGGAGCGCGGCCTGCTCGACCGGCGAAGAGCCTTATACGCTGGGGATGATGCTTATGGATGACGCGCTCCCGGCTAAAGGTTATTTGATAGACATCCTAGGAAGCGACATAAGCGACATAGTGCTTAAGTCAGCGGAAGCCGGCGTGTATGAAAAGTACGCGCTAAGGAACACCCCGGAGGCATTTCTCAGGAAATACTTCGTCAGCAACGGCGGCGATTCCTATTCCGTAAGCAGGAAAGTGCATGAAATTGTCAAATACAGGAAGGTGAACCTGGTAGATTCGCTCGAAACAAGGATGGTCAAGGGCATTGACGTAATATTCTGCAGAAACGTCCTAATCTACTTCGACGACGCCTCGAAGAAAAAGGCGGTCACGCACCTCTATGACAGTTTAAACAAGGGCGGTTACCTTTTTGTAGGTTTTTCTGAGACCTTGCATAATATCACAAGGCTGTTCAGGCCAGTTAGCATCGAGAGGTCTGTGGTCTACCAAAAAGTATAGAGGATGGCTATGGATAAGAAAATCCTGATAGTTGACGACTGCGACACTACCAGAAAGCTCCTATCGTACATAATCCGGGAGAGGGGATACAAGATCATCGGGGCCTCAAACGGGATAGAGGCGCTGGAGGTCATGGCCGCGAATCCCGTGGATCTCGTGGTGACGGACCTTAACATGCCGCAGATGGACGGTTTCGAACTGTCCAAGAGCTTAAGGGGCCAGCCTGAGTATCATGAGTTGCCGATCATAATGATCACGACCGAATCGAGCGACGCGGACAAGAAGGCCGGGATGGAGGCAGGCGTCACTACATATCTTTCAAAGCCTATATCTCCCCAGAGGCTCATCTATGAAATAGAAAAGCTTATTTGAGACATTTTCATAATATATCCTGCAAAGGTTACTGAGAATAAGGAGGCAGCATGTACGATCAGAACATGAAGATACTGGTAGTCGATGATTTTTCCACGATGAGAAGGATAATCAAGAATATCCTTAAAGAGATCGGCTATGTGAATGTCGATGAGGCGGACGATGGGACAACGGCCCTTGAGAAGCTTAAGGGCGCAAAGTTCGATTTTGTCGTGACAGACTGGAACATGCCCAATATGCCGGGCATCGAGCTCCTGAAGGCAATACGCCAGGACCCGGACCTTAAGGCAACGCCTGTTCTCATGGTCACCGCGGAAGCGGCCAAGGAGAATGTCGTTACCGCCGTAGCCGCGGGGGTAAATAACTACATCGTAAAGCCTTTCACGGCCGCGGCGCTCAAGGAAAGGATAGATCTTATCCTTGAGAAGCTGAAAAGCCCTCAATAGCAATAATATTCTCTATTAAATTGATACATCGGAAAGGAGAAGATGATTATGAGCGGAAATAACTGGAATGAAGTGATGATAAAGATAAAGGGAGAGCTTGCAAGTCTGGCACAGTTTATCGACAAGACAAGAAATGGGATAGACACCCTGGAGACGACAGTCAAGGTAGGCTCTGAGAGGTTTCCGGAGGCCTCTAACCAGATAGCGGCAGTAACGGGAGACCTTGAGAACGCGGCGAATAACATTATGACGATACTTGAGGACCTTATGGCCGAGCAGGATAAGATGCATGCCAGTCTGGCCGATCTGACGCAGTGGGCCGGGAGCCTTGGCGAGGCGGACGGCGTAAAAGGCCTTAAGATGATCGGCGATATGGAGAAGGTGCACAATAAGACTAAAACGGAGCTGATGGAGATCTTCACGAACATGTCCTTCCATGACCTTTCCGGACAGAAGCTTAAGAAGGTAATCGGTTCGCTCGCTGTTGTGGAATCCAAGCTCCTGGAAATGGCCCTGAGTTTTGGTTTTGAGGATAAACTCAACACCCATGCGCCGGGTGGCTTCATACCGCAGGCGCAGCCGGAAAAGCCTATCGACCAGAATGTCGTCGATAAGCTGCTCAAGGAACTTGGCGCTTAAGTCTATTATTTAAGTACCGGAGGCTGTATGTCTTTTCCATCAAACGAGATGGATGAAATTATAAACGATTTCATATCCGAATCGACCGAAGGGCTTGAGTCGCTCGACCAGAAGTTCATCGAGCTTGAAAAAAACCCGGGCGATACGGTTCTTTTGAATGACATTTTCAGGTCGGTCCATACCATAAAAGGGGCGGCTGGTTTTCTTGGTTTTCAGCAGATGGTCGATGTCACCCATGTCGCCGAGGACGTCCTTAACAAGCTCAGAAAAGGCGAGATGGCTGTGGACGCAGTCATTATGGACGCGATACTCGAGACCATAGACCTGATAAAGGTGCTCCTTCAGAACATTAAGGAAAAGAATGGAAAAGAAGAGGATGTAGCCCCTGTAATCTCTTCACTCAGGGTAATACTCGAGGGTAAGGTCGTCCAAGAGGTCAAGTCCGTTCAAGCCGCCTCAGAGCCCCTGAACCCTGTCATACTATTGGAGGAACAGAAAGTAATAGAGATAAAAGCCCCTGACGCTCCGCCCCAAAAACCGCGGGCGGCTGAGGCGTTGTTAAGACCTGCGGATGACGTGAAACCTGTTAGCGAGGCCGCCAGAGCGCCCAAGCCTGAGGAAGGCGCCCATTCGAAAGACAAGGAGCAGTCGATCAGGGTTGATATTGACAGGCTCGACAGCGTCCTTAACCTTGCGGGTGAGCTGGTGCTTGCCAGAAACAGATTGATGAGGCTGGGCACAAAGATGAGCGAATTGGACGGCGAAAGCGAACTCGTCTCTCATATGGAGGAAGGGATTTCTCAGCTTGACCTCGTCACGACAGACCTTCAGCTTGCCGTGATGAAGATGAGGATGCAGCCTATAGCGAAGGTATTCAATAAATTCCCGAGGATGGTAAGGGATCTTGCAAGGCAGAATAACAAGGAAGTCGAGCTTGTAATAAGCGGCGAAGAGACGGAGCTTGATAAGACTGTTATCGAGGAGCTGGGAGACCCGCTCGTTCATCTTATCAGGAACGCCCTCGACCATGGCATGGAAACCCCTGAAGAGCGCGTTGCCGCCGGGAAACCCAGGTGCGGCACCTTGCGGCTTTCCGCGTACCAGGAGGGAAGGAACATAATAGTATCGGTAGCCGAGGACGGGAGAGGTATCGACCCCGCTGCGATAAAGAGGTCGGCTGTCGAGAAAGGGCTTATTTCACAGGACGAGGCCGATAAATTATCAAATAAGGACGCGTTTAACCTCATCTTCATTCCAGGCTTTTCCACCGCCAAGAAGGTAAGCAACATATCAGGCCGGGGAGTCGGGATGGATGTGGTTAAAACCAATATTACGAGGATCAACGGCGCCATAGCCATAGATTCCGAAATCGGGCACGGCACAAAGATAACCTTCAGCCTGCCGCTTACGCTGGCTATCATCCAGGCCCTCACCGTGGAAGCGGGCGGCGAGGTCTACGGGATACCGCTTTCCACGGTAATTGAGAACATCAGGGTAACAGATGATGAGATAAAGACGGTGGAAGGAAAAGAGGTAATACATATCAGGGACAGGGTTTTTCCTGTCGTAAGGCTCGGATCGCTCGTCTCCGGCAATGCCTCAAGGGCAAGGTCGGAATGGAAATACATCGTCATAATAGGTATCGGTGAAAAGAAGTTTGGTATCCTCGTTGACAGGCTTCACGGCCAGGAGGAGATAGTGATGAAGTCAATGGGCGAGTACCTTAAGGGGACTGAGGGGATCGCCGGGGCCTGTATTACCGGCGATGGAAACGTGATTTTAATTCTTGACCTGGCGGGGCTTCTTGAAGCGCTGCAGAGGTCTAAAGCGATTTAGGAGCTTTATGCTTAATAAAAAAATAAGGGTCCTGATAGTCGATGATTCCGCTTTCATGCGCAAGGTGATAAAGCAGATGATCGAGACCGACCCTGAGATAGAGGTCGTAGGCAGCGCGCGCGATGGCCGTGAAGGTGTTGAGCTTGCCTTGTCGCTTAACCCGGACGTCATCACCATGGATCTGGAAATGCCCAGGATGAATGGACTTGAAGCGACCGAAATAATAATGGATAAGTCGCCAACACCCATAATAATGGTAAGCTCGCTGACCAAAGAGGGCGCGAAGGCTACATTCGAGGCGCTGGACAAGGGCGCGGCGGATTATATCTCGAAGAACCTTACGAGTTCCTCTTTCGACATGATGAAGATACAGGAAGAGCTGATAGGCAAGGTCAAGGCGGTCTCGCGCAAGAAGAACAGGCTTTTCGGCCTGAGAAGTTTTGTCCCCAGGCCGCCGCTGCCCTCCGTAAAGAAAAGTTTCGCTACTCAAAAGATCGGCTTTGTCGCGATAGGCGCGTCCACAGGCGGCCCCAGGGCGATACAGGAAGTGTTGTCGCACCTGCCGGGAGACATGACGACCCCCTTTCTGGTGGCTATACATATGCCGAGGGCATTTACAGGGGCCTTTGCCGAACGTTTGAACGAGCTTTGCAAGCTGGAGGTAAAAGAGGCGGCGCAGGGCGATTATGTAAGGGCCGGCCAGATACTGTTAACCCCCGGCGGCAGCCAGACAAGGATCAGGAAAAGAGGGGGGATCGATTTCTGTGTTGAGATAAACGACGAACCCCATAATTCGCTCTATAAGCCGTCGGTCGATATCTGCATGACCTCGGTAGCGGACTGCTACCCTGGAAGATCTTTAGGCGTCATACTGACCGGGATGGGCCATGATGGCAGGGAAGGGATGAGGCTTATAAAGGAAAAAGGCGGAAAGACCCTCGCCCAGAATGAAGAGACATGTACAGTGTATGGTATGCCCAAGGCGGTCGTGGACGCCGGGCTTGCGGACAAGATAGTCCCCTTGGACCATATCGCCGCTGAAATCGTCAACATGATTTAATAAGAGATGCCGGAATGGATTTCCTTACAATAATAGGGCTGGTGCTTGGGTTCGGCGCCATCATCGGGGGGCAGGTACTCGAAGGCGGTTCGCTTCATTCGATACTCCAGATAACCGCCGCGATCATAGTCATCGGCGGCACTGTCGGGGCCGTGTGCGTGCATTATTCGTTCCCTACCTTTATCCTCGCGCTCAAGAACGCGAAGATGGCCATTTTCAACGGGAAGAACGACCCCAAAGCGATAATAAGACAGATAACCGAGCTTGCCGGCATAGCCAGAAAAGACGGGCTGCTCGCGCTCGAGTCGAAGATAAAGAAAATAGACGACCCCTTCCTGAGAAAAGGCCTTCAGCTGGTAGTTGACGGCGCTGAGCCGAAGCTTACGAGGGAGATCCTTGAAATTGAGATAGCTTATTCCGAAGAATATCATCTCGCCTCAGCCAAGGTCTTCGAATCCGCCGGAGGTTACGCCCCGACCATCGGCATCCTGGGCGCCGTGCTTGGCCTAATCCATGTGATGGAAAACCTCGCCGACCCGAGCAAGCTCGGCTCCGGCATAGCCGTGGCGTTCGTCGCTACGGTTTACGGCGTGGGTACCGCAAACCTCCTCTGGCTTCCTCTCGCCGGCAAGCTCAAGTTCAAGATCAGGGAGGAGGTTATCGTCAAGGAGCTGATCATCGAAGGGCTGATCTCTCTGTCGGAAGGCGAGAACCCCCACAGGGTAGAGGAAAAACTTTCAGGATTTCTAAAGGAATCCGAAAAGAAATGATAAGGCGTAGAACCGCGGGGCCAAACGCCCTGTTGTGGAAGCGGAGCGGCTCAATGGCAAGGAAGAAAAGGCACGAGGAACATGAGAACCACGAAAGATGGCTGGTGTCTTACGCTGACTTCATAACGCTTCTTTTCGCCTTTTTTACAAGCATGTACGCCATGTCTACCGTAAATGAGGGCAAGTTCAGGATCTTAAGCGAGGCCCTTGCCATATCCTTTAATCCATCGCTCTATACCTCCACTAAAATGAACGAAGGCCCTCGCTTTGTAAAGGAGCAGCGGCCAAGTATCGCAAGTGAGTTCAACGAGATGTATACCGGCAGCTATCAGAAGATACAGAACGCGCTTAAGGATCTTGAGAAGGACAAAAAGCTTACTTTCGTCATGGACGGGCAGAAGATAATCATAAGGATATCGGAATCCATGCTGTTCGAACCGGCAAGCGATGTGCTCCTGGAAGAAGCGTTGCCGGCCCTGGCGGAAATAAGCGCGGTAGTCAAGGACATGCCGAATTTCATCAGGATAGAGGGCCATACGGATAACATCCCGGTTAATACCGAGAGGTTCCCGTCGAACTGGGATTTATCGAGCGCCAGGGCCATAAAGATCTTGAAATATCTTGTCGAGGAGGGGAATTTAGACCCCAGAAGACTTTCTGCCGTAGGTCACGGCGAGTTCAGGCCGCTTGATTCAAACGACACCCCGGCCGGCAGAATAAAGAACAGAAGGGTAGATTTGATGATCTTGACCGGCTCAGACAATTAATATCCGCTCATTCGCCATTCCGCTTTCACCCGTCCTTCTCCTTAACCTTCGATAAATAAAATATTTTTTTTCAAGTTTTTTCTTAAAACGCCGAAGAAGTAATTATAAAAAAGATTGAAAGCTCATTATCTCGCTATCCCTGGAGGCGGACATGGACTTAAAAAAGGATTTTGATTCGAAAGAAGTGCTGCAGCTTGTTACGTTCAGGCTCGGACATGAGGAATTCTCACTTGATATCCTGAAAGTACAGGAGATCATCAGGCACATGGAGCTTACAAGGGTGCCACGCACGCCAGACTTTGTGGATGGCGTTATAAATCTAAGGGGCAGGGTGATACCCGTGCTTGACCTGAGAAAGCGTTTCGGCCTGCCTGCGGATGAGAAGACTAACGAGACCAGGATAATAGTCGTGGATGTAGACAACAGGACCGTTGGTCTGAAAGTAGACGCGGTCTCAGAGGTTTTAAGGCTTCCGGCCGATACGGTTGAGCCTCCGCCCTCGATAGTGACGGGGGCTGAATCGGATTATATAAAGGGCGTTGGAAAGCTTGACGGACGGCTTTTGATCCTGCTGGATGTTTCGAAGATATTGTCGCGTACGGAGAGAGACGCACTTGGCAATGTCTTAAACGCAGTGGCTTAGGAAGGCCGGAGCGCGCGAGGAGAGACGCGCCTGTAAGGCCAGTGGTATCCGCTAAAAACTTAGAGAGAGCGCTTGGAGGAGAGAGGGTATGGACCTGCATTCAATTAAATCGCGGTTTCTTGGCAGTTATGTATTTCTGATTTTGCTCTTCGTAATCCAACTCCCTATCATATATCTGCTTGTTGGGGGGATGAGTGAAAAATACTCGCAGGTTGTAGAGGCAAGCGCGCTAAGAAAACGGGCGGTCGAGCTGAATTACGTGCTTAATCGTCATATCATGAACGGAGAAGAAGAACTTGAAAAGGTCTTCCAGGACAAAAAGGCTGAATACGGAAAGGTAATCGAGAACTTGAGAAACGGGACGCCTGACCTTCCGGCCATAAAGGACACCGGAGCGCTCGCGAAGCTCGACATCGTAAGCCAGAAGTGGGCGGGGATGCTCGCCGCGATGGACAGGGCTATGGAGAGCGGCGACAGCCTTTCAATAATTATGAGGGATATCGAGGATACAACCTATCCGATGGTGGATAAGATGAACGGGCTTGTAAAGGGGTTTGTGGCCCTGAACGACCCGGGGTACAGCAAATCCATAGACCTCGCGGGCCTGCAGAGGATGAGGACTGTAAACATGGCCTATCTTATGGAGCGCTACGCCAGGTCCAATTACGACCTGGAGAACGTTTCAGCGAATTTAAATAAGACTATAAACGATTTCGAGGGCACAATTAAGGGCTTAAGGTACGGCTCATCCGAACTGGGGCTCAGGCCGGTCCACAACACGGAACTCCTGCATAAATTCACCGACGCGGAGGAACTCTGGAGTAAACGCAAGGGTCTTGTATTCACCGGCATTAAAGACAAGGATCTCTTTTACAAGAATGTAATGGATCTTGCCAACAACCATACGCCGGAGATAGTCAATGCCGCGGATGACCTTACCAAGGTGATCGCGGCTAACGCCAGAAAATCAGCCATGAAAGGCATATTGGTCATGGCCGCCGCCGTATTCGTATCAGCCGCCCTGTCAATATTCTTCATGTGGTCGACAAATACCCACATAATCAAGCCGATCTTCAGGATAAAGGAGACGGTTGAAGGCTTCTCGCAAGGGGATCTTTCAAGAAGGTCGGAAATAAAGATCAAGTTCCTCGGAAAAGAGCTGAAGGACGAGGTCACAAGCCTCGGAGACAGTGTTGACACGATGGTCGAACAGATGTCCGGGGTGATCGGGCGCATAACCGATTCATCAAACCTACTGGCATCGGCGGCCGAACAGCTCTCAGCATCTTCCACACAGATAGAAGAGGGCGCTAACAGGCAGTCAGGCCAGACAGCCCAGGCGGCTACTTCGATGGAGCAGATGAACGCCACGGTAATAGAGGTAGCCAAGAATTCGAGCCAGGTCTCCGAATCCGCCAGGAGCGCTCAGCAGATAGCGTCAAAAGGAGGTGAGGTCGTTTCAGAGGCGATTCTCGCGATGCAGGAAGTCGCCGCCTCTACCTCAGTTACAGCCGATACTATAAAGAGGCTTGGCAGGAGCTCCGAGGAAATCGGCACGATAGTGTCCGTCATAAACGACATAGCGGACCAGACCAACCTCCTTGCCTTGAACGCCGCTATCGAGGCGGCCAGGGCCGGAGAGCAGGGCCGCGGCTTTGCCGTTGTCGCCGACGAAGTCCGTAAGCTCGCTGAGAGGACTACAAAGGCAACAAAGGAAATAAGCTCCATGATCAATACCATTCAGGCTGAAACAGGCACGGCCGTCTCAGCGATGGACGAGGGCACATCGAAGGTTGAAAATGGGGTCAGGCTCGCCAACGAAGCGGGGGATGCCCTTAAGAAGATCGTGACCGGAGTTGAGAACGTAACAGATATGATAAGCCATATAGCCACATCCGCCGAGGAGCAGAGCGCCACGACCGATGAGATTACCCAGAATATGGATTCGATAGCCGAGGTGGCGAAGGGTAACGTATCAGCGGTCGCCGAGGTCGCAAAGGCCACAAACGAGATGGCGCGCCTCGCTACAGAGCTTAAAGGCCTTGTTTCCAACTTCAAGATATCAAGGACAGGCGAATTTGGGGAAATTAAGGTGGTCGAGGGTGGAAAGAAAAGGACGGCGCACGTCAGGTCGCTGCCTTATACAAAGAGAGCCAGCGGGGATTTATCCTAGGCTTGCGGCTTAACCGGCAAAAAAGAAGGAGTTTGAAATGATAAAGGAAAAGGCCAAGGTGTCTGAAGTCGCCCTTAAGGCGGCTGAGCTGCCAGTTCTGCCGGTAACTACTCAGAAAGTGTTATCGCTTATGGCGGACCCTGACGTCTCGATAGAGAAGATAAAGAGGCTCATAAGCACTGATCCTGGGCTCGCGACCAAGATACTCAAGGTGGCAAACTCCGCTTTTTACGGCAGTTACAGGAATATCCAGAACCTGACACAGGCTATTTTAAGGCTTGGACTGAATGCCGTCAGGTCGATAGTGGTGGCCACCTCGATGAAGAATGTTTATAAGAGGTTCGGCCTTACCGAAAAACTCCTGTGGGAACAGCTCATCGGCTCAGCCCTGGCTTCAAACATAATAGCCAAGCATACACGCCTGGTAGACGCTGAAGATGCCTTTATCGGCGGGCTCCTCCATGACGTAGGGAAGGTAGTCCTCAATAATGAGTACCCGGAAGCGTTCGCCCGCGTAATGGAGAGGGTCTACAACGACGGCGTGCCGTTCTCAGAGGCTGAGGCGGAGGTGTTTGATTTCCCGCAGAGGAAAGTAGGGGCCGAGGTCGTTAAAAAATGGGGCTTCCCGGAAAACCTGGAGAAGCTCCTTTTGTATTTTGACGACCAGGAAGCGATGAAAAAAGAGCGTTATCTCTACAACCTCGTCACAATTATAACCATGTCTGACAGGATGTGCCAAAAGTTTGGCATGGGATGGAGGTCGCCATCCGAAAATGTTGATTTCGGCAACCTCCCGGAGATACTTGGCATTGACGAAGCCAATATGAAGGAGATAGCAGAGAAGGTGCAGGTCACTTTCACACAGGGTATAGAGCTTTATTAGCAGTTATCATGCCTTTTGCACAACCTCGAACTGTCTACGGCATTTTATTGGGCATATATCTTGCATATCCTTACTGTTGCTAAAATATACCGCTGCTTCGTGAGTATTTTGACGGCTGAAGCGGGAGGGGGATGTGCATGGAACTCTGGGTAGTTGTCCTTTCTGTAGTGGACATCGCAATTATGGGCGGGATCTTCTTTATAATGGCCGGCAGAAGGACGAAATTTGCGGACAACCTGGTAAAAGGTTCGAGCGAGTCCAGGTCTGATGCCTCGACGGCATTGATCCTATCGCTTAAAGATGAAATAGCCGGCGTAAAAAGGCTTTATGCCGAGCTTGAGAAGAAAAAGCTGGACCTCGATTGGAACGAAAGGGCGTTAGTAGAAAAGAACGTAAGGCTTGATTCCCTCATAAGACAGGCGGACGAGGGCGCAAAGAAAATAGAAGCCCTTTACGTCAATCAAAAATCAGATGAGGCTTACTCAAAGGCTGTAAGGATGCTCAAGACCGGCATCCCTGCGAATGAAGTGATTCAGAACCTTGGACTCCTTAACGGGGAGGTCGAGCTTATCTCAGCTTTGAATAATTACAGGGTATAAGCGTTTCCGCACGTTCCGTAAACCCCCAAACAACTCCTGGCCATCCGATCCGGATTTCTGGCTTTCATGGAGGCAAAATCTTCTCACCAGGAATTTTATTCCCTTCATGTCAAATTCTTCCATTGTATTCCCCCATTTTTTTTAAATAAACCTCTCTTTTTTGCCCTGATTCCCTGATCCTCCATTTGGCACATTTGTTGCATTATCGAATACCAGAGAAACGGAGGAAGATATGGACAGAGGCATCTATGTAGCGCTTTCAGGGGTCGTTCTTCAGGAGAAGAGGCTTGAAGTGCTTACCGACAACCTCGCTAACGTAAACACCGTAGGGTTTAAGAAGCAGAAGCCGCTCTTTGAGGATTCGATGCCTGATGTTTACGGCGCACGGACGTTCGCCATGATGGATAAGGTAGTAAATGATATGTCCCAGGGCATTACGGAGAAGACTGACAGGCGTCTCGACGTAGCGATAAAGGGGGATGGGTTCTTCGCTGTAAACACGAATAACGGCCCTAGATTTACGCGTGACGGTTCTTTTACCCTTGGTACAGACGGCACCCTCCTCTCCAGGGAGGGGAACCCTGTGTTGGGAGAGAAAGGTGTCATTAAGTTGACTTCCCCGGATGTTGCTATTGACGCTCAAGGCGATATCAGGGAAAAAGGCGCTGTAATTGACAGGCTTAAGCTGGTTAAATTTACCAATTCCATGGAACTTAAAAGGGAGGGCAATTTTTTTGTCCCCATGGACGGGATTAAGGAAAGCGGCGTTGGGACCGGCACCCAGGTCGAGCAGGGATATGTAGAGGTCTCCAACGTAAACGCCATCAGGGCGATGACTACGATGATAGAGGCCATGAGGTCTTACGAGACCAGCACCAAGATGATACAGACAATGGACGATATTACGAGGAAGGCCATAGATGAAGTCGGAAAAGTCTAATTAAGGATCAAGGAGGCCAAAATACATGATAAGGGCATTATGGACCGCTTCCACAGGCATGGAAGCCCAGCAGACAAACATAGACGTTATCGCCAACAACCTGGCCAACGTAAACACGACCGGGTTTAAAAAGAGCAGGGCCGATTATCAGGACCTCCTTTATCAGGAGCTTAAGGCGGCGGGTGCCGCGTCATCTCCATCAACGACTATACCGACGGGCATCCAGATAGGCCAGGGTGTAAGGACGGTCTCCGTGGAGAAGGTGTTTAACCAGGGAAATTTCAAGGAAACACAGAACTCATATGATGTCGCGATAGAGGGTGATGGATTCATACAGATCACAAAGCCTGACGGGCAGCTGGCTTATACAAGGAACGGAGAGCTTAAGGTCGACAGCGAGGGCAGGCTCGTGACGTCTGACGGCTACCTTGTGGAGCCGCAGATAACGATACCGTCGGACGCGCTTACGCTGACGATAAGCTCGGACGGAATAGTATCCGTGACGCAGCCAAGTTCCACGACAGCCGCGCAGGTAGGGACTCTGGAGCTCGCGAGGTTCATAAACCCTTCCGGACTGCAGTCGATAGGCAAAAACCTTTACCTTCCGACAGGCGCTTCAGGCGATCCCATTACAGGCACACCCGGGTCAGAAGGTTTCGGCACAATGTCGCAGGGTTTTCTTGAGATGTCAAACGTGAGCGTCGTAGAGGAAATGGTCGCCATGATAGCGGCCCAGAGGGCTTATGAGATAAACTCAAAGTCCATTCAGACGACCGATGAGATGCTCCAGACAGCCAATTCGATGAAGAGGTAGGCGTGAATAAGGCACTGCTCATATTTTTCATCCTGTTGACCGTTCTCGCCGGGGCCGCCCATGCCGAGGTTAACATCAACGCGGAGATTAAACGGCAGCTGCTGGAGAACTCTCCCTGGGACGAGGGACAGGCCGAGGTGGAGGATATCCAGATACCAGGGCTTACCGGAGATGAAAAATATGACGAGGCTATCGTAAGGATACCCAACGGGGCCAAAAATACCGGCAAGGTCGCTGTTCAGGTCACGCTCATGCTTAACGGTAAAGAGGTCAAGAACACATGGGCGTCAGCGAGGGTAAGGATTTACAAAACTGTTGTAGTAGCCATTAACACCCTTAAGATGAACCATAAGGTTACGAAAGACGATTTAAGGCTCGTAAGGACCGAGATGAGGGATATGCCTGACGCTTTGACGTCGCTTGATGAGGCCGAGGGCATGATGATCAAACGCCCCATATCGGCAGGCACGGTGGTAAAGAAGGACTATCTTAAGCCCGAGACGATGATAAAACGCGGTGAACGCATAATAGTATGGATCAGCAGTGACAAGATCAAGGTCAAAACCGGTGCTGTAGCCATGCAGGACGGATATAAGGGCGGCGTGCTTACGGCCCGTTCGGCGTCCGGCAAGGAAATCTCAGGCAAAGTGACAGGCCAGGGCGAGTTGGCAGTGGAGTTTTAATCGGGTGCTCGGCGGAAATCCCGCCGTTTTAAGGTCAAGTCAAAGCTCAATTCTTAAAGAGGGATGCGTATGAAAATTTTAAAGCCGATTGCTTCCGTAGCGCTTGCGTTAGCCCTTTCCGGCTGCGCGATACCGGAACCCAAGAAGATCGATGTGTCAAACATCCCGGTGCAGGGAAGCTCCATTCCGTCAACGCCTGGCTCCATATGGCCGGGCGAGACTTCGAGGAATACCTTATTCCAGGATTTGAGGGCGAGGAACGTCGGAGACATTATCACTATAGAGATATCTGAAAAGACCAGCGCCGTTAAGGAAGCCACCACGTCCACCTCACGCACATCAGCCAATGACATAGCGATATCAAAGCTCCTGGGGCTGCCTACCAGCCTCGGCATGAAGAACTTTCTGAACCAGGGCAATGCCTTCAGCCCGGAGATACAGGCAAGCTACGATTCAAGCTTTGACGGGTCAGGCAAGACCAAGAGGACGGGAGAGTTGAGCGCGACTATTACCGCGAGGGTGGTGAAGGTATTGTCGAACGGCAACCTTGTGCTGGAGGGGAAGAAGGACACGGTGGTGAATAACGAGATGCAGTACATAATATTGAGCGGCATAGCGAGGCCCGAAGACATTACAGAGTCAAACATCGTCTCTTCGAGCCAGTTGTCAGACGCGAGGATTGAGTATTCAGGCAAAGGTGTCTTGGCCGACGAACAGGGACAGGGCTGGTTAGGGAGGGTACTTGATAATGTCTGGCCATTCTAAAATATCGACACTTGTAATATCGCTTGTTGCCCTTTTACTCTTTGCCGGTAACTCGAACGCGGCCAGGATAAAGGACATCGCCTTCGTAGAGGGCGTAAGGGCGAACCAGCTCGTGGGTTACGGGCTTGTCGTGGGGCTCGGCGGGACGGGCGATAAATCAAGCAGCGCCACCACTCAATCCATATCGAACATGCTTAACCGCATGGGGATGAAGATCGAACCCAAGAACATAAAGGTGAAAAATACGGCCTCCGTGCTCGTCACGGCCGAGATACCGCCTTTTATAAAGCCGGGCAGCAAGATAGACATACTCGTATCCTCGCTTGGCGACGCGTCAAGCCTGCAGGGCGGCACGCTGATATCGACTCCATTGAGAGGCCCTGACGGGGCGGTGTACGCGATGGCTCAGGGCTCCGTTGCGCTTGCGGGTTTTACTGCCGGCGCGAAGGGCGCGAGCGTTACAAAGAACCACCAGACGGCGGGAAAGATCCCCGGAGGGGCGATCATAGAAAAGGAAGTGCCATTCACGTTAACCGCGAAGGACGGGTTTTTCCTGTCTCTCAGGAACCCTGATTTCACGACCGCCAGGAGGATGGTAAGCACTATCAACGCCGAGCTTAAAGACGAGGCCGCGGCGGCCGTTGACGCAGGCAAGGTCAGGATCATCCCCCCGGCCAATTACTCCGGGGACATGATAGGCCTGATATCGAATATTGAGCTCATGGACATCAAGACCGACAGTGTCACAAAGGTCGTCGTAAACGAGAGGACTGGCACCGTCGTAATGGGCGAGAACGTAAGCATCTCAAGTGTAGCGATCTCTCACGGGGATATCAGCATAGAAGTTAAGACCCAGTATTACATCTCTCAGCCTGCCCCGTTCTCCAAAGGGGAGACAGTGGTGCAGCCTGTTGAGGAGACAAAGGTGCAGGAAGACAGGTCAAGGCTCATTGTGCTTCCGGAGAGCGTGACCCTCGGGGATGTCGTAAGGGCGCTCAATCTCGTAGGAGTGACTCCGAGAGACCTTGTCGCGATACTCCAGGCCATAAAGGCCGCCGGTGCGCTGCAGGCGGAGTTGGAGATCATTTAAAAAGGAGAATGGAAATGGGAGTAAAAATGATTGACGAGGAGCTTGCCATTCAGAGGTCATGCGACATACCGAGGGAATGCAAGAGATATATCTCCCACCACGTGAGGAACGGGCTCGTATCCATTATGGGGCTGGCCATGAAGATAAAGGATGAGCCTGATGCCATAAAGGAGCTTGAGGTGCACATAAGGCATATCGCCGGCGACCTCGAAAAGGTCGGCCTTTAAACAAGAGAGAATATATCGTTATGAATGAAATCGGTTCGGTAAACAGCGTAAGAACGCCCGATGCCAACGGGCTTAAGAAGGACAGCCAGGCGGAGCTTAAAAAGGCTCTTTCAGAGTTCGAATCCCTGTTTATTAATTATATGCTTAAGACGATGAAAGAGACGGTTTCGGAAGGCGATCTCTTTCACGGCGGCAGCGGAGAGGATGTTTACTCCTCTCTTTTTGACGCTGAACTCTCCAGGCTTATGGCTTCCGGAAACGGGATGGGTCTTAAGACTATGATGATGCAGCAGCTTTCCAATGAACATAAGATCAGCATGCCGGATGAGATAAGCAGGAGCCTTGAGCCGATGATCAGGCCTGAGAGGGCCTTTGAGCCAAAAAAAGAAGAGGCCTCAACCAGGGTCCCTGACATAAATGAAAATGGAGACGATCCATTTAAATTTCCGTTACACAAAAAAGGCGTAAGGATCAGCTCGGGCTATGGACTGAGGGAAGACCCGTTGACGAAGGCTGAGCGGTTCCATCACGGCATAGATATCGCGGCGAGCAAGGGGAGCCCGATATATCCGGCGGCACGGGGCGAGGTGATATTCAGCGGTGAGAAGGGTGGGTACGGCAATGTCGTTGAAGTCCTCCATGATAACGGAGTGGTCACAAGGTATGGGCATAACTCCAAAAATCTGGTTAAAAAAGGCGACAAGGTCAGCCCGGGTGATCCGATAGCGTATGTGGGTTCCACCGGGAGGTCAACAGGGCCGCATGTACACTTTGAGGTAATCAAAAACGGTGAGGCTGTAGACCCCGAAAAGATCACATACGGTTAGAACAATGTTAATTAGTTGTGGTTGGTTTAAACTTAATTACCATATTTAGTGGTCTTGCTAAAGTTTTTCCGGCTTGTAACCGATATTAGAATTAGAGAGCGGAAACGCTGGAAAACTTAGGAGGACTCAATGAAAGTAGGCGGAAAAAAGACAGGGGTTGGGACTGACAATTACGTCAAAAAGGCAGGGGGCGCCGGAGACCAGATAAAAAAGGCGGAGAACTCCCCAAAACCTTCTGCTGGAGACAATGTAGATATTTCTCCGAAGGCCAAGGACCTTAATAAGGCAAAAACCCTGCTCGAATCGGTTCCTGAGCTGAGGGGAGAAATAGTAGGAAAGCTTAAGACAGACATAGAGAATGGTAATTACGAGGTCGATTCAGGCAAGGTGGCGGAAAAAATAATAGAGAGGGCGATTACAAACGCGCTTTCGGTAAAGAAATAATAAAACCCTATGGAAATAAAGCTGATACTGGATCATCTTAAAAAAGAGACAGCCCTGTACAAGGAATTTATCGGGATACTTCAGAAAGAGACCGAAAATCTTGTAAACAGGGATTTCAAGGGGCTTTATGAGACGGTCGCCTTGAAAGAGCATGCGCTTAAGAGGATCGAATCCCTGGGAACGCTTCGCGCCAAGCTCATAAAGAACGGCGGCGCGGCGCTCGGCGTAAGGCCAGGCGCGAAAGGCGAGGTTACCCTCATGATGGTCATAGAGGCCCTTGGTGAGCGCAGGGTTGAGATCGAGGCGGAGAGAAATATTATAATTTCACTTATAGAGAGCATAAAAGAGATAAACAAGGTCAACAGCCTCGTTGTAACCGGCTCCCTTGAGAATATAAATAAGACCCTTGGTTTTCTGGGCAACTTCCTGCAGACAAGCGTTTACAAGCCGAGCGGGGCTTTTGAAGGATTTTCTCCCAAAGGCTCCCGCTTAAGCGAAGGGGCGTAAAAGTGGCGTCACTGAATTCAGTCCTCGACATCGCGAAGACCGCCTTGCTCGCCAACCAGAAGGCCATTAACGTAACATCCCACAATATTTCCAACGCGAATACCGAAGGCTATACAAGGCAAAAGGCTGTGCTTGAGCCTATGAACTCCGTCCGCAACGGCGGTCTTTATTTCGGCACAGGCGTTGATGTCACCAGCATTGAGAGGGTCTACGACAGGTTCCAGTCCGTTCAGATAAGGACTGCCGCGTCGGCCCTTGGCAGGTACGAGACCAAAGGCGAGCACCTGACCGGGCTGGAGGCCCTTGTCAACGACATGGACGGCGCAGGGTTAAGCTCCAAGATCACGGATTTTTTCAATTCTTTTCAGGACCTGGGCAACGACCCGTCCTCCTATTCCGAAAGATCGGCCCTTCTTTCGAACGCCTCGCTTCTTACAGACGCATTTAATACCATCGACGCTACCATAAGGCTCAACCTTGAGAGCATCAATAAGGAGCTCGAATCCGCAGTACAAGAGATAAACATAACGGCCAGCCAGATAGCCGACTTAAATCACGGTATATCCTCCATAGAAGCCAGCGGCATGAAGGCCAATGACCTGAGGGATAAAAGGGACCTTCTATTGGAAAACCTCTCTTCCATGGTGGATATTTCCACCATGGAAGGGGATACAGGGCAGATAGATGTTTATATAGGCGGGTTTTTCCTTGTCACGGGTGTCAACACAGCCCCTCTCGAGCTTGATATAAACCCGGAAAACCAGGTATACGACATAGTAAGCAACGGCACCGTCTTGAATTCCAGGATTACGGGCGGAAGCATTAAGGGGCACATAGAGGGAAGCCAGATATACACGGACGCGCAGGATAAGCTCAATCTCCTGGCGGTTAGCATCACAAAGGAAGTAAATATCCAGCATCAGGCAGGATATGGGCTTGACGGCTCTACGGGAGTGGATTTTTTTGCCTCGCCGTCGGTTTATACGCAGGCAGGCACCAATAATACTGGCGGGGCCGTGATCTCCGGCGGGACTGTGACCGATTTAAACCTCCTTACTCTTGACGATTATGAAGTAAGGTTCTCAGGGGCCGCGAATTACACGGTAGTGAATACCGATACGAACGCGGTTGTGACCAGCGGCGCGTATACCTCAGGCGGCTCCATAACCTTTGAAGGGCTGAGTTTTACGGTGACGAGCACGGCAGGAGCCCCCGCCGCGGGTGACAAGTTCACGGTAAGCTCCAGAAAAAACGCGGCCGAGAACATAGGCTTAAGCATAACCGACCCGAATAAAATAGCTGCGGCGGCAACACTTGCCGGAACCCCAGGAGATAATACGAACGCCATGGCCCTTGCCGACTTAAAGGATTCATTGGCCGTGGACGGCGCGACTTTCAGCGAATACTATAACGGTTTAGTCTCGGACGTAGGTTTCGATACGAGCGAGGCATCAGGTAATTATGCCGCCAACACTAGGCTCCTTGAGCAGCTTAAGGCATCCAGGGAGTCGGTGTCGGGAGTGTCCATTGAAGAAGAGGCCATCAATCTCATAAAGCTCCAGCGCGCTTACGAAGCGGCGGCCAAGATCATGACGACAGCGGATCAGATGTTAGAGACCATAATAAACATTATATAGGATAAAATATGCGGGTAACCCAGAATATCACATACAATACCTATATGAATGACATCATGAGGCGGCAGGAATCCCTCTACAAGGTGAGTAAAAAACTCTCCACCGGTAAGGATATCAACGCCCCCTCGGATGACCCTGTAAAGACCGACAAGATACTCACTTCACGCGGATTACTCGCGACTTACGATCAGTACGAAAAGAACATAGATTCAGGCCTGTCTTACCTGAATACAGCCGAAGATGCCCTCGACAGCGTAAAAGACGTGATTTCAAGCATCCAGGAGCTTGCAACGTCCGCGGCTACGGGCACAGCGGACGCGACCTCAAGGGCGAACACGGCCATGAGCGTGAGTAATCTTTATGACCAGCTTGTAAGCCTCGCGAACACGAGTTTTGACAATAAATACATCTTCGCCGGATTCGAGACAAGTACCATTCCTTTTGATTCCGCGGGGGCTTACCTCGGAGATACCAATAAACAGCAGATAAGGATCAGCTCCAGCAGTTATATGACCATCGGCATCAACGGAGGCGAGGCCTTCAAGGGCAGCGCCGGAGGTGTCGATATAATGACGGCCGTGTCTGACCTTGTTACCGCGCTTAATAATAACGATTCAACAGGCATACAGACCGCCATAGGCACCCTTGATTCGTCTTTCACCCAGATATCCAACACAGTGTCAGACGTGGGCGGTAAGATCTCCAGGCTTACAGCGTCCAGGGACGATATCTCAAGCTCAAAAACAGAAGTGGCTTCGATGATCTCTACGCTAGAGGATGCCGATATCGCCAAGGTCATATCCGAGCTTAAGCTCGGCCAGATCGCCCTTGAGGCGGCTATGACATCCGCGGGTAAGGTGATAAGCGTAAATATCTTCGATTATATATAGGGGGTTTTGCCGCTCATGGATAAAGCGAAAGAGACGGTTTAAAATGTACTTTTCACGATAAGATTGCATTTTCAGATGCCAGGGAGGGCGATATGCTTGTATTGACAAGGAAGTCAGGCGAGGGGATACGGATCGGCGACGATATCAAGATCGTGGTCATAGAAGTCAAGGAGAACCATGTGAAGCTTGGGATAGAGGCCCCGCATTCGCTTAGCGTACACAGGGAGGAGATATATCTTAAGATACAGGAAGAGAATATACGGGCCGCTGTGCTTCCAGCCGAAATATCCGATACTTTAAAGAGGTTAAAAAATAAATGAACGCAACCCAGGAAACCACTCACGATGTCGTCTTCAGCACTATGAGGTTCGGAACGCTTTCTATCGCGGAGGACAAGGTCATATACTTTGTCCAGGGGATCCCAGGCTTCAAGAATCTCAGGCGTTTCATACTGATCGACCATGACTCAGAGGGGCTTTTCAAGTGGCTCCAGTCGGTAGAGGACCCGCTCGTCGCTTTTCTCCTTACGAACCCGAATGTCTACAAGCCGGACTACACGGTTCCTCTAAGAAAGTCCGATGTCGAGGGGTTGGGCGTAAAAGACGCCGGGAACCTGGTGACGCTGGCAATGGTCTGCTTCTCGAACAACAATAACCAGGTAAGCATCAATCTTAAGGGCCCGGTACTCTTTAACTCAGAGAACATGACCGCCATGCAGTGCATTATAGACAGGGAAGACTATCCCTCGCACTTCATAATAAAGATCTGACAGGCTGCCGTAAAAAGCCTATTAGCGGTGTTAACCGCACCGGAGTATTTTGAGCAGCCTGGTTTCGTTTTTTTTAGTAGTCACCCAAAATCTCTTCCTCGAACCATGCTTCGGGGAAGAGATTTGCCCCGCTCCTTTCCAGTAAAAAACACCCCGGAAAAAAACTCCCTGCGCCACGTCAAATTGCATTAATTTCCCGGGTCATTATTTTGACTCTCCGTCTCAAGCCTTTTAAAAAACCCAAAAAAACTTAAAGAATTCACATAAATGCCGATAAGAATATTAATGGCACGCATGTTGCATTTGTACTTATCAAAACGGGCAAGGAGACGTATATGATGGATCTGAACGGCAAGACAATACTTATCACGGGCGGGACAGGCTCCCTCGGGAAGAAGTTGACCAGAAAGATACTCTCTAAATACAGTCCGAAACGGTTGATCATCCTGAGCCGTGACGAACTTAAGCAATCCGAGATGAGGCAGGCGTTCCCGGACCCTTGCCTCAGGTTTTTTATAGGCGACGTAAGGGAGAAAGACAGGCTGTACAGGGCGTTTGACGGAGTCGATTACGTAGTGCATGCGGCGGCCCTGAAGCAGGTGCCTGCCGCCGAATACAACCCCTTTGAAGCGATAAAGACAAATATACTCGGCGCTCAGAACGTAATAGACGTCTCGGTCGACCTTGGGGTAAAGAGGGTTATCGCCCTTAGCACGGACAAGGCCGCAAACCCCATCAACCTCTACGGCGCCACAAAGCTCTGCTCCGACAAGCTCTTCATAGCAGGCAATTCCTACGCCGGAGGGAAGCCCACAAGGTTCTCGGTCGTGCGCTACGGCAATGTCGTCGGAAGCAGGGGCAGCGTAATCCCGTTTTTCCTGAAGATGAGGGAGACAGGGGTGCTTCCCATAACAGACGCCAGGATGACAAGGTTCTGGATAACCCTCGACCAGGGCGCCGATCTGGTGCTGACATCTTTAAACAAGATGAAGGGAGGCGAGATATTCGTTCCCAAGATACCAAGCGCCGGCATGCTGGACGTCGCCAAGGCTATCGCCCCGGAGTGCACTACGAAGATCGTCGGCATAAGGCCGGGAGAAAAACTCCATGAGACGCTTATCTCCGAAGATGACGGCAGGAACACCCTTGAGTACGAGTCCCATTATGTCATCCAGCCGCAGTTCAGCTGGTGGGGCGAGGAGAGGAAAAACGGCGGCAAGCCGGTTGCGGAAGGATTCAGCTATTCAAGCGACAACAACAACGCGGTACTGAGTATCATCCAAATCAGAAATATAATAAAGGAGTTCTGTGAAGGTGAGGAGAGCGATATCTTACGGGCGGCAAACAATTGATGAAGACGATATCCGGTCTGTCGTTAAGGCCTTAAGGTCCGACTTTCTGACCCAGGGCCCGCTTTCGGAGGAGTTTGAAGACAGGCTCAAGCGCCATACGGGCGCGAAGTACGCGGTCGTTTGCTCAAACGGCACGGCGGCGCTGCACCTTGCCATCCTTGCGGCAGGCATACACAGGGGCGAGAGGGTGATAACCTCGCCTATGACATTCCTGGCGTCCTCAAACTCCGCGCTTTATGCCGGGGCCATTCCGGTATTCGCGGACATAGACGAAGAGACCTTTAACATCGATCCGGCCGAGATAGAAAGAAAGATCAGATACAACAGCCCGGTCAGGGCGATCATACCGGTACACTTCGCGGGACACCCGTGCGACATGGAGCGGATATCCGAAGTGGCGAGGGAAAACAATCTCGTTGTGATCGAAGACGCCTGTCACGCCCTTGGGGCGAGCTGGAAAGACCGCCTGGGCAATCTGCAGAGGGTCGGCAACTGTTCCCACTCCGATATGACGGTATTCAGCTTCCATCCGGTAAAATCCATCACCACGGGCGAGGGCGGCGCCATAACGACAAACGACCCCGTCCTCTATAAGAAGCTCAAGCTCTTGAGGAGCCACGGAGTCACAAAAAACGCGGCTGAGTTCAAGGCCCACGACGATGCACCCTGGCTCTACGAGATGCACGAGCTTGGGTTTAACTACAGGCTTTCCGACATACAATGCGCTTTAGGCATAAGCCAGATCGAAAGGCTCGGCAGCTTCATAAAAAGAAGGAACGAGATCGCCTCGCTTTACGGGGCGATGCTCCTTAAATATCCGTTTGTAAGGACCCCTGCCGTAAACGAGGACAGGACGAGCGCCTTCCATATCTATCCCGCAAGGATACCGTTTGGCGATCTCGGTATATCTAAAAAGGAATGGTTCCTGATGATGAAGTCGATCGGGATACATCCGCAGGTGCACTATATACCGGTACACCTCCAGCCTTATTATAGATCGATGTTCGGATATAATCCGGGGGATTTTCCCAGGGCGGAGAAGTTCTACAGCGAAGAGGTAAGCCTTCCCATCTATCCCACGCTTACCGATGAAGAAGCCGGGGCCGTCGTGGAGGCGATCGTCTCAACCATCGCGTGCGCCGCAGCCGCGTCAAGAGAGGCGGCCGGGCTTAAAAGGATCCTTGCCGCAAGCTAAAATGTCTTAAGCCTCAAAGGAGGAAGAAAATGATGCCCAAATACGTTTGCAAAAGATGCCGTCACGAGTTCGCGGGCTGGGGAGTTCACTATGTCTCAAGGACAGGCAACAGGCTCATATGCCCGGATTGTGCCGGGAACCTTGTTGAAAAAGCGGATAACGAGAAGCCTGAGGGGATAATATCAAAGCTCCTTAAAGGCAACGCAGCCTGATTTTACGAAGGGGATTTTTTTATTAAATGAGCTACAGGGCTTCGATAATCGGATGCGGAAGGGTCGCCTGGATGCTTGAGGATGACCCGCTTGAGCAGAAACCATGCACGCACATGGGAGCGTACCAGTCTTTAAGAGATATGGTTGAAGTCACCTCCGCGTCCGATACGGACAACGCAAGGCTCGATGCCTTCGGCAAGAGATACGGAGTTTCGGCGCTCTACAATGATTACAAAAAGATGCTTTTGAAGGAAGAGCCGGAAATAGTTAGCGTTTGCGCGTATGCCACGGAGCGCTTTACGATGGTGATGGATTCGATCGACGCTGGCGTAAAGGGTATCTGGTGCGAAAAGGCTCTTGCCGCGAACCTCGATGAGGCGAGGTTGATGAGCGAGGCGGCGGAGGCCAAAGGCGTAAAGGTAATAGTATCCCACTTGAGAAGGTGGAGCGGAGAGTACGCGAAGGTAAAAGAAATAATCGAGCGTAAACGGATAGGCAACCTTCAGTCCATTGTCTGCCATTTTGGAGGCAGCCTGCTCCATACCGGAACTCACGCATTTGACGTCCTCCTCTGGTTATGCGGCCCGGCGCTCTGGGTAGAGGGCGAGTTGGAGGCTGCAAGGGGACATAAGCTCTGGGACAATATTGAAGACCTCGGCGGAAGGGCGGTAGTAAAATTTAAAAATAACGTGTACGCAACGGTACACGCCGAGTCAAAGGCATACTTTTTTTTTGAGTTCGACATTATAGGCGACAGCGGCAGGGTAAGGATCGGCAATAACGGAGTACTTGAATATTACATACCGAAAGACAGCGCTTATTATACAGGAATAAAGGAACTCCATCCAAAACCATTCCCGGAATATGAACTGAAGAATATCTGGGTCGAAGCCCTCGGGAACCTCATAGGGGCGGTCGAAGGGAGAGAGGAATCAAAGAACACGCTCAGAGACGGGCTCAACGCGCTTGAACTGGCGCTCGCGATACATGAATCATCCAGGAACAACGGCATGAGGGTCAACCTGCCGCTAAAAGATTGCAATATCACGGTAAGGAGCAGATAAATGAGGAGCGTAATAAACATAGGCGGAAGGAAGATCGGCAACGGCAATCCCACTTACGTAATAGCCGAGATTGGCTCAAATCACGACTGCGATATCGAAAAAGCGAAGGAACTCGTGAGGGCCGCCATGTACGCCGGCGCTGATGCGTTCAAGATACAGTCTTTTACGGCAGAGGGGTTGCTGAACAGGCTCCGCCCGGACGACTCCGGCAAGTGGGTCGAACACCCGGCATACCCTGTTATAGAGAAGCTTACTGTGCCGAGGGAATGGCATTTCACCCTAATGGAATACTCCAAGGCGATAGGGATAACATTCCTTTCGGCGCCCTTTGAAACAGAGAGGGTGGAGCTGTTGAATTCGATAGGCGTGGCGGCTTTTAAGATTGCTTCGGGCGACCTTACAAACGAGCCATTATTGAAAGAGATCGCCCGCTGCAAAAAGCCGATTATATTATCGACCGGGGCCTCGTACCTTGAAGAGGTAAAAAGGGCGGTAGACGTCATTATGGCCGAGGACAACTTCGAGATCGCGCTCCTCCACTGCGCCTCGCTCTACCCGCCGTCATACGAAGACGTTAATATACGCGCCATGGTTACGTTGAAGCAGACATTCAGGTGTCCGGTAGGCTTTTCAGACCACACCCCGGGATACACGATTCCAGTCGCGGCAGTGGCCCTTGGCGGGACGATCATCGAAAAGCACATCACGCTTGACAGGAATTTAAAGGGCCCTGACCATCCATACGCGATGGAGGTGGAGGAATTCAAAGGGATGGTAAGCGAGATAAGGCACATTGAGAAGGCTCTCGGCGACGGGGTCAAGCAGCCGTCGAAGCATGAGATGGGCGAAAGGGCCGGCGCCAGGAGGTCGATATACGCCAGGGCCGATATACGCAAAGGTTCCGTTATAGATCCGTCGATGGTAAAGCTTGTCCGCCATGCTTACGGGCTTGCGCCCAGGGACTTTGAAGAGGTCGTCGGAAAGACGGCCTCAAGAGACCTCGTAAAAGACATGCCTATAAGGAGCGAGGACATATGCCTTTAGGAAAAGACATGGCACCGGTAGTAGCGATAATACAGGCCAGGATGAGCTCTACAAGGCTGCCTTCGAAGGTCATGAAGACCGTCTGCGGCAATCCCATACTCTGGCACGTGGTCAACCGGCTCAAGGCCTCCAGGCTCATAGAAGATATCATGGTCGCGACAACCACGGACCCTTCCGACGATGTCATCGAAGAGTGGTGCGCCCTTACAGGCACGGCATCATACAGGGGAAGCCTCGAAGACGTGCTGGACAGGTACTATAACGCGGCCAGGAAGATCGGAGCGAAGACGATAGTCAGGATAACGGCGGACTGTCCGCTGATCGACCCTGAGCTGGTAGACAAGGTTATCGGGAAATTTTCCGAAGGCGGATACGACCATACAGGGATCGATTCCTCATACCCGGACGGGCTTGATGCCGAGGTTTTTTCCTTTGCCGCCCTGGAGAAGGCGCATAAAGAAGCGCGTCTTGCGTCGGAACGGGAGCATGTTACCCCTTATATCTGGAAAAATCCCGGGTTTTTCAGGCTCTCTTCGATCAAGAACGATAAAGACCTTTCACATCTGCGCTGGACGGTGGATGACGCCAAAGACTTTCTCCTTGTTACAAGGATATTTGAGGGGATGAGCTCCTTTGACGGGGTTTTTCATATGAATGACATACTTGAGTTTCTGGACAAGAACCCCGGGCTCCTTGAGATAAATTCGAAGACCATGAGGAATGAGGGGTACGCGAAATCGCTCAAGGAAGACAAGGTAATAGATAAAGCTGTCTAAAAAGACGACTTAAAAATACGAGGTGCGTGATGAAGGTGCTGACAAATCATTTTCCGGTGTCCGAAGACCTATGGGAGAGGGCGGTAAAACTTATACCCGCCGGGACCCAGACGCTAAGCAAGGGGCCTGACCAGTTCGTAAGGGGCGTAACGCCCAAATACTTGAAGAGCGGGTCAGGGTGCCATGTATGGGACGCTGACGGCAATGTCTATATCGACTATCCGCTTGCATTGGGGCCGATACTCCTCGGGTATGATTATAAGCCTGTCGTTGACGCCGTTATCAATCAGGTGAGGGAGGGCACAACGTTCACGCTGATGCATCCTCTGGAGGTAGAGGTCGCCGAGATGCTCGCCTCTGTCATACCCTCAGCCGAAATGGTAAGGTTCGGAAAGAACGGAGCGGATGTAACGAGCGCCGCTATAAAGGTCGCCAGGGCGTATACTGGAAAAGACCATATCGCGTACTGCGGTTATCACGGCTGCCAGGACTGGTACGCTGTAACCACGCCCAGGAATAAGGGCATCCCGAAGGTCTTCGGGAGCTTTATGCATTCCTTTGAGTACAATAAGATAGAATCTCTCGAAAGGGCGTTCGCCGAAAACCCGGGCCAGATCGCCTGTGTCATCATGGAAGTCCCCGGCACGGACCCTGCCGTAGACCACGTAACCGGGAAGAATTTTCTACAATTGGTCAAGGAACTGGCGCACAGGAACGGCGCTCTTTTCATCATGGATGAAATAGTGACGGGCTTCAGGTACTCGATAGGCGGAGCACAGAAGTTCTACAACGTAACGCCTGACCTTTCGTGTTTCGGCAAGGGCATGGCTAACGGGTTCGCGATATCGGCCCTGGTCGGGAAGATGGAGTTCATGAAGGAGCTGAACGAGGTCTTTTTCTCGATGACGTATTCAGGCGATACCATAGGCCTGGCGGCGGCGAAGGCGACCATTACTGAGCTTCTGAACAAACCTGTCCTCGACCATATCTGGTCGATGGGCGAGATCCTCCATAAGGAGATAAATTCGTTTGCCGAGGAAGAGGGCGTCAACTTCAGGATCTCGGGCAAACCGCCGAGGGCGGGACTTTCGATCAAAAATTCAAAGGGCGAGGACGACCTGCTCCTGAAGAGCATATTCCTTCAGGAGACCATAAAGAGGGGTGTGCTCTTTGGCGGGCCGGTGTTTATAAGCTACTCACACGGATCAGCCGACATAGAAAAGACCATAGACGCCTCATGCGCCGCCATAGAGAAGCTCAAGGAGGCGGAGGAGAGCGGCAACCCTGCGTCGTTCCTCGAAGGCGAGCCGGTCGGCGTAGTATTCAGGCAAAGGACTTAAAAAAAACTCGAAAGGCGCTTCGCGATGATAACTGAATCAAAGGTGCTCGTGGTCGGATGCGGCTCTATAGGGCGCAGGCACATAAAAAATCTCAGATCCCTCGGCATAAAGCATTTCATATTGTGCGATACCAGTCAGGCTATGCTGGAAAGGGCCGCGGAAGGCATGGAAGGGGCCGTACTTACCACTGACTTCAAGGAGGCGCTCAAGGAAAATCCTGACGCGGCCGTTATATGCACCCCGTCGTCCATGCACCTTTCCATGGCGACGACGCTTGTGGAAAAGGGCGTCCACGTGATCATAGAAAAACCGCTCTCGCATAACCTTGAAGGCTTTGACGCCCTTGAGAGGCTGGTGGCTGAAAAAGGGGTCGTAGCGATGATGGCCATGTGCTACAGATTCCATCCAGCCTTCCTGCACATAAAAGGGTTATTGGATTCAAAGGCCATAGGGAAGGTATACCATGCCAATTATTACGGCGGCCATTATCTGCCGGACTGGCACCCCAACGCCGATTACAGGAAGGAATACGCCGCTCAAAAGTCGCTGGGCGGAGGAGTTGTGCTTACGAGCATCCACGGGCTTGACAATGTAAGGTGGCTTTTCGGCGATGTCGAAGAGGCGCACGCGTTCGTTGACAGGGTAAGCCCCCTTGAGATGGACGTCGAAGACCTGGCGCTCGGCATATTCAGGATGAAAAACGGCGTCTACGTCAGCTGGCAGACGGATTTCCTCCAGAGGATAAACCAGCACAGGCTGGTTGTCGCCGGCGAGAAAGGGACGCTGAGAGCGAACCTCGTTGACGGTTCCATCGAGGTCTACCATATCGAGACGGGCAAGTGGCAGTCCGAAAGGATACTCTTTGAGATAAACACCATGTATGTGAAAGAGATGAGGCACTTCCTCGAGTGCATCGAGAATAAGGTGCATCCCTGCGTCGATCTTAGGGAGGGCTATAAAACCCTTAAGCTAGCGCTCGATTTGAAAGAGGCCGGTAACCGTATGGACGAGGATGGAGAAGTATGCGTAACGGCGTAACCTTCTGGACGGAAGGCGGAAGCGTAATAGGGATGGGGCACGTCGTAAGGTCTATAAATGTAGCCCGCGCGATAAGCTCTCGCGAGATACCCGTACACTTCCTTGTAAACTCCGACAAGGCTGTAACTGAGAGGCTGGAATCCTTCGGGATGCCTCATATCTCATATACGTTGGAGAAGACTCACGCCTCAAGGCTTACGAAGGATATCGTCGTGATCGACACAAAGAGAGATGTCAGCGGGCAGATATCCGCCTTAAAGGCCGAGGGAAAAAAGGTGGTACTTATCGACAATTCGCTCTCCGCTGGATACGCGGATATACATATAATGCCGTCGGCGTTTAATAAGGGCGACTGTGGGGTCAACCTTTTTGCCGGAAGCCGTTTCGTGATAATCGGCCAGAACTTCCTGAACCATTGCCAGGCTGAGAAGAAGTTTTCGCTTCCGCTCAAAGTGCTTGTGACAATGGGCGGCGCGGACCCGTTTAAGCTCACCGAGCTTGTCATGGAAGGCCTTAAGGATATAAAAGACATCGAGGTTACGGTTGTGATAGGCCCTGCCTTTGACCCTGACAGAGGCCTGGCGGAATCTCTTGGACGCGACAATAAGATTGAGGTTTTACCGGACGTAAGGGACATGGCGCCTGTTATAGACAAGGCCCACATAGCATTTACGGCTGTAGGCACGACGATCTATGAGCTCGCCTATATGGGGGTGCCTTCGATCATCGTCGGCAATTACAGGACAGATGAAAGTGATCTAAGGGAGATCGACGCCCTCGGTATCGGTGTCAGCCTAGGCTATTATGCGGATTTGAAGATCGATAAGGTCAAAGAGGCCGTTGAAAGATTTAAGAAAGCTACGGAATGGGAGTCATTTTCAAAAAATGGCAGGGCCCTTGTGGACGGAAGAGGGGCTTCACGGATCGCGGAGCTTATCGACGCGCTCTATAACGAAAAAACGGATATCTCGCCTGAAGGGATTTAGTGATGGCATCCACCGCGCATAATGGAAGGCTTATAGACAGGGCAAACGGATACGGCATTATCGAATGCGAGCTTTGCGGCTTTATCCATACCGACCCGATCCCTTCCAAAGAGGAGCTGGATAAGCTCTACAGGGACGAATATTACAAGGAAGAAAAGCCTTTGTATATAGAACGCACCATTGAAGACCTGAGGTGGTGGGAGGCTGTTTACGACGACCGCTACGATTTCTTTGAAGCGCATCTCCCAGCAGGCAGGCGGGCGATACTCGACGTGGGCTGCGGCCCCGGATACTTCCTTAAAAGGGGGCTTGAGAGGCGCTGGATGTGCCTTGGCATAGAGCCCTCCAGGCAGGCGTCTTCGCACGCTATATCTCTGGGGGTTGAGGTGCTCAATACCTTCCTCGACGGGAATCTCGCGAGAGAGATTGGAAGGAAGTTCGACGCGATACATCTGTCTGAAGTCCTCGAACACGTGCCTGATCCGGCCCGGATACTTGACGCCGCATCCGGCCTTTTAAACGAAGGCGGGTTAATCTGCTGTGTGGTGCCGAACGACTACAGCCCCGTGCAAAAGACCCTTAGAGGCAAGCTTGATTACAAGCCTTACTGGCTCGCTCCGCCTCACCATATAAACTATTTCAGCCACGCCTCCCTCTCGCGTCTTTTTAAAAAGACAGGTTTTGAGGTTATCGGAGAATCATCCATGTTCCCGATAGATTTCTTTCTGCTCATGGGAGACAACTATATCGGCAATGACGAGCTGGGGAGGGCAAGCCATTTGAGGAGGAAGAGGCTCGACATAATGCTTGACGAACCTGAGCTTAAAGGGTTCAAGAGAGACATGTACGGGATAATGGCAAAGCACGGAATCGGACGAGAGGCCGTGATTTACGGTAAAAAGGAGAGTAAGTGATGGACAAGACCCTGATAATGCTTCCTGAATCGTATCCTGTGGCGAGGCTTCTTTGCGAGTATGTGTTCAAGGAGCACGGCGGAAGTCCTGACCTCCTGATACTCAAGAAACAGAGGGCTGGCTTCGAGCGGATATTAAAGGAATTTGATTTTAACAAGGTCTACGAGATAGACGAGGAATATTACGGCAGGATCACCGGGGAAGAATCCGCCGCCTTTATAAGGGAGAGGATGAAGTCGCCTTACGATGTCGCTTACTTCCCGTTCAATACCTTCAGGGCCAACGCGTTTCTCTTCGGCTCAGTGATAGCCAGGGAAGTAAAGGCCGTAAACTCGTCCCTCTACCACAAAAAAGAGCTGCCGATCGTAAGTTTCAAATTAAGCGGCGGCAAAAGACATGAATCAAACGTGCCGTGGGCCCCGATAATGGATGAGGTCGTAAAGGCAAAGGACAGGATAGTCTCGATACTTGAGGAAAAGCAGGATTCCTTCGAGGTCTCCGGCGAGCGCCCGACCTTCGGCATCCTCCACGGGTTTGCCCATGACCTTGAGATATTCTGCAAATACGCGCTCGGCTCGATGTACTCGATGGACAAGAAGGTCCTTGACATCGGGGGCGGCCTCGGTTTCGGGTCGTTCCTCCTTTCCAAATTTGCGGATAAGACTTTTTTTGTAGATAGATCGAAAGACGCCGTGAATTTCGTCGAAAAGATGTGGGTCGAGAACTCTCCGAACATCGTTCCTATCTGCGGGGACGCGGACAGCCTCTATGCGGCTGAGGCGTCTTTCGACGTGATATTCCTGATGGATGTCATCGAGCACGTGCCTGACCCGCAGGACGTGCTCAATAAGGTAAATAAACTCCTCAAGAAAGACGGGAAGCTCATTATAACCACGCCGGAAGAGGATTATTACCCCTATAGCGTCTGCCCGAAGGAGCGCTGGTCCGACCCCGAGGATAAGCTCATAAGCGAGGCGATATGGCCGTGGCATATTCAGGCACTCGGCGAAGAAAAGTTGCTCCCGATGCTGAAGAAGGCCGATTTCATGGTTGAGGAGAAGAGCTATACCACATACGTAAAGGGTTATGACTTCCAGAGCGAGCTGAGGAAGGCCAGCGAAAGAGGGGACGACGCCTCCGTGATACGCTCGTTGAACGACCTTACAAAATGGGACATAAGGGATTTTGGACTCACAACAGAGAGAGACCCTTACTTTTCAGCCGCGTCATATAATGTCGTAGCAAGGAAAGCCTCGTAAAATGCCGATCAAGACCAAAGCCGCTCTGCTCGAAGCAAAGAATCAGCCCTTGACCGTGAAGGAGATATCCCTTAATCCCCCGAAGGACAGGGAAGTCCTCGTCAAGGTCGAGATGGCCGGTCTTTGCAGGAGCGATTTGAACGCCATCGTCGGACATACCAGATACGACATGCCTCTGGTGCTTGGGCATGAGGGCGCAGGGACGGTTGTTGATATTGGCCCGAACGTAAAGTCTCTTAAAAAAGGCGACCGCGTGGTCTTAAGCTGGGCCGCATTTTGCGGTGATTGCTTTTTCTGCAATAAAGGCCTTACGCACCAGTGCCATACGGTAGCGTGGCCGAGGGGCAAGGGGTTGCTGCCTGACTGGACGACAAGGTTCAGCGATAACGGAAAAGAGGTCTTCCATTTCAACGGGGTTTCGTCATTCAGCGAATACACGGTCGTATATGAGACTGGCTGCGTCCCCATAGGAAACGATATCTCCTTTGATGTGGCGTCGGTTGTCGGTTGTTCGGTAGTAACAGGCATAGGCGCAGTCTATAACACCGCGAATGTCCCGGAGGGAGCAACCTCTCTGGTGGTCGGCGGAGGCAACGTCGGCCTTAGCATCATCCAGGCGCTTAAGATAAAAGGCGCCGGGGTCATAATCGCCGTAGACCCGAACAAAGAGAAATGGCATGCGATAGCGGAGGCAGGCGCGGACATCGTCCTTCCGGAGATATCCATGGATGAGATTAATAAGGCGACCGGCGGCTTCGGGGTAGATTACGCCTTCGACGGCGTGGCCACCGAAGAGACCCTCAATCAATCCCTTGCCGCCGTTCGGAGGGCAGGGACGGTGGTTATGGTCGGTTCTCCCCATCCGCTCGCCAAGTATGCCTTGAGCCCGATCGAGTTCCATCTTGAGAAAAAAATAATCGGCTCACTGTACGGCTCAAGCAACCCCGGAAGGGATATACCGAGGCTTTTGGATTTTTATAGAAATGGACAACTGAAGCTCGACGGGTTTACCACGGCAAGCTTCAGCCTTGACGATATCAACAACGCCATCAAGGCGCTTGAAGACAGCGGCGGAAAATACACGATAACTTTTTAATATAACTGAGTCCAAAGGAGGGTTTTGAGATGAATATATTCCTTGATACGGCGAATATCGAAGAGATCAAGAAGGCAAAGAGGTGGGGCGTTTTAAGAGGCCTTACAACAAACCCTTCCATAGTGGCGAGAGAGGGCAAGGAATTCCTCGATCTCGCTACTGAGCTCTGCGAACTCGTAAGCCCGTTCCCCGTAAGCCTTGAGGTCGTAGACAGGACAGGCGAGGGCATGGCTGAGCAGGCAAGGGCTATCTCCGCTCTCGCGCGCAATGTCGTCGTAAAGCTCCCGACAAATCCGGAAGGCCTCGCGGCCCTGAACCTCCTTAAGGGAGAGGGCGTAAAGACAAACCTTACGCTGATATTTTCCACTTCGCAGGCGATACTCGCGATGAGCGGCGGCGCTACTTACATAAGCCCGTTTATCGGAAGGCTTGAGGACAGGGGTTATGAAGGCATGGGGCTCGTGCGCGATATTATGAACATCCATTCCGCCTACAATTTCAAGACCGAAGTCATCGCCGCGTCCATACGCGACCCGCATCAGGTCATCGAGATAGCTAAGACAGGCGCGCATATCGTGACGCTGCCCTTTGCCGTATTGGAGAAGATGCTCCTTAACACCATGACCGACGCCGACCTCGATAAATTCCTTAACGACTGGGAAAAGGTACCGGGCAGGGAGAACGCTTTTAAAGGCACAAGGAGGCTTGAAAAAGTTGGCGCATAATTTCAGGGCGGCCATCTTCAAAGGGCCGGGAGAATTGGAGATAAATGACGTAACCGCGCCTGAGCTTAACCCGGGCGAAGTCCTCGTAAGGGTAAAGGCCTGCGGCATCTGCGGAAGCGACCTTAACATCTTTAAAAGGAACCCGCCGATCCCCAAATTCTGGGGAGGCCATGAGATAAGCGGCGAAGTCGCCGGGCTCGGCCCCGGTGTTGATGGGTTTAAGACAGGAGAGAAGGTCAGTGTCGCTCCTTTGATACCATGCGGCGAGTGCGAACAGTGCAGGGCCGGTCTTGAGAATATCTGCTCGAAGTGCCTCTTTATAAGTTTTAACGTAAGGGGCGGTTTTTCGGAGTATGTTACTGCGCCGAAAGAGAATATATACAGATTGCCAGAGAGCGCGGCCCTCGATGAAGCCGTGCTCCTTGAGCCTTTGGCGGACGTTATTCATTCGTTCAAACGGGCGGGAGGCGTACAAGGCAAGCGCGTAGTGGTGGTAGGAAGCGGAACCATCGGGCTACTGACGGTAAACGCCGCGAAGGCGCTCGGCGCTTTAAAGGCGCTTAGCGTAGGTAAATATCCTCATCAGAGGTCCAAGGCCATGGAGCTTGGCGCTGACGGCGTCTTCGACCCCGCCGGGGGCGGGCTGGAAGAGGCCATACTAGAGAAGTTCGAAGGCACGAAGGCTGACCTCGTATTCGAGACGGTCGGCGGCTACGAGAGCGAGTCGATAACCCAGGCGATAAACATACTCCGTCCCGGCGGGACCATAATCCTCTCGGGCGTCCATTATAAGACCCCGAACATGAACCTGAAGAATCTGACCGAGAGAGAGATCGAAGTAAAAGGTACACAGAGGTACAGGAGAGAGGACTTCGCCGAGGCGGTAGAGCTATTTGGCAGGGGCGTCATAAAAGCCGGCCTTCTGGTGACCCACAGAGTATCACTGGACAGGATAATGGAAGGATACTCTATAGCTTTTGACAAGCATGCGAACAAGGCCGTAAAGGTGGTAGTATGTCCGTAAAGGGAAAGACCATACTGATAATCTCAGGCGGCGTAGAGGCTGTCCCGATAATAGCCGAGGCAAAGGCGATGGGCCTTAATGTCGCTGTTTCCGACGGGAACGCCGCGGCCCCCGGTTTCGATCTCGCCGACTTCAGGCTTGTGGCGAGCACGTATGAGCCGGAAAAGACGGCTGAGCTTGCCAGGGATCTCAGCGCCAGGCATAGGATCGACGGAGTAATGGCCGCCGCGGCAGATGTGCCGTGCACGGTCGCGGCGGTGGCTGAGGCGCTGGGGCTGCCGTCCACAGGACATGACGCGGCCAGGATTGTCTCCGATAAATTTCTTATGAAAGAGATTTTTAAAAACCACGGTGTGCCGATACCGTGGTTTGGCCTTGTCGAGAGCGGAGCGCATTTAAAGGTCATCCTCCAGGCCAGAAACGTTGTAATAAAACCGGTAGACAGCCGCGGTGCCAGGGGGGTTATAAGGGTCACGCCCGGAGTCGACCCTGAGTGGGCATATTCTGAATCCCTGAAGCATTCGCCTTCGGGCAGGGTAATGGCTGAGGAGTGGGTTTCAGGCCGCCAGATCAGCACGGAGTCTATCGTGACCGAGGACGGTGTGATGACGCCGGGCCTCTCCGACAGGAATTACCAATATCTGGAGAGGTTCGCGCCTTTCGTAATAGAAGACGGCGGGGATCTGCCAGCCCTCCTTACGGATGATGAGAGGAAAGCCATAGATACGGTCATCTCCTGCGTGGCGGATTCGCTCTCTATCAGGAGAGGCACCATAAAGGGTGATATTGTAATGGGCAAGGACGGCCCTGTTGTGATCGAGGTGGCTATTCGCCTCTCCGGCGGATATTTCTGCAGCCATACGATACCCCTTTCCACAGGCGCTAACTTCGTGGAGGCGGCGATATTGCTCGCGCTTGGCGAGAAGATAGACATAAACGAATACAGGCCCAGGTTTTCCAGAAGCGTCTGCCAGAGGTTCATATTCCCGGAACCCGGCACTATCACCAGGGTGGAGGTCCCGGAAATAAAGGATGAAAACCTGATGATGATGCGGGTCTATGTGAAGGAAGGGGACAAGGTCGTTAAAATGACGAGCCATCCATGCAGGGCAGGCATGGCGATAACGTCAGGCGACACCAGGGAAGAAGCTCAGAAGACGATGGCGAGGGCTCTGTCAAAGATCATAGTTGAGGTCTCACCGGCCATGACGGTTTAACACAGTCTACTTGAAAGAGGTACCCCGGATGAAAAAGATACTGCTTATACAACCGAATATGAGAGTAGCCACATCGGGCCAGAGGATAGTCTATCCGCCGATCGGCATCATGTATCTCGCGGCGGTTCTTGAAAAGAAAGGCTATAATGTCCAGATCCTCGACTGTCAGACAGAAGGGCTCGACAAGGATGCCGAAGTCATAGACGGCTACGTGGAAGTAGGTATCCCCCTGGCGGAGATACGCGAAAAGATCGCCGCCTTCGGCCCCGACCTTGTAGGCATAACCTGCAACTTCTCCGTAATGGTTCCGCATATGAACGAAACAGCAAGGCTCGTCAAGGAGATGAGCCCTGCCGTCCCGGTCGTGGCAGGCGGCAATCACCCCACATCGCTTCCCGAAGAGGTGATGGAGAACGGGGCCATAGATTACATCATCATGGGCGAGGGCGAGATATCCTTCCCGATGCTTTTGGAGTCCATACAGGCGGGAAGGCCTCCTGAAAATGTCCCCGGCCTTGTCTGGAGAAAAGAAGGGGCGCTGGTCAAGAACGCGATGGGCTCTTTTATACATGATCTTGACAGCCTCCCTTATCCGGCATGGCATCTTTTTCCGTACGAGAAGTACAGCCGCCATTACCAGCCGCGGACAGTCACCTGGGGAGAGCCGCAGGCCATGCCATCGGTTATGACCACCAGGGGGTGCGCCGGAGGGTGCGTATTCTGCTCGGTGCACAAGACAATGGGGAGAAAATTCAGGGCCCGTAAGCTAGATGAGGTCTTCAAGGAGATAAGGTTCCTTGTAGATACTTATAAGATAAAGAAGTTGATGATCATAGACGACAACTTCACCCATAACAAAAACAGGGCAAAGGAATTCTGCGACGAGTTCAAGAAGCAGGGGCTCGATATCGAGCTTCACTTCATGGTTTTGGCGCTCTGGTGCATGGATGAGGAGCTGATAGATAAACTCAAGTCCATCGGATGCACTTCGATGGGATTCGCCATAGAATCAGGCGTGCAGGAGATACTCACGAATGTCGTAAAAAAGCCCTTGAAGCTGCCGCGCGCCATGGAGCTTCTCAGGTACGCCAGGTCAAAGGGGATACATTTGACGGGGACTTTTGTCATAGGGTTTCCCGGCGAAACGAAGAAGGACATCAGGAGAAGCCTCTACATGGCCAACTACAGCGGCCTGTTCGACAGCCGCGAGATATATATCGCGACCCCGCTCCCCGGTTCCGAGCTTTTTGAGAAGTGCAGGAAGGAAGGGCTGCTCGCCGACGGGTTCTCGTACAGCAAGGTCGAGGTCGTCAAGCCTAATATAAGGACGAAGGATTTCTCTCCCGGATTCATTCTTACCATACTTGAGGCTGACAGGACGCACCACCTCATCAAGGCAAACCCGAAGAGGCTTGTCAGATGCGTCCGTGACGTCTGGAAGAGGAAGAGGGATTATTTCTTTCAGGTGTTGTTTGAGACCTTCAAGATGTTCGTTAAATACGACTTCCTTAAGATAAGGGAACAGTACCCCTGATAACCATGCACAGACTTCATCTGTATACGCTTTTTCATTGCAACCTTGCGTTCTCGATGATAGAGAGGGCCTCTTTCCCCTCTATTGTCCAGAGATGCTATTGGCCTGTCTTAAGGCTTGCGGAAGATGATTTTCCGGTTGCGATCGAGATGCCCGCATGGACATTAAAAGAGGTAAACTCAATCGATCCGTCTTTTGTGCTCAAGCTTAAAGAGCTTTGGAGGGCGGGGAAGTGCGAGTTTGTCGGCTCAGGGTATTCGCAGGCCATATTCCCGCTTATACCAGCCGAGGTCAACAGGTGGAATCTGGAGCTGGGGAACAAGCATTACCAGGAACTCCTTGGAAAAAAGCCCGAGGTAGCGCTCGTCAATGAGCAGACTTTTTCCCGCGGGCTCGTTGACCTGTATAAAAAAGCAGGCTATAAAACCATCATAATGGACTGGAACAACTCGCATAAATATAATAATTACCCCAAGGAATATGTCTATTTTCCGCAAAAAGCCGTCGGGAACATTAAGGACATTGACGTTATCTGGAGCCATTCTATCGCCTTTCAGAAGTTTCAGAGATGCGTTCACGGGAGCGTCACTGAGGAGGAATATTTCGACTTCCTTAATAGCCATTACTCCCCGACAGAGGACAGGGCCTTTGTCCTCTATACCAACGACGCCGAGGTCTTTGATTTCAGGCCTGGCGCTGAGGAGATTCGTACCGGCGAGTGGGAGCGGCTTAAGGCCCTGCTTGCAAAGATAAAGGCGGATGAGAGATTTTTACTGGTAACGCCAAATGACGTCGCGGGGGCTTTTAAAGGCAGGCACAAGGCGTTTAACAAGATAAGCCTTGAATCTCCTGAGACGCCGATCGTATGCAAAAAGCAGGAGAAATACAACCCGACCCGTTGGGCGGTTGCCGGCAGGGACAGCGTCCATGTCAATACGGAGTGCTACAAGGTATACAGGAACATCAAAGCTCTTTTAGATGGCGGCGGCCTTCCTGAGCATACGGCGGACGAGTTTAAGGAGACTATATGCGACCTGTGGGGAAGCGACTTCAGATCGAACACGATAGACGAAAAATTCATATACTTCCAGAATAAGGCCGGCTGGCTGAAAATGGAAACCGAAAGGCTGCTGAAAGGAACGCCTTGCGGGGCAGGCGCGCCGGGGTCTTTTCAATACCCGGGAGACAAGGCGGATGATACTGTAATTAACGGAGCCTCCGCGAACGCCAGATTGACAAAGACCGACAGCTCGGTAAAGATAATAACGGATACGGTTGAGGCGGAGTTTCTCACGCACAAAGGGTTTGCCCTTAAATCCCTTGCCTTCCCGGGAGTTTTCGATAAGCCGCTCCTTGGCACACTGGCCCACGGCTATTACGATGACATAAGGCTTGGGGCCGATTTCTTCAGCGGGCATATCATCCACGTTTCAAAAGATGGCAAAAAGACGACCGATCTTAAAGGCGCTGAAATGCAGATAGAGGAAGGTGCCGATAATCTCATCATAAAGGTTCATACCTCTCTTGATATAGGCACGCTTACCAAGATGTATGATGTCTCCAGGACAAAACCCTCGATTTCCGTTACTTACAGGCTTAAGGTCAATGGACTCGTCGCCTCATCCCTGCGTCTTGGGATATTTACCTTTATGCCTTCATCGTTCGATAAAGACACGCTCTGGTTTGAAACGGTAAACGGCGGCGCGGCGCCGGAGAGGTTCTCTCTTAAAGGCCGCGCGCTGTCACACGACGAGCCGGTCAGTCAGAGCGTTTCCGCCTCAAGCTGCCTCGGCGCAACCGAAGGGTGGGTTAAGATAGGGGATAAGGACAAGTCTATAAAGATATCTACGGATAAATCCAGGCTCTACTCGGTTCCGATGCTTAAGTTTATGGAGCTTAAGGAAGAGGATTCGTTCTTTTTAAGGCTTTATCATTCCGTTGGAGAGGTAGACGACACGGCGTGGTGGGTCTGGAGGGGCGTAAACGAGATAACATTCGATATCAGCGCCAATAAGGAATAGTATGTCGATTTTTGATAAAAACCTTTTGAGCATAGGTCTCAAAGACAAGGCTCTCTCCGACAGGCTGCGGTCTCTCGACAAATGGGTTGAGACGGAGGAGGCCAAAAACAGGGAGCATACCTTCAAGTATGGCGGGATTTATTTTCACAGCCGTTACGACCCGGCAAAAGAGGCCTCTGTGCAGGCCGAGGAGATAGCGTCAAAAAAAACTGATTGGGTGCTGCTGTTCGGGCTCGGGTGCGGGTACCTGCTTAAGGCCCTTCTGGAAAAAGGCCAGAAAAAGGTCATGGTCTTTGAGCCTTCTGAGGAGATACTCGCCGGGGTGCTCCGCAATATTGACCTCTCGGAAGAGCTTTCGCTGGACGGTGTATTTCTCCTTACGGACATGGTTGCGTTCATAAGCAATCTACGGTCCTCCGCCGAGGGGTTTGACAACCTTTTGTGCTTCAGCCCCACCCCTTACAGGTTGACATTTCCCGCCGAGCTTAGAGATTTCACGAACAGGGTGAATAACGCGCACACGACGAGCAAGGTCGGGATAAAGACAGACCTTGTGTCAAGGCTTGACTGGATAGAGAACTATCTGGAGAACGTCAGGCATTTTCCGGAAACTCCGCTCGTGGACGATCTGCGGGACAGGTTCAAGGGCAAGCCTATGGTGATAGTCGGGGCAGGGCCTTCATTAAAGAAGAACGCGCATCTTTTGCGCGAGTTCAAGGGAAAGGCCGTTATTATGGCCGCGGTGACGGCCTACAAGCCGCTGCTCAAGTTCGGCGTTATACCGGATTTTGTGATAGCCTCGGAGAGGGTGGACCTGCCTGAATATTTTACATCAGGGGATGAGGACAGGCAGACAAGGCTTATCCTTGCGGAGGTGTCCCACCCGAAGATGTTTGAAAGAGAAGTCCTGGGAAAACTGGTATACTTCTCCCCGTCGATATCTTTCAGCCGCGAGCATGCCAGGCTCTGGGGCAGCTCATACTTCCCGAATATGGGCGGCAGCGTGACTACAGCCGCTCTTGATATGGGGATCATGTTGGGTTGCAGCCCGATAGTCTTTATAGGTCAGGACCTCTGTTTCGGGGACAACGAGACCCATGTCGGAGGAGGCGTGTACGTTGCACAGAACGTCAGGATAGACAAGGAGAAGGGGCTCATCACGATAGAGGACGAGTACATAAACGACAAGCAGACGTATGTTTATGATCTGCAGTGGCTCAAGGGCCTTAATGGCGCTCAGGTGCCCAGCAAATACGACTGGACTACCTTCCATCAGTGGTTTGAAGCCTATATGCTCAGCCTTAGAAGGTCAGGCTCCCCTGTCAAGGTGATAAATGCCACTGAAGGCGGCGCATATATAGAGGGGATGGAGCATTCCACGCTTAAAGAGGTCCTTGCCGGATATATCAGGGACGGTCTTGACATAGACAAGATAGTGAGAGAGGCTAAAGAGGCGCGTACGAAGACGGATTATCCGGCCCTGATCGAATCGTTTACGCAGATGAAAAAGAGCCTTGGCGTTATCCGGAAGACCGCGCAAGGGATATTCAAAGAGGTGAGGGGCGCAAGGACGGAGCTTAAGAGAAATGGGCTTACCCTGGGACTTAAAAAGCATGCCGACAGGATAAAGGCTCTTGAGGAGGACGTCTTCAGGGAATCCGAAAACGCCCGCTTCATCTGGGAGGCGCTCATTGAAAATACTTATAAGCTGAAGCAGTACCTTCGCGATGAGGGTGAGACGTCAGCGACCGGATTTGAGAAAGACCTTGATGCCATCGAGGCCTCGTACAAGAGGATCGATGAGATCTGCCAGAGATTTGGGCCGAAGCTTGAGGGGGCCGCGTCTGTTCTGGGGAGCCGTGAGAGCTTGACAAAAAAGGCGTTGTAGTTTTTTGCTGTAGTTTTTTTAAACCATAATATTTACTGACCGTCATAACTATTTGTTTTTATTTTGTTAAGGGAGAGGATATGCCCACAGTGCATCTGGATGATATAAAGGTAGAATTCGAGGATAAAGAGAAGAGCGCCACCGTAGGCGAGCTTGTTGACGCACTTGAAAAAGAGCTGATGAGCATCAAGAGGTTTATCATGGAGATCTCTATAGACGGCGAGGATGTGCCTGAGTGGAGGGGTAGCGCCGCGATGTCGAAGAAGATATCGGTACACGGAGAGATCAGGCTCAAGACCGCATCTATCGAAGATATGGCTTCGGTCGGCCTTGAGACGGTAAAGGAATATATAAATGTGATAAAGGACAATATGGACGCTTGCGTTAGGGATTTAAGGGTTGGCTCTGAAAAGACCGCCGATACAGCGTTCCTCTCGATATTCGAGGGTGTCGTAGAGGTAGTAAAGACCATGGACGCCTTGAGCCATGGGACTGCGAGGTATAAGATGGATCTTTTTAAAAAAAACCCTCTCGAGTATTATGTGGCGCTCCATCAGAAACTGGAAACAATTAAAAATATTAAGCTTTCGGGAGATACGGTCCTGCTGGCTGATGTGCTCGAGTATGAGCTTAAGCCGCTCCTGGAAGAGATAGAGGAAAATATTTTCAATTAAAAAAGCCGGTGTTGGATTTTTTTTTAAAGTTCCCATAAACCCGGCCGATAAGGGTAGTAAGAGGCAGAAAGCGAATCAGGCCGAAAAGGAGGGTTGGAAAAGGCTGAAGCTTGAAACCTCAAAAAAACACGGCAAGGATGCCGAATAAAAAACACTACGGAGGGTACACCATGTCAATGGTTATCAACACAAACGTCGCCGCATTAATAGCCCAGCAGAACCTCGCAACTTCAAACTCCCAGCTCAAAGTAAGCGTACAGAGACTTTCATCGGGTTACAGGGTAAACAGCGCCGCCGATGACGCAGCCGGCCTCGGCAGGGCCGACCAGCTGAAGAGCCAGTCAAGGATGATCCAGGCCTCACAGAGGAACATTAATGACGGCATAAGCGCCATGGAAATAAGCGATAAGGTCGCCGAGCAGATCTCGAACATCGTAACAAGGATGGGCGAGCTTGCGGCAAGCGCGGCGCAGGGCACTTTGGACACAACGAACAGGACATACTACAGCAACGAGTTCGACAAACTGAAACAGGAAATCGACAGGATCGCCAGCACAACAGAGTTCGGCGGCTACAAGCTCATCAGCGGAGACACGACATCGCTTACGATGTACATAGGCTTCAAGAACACCACCGCTGACCAGCTCGCCGTAAGTCTGAATGTTTTGACGACAGGCGCAAACGGCCTCAACCTTTCGTCAGGCATACTCGCTTCGATCACGGGCGCCCTTAGCGCGGTTGATTCACTCAGCTCCGCTCTTAAGACAATCAACGACGCCAGAGCCATCTACGGTGCCTCGACAAACAGGCTTACCGCGGCTCTCTCCAACTTACAGGTAACATTCACAAACTACCAGGCCGCGGAATCAAGGATCAGGGACGCGGACTTCGCTTACGAGACCGCCCAGTACACAAGAAACCAGATAATGGTACAGGCGGGCACATCGGTTCTAGCGCAGGCCAACACGCTGCCCCAGAACGCCTTGTCGCTTCTCAGGTAGTAACGAACGGGATATCCATGCCTTAGGACTGGCGGGGAGGGCTGATGGCCTCCCCGCGATATCTCTGGAGGCTTTATGAGTATAGATTTAGGCATAAAAGATGTAACAAGACCCGGAGACCGCGTCGGAGAAACAGCTGCTAAAACGTTTTCGGCAAAGAAGGCCTCTGTAGAGCGCGCCTCTTTTATTGCGGATCCCGCTGAAGTGAAAAAGGACCTGCCGCCGAAAGAACTTGAGGAGATCGCCTCTGACGTGCAGATACAGCTCAAGAGGCTCAATACCGAGCTTAGATTCGAGCTCGATAAGAGTTCTGACGAAATGGTGGTCAAGATCATAGACCCTGAGACCGATCAGGTCATCCGGCAGATACCATCCGAAGAGCTCCTGGCCATAAGGGCGCGGATGAAAGATCTCATAGGGGTGCTCTACAACTCGCAGACTTAGTATTCTGATTTTTCGGGTCTTTTTAAAATGGGAGAGGCATCTCTATGAGCATATCCGCGACCTCCGGTGTAGTCAGCAATATAGATTACCAGAGCCTTATAAGCCAGCTCGTCGGGTTGAAGAAACAGGCCATAACGAACCTTAACACGGAAAAGAAGACGCTTGAGAAGACAAACTCGGCGTATTCCAGCCTGAGCACTAAAATACAGGACCTTAAGACCGCGGCTGACGGCGTAAGGACGGCCACGGGCTTTAAAGTTTTCAAAACCTCGTCAACGGATGATGCTATCCTTGGCGCGACCGCAACCTCATCGGCGTCATCAGGGTCTTACTCAATAGTAGTAACCAATATAGCCAAGGCCCATAAGATCGCCGCGGACGGAGTCGCGGCAAGCACATCCACGATAGCCGCCGGCGCAGGTTCCTTCAAGTTTACCGTAGGCTCAGGCGTCGAACAGACGGTGAGCGTGGACGCCACGACAACTCTTACCGGACTCAAGGACGCCATAAACGCCCTGAGCGCGGGCGTAACGGCCACGGTTATAAATGACGGTTCAGCGACAAGCCCCTACAGGTTAATACTTACAAGCGGTTCAACCGGCGCGTCAAACGGCGTAACCATCACGCAGAATGACACGAGCCTCCTTTTCCCGACAACGCTCCAGGCCGCCCAGGACGCTTCATTCACTGTCGACACCATGAGCTTCACGCGGTCGTCAAATTCCGTCTCCGATGTCATCACAGGGGTTACTTTTGACCTCAAGAGCGGTGACGCGGCCAAGACGGTCACCCTTTCGGTCGAGAGGGATTCAACCGAGATATCAAAGAAGGTCACGGCAATGGTGGACGCGTACAACTCGGTGGTAAGCTACATAAAGGCCAATAACAGATATAACAGCGAGACAAAGACCGCCGGCGCTTTTTTCGGGGATTCGGTGGCCAAGTCCGTCTGGGATGATTTAAGGAAGGTGATGACATCCGCGGTAAGCGGCCTGCCTGACACAATGAACAGGCTTCTGCACATAGGGGTTACGAGCGATACCGAAGGCGTATTCACGCTCGACAGCTCAAAGCTTAAAACCGCGCTTTCGACCAGTTTTGACGATGTGGTCAAGCTCTTTGAGGACGGCACGACCACTGACGGCTTTGGCGCCCTTTTCTACGACCTGGCGAGCAATATAGATGATTCCGTTGACGGAAGGATAAAAGGCAGGCAGAACGGGCTCAATAAAAATATAGACAAGATCGAATCTGACATATTGAATAAAGAAACGGCTGCTGCGGCCTATGAGGAGCAGTTAAGGGCGCAGTTCACGGGGCTTGAAACCATGCTGGCGAGCCTCCAGCACCAGTCCAGTTTCCTTTCGCGATTATAGGGGGATTTTATGAACAGCCTCAGGCAGTATCAGAATATACAGGTCATGACCGCCGATAAGGTACGGCTGATAATAATGATGTACGATGGAGTAATACGGTTCAACAAGTGCGCCCAGAAGGCTATACAGGAAAAACATATCGAGGCCCGGAACACTTACATCAACAAGTCCCTTGCCATCGTAAGCGAGCTTGCCAACTCACTTAATATGGAAGAGGGCGGTGAAGTGGCTAGAAATCTTTCAAGGCTTTACGACTTCGCTACGCGTGAGCTTACTCAGGCCAATATAAATAACGATAGCGCCGCTCTCGATACCGTAAATAAGATAATATTCGAACTTAAGTCCGGTTGGGAAGGGATAGCGGCGGAAAGGTCGAAGCCGGCGGTCTCTCAGGCGGCGACAGGGATAAGCTATGGCATCTGAGAACAGGCGCATAGAGATACTCAACAAGATACTTGAGCTCTCGGCCCGGCAGAAACGTTTCCTTGACGAAAAGAGGTTTGAAGAGCTCTTCGTAAGCCAGAAGGAGAGGGAAGGGCTTTTCACGGAACTTAAAGGGCTGGGTGACGACAGATATAAAGAAGAGCCGTTGAAGGGGCTTATAGCTCGTGTCCTTGAGCAGGACAAGGTGCTCTCTCTGTCGATAGAGTCGTCGATGGGCGAGATCATCGGAAAGATCGGAATGATAAGAAAAGGCTCAAAGGCTTCCAAGGCATACAGCGCAAGATAGCTGGTAATGATTTTTAACTTATGTGCAATCCACTAGCATTTACGGTATGTTAGACTGCTATCCTATGATTATGGTTTAGGTCGTTTTTTTCTGCATGGCAGGCAACACCACTTCGAAAAAAACCCAAAAAAAATTGAAAAAAAATTAAAGTTTCACTCTCCAGCGGCCGATAATAAAAGAGTCCGATAATAAAAAAAGGAGGCGGCCTATGTTCAAGATCAATTCGGTCGTAGGGCATAATTTGACACTTTCCGATAAAGTATCGGATAAGGGCTCCAGGCCCCATCACGACGACTCCAGGACGAATGACAGCGATAGTGTCGTCATCTCTGAAGAAGGCAAGAAGAAGCATATATTGGGGCAGCTCATGGCGAGGATATCCGACCAGGGGAGCGGGAAGAAGATATAAAATGGCATATTGACAGGCAATACGCCCAAATTGTATCATTTAGGAATACTAAAGCCGAAGGAAAGCTATTCTCATTTAAACCATGTCAGCGGATAATTTCAAAATACTTATTACGGATGACGATGTCGATCTCCGGGAGCTTCTTACAGAGGCTGTAAAGAACTGGGGCTATACCGTCTCTGTCGCGAAAGAAGGCGAAGAGGCCTTGAGGAAGCTCAGGATGGAAAGATATGACATCGTTATTACGGATCTCATGATGCCCGGAATGGACGGGCTTGCCCTCCTTAAGAAGATTAAGGAACTGGACAGGGAGATACTGGTTATAATAATAACAGGGTACGCGACTATTGAAACCGCTGTCAAGGCGATCGAATCCGGCGCTTATGATTATATCGCGAAACCATTCAGGCTTGACGAACTTATGATCGTGATAAAGAACGCCTGTGAGAGGCTCAGGCTTACCCTTCAGAATAAAGGGCTTTTAGACGAGCTCCGTACCGCGTACGGGGAGATAGCCGTCCTTAAGAACGCCCTTGCCCAGGTTAACGGGAACATAGCTCAATCGACGGGCGAACAATCAAGCGCCCTTGACAGAAGCATGATCGCTCATCCGAAAGAAGGGCTTTCTCCCCAGAAACAGCAGGAATACCTGAAGGAAGCGGATAGATTTATAAGGACAAAGCCGCTCCTGAAAACGACATAACTTTTCAGAAGAGAGAGGACAACAAGAGTGCAGGCCGCGGTTGCCACATTAGACCAATTCAGGATAATGCTCATTGACGATGACGATTCCGTCCGTGAAGCCGTGGGTGAAATATTGACCAGGAAGGGCTGGAAGGTTGACGCGTTCTCGTCTGCCGAGGCCGCTATTCTAGCGCTTAGGGATAATCCATATGACGTCGTCCTGGCAGACATAAACATGCCAGGCCTCAGCGGTATGAATTTTCTTCTTATGGCGAAAGACGCCGCGCCGGATGTGCCTGTCGTTATGGTAACAGGATATCCCTCCATTGATCTCGCCGTTGAGGCCATGAAGATCGGAGCGGTAGATTTCCTTGCCAAGCCGTTTAAATCCGAGGAGCTTGAGATCATCGTCCGGAAAGCCGTCAGCGAGGCGCGTGTAGTAAGGACAGAGCACCCGGACAAAAAGACCAGGGCTGTTGAGAGCATGCCTGAAGTGGCCAGGAGAAGGCTGGAGGACAAGATAAAAGAGCTTTCGATACTCCACACGATAAGCGAAACGCTTGATGAGGTAAGCGAGAAGGATGACATATTCAGAAAGACGATGGATATAGCACAGATAATAGCCGATGCCGACAGGTCGTTTATAATGGTATTCGAGCGTGATAGCAATACCTTGACCGTGCACGCGGCATCCGGATACGAAGGGAATATAATCGGAGCCAATTTTTCGGCGTCTGAAGAGCCTTTTCACAGCGTCATCAGGAATAAATGCTATTCGCACCTTCTGGTAAACAGCAGTGAATTGGCCCCGCTTACCTCTGATTCAGCAGGCCCTAACAAGAGAAAGTCCCTCCTGCTCGCCCCCCTTATGATCAACAGAGAGGTTGTGGTGGTGCTCGGCCTTACCTGTAAGGAGGGAGGCAGCGATCTTAGGAACGACGAGCTTACGCTGCTGCTTAACCTTACGGCGAAGGCGTCTCTCAAGTTAGAGAATATCGCGTTGTCCGACAATATTTTTTCGTCTATCATCGCCGCGTTGAATTCGCTCATAAACGCCCTGGACGCGCGCGATACTTATACTAAAGATCACTCCAACAGGGTCACGCAGTACGCTTTAAAAATAGCCAGGGAGCTCGACTCCCATCAGGATATAATCGACAGCATCAGTTTCGCCGGCCCCCTTCATGATATAGGCAAGATCGGCGTCAGGGACGATATCCTTCTCAAGAAGGGACACTTCTCTGTTGACGAACGGGAGGTGATGAAGTCCCACGTCGTAAGGGGAGAGGAGATACTTCGCCCCCTTAACCTTCTGTCGCTGGAAAGGGCGGTAGTCCTTTACCATCACGAGCGGTGGGACGGCACCGGTTATCCCAACGGGCTGGCCAGGAATGAAATACCGATGGTCGCCAGGATATTCAGCGTCGCGGATACCTTTGACGCGATGACATCCACCAGGCCGTATCGTAACGCCTTAAGCTTCGACGTGGCAAGGGACGAGATACTCAGGTGCTCCGGGACGCAATTTGACCCGGAGATCGTTGACGCTTTCATAAAATCGGATATTTCAAAAGGGAATGGCTGATCACCACTCTCTAGGGTCGACCATGGACGATAAGAACGAACGTGCGTTTGTCCGGACAAATGACAACATACCCGTATATTATGAGGTGTTGACCGACGGGGCCTTGCCGGGAGTTCAGTCCGATTGGGAGCTCCTTTTCGACGATATTGAACCTAAACCGGAAGAGAACCCGAGGCTATATGAGCTCCTTTTCGATATAAATCAGAAGCTCAATATCCTTTTGAACCACATGGCGGGCAAAAAGGATTTTAACCTGCCTGAAGCCAGGGACGTAAATATCAGCGGCGGCGGGCTGAGGTTTTTCGCCAGTGAGTCGTTCCCGCCCGGGGAGAAACTCTTCCTGAAGACGTTCCTTCCGACACATGCCCGTGTGATAAATATCAAGTGCGAGGTCGTAAGGAGTATCCCAAACGGACAGGGAGGCTATGAGGTCGCAGTAAAATATGTCGACATGGATGAGACCACGCGCGACAAGATCATCAAGTACATCTTCGCGAAGCAGAGAAAACTCCTGAGGTCGGAGAAGGATCCCGGCAAGTAATATTACAAAGCCGTTTGAAGACCCTGGACCTTTAAACCAAGGTGGACAGAACCTGTTTATCCCGTACGATCCAACGCTTCCGCCATCCCCACCTTCTTACATATATCAAACGACAGCCCCGGTATAAACACCCCTGTAAATCCTCTTTCCTTTTAAGTATAATAAATACATTCCAACTTTTCCCGGCGGATCAAATGATGGTTGAAAAGAAATTCAGGGATACAATAAAGCGCTACAATATGCTTGATAAAGGCGACACGGTCATTGCCGCCGTATCTGGCGGCGCCGATTCTATGGTAATGCTGCATCTTCTCCTTCGGCTCAAGGGTGAGTTGAGCCTCAATGTCATTGTCTGCCACCTTAACCACGGTTTAAGGGGGGCTGAATCAAAGAGGGATTTTAAATTTGTGAGGGATGCCGCCACAAGGCTCCCCCTGAATTTCGAGGGAAGGACGCTCCGTAAGGGGGAGCTTAAAGAGAAAGGGCGTTCAACCCAGGAGGCTGCAAGAGAGGCGAGATACGGGTTTTTCATGGAGACCGCTAAAAAGCACGGGGCCCAAAGGGTCGCCCTGGGGCATACCCTTGACGATCAGGCGGAGACGGCGCTTATGAGGTTCATAAAAGGGAGCGCGCTTGGCGGGCTCTCCGGCATCCCGCCTGTAAGGGATATTTTCATAAGGCCCCTGATAGACGTATCAAGAGAAGATATAGAGGGGTTCGCATCTGAAAATGGCGTGGACTACATTACAGATTCAACAAACCTGAGTACAAAGTATCTAAGGAATAAGGTAAGGCTGGGGCTGATTCCTTATATCAGGGAGAACTTCAATTGCAATATCACTGAAACCCTGGCAAGGACAGTCCGCGTTTTGGCGGAAGACCGTGACTTTTTGGAAAAATATGCCCATGATGCCTGCGCGCGCGCCATTCTCGAACAGGATAAAAGGCAGGTTGTGCTTGACCGTCTTTACCTTGCAGGGCTTCACAAGGCGGTTGCGTCAAGGGTTTTTCTCATGGCCGCAAGCTCCCTTACGGGGGAGGATATCTACAGCGTACACGTCGATTCTATTATGGATATGGTCGCTGGCGATAACCCTTCGGCATCCCTGCGCTTGCCCGGAGGGTTAAGAGCGCTCAGGGAATACGACCGCTTAATACTTACGAGGACAAGGCTGAAACCTCCAAAACCCTTCGAGGTGGCCTTGAAAATCCCCGGGGCTACGGCTGTTAAAGGCGCAGGCGTTTTCAATTCGAGCATCCTTAAAAAGCCTCCTGCCTCTCTGGCTGGCGCGCCTGATGAGGCGTATTTTGATCTTGAGGAGGCCGGAGGAGGTCTGACGCTACGGCCTATGGAGCCGGGAGACAGGATCGTACCGTTCGGAATGAAAGGGCATAAAAAGATAAAAGAGATATTTATCGAGCAGAAGGTCCCGAAGGAGCGGAGATCAGCTTACCCGCTCCTGTGCAAGGGCGACGTCATACTTTGGATACCCGGAATAAGGAGGTCAGGCCTTTTTAAGGTGACTGGCAGGACAAACCGTGTATTGAAGATATCATGGTCTCCGAAGTAAAGGCCTCTATTGGTCGCAGCCTTGAAAAATTTTCTTTAAATACAGCCGAAAAAGATATAAAATATACGGTTTAAATATCTGAATTAAGGGGGCGGATTCTTCCGGCATATAAAATGATAATGTCCTATAAAGGCATATGGCCGAAGCTCCATGATACTGTGTTTGTGGAAGAGAGCGCCAGGATCATAGGCGATGTGGAGATCGGGGAGAAATCCAGTATATGGTTTAACGCAGTCGTCCGCGGTGACGTCCACTATATAAGGATCGGGGCGCGCACCAACGTTCAGGACAATTCGACCCTTCATGTCACCAAGGATATATTCCCGCTCATAATCGGAAACGACATAACGATAGGGCATAACGTGATACTCCACGGCTGCACCGTAAAGGACAGGTGCCTTATCGGGATGGGGGCTATCGTACTCGATAACGCCGAGATAGGCGAGGATTCGATAATCGGCGCCGGCGCGCTTGTTAAGGAAGGCATGAAGGTGCCTCCAGGAAGCCTCGTTGTGGGGGTTCCCGGCAAGATCGTAAGGGAGATCAGGCCGGATGAAAAAGACCGGATACTGAAATCCGCCAATAACTATATCGAGTACGCGAAGAACTACGTCGTTTATAAGGGCGTCTGACCATGTTCGGGAATCTATCTTTTATAGGACTGCTTCAGAAGGGCGGGATAACCGTAATCATACTGGGCATCCTCTCAGTCGTCTCTATTACTATAATACTTGAACGCATATGGGCCTTTCGGAAGTTCAAGGCAGGCCTTGCGGCATTTTTCGATACGCTCGAAAGGACGTTTAAAGAGGGCGGGCTTACAGCGGCGGCGGGGCTTTGCGGCGGCATTAAATCTCCGTTAAGCCAGGTATTTCTATCCGGATACAAAAAGCGGGGGAAGAAAAAAGAGACGATAGCCGAGGCGATGGAGCTTGCCGGAAGGGCGGAACTTCAAAAGCTCGAAAGATTTCTAGGGGTGCTCGGCACTATCGGCTCCACAGCCCCGTTCATTGGTCTTTTCGGGACGGTACTGGGCATCATAAGGGCCTTCAGCGACATGGCGTTGACGCAGGGCGCGAGCCCCGCGGCGGTAGCGGACGGAATAGCGGAGGCGCTTGTGGCAACGGCCGCGGGCCTCTTTGTGGCGGTGCCGGCGGTAGCGGCATATAACTATTTTGTAAGGACTATATCAAAGCATGGTCTGGAACTTGAGACCTGCGCCTCGGAATTCATAGACCCCTTAACGGCTCCTTCTGAAGTCGAAGAGGGACGCGGCAAACCTTGAAAAGAGCCAGATGGGCTGGAAGATAAACGATAGAGACAGGATAATGGCAGAGATAAATATCACGCCTCTTACGGACGTGATGCTGGTCCTCCTCGTGATCTTCATGGTAACAACCCCTCTCATAATGACGGAATCCTTTAAGCTTAAACTCCCGAAGGCGGTCACGTCCGATGCCGAACCCGGCAAAGGCGCGGTAGTCGCGATAAGCCCCGGCGGCATCATTAATCTGAACGGCAAAGGCATAAGCATGGACGACCTTTATTCGGAATTGAAAAAGGGCTTTGATGAAGGCAGTGACAGGACGGTGGTCGTAAAGGCCGACGGAGACGCGCGCCACAGCCTGGTCGTCAAGGTGCTCGATACCGCGAAGTCCGCCGGGGCGGTCAAACTCTCTATCGCCACGGAGCGGGAATAGATCTCAGGGGCTGATGTTGGGTAATCAAAGATACGCTTCAATCGACATAGGGACGAATACCTTAAGGCTCCTTATCGCCGAAGCCGATGAGGGCGGAAGGCTCAAGCCCCTCATATATAAGCGGGCGATAACACGCCTCGGCGGAAGCTACACGGAAGACCGTGGAATAGACCCGGGCTCAGCCGAGCGCACCTTGAAGGTGCTTGAGGACTTTGCAAAAGTCATCTCCGGTAACGGAGTCTGCCGTGTGCTTGCCTTCGCCACAAGCATCGTGCGGCGGGCCAAAAACAGAGGGTTTTTTCTGGAGGCCGTAAGGGAGCGCACCGGTATCGGGATCACGGTCATCTCAGGCGTAGAGGAGGCGCGGCTCTCTTTACTGGGAGTACTTTCGGTAATCGACGATTCAGGCGGAGACAAGCTTGTAATTGACATAGGCGGCGGTTCGACGGAGTTCATTTTTACGAAAGATACCGGGATAGCAGGCGAATGGTCGATGGAGATGGGGGTAGTACACCTCTCCGAGAAATATCTCAAGGGCGACCCGCCGAAAAGAAGCGAGCTTGATTCCCTTGAGCATGATATAAAAAGAGTGATCAAAGGCCTTAAAGTCCAGATGAATACGGGCGGGGTTGACCCGCTTGATTATTGCGGCTCCAGGGGGGCTGTTTTCGTAGGCACGGCCGGGACGATCACCACACTGGCGGCGCTCGACCAGAATCTGGAGGTTTACGACAGGTCGAGGATAAACAATTATACGCTCACGGTGAAACGGGTAAGGGAGATATACGGTTATTTGTGCTCGCTTACCCTTAAGGAGCGTGAAGAAGTCCTGACCCTTGAGAAAGGCAGGGAAGACCTCATAATACCCGGAACGGCCATAACTCTTCTGGTTATGGATGAGTTCGGTTTTGACGAGCTTAAGGTGAGCGACGCCGGGCTCCTCGAGGGTATTATAATCAGGGAATTCAATAATGAAAAAAAGACCGCATAACGTGGAGGTTCATATATATGGAGTATCTTAAAGTAAAAACTGCTTTGACCTTTGACGACGTGCTCCTGGAGCCTTCGTTCTCAAAGGTGCTTCCGAGGGACGTGGATGTGTCAACGAGGCTTACAAACGAGATCAGGCTCAATATTCCGCTGATGAGCGCGGCTATGGATACGGTCACGGAGTCCAAGCTGGCGATAGCGATAGCGCAGGCCGGCGGCATAGGCGTGATACACAAGAACCTCACCATTGAAGAGCAGGCCGCGATGGTCGACAAGGTCAAGAAGTACGAGTCGGTCATGATCATAAAGCCGATGACCTTGAATCCGGAGCAGAAGGTCGCTGACGCGCTAGAGATAATGAAAAAGGAGCAGATATCGGGCTTCCCCATAGTCAAAGACGGCGTCCTTGTAGGAATACTTACCAACAGGGACTTGAGATTCGAGACAAACCCTTCGCGCAAGATTTCAGAGATCATGACCAAGAAGGTGATCACGGCCCCGTTCGGGATAGCTATCGAGAAGGCGAAAGAGATACTCCACAAGCACCGGATAGAGAAGCTGCCGGTAGTGGATAAGAAGAACCACCTCAAAGGCCTTATTACCGTGACGGACATCGAAAAGAGGGAGAAGTTCCCGAATTCATGCAAGGATAATCTGGGGAGATTAAGGGTCGGGGCGGCCGTAGGCGTTTCATTCGACAGGGAGGCGCGGATCGAAGCTCTCCTTAAGGCCGGGGCCGACTGCATCTTTATAGATACGGCGCACGGGCACAGCAGCGGGGTTATCGCCGCCGTAAAGTCCACGAAGAAGAGCTTCAACTGCCAGCTTATAGCCGGGAATATCGCCACGGCCGCGGCCGCGGAGGCGCTTATAAAAGCTGGTGTGGATGCCGTAAAGGTCGGTGTGGGCCCAGGCTCCATCTGCACCACCAGGATAGTCACCGGCATAGGGGTGCCCCAGATAACCGCCGTAAGCGACGTCGTCAATGTGGCTAAGAAGAAAAATATACCGGTCATATCGGACGGCGGCATAAAGTACTCGGGCGACATCACGAAGGCGCTCGCCGCAGGCGCGGACTCAATAATGATCGGCGGGCTTTTCGCCGGAACGGATGAAAGCCCGGGAGAGACGATCCTTTATCAGGGCCGCACATTCAAAGTCTACAGGGGCATGGGCTCGATAGAGGCGATGAAGAAGGGGAGCAAGGACAGGTACTTCCAGGAGGACGTGGAGAGCGAACTTAAGCTTGTGCCTGAAGGCATAGAAGGAAGGGTTGCGCATAAGGGGCCGATCGCTTCGACTATCTTCCAGCTCATAGGCGGCCTTAAGGCAGGCATGGGGTACTGCGGTTCAAAGACTATAACGGAGCTTCACGAGAAGGCGCGGTTCGTAAAGATAACATCGTCCGGCTTGAGGGAAAGCCATGTGCACGATGTCACCATCACAAAAGAAGCCCCGAATTACAAGCAGGAATAAGCTCTGCGGCATTAGAAAGAATAATAAAATAACCGGATAGGAAAAATTTCAAATGGACATACACGCACAGAAGATCCTGATACTTGATTTCGGCTCTCAGTACACACAGCTCATCGCCAGAAGGGTCAGGGAAGCAAAGGTCTACTCCGAGATACATCCGTTTAACTGCGGCATGGATTTCATAAAGGCGTTTAACCCGAAGGGCATCATACTGTCAGGCGGGCCTTCGAGCGTCTATGACAAGGGCGCTCCAACTGTTCATAAGTCCATTTTTGACCTCGATATCCCTATCCTCGGCATCTGCTACGGCATGCAGCTTACCGCAAAGCTGCTCGGCGGCAAGGTCGAGAAGTCTAAAAAGAGGGAGTACGGCGGGGCGGATCTGATAATAGGAAACGCCGGCGATCTGTTTTTTGGTCTTGGCATGGGCGGGTTAAAGGTCTGGATGAGCCATGGGGACAAGGTAGAGGTACTGCCGCCTGGTTTTAAGACCATAGCGCGGAGCGCGAACTCCGATATCTGCGCGATCAAGGATGACACCCGTAAGATATACGGGGTGCAGTTCCATCCGGAGGTCGTCCATACGCCCAAGGGCGGCAGGATACTCAAGAACTTCGTATTCAGGATATGCGGGTGCGAGCCGGCATGGACGATGAAGTCCTTTATCGAGACCGCAATCTCCGACATACAGGCAAAGGCAGGCGCTGACAAGGTCGTTTGCGGCATCAGCGGCGGCGTCGATTCGGCGGTCGCGGCCCTCCTCGTCCACAAGGCCATAGGGAAAAACCTGACCTGCATATTCGTAGATAACGGGGTTTTACGCAAGGGCGAGGCGGATAAGGTCGAGGCGACCCTTAAGAAGAGCTTCCATATGAACATCAGGAGGATCGACGCCTCTAAAAGGTTTTTAGGGAAGTTAAAAGGCATTGAAGACCCGGAAAAGAAGAGAAAGATAATCGGCGGCGAGTTCGTAAGGGTCTTTGAAGAAGAGGCCGGAAAAATAAAGAACGTGAAGTTCCTCGCGCAGGGGACCCTCTATCCCGATGTCATTGAGAGCGTCTCTTTCAAGGGCCCTTCGGCCACTATCAAGAGCCATCATAATGTCGGCGGGTTGCTGAAAAAGATGAAATTGAAGCTCGTTGAGCCTTTAAGGGAGCTCTTTAAAGACGAGGTGAGGGCTCTGGGCAGGGAGATGGGCATGCCGGATGAGATCATAGACAGGCAGCCGTTCCCGGGGCCGGGGCTCGCGATAAGAATTATCGGTGAAGTAAACGCGAAAAGATGCGATATATTAAGAGAGGCCGACGCCATAGTCCTGGAAGAGATAAAAAAGGCCGGCCTATATAAAAAGATGTGGCAGTCGTTCGCGGTGCTACTCCCCATAAAGACGGTCGGCGTCATGGGTGATGAGAGGACGTATGAGAACACTGTCGCATTAAGGGCCGTGGACAGCGTTGACGGCATGACGGCCGACTGGGTAAAGCTTCCTTACGAGGTCATGGAGAGTATCTCAAGGCGGGTAATAAACGAGGTGAGGGGCGTAAACAGGGTCGTTTACGACATAAGCTCGAAACCCCCGTCCACTATAGAATGGGAGTAGCTGACATGGTCGAGGATCTTAAGGGCAAGGAAACCTGGCGTCTGTTCAGGATCATGAGCGAGTTCATAGAGGGTTTCGACGAGCTCTCGGAGATCGGGCCGGCGGTATCCATATTCGGCTCAGCCCGGATAGGGAAGAACAACAAGTATTACAAGAAGACCGTAGAGGTCTCGCACCTGCTCTCAAAAAACGGTTATACCATAATAACAGGCGGAGGCCCGGGGATAATGGAGGCGGCCAATAAAGGCGCTTCGTTGAACGGCGGGGCCTCAATAGGCCTGAACATAACCCTTCCTAAGGAGCAGAAGCCGAACAGGTATCAGAACAGATCCCTCCATTTCAAATACTTTTTCGCGAGAAAAGTGATGTTCGTGAAGTACGCCATAGGGTATGTCTGCATGCCAGGCGGATACGGCACGCTCGATGAGTTCTTCGAGGCGCTGACGCTTATCCAGACACACAAGATATACCCGTTCCCGCTCATCCTGTTCGGGCGGGAGTACTGGGCGCCTCTTCTTGATTTTATGAAAAAGACGATGATGAAGCACAAGACCATCACGCCGGAAGACCTTAATTTTATCGATATCACCGACAGCCCCAAAGAGGTGCTGAATATTATCAACAGGCATATGGACAAAAAGATGAAGCTCATAAAAGGCTCTCAGGCACAAGACAGGGAGAGTGGAGCTTCAAAGGTCAAAAACAGGAAGCTTGTGCCATAAGGAGTAAGACATGCGGGATAACCATAATCACGGACACGATGAAGGCCACGGACATAACGAAGAGCTTAAAAAAATAAGCGTCTCTCTTGAGGAAGATCAGATAGAGATGCTTAAGGAGCTTGCCTCAGAGTACAAGTCCAGGCTCGGGCAGAGGTGGACCCTAAGCGCGATGGTCAGGGTTGCCGTAGGGGATTTTCTTACAAAGATGGGAAAGATGAGCTAGACTTGCCCGGAGCGCCGCCTCTCTAGACCTGTTCAGCTTTCCTCGATACCCCCATCCCTTTTTGTCATGCCTTTATAAAGCCGGTTGGAATAACCCGGGCTTTAGAACCGGCGGTTATTAAGGAGCGCTTGATGTTTTCTAATTACCTGACGGCTGTAAAAGGGCGTGTAGACTCCAGCAAGGAAATATCCTTGAGCGAGAGGAACAGGCTGGTGGCCCTTGCCGAAGCCACGCTGTCCGACGGTTTTGAGACTTATCATTGGAACGCCAATATACACGGCATCATCGTAAGGCTTTATACAAATTCCGCGCACCTCTATGATTTCTGGGTGGAGAACTGGTTTCCAGGCCCGAGGGCTCAAAATGTCCTGCCTCACGGGATCATCTACGCCGTATCAGGCATAGAAGGGCATGAGCCGCACGCCTACTATCACCACGACACAAAAACCGCCATATTCATAAATACCGAATACTATGGCCAGTGCAAATCATGGGCCCTCGGCATGGCCGCCGATATTTTAGAGACGCAGCACGGCGTCCACTCGATACACGGCTCCTGCGCGGTCTTGGGCGGCAGGGGTGTAGTCATCGTCGCGCCTACCGGAACAGGCAAGTCCACCCATACCTGGGGTCTCATGCAACTCCCGGACGGAAAGATTCATTCGGACGACTGGGTCTTTCTGCAGTATAAAAAGGGGCTTGCGATGGCGGATATCTCGGAGAGGAAGTTCTACCTGAGGACCGACATGGTGCGGAGCTTCCCGAATATCGAAGGCCTCCTGAAGAGATGTAAGTGCGAGAACGTGGAGAATAACGACTTCGGCGCCTTCGCCAACTCGCGCGCCATACTTGACCCTGAGTGGATAGCGGGAAGGGACAAATTTGTCGAGAGGGCTGTAGTAAAGTCTGTTATACTGTTACGGAGGGATAGTACCTCGCCTGCCGAGGTTTGCCTCGGCCCCGATGAGGCGATAGATGTGCTGGAAGAAGGCAAATGCCAGATACTCGCAGGGGCTGGAAAGGATATGGGTTCGTTTAAGTATGAGCCTTTTTACAACCCTTATCTGCTGATAAAAAGGAACGAGCTACAGCGGTCTTTTTTTACAGAGCTTTTTGAATCCGCCAGCTGCCATGTGCTTAACACAGGCGTGGAGACCGTTGAAGAGAGCCAGAAGAGGATCAGACGCATAATAAAAGACGCCTGACGTGATAAACCTGTGAAAAAAGCCTTCATACTCCTTATCCTCCTTACTGTTTTTCTTGGTGGCTGCGTTATCATCTCGCTGCCGGGCGTGGAGCCGCTTACCGAGAAGGTCGTAGGCGGCAAGGGCGATGACAAAGTCCTCCTGATAGACATCTCCGGCATTATTACGGATGCCGACGCCAACGGCGGTATCTTCAAGTCAAAGCAAAGCCTGACAGCCCGCATAAAGGAAGAGCTCGACAACGCCTCTGAGGATAAGGCCATCAAGGCTATCGTCCTTAGAATAGACACCCCCGGCGGCTCTGTCACCACCTGCGATATCGTCACGCACGAGATACTCAGGTTCAAGAAGAAAAGGAACACCCCTGTAATCGCTCAATTCATGGATGTGGCGGCTTCCGGCGGGTACTATATAGCTTCAGCCGCGGCGGACAGGATCATAGCGCACCCGACGACAGTTACCGGCAGTATCGGCGTCGTCGCATTCAGCATGAACGCGAGCGGACTCCTTGATAAAATAGGCATCGCCAACCAGACCATCAAGTCCGGCGATAAAAAGGACATAGGCTCGCCTCTGCGCCCGATGACGGAGGAGGAGAGGCGGATACTTCAGGGCATAATAGACGATATGTACGAGAGATTCCTTGATGTTATCATCGAAGGGCGCAAGGCTTTTTTTACAAAGGATGAACTGAGGAAGATCGCCGACGGCAGGGTCTTTACAGCCCAGCAGGCCGTCAAGCTCAAGCTCATCGATTCAATAGGATATCTGGACGACGCCATAGACGCCGCGAAGGAAAAGGCAGGGATAAAGGAAGCGACCATAGTCACCTATTCCTCCCCGCGCTCTTATAAGAATAATATCTACTCGAGTCTTGAGCAGTTGCCCTCGCAGGTAAACCTTATTAATATTGATGCTGGCGCGTTCTCAAGGAAGATGGGCTTAAGCTTCATGTATCTCTGGATGCCGTAAGCCGAAGACAGGTTGCCGATGCTTTGCATGGAAGATATCTATAAGGCAGGTTTTGTTCTCGGCGGTTTAAGCCTCCTTATTTTCGCGCTAGGCCATCTCGGCCTTATCACACCGCCTTTCCTGATTGTCCCGGCCCTACTGGCCTTTGCGGTGCTCGCAGCCATTTTTTTCAAAAGCAAAAGACCTTCAACGCCGGAGCAGTCTTCATCGAGAACAGACCTGCCCCTTAAGGTCGCCATAATAATCCTTATAATATCAATACTCCCGCTCGCGCTCACGCCTCCAACGGTCAGGGATGAGCTTATCCAGCATCTAGCCGTTCCGAAACTCTACCTGTTGAAAGGAAGGATATTCGAGCTCAAGGCCCTCGGGTTTTCATACCTGCCTCAGAATATCGACCTGCTATACCTGATCCCGCTGGGGCTCGGCAATGACATTGTGCCCAGACTTACGCACTTTTTGTTCGGAGTCCTTACGGGGCTTCTGATCTATTTTTATCTCTTGAAAGAGGCGGGGCGCTCCTACGGGCTTCTTGGGATGCTTCTGTATCTGTCAACCCCGCTTATACTCAACCTTGGGAGAACCGCATATATAGACCACGGTGCCGCGCTCTATTCGATGCTCTCCCTTGTCGCGGCGCTTAAGTGGAAAGACGGGGGAGACAAAAAGTGGCTCATCTATTCCGCGGTCTCGATGGGGTTAGCACTGGGGGCAAAATATAACACCCTCTTAAGCCTCGTTCTTATAAATGCCTTCATAGTGTTTGTCTGTCTGAAAAAAGGAAAAGTGGGAGACGCGGTTAAATTCGGGACCTTATATCTTATAATCTCCCTGTTAATACTGTCGCCGTGGCTGGTGCGCAACTATATATGGACGGGCAGTCCTCTTTATCCCCTGTATGAGAGCGTAGTTTCGGCAACCGCGAAAGGAGAGGGGGTACACGTTACGAGCGAGATGGCCCCGCTGGCGAAGAGGCTGGTACTCTACAACGAGGGTATAATCGACTTGATACTCCTGCCTTTCAGGGTTTTCTGGGAGGGGGCGGACAATTCGATCGAGAGGTTCGACGGCGTATTAAATCCGCTCTTTTTGGCGTTTATCCCGATAGCATTCATCAAGAGGAAGAAAAGATACGCAGACCTTAAATATCTTGCGGTGTTTTCTGTGCTTTTTTTCGCAATGGCCGCGCTTACCGTGGATCTGGTGACGAGATACCTCCTCCCGATAATGCCCGTCCTGGTAATAATATCGGTATTCGGCATAAGGAATATGTTTGAATCGAGGTTCAAATGGGTCTCGGCAATACTTCTCATGGCCGCGTTCGTCTTTAATATAAATTACGAGGCGGGGCTTTACAGGAAGTACACGCCGTTCACATATCTTACGGGACAGGAATCAAGGGATGATTACCTCGGGAGGATGCTCCCTGATTATAAGGCCGTAAGCTACGCGAATAAAAACCTGCCGCCTGAATCAAAGGTGTTTTTTCTTTTTGCAGGCGATAGGGGGTATTACTGGGACAGGGAATATTCATACGGCGACCGGATGGGGGTTTTTTTTAAGGCGCTTATGTCCGCCTCAAAAGACGATGCCGATCTAACGGCGCGCATATCGAGGCTTAAGATAACCCACATTTTCATGAATGACGCGATAATGGAGAGGTTTTCGAATGAAAACTACGATCAGAGCGACCTGATGACGCTGGCGGGATTTTTTAACCGCCATACCGTACGCCTATACAGCGCGAACGGTTTTTCATTGTATGAGATAAAGCAGGCCGCTCTAGGGAATCAATCGGGTGCCCGGCGGAATCCCGCCCTTTTAAGGGCGGTCAAAGCCGGGCTATATAAAAGAACAGGTACCTTGCCGACAATCCCTGCCATTTATGGCAGGGGAATTGAATCTCATGTTGGTTTATAAGGCAGGTTGGAAGAACCCTGGGCCTTAAAGCCCAGGGTCCCATTCAAACGTTCAGCGGTCGATCTCTTTTACTTCTTCTCCCCGGTTCCCCCGCCGTTAGGCCCTACTATCGAGATAGTATAGGCGTTTAAATCTATGTATTTGCGGGCTACCCTCAGCACATCATCGGCTGTAACCGCGTTTATCCTTTCGGGGAATAACTTGTAGAAGTTGTATCCGAGGCCGTAAAGCTCGTTGTTTGTCATGTCTCCGGCCTGGCTCGAGACTTCCTGAAGCCCTATTTCGTAGCCGCCTATAAGTGACCTCTTGGCCCTGTTAAGCTCATCCTCAGTGACCCTGTTTTCCGTTATTTCTTTAAGCTCTTTCATAAGCGCCTCTATCGCCTCCGCCTTCTTGTCAGGCGCTGACGCGATATATACAGCCAGAATGCCCGGGTCAGCGGCCTCTTTTTCGATGGCGCTTACCGAGTACGCAAGGCTCAGCCTGTCCCTGAGATTTAAGAACAGCCTTCCGCCCTGGCCCGAAAGGACTTCACTCATTACCTTAAGGGCGTAGCTGTCTTCGCTCCCGATAGTGGTGCCCAGAAACCCTATTGCAGTATGGGTCTGCTCCTTATCTTTTACCTCGCCGGTACGGCGTATTTCATTCTGCCGCTCTTCAACCGGCGGGGGAGGCAGCTGGACGCCCGATCTCTTGAAATCCTTAAACAAGGCGGTCACTTTCTCAATAGCGTATTCGGTCTTGATGTCTCCTGCGATCGTCAATACCATCCTTTCAGGCACAAAAAACTTCTCATAATGGCTTATGAGGTCTTCGCGCGTAAGGGCTGATACGGTATCGACAGTCCCGACCGATGGCATTCCGTAAGGGTGTTTCCTGTAAAGCTCTTTGTAGAAGAGTTTGAAGGTATATCCCGGAAGATAATCCTCCTGCCTGTTTATCGCCGCGATAGTGTCCTTCTTGAGCTTGTCTATCTCTTCTTGCGGGAAGGTGGGGTTTAGCATCACGTCGGCGAATATCCCCAGCCCTTTGTCAAAAAACATGGAGAGGAATTTTCCCGAAGCGCCCGTAGAGTTCCAGCCTGAAAATCCGCTCACCCCCGCGGCCATTTCATCCACCGTCTGGGCGAGCTCTTCCCTTGTCCTCTTGACCGTGCCCCTCGTCAGCATAGAGCCCATGAAATTGCCGGCCCCGTTCTTTTCAGGCGACTCGAACCTGAGGCCGCCCGGAAATGCGGCATAAAAGGCCACGGTCGGGTTCGAATGTACCTCTTTCACGATCAGGGTGATCCCGTTTTCCAGTTTCACCTTCGTTACCTTTGCTGTGTCTTCCCGCACCTCCGTAAGCTTGACGGCTTCCTCTGCGGCTTTTATCACTGTAGCGGAGATAGAGTCTTTTGTAAGCGCAGAGTCGGAGTCCTTCGGAAGGAGCGCGGTCACGGTCATGTTGTCAGTCCTGAAGTACTTTGCGACCACCCGCTTTACGTCATCGGGCGTGACCTTTCTTATGCCCTCTATGTATTTTTTTTCATAATTCACATCGCCAAGATTGACCTCGTAGTAACCGAGTTTGCCAGCCACGCCGTCCATCGTCTCCCTTGAGTATACGAAATCGCTCTCAAGGTTGAACTTGGCCCTTTGCAGTTCTTCATGGTCCGGGCCTTCGGCCTGAAGCCTCTTGATCTCCACCATAGTATCAGAGATCGCCGGGCCGATGTTCTGCGTCTCAAGTACGGATGTTATAAAGAAGAGCCCGGGGTTTTTAAGGGACATCGGATAAGCCGATATGCCGTGGACGAGAGATTTTTCGAGCTTGAGCTTCTTATAGAGGCGGGAGGTCTCGCCGCCGCCGAGTATGATCTCGATCACATCGAGCGTGTAGACGTCATTGTTCTTAAGGTCAGGTATATGAAATGCCATCCCGACGTGAGCGTCCTTTACCTGCTTCGTTAAGAGATCGGTACGGAGCTCTCCCTGGGGCGGCTCCACGGGCCTTTTCTTGTGCGGGTTTGGCGCTTTTTTGAAATCCTTGAATTCTTTTTTTATCGCGCCTAGCGCTTCGTTATGGTCTACGTCCCCGGCTATCACGAGGGTCATATTGTTCGGCACATACCATTTTTTAAAAAAAGCCAGTATCTGCTCCCTTGTAAACGTCTTTACCGTGGACTGGTATCCTATAACCGGCCTCTTGTAGGGATGCACCTTGTAAGCGTTCGCAAGGAGCGATTTATACAGGTTCCTGCCGGGATTGTCCTCATTCATCCTTATCTCTTCGAGTACCACTTCAAGCTCTTTGCCAAGCTCTTCAGGGTCGAAGGACGAGTGTTGTATGGCGTCGCTGATGATATCGAGCCCTGTAGTGAAATAACGGCTCGGTACCGTAAGGTGATAGACGGTATTGTCAAAAGAGGTATAGGCGTTTATATCACCTCCGACAGATTCGATTATCGAGGCGATCTGGCCGACTTTTCTCTTGGCGGTTCCCTTGAAGAGCATGTGTTCGAAGACGTGGGAGATACCGGCCTCTTTATCCGTTTCCTCCGCGCCTCCGACCTGCGCCCACATCTGTACCGAGACGACCGGCGCGGAGTGCTCCTCTTCTATTATCACCGTAAGACCATTGTCGAGCACGGTACGGTGGATTTGCGAGGGTTCGGCGAAAGCACCGCCTCCCAGTAGTAACAGAAATGTGAAAAGGAAGGCCGCTACAGCCCTTCCGGGGTTCTTTATCATTATGTAAGACCTCCATTTTATTTACAATTAGCAGGCTGCTGTAAAAGTCCATCTGCTTCGTTGTCATTGTCGCTCGTCACTGCGGCGTACAGACAAAGTACGCCTCATTCCTCGCTTCTCGACGCCTCGCATCTGGAAGCTTTTTGAGCAGCCTGAACAAATAACGGGTTTTTCAGCGACCTGTAGACAGAATAAACCAATTCCGTATTTTTTTCAACCCCGCCAACTTGACAGTCCGGCAAAACCTGATATCCTCCAGATTGGAAGGCTATGTAAAGCCGTTGGAAGACCCTTGGCGTACAAGCCCTGGGTTGAAAAGCCGCCCGTAACGATCTGCAAAACTTGCGAGGGATAAAGGCCGGAAGTAGTTTTAGCAGGATCGAACCCAGGGCGGCAATATCCATGGATCAAGGAGGGCTTTATGCGTAAAAGCGCATTGGTAATAGCAGACCTCCAGAATGACTTCTGCCCCGGCGGAGCGCTTCAGGTAAGGGAAGGGGACAAGATAGTACCGATAGTAAACAGGTATATCGAACTTTTCATGGCGGCTGGGTTGCAGGTCTATGTCACGCGCGACTGGCATCCGACAGAGACCATACACTTTAAGGAGTTCGGAGGTAAATGGCCTCCCCATTGCATCCAGTCCACCAAAGGAGCGGAGTTCCATCCAGACATGAATGTTCCCGAAGACTCGATAACGATAACTAAAGGCGACTCAGCCGATAAAGACGGATATTCCTGTTTCGACGGGCATGACGACAGGGGCAGGAGCTTTGAGAGGGTCTTAAAGGAAAACGGAATAGATCATCTATACATAGGCGGCCTGGCTACCGATTACTGCGTACTCCAGACCGCATTGGACGCCCTTAAAACCGGTTTTAAGGTTACCGTGCTGCTCGATGCCGTAAAAGGGGTCGATGCAGATGATTCCGAGCGCGCCATAAATGAAATGATAGACAGCGGCGCGGGCACTTCTACGATAGACGGGGTGGAACCCGTCTGAAAAGGAGGAGCTATGGAGGCCCCGAGGATAAGGAAAGAGGAGTTCAAGAAAAAGCTGGATAAAAACGAAGTGATCGTGCTTGATGTGCGCAACTCGTTCGATTACAACGCAAGCGATAAAAAGATCCCTGGGGCCGTGAGGATTCCGCTTCAGGACCTTGAGCTCAGGATTAAAGAGCTTGACCCGGCGAAGGAGATTGTAGCTTACTGCACGTGAACCGAGGAGCACTCAAGCGCCCGTGCGGCGCAGATACTCCTTAAGAACGGATTCAAAAGTGCGAGCGCGCTCCTTGGCGGATTCACTGAATGGGCAAGGTCAGGGATGCCGCTTGAAAACAAATAGAAGTACCTTAGCCTTCGGCTTCATCCCCGCATCCCCTTCCGGGCTTTTTTCCCCGGAGGGGGGTGCGCCTCCTGATAAGTCGCTGAAAAACCCGGAATTTATTCAGGCTGCTCAAAAAGGTTCAGCTGCGAGGCGTTGAGAAGCGAGGAATGAGGCGTACTCATTCTGTACGCCTCAGGACGATTTGATGCCAACGAAGCAGATGGACTTTTTCAGCAGCCTGTTAAAGGAGCACTTCGTTCAACGGCCGCCTTGGAGTGTGCCTTGCCGCCGGCCCGTAGCCCATGCGGAGTATTAACTGAGGAAAGCCTTGTACGTTCAGTATGCCGCGGAGCCTGGAACGGAGAGATGACACTTCTATGGGCTGGTTTAAATACGATACCCATATCCCTCCAGCGCACGCGAGGAGAACTATCCGTTCAAGCGCCTGTCCTGCGCTTATCCAGGAAGCCGGTTCGTCTGTCTCTGAGCAGAGTACCGTGAGCAGAGGCGAGCCTTCAGCCAGCTGGCGGTCTCTTGCGGCCTGGCCTTGCCCCCAATCAAAAGTCCTTATAAGCATCGGACCCGCGTAGGAAGCCGTGTCGCTTATCCCAAAGGCGTAGCCAGGCATGCCGTCATGGCTTCTTGTCCTGTTAGAGTGCACCCAGGAGGCAAGCTCCCTTCTAAAAAGACTGCTGCGGGCCTGTATGCGGTCTCCTTCGGCTATAAGGTCGGCTACCCCGATCCTGGCTTCCATGTCCTTGACTTCGGCAAGCCACGCACCTTCCAGCGAAGCCGCTTTTTGTATCTCGCTTATAAATCCCGCGGGAAGGGGGCGCTGTTCAAACGCCGCCCTGTTGGTGAGCCTGTTCCTGATAGCGATAAATATTTCAGCATCCTCTTTGAATACCTCTGATCTGCCGCCCAACTCGACAGTGGCGAGGATATCAGGGTTCGCCGGGTCTGGCAATAGCTCCTCAGTATATGCGTACCCGAAATGGCTTATCGCCACGCGCAGGTTATAAAGGGCCGCGCCGCAGCTTATTATCAGCTCCCTGTCCTCAGGGTCCGCCACCGGCAAGGCCCTCGTCCTGTCAGCATAAAGCTCTACCGCAGAGCCCTTTACCTTGAAAAGCCAGGGCTGCGTGTTGTGGCTCGATGGCGCGAGTATCGCGTAATTAAGCAGGAACTGAAGCTTTTCAGAAGGGCTGCCGTCTTTTGGAAAGTCGGCTTCGTCTATCGTCCAGGGATCTCTTTCAGCCATGTTTCGACCTCCTGATCCGGCTTTCGGCCATGGAGTAGATTATGCCAGAAAAAATAAGGAGGGGCTTTTATCAGTTCTAGCAGGCTGCTGAAAAAGTCCATCTGCCTTGTTGTCTTCGACGCTCGTCACTGCGGCGTACGGACAAAGGACGCCGCAGTCATCGCTTCTCGACGCCTGCAGCTGAATCTTTTTGAGCAGCCTGAACAAATTCCGTGTTTTTCAGCAACCTGCTAGTGCATCAGGTTTTTATTGGAAGGGAGGGTTACTTTACGCTTTCTTTTTAAGCCTCTTTAAATCCATCGGGCCGGTTATGGCCTTTGGCTCCATGAGCCTTGTCCATTCGTTTTCGGAAAGAAGCCCTCTTTCAAGCACTATCTCTTTGATCGTCCTGCCTGTCTTTACCGAATCCCTGGCGACCTCCGCAGCCTTTGAATACCCGATGAAGCTGTTCAAAATGGTCGCGAGACCGGCGGATTTTTCGAAATATTCCCTGCACCTGGCCTTATCCGCCTCAATCCCTTTTACGCATTTTTCCGTAAAGACATTTACGGCATTTGTAAGTAGCTCAATAGACTGGAGGAGGTTGTAGTTGATCACCGGGAGCATTACGTTAAGCTCAAGCTGTCCCGCGGCCGCCGCCGTTGAAACCGTCAGATCGTTCCCAATAACCTGAAAAGAAACCATGTTCAGCATCTCCGCCATCACAGGGTTGACCTTCCCCGGCATGATGGATGAACCGGGCTGGAGCGCCGGAAGCCTTATTTCGGCAAGGCCGGTCCTTGGGCCTGAGCTCAAAAGCCTCAGGTCGTTGGCGATACGGATAAGCTCGACAGCCGTATTTTTAAGGGAGCTTGAGAAGGCGGTAAAATCCGCCATGCTGTTTAAGGCCTCGAACGTATCCGCGGCCTTTACGAGCTTCAAGCCGGATGCTTTCGAAAGCTCTTTTAAGACGACGTCTCTATATGTCGGATGGGTGTTTATGCCTGTCCCAACGGCCGTGGCGCCAAGCCCAATGCGCCTGACGCCCTCAAGAGAGGCGGTCATATTTTTTATGGATGATTTTATGGACGAGGCGTAAGAGCCGAACTCCTGACCGAGGGTAACGGGAACGGCGTCCTGCAGGTGGGTTCGGCCCGATTTTATTATGGGATCGAATTCCCTTGATTTGGCGGCAAGGGACGCAGCCAGATTTTTAAACGAATCGAGCAGGGAGGGAAAGGACAGGAGTACCGCCACACGGAGCGCGGCAGGCATGGTGTCGTTCGTCGACTGGCTCATGTTTACGTGGTCGTTGGGGTGGACTATCGAGTAGTCTCCCTTTTTTCCGCCGAGGATCTCGATAGCCCTGTTCGCGATAACCTCGTTGGCGTTCATATTGTGGGAGGTGCCTGCCCCCGCCTGGTAGACATCGACTATGAACTCATTATGGAGGGAGCCTGAAGAGACCTCGGAGGCCGCTTTTTCAATGGCCACGCCTCGCTTTCTATCCAGAAGGCCGAGCCTCATGTTTGCCCTGCACGAGGCTATCTTGACGAGGGCGGTAGCCTTGATGAAGACGGGCTTTGCCTTCAGGCCGCTCACCGGAAAGTTCTCTTTGGCCCGCGCCGTCTGGATGCCGTAATAACAGGCGGCGGGAACCTTCCTTTCACCGAGAGTATCTTTTTCAACCCTGAATTTTTCTGGCATAAGATAGATAGGGATAGTGTTTAAAGCCGCCCTGAGAATGGTGAGCGGCCTTTATGAAGCCGGTCGCAAGACCCTGAGCTTTCAGGCCAGTGTGGTCATTTTATTATCTTTTTGTCCGGGCCGAGAGGGAATTCCATGTCTATATGGCCCTTGAGCGTCTCTTCCTTTGAGCCTTCGACTAAAAGCTGTACTTCCTTGATCTCCTGAAAGTTTAAAGTAATAGTATCCACTATTGAGTATATTGTCAAAAGCTCGCCTGTCGAGCCTCCGGGATGGTTTTTAATCACCTCTTTGCTGAGATCGACAGTGGCGACCGCGCCATCGACCTTTACGCCAAGCACCCTGGTGCCTGCAGGAACGGTTCCGGCCCCTGATTTTATCAGGGAGGCGACCGTCTCGGTTATTTCCTCTTCCAACGTGCCTTTTTCGATCTTGTCAGTCCTGGCCTTGAGATATGTCCCGCTCTCATCGGAAATAAAAAGGCTCACCTCCTTCGACGGCTTTTCGGGCTTGAATAACCTGTCTCCGAAACGCGAGAGGATGACGATCCCTATGATCACGGTCAGAGATGCTATTATGAATACCGTGAGCGCGCCTGATATACCGCTGGATTTTTTCTTTTTAGGGGTCACAGGCGATTGTTTTTTAGTCTTGTTTTTTTTGGCCACTTTTTCTTCTCTTTCAGGGTGTTAAGGTCATATCAGCCTTCCAAATGGGCTAGTTCGGCCTCAGAGAGGTTTTCTCCAAAAAACCTCCTGCCCACGGACAGAAACCGCTCAGGGGAGTCGGTCACGAAGAACCTGTGATTGACTTTTTCGTTGCGGCTGTTAAGCATGCCAGACGCCGCGAGTATCCGTTTAACCTCAGAGGCGGTCGCCTCTGCTGAATCTATCAAACGCACGCCGCCGCCCATCACGCGCGATATTATATCTTTTAGAAGCGGGTAATGAGTGCACCCGAGCACCAGCGTATCCACGCTGGAATCCTTCATCTCCTGCAGGTACCTTTGCGCGACCAGCTCCGTTACCTCATCGTTCGACCAGCCTTCTTCCACAAGCGGAACGAAGAGGGGACAGGCCTTTACGAATGTGGAGATGGCTGGATTGAGCCTTTTTATGGCGACTGTATAGGCGCTGCTCTTTATCGTGCCCTCTGTGCCGATAACGCCGATCCTATTGTCCCTTGTAGCTTCGACAGCGGCCCTGGCCCCGGGCTCGATGACGCCTATTACCGGTATCTTCAACTCCGCATTAAGCCTCGGTACGGCAAAGGCAGAGGCGGTGTTGCACGCCGCTACCAGCATCTTTATGCCGTGTTTAAGAAGAAAACTGGAGACTTCGAACGAATACCTCTCGACCGTCTCCTTTGACTTGCTGCCATAAGGCACTCTCGCCGTATCGCCTAAATAAATGGTATTTTCTTCCGGCAGGAGCCTCGTTATTTCCCTTAAGACGGTCAGCCCCCCTATGCCTGAATCAAAGACCCCGATTGGATTTTTATTCATCTGCTGACTTAAGCCTCTTTGAACTGAATTTTAGTAAGACTTTCGTTAGTTTAGGTAATACCAAGGGTCTTGTCAATTAATATTTGCGCCGATTTGGATGTGGAAAAACCATATTATTATATAATATAAGAGAGACATTTTACAAAGGAAAGGTGCCTTATGGAGAATCCGGACATTGCGAGAATATTTTATGAGATAGCCGATCTCCTTGAGATAAAAGGAGAGGATATGTTCAGGATACGCTCTTACCGCAACGCTGGGCTCGTTATAGAAGGCCTTTCGGAAAGCCTCCGCATGCTTTATGAAAAGGGGGGCGAGGATGGGCTTACCGGGATCCCAGGCATAGGCGTAAGCATCCGGGCAAAGATCGTTGAGATACTTACCACGGGCAAATGCAAACATCATCAGGAGCTTTTGCAGGAGCTCCCGCATGGGATGCTTGAGATAATCAAGGTGTCTGGGGTCGGCCCGAAAAAAGCGGCGCTTTTATATAAGCAGCTTGGGGTCGCAACCGTCGATGACCTGGAGCTTGCCGCCAGGGAAGAGAGGATAAGGAATCTGCACGGTTTTGGCGAGGTATCGGAGCGCAAGATTCTGAAAGGCATAACCGATCTTAAGTCCATGTCGAGGAAGGTCAAATTATCGGACGCGCTCAATTATGCCGAGAGGTTCAAGGAGTTCATAAGGTCAGTCCCCGGCATTTACGACATAGTGCCCGCCGGAAGTTTAAGGAGATGGAAGGAGGAAGTAGGGGACCTGGACATACTGACGACCTGTAGTAACCCCTCGGCGGTCATGGACAGGTTCTTAACTCATCCGGATATAAAAGAGGTCTTGTCGAAAGGCGAGACCAAGTCGACTGTTGTGCTTAAATCCGGCCTGCAGGTGGATTTAAGGGTGCTCGAGCGGAAATCCTTCGGGGCGGCCCTCCAGTATTTTACCGGCTCAAAGGCTCACAATGTAGCGCTCCGTGACAGGGCAAAAAGGATGGGCCTTAAGATAAGCGAGTACGGGGTCTTCAAGGAGAAAGGGGAGAAGTGGGTCGCGGGCAGGAATGAGGAGGATGTTTATAAGGCGGTTGGGCTGCCGTGGATACCGCCTGAGTTAAGGGAGATGCGGGGCGAGATAGAGGCCGCGGAGGAGGGGCGGCTCCCGGCGGAGCTTCAGGTGAAAGACATAAAAGGCGACCTCCACGTCCACACGAAGGAAAGCGACGGAGGGTATACCCTTGAGGCGATGGCCGAGGCCGCCATGAAGATGGGCTACGAGTACATCTCCGTAACAGACCATTCAAAAGCGGTCGGCATAGCCCGTGGGTTGGATGAGGGGAGGATTCTGGCGCAGATCGAAGCGGTCGATGAATTCAATAAGAATCTCAAGAAAAAGGGTGAAAAGTTCAGGGTCTTAAAAGGCACTGAGGTGGATATCAGGGGTGACGGCACACTCGACCATCCAGACCGCGTCCTAACGAAGCTTGACTGCGTAGTCGCCTCAGTCCATTCAGGTTTCAAAATGACCCAGGGCGAGATGACTGCCCGCATAATAAAGGCGATAGGTACCGGCCGCATCAACATACTGGCCCATCCAACGGGCAGGCTCATAGGCGAGCGGCCTCCGTACGATGTCGACATGAACGCGGTTATGGACGAGGCGAAGAAGTACAATGTGGCCCTTGAGCTTAACTCTTACCCTGAAAGGCTCGATTTAAATGACATTCACTGCAGGCTTGCGAAGGACAAGGGGGTAAGGATCGCGGTCTCTACCGACGCGCATTCTATTCATCATCTGAATAATATTATTTACGGAGTCCACACAGCCCGGAGAGGGTGGCTTGAAAGAGAGGATATCATTAACACGAGGCCGCTGAAAGAGCTGATGAGGTTCTTGAAGAAAGAATAGAAGGCAATGGCAATACGTTGTCATTGCGAGCGGAGCGAAGCCATCTCTGTTTTAGATCGACGCTACCGTAATTGTCTTCTTCTGCCCTTCAAGCGGCTCGACCTTGACTTTGATGATTCTGTTAAGCTCGACGTCGACTACCGTAAACCTCTGGTTCTTGTACATGACGAATTCGCCGCCCCTGGGGATACGCTGAAGCTTGGCGAGCATGAACCCCGCAAGGGTATGATATTCCTCCTCGGTCTCTTCGTCGATAACGATGCCGAGGTCTTCAAGATCTCCGATAGAAGCCGAAGCGTCTATGACCATCGTCCCGTCGCGGAGCTTCTCGACAAGCCCGCCCTTGTCCGTATCGTACTCGTCCTCTATCTCACCGACAATCTCTTCCAGGATGTCTTCGATAGTGACAAGCCCGTCAACGTCCCCATGCTCATCGACAACGACCGCCATGTGGACTTTTCTACGCTGCATCTCCCTCATCAACCTGCTTATCATTATGGAGTTCGGGACAAAATACGGCGTTCTGAGGAGGTCTTTAAGGATGATCGGCTTTCCTTGTTCCATAGCCCTGAAGATATCCTTGTTATAGATGATGCCGATAACACGCTCCAGGGTTTCACGGTAGACCGGATACCTTGAGAAGCCTGTCTCTGAGATGAACTTCAACGCCTGCTCTGGCGGGATGTCTATGTTTATGGCGCTGAACTTATGCTTGGGAACCATCACTTCCTTTACGCTCGTATCGGCGAACTCGAAGACGCCGTGAAGGAGCGCGGCCTCTGTCTCCTCGAAGATCCCCGTCTCCCTGCCTTCCTTGATGAAAAACTTTATCTCTTCTTCCGAGATAAATACGCGCTTGTCGGGCTCTTTTACGTTGAGGAGCTTTAGAACCGCCTTGTTCGAGGCGGTCAGTATTTCAATGAATATCGACGAAAATCTGGACAGGAGACTGAGAGGCCTCGCGGAAAAGCAGGCGATCCTCTCAGAGTATCTCAAGGCGAGGGACTTGGGCACAAGCTCGCCGACTACGAGCGTGGCGTAGGATATCGCTATGACTATAACGCCAATCGAGAGAAACTCAGCCGCGTCCTGCAAGGGCGAGAAAGGTATCGAGGCGATCACAGGCTTAAGGTGCGTGGCGGCTGTAACGCCTCCGACGACCGAGGCCAGCGTGCTGACCACGGTGACCCCGACCTGGACTGTCGCGAGGAACTTGTCAGGTTCCTCCTTCATCCTGTTTACTACCGCGGCTGAAGAGTTCCCTTCCTTGGCAAGCTTCTCTATTACAGACCTTTTTGCGGAGATTATCGCTATCTCGGCGCTTGAAAAGAAACCGTTCAAGATTATTAAAATAAATATGAAAATAGCCTCAAAAATAAGGCCTTCTACTGACACTTATCCTCCTTAACGGATGTGCTCAAGAAAGAGACGCACCTTTATCTGTATTTTTATATTGAAAATGCGCGGCGAGCGCTTTCCCCGAGCGTACTGGAAATGAACAATTCATTGCATTTGAAGATTCCTGGAGCTTGCCGCAGGGGGATTCATTTGAAGTTGATGGTATTCCGGTGGATTTTTGATTTGTATATCTGATATTTCGTCGCATGTATAGATATTATATCATATTGGGGGATTGAAGCAATAGGGAGGTTATAACGACACGAGGGCTGCCCCTAAGGGGCAGCCCTCGTGTCGTTTATCTTTTTACCTTGAATGCGTTCATGCCCGGGAATACGGCTGTAGAGCCGAGTTCTTCCTCTATGCGCAGCAGCTGGTTGTATTTGGCTGTCCTGTCCGTTCTTGAGGCCGACCCGGTTTTGATCTGTCCGGCGTTTGTAGCGACGGCTATATCGGCAATGGTGGCATCTTCGGTCTCGCCGCTGCGGTGTGAGATGACCGCAGTGTAACCGGCCCTCTTTGCCATCTCTACCGCTTCCAGCGTCTCCGTAAGCGTGCCTATCTGGTTTACTTTGACGAGGATGGAGTTGCCGATCCCTTCGTCAATACCTCTCTTTAACCTGGCCACATTGGTGACAAAAAGGTCGTCACCGACGAGTTGAACCCTTCCGCCGAGCTTTTTGGTCAGGAGCGACCAGCCCTTCCAGTCGTCTTCGGAGAGGCCGTCCTCTATTGAGATGATAGGGTAATCGTTTACAAGCCCTTCGAGATAATCGGTCATCTCATCTGATGATATCTCGGAGCCCTCGAGCATATAGCCGCCGTTTTTATAAAGCTCGCTTGAGGCGCAGTCCAGCGCCAGGAGGATATCTTTACCCGCCTTATATCCTGATGCCTCAATCGCCTTTATTATGACCGCGATAGCCTCCCTGTTTGTCTTAAGCTCCGGCGCGAATCCGCCCTCGTCTCCGACGGCGGTTGAAAGGCCCTGCTTCTTGAGTAGGGATTTAAGATTGTGGAATACCTCTACGCCTGCCCGAAGGGCCTCCCTGAAGGTGGGAAAACCGGCGGGGACTATCATAAACTCCTGGATGTCGAGGCTGTTATTCGCGTGCGCTCCGCCGTTGATGATATTCATCATCGGGACTGGGAGGACCTTCGCGTTGGACCCGCCTATATACCTGTAGAGCGGAAGCATCGTAGCCTCGGAGGCGGCCTTTGCGGTGGCGAGCGAAACGCCAAGTATCGCGTTGGCCCCGAGCCTCTTCTTGTTGTCCGTCCCGTCGAGTTCTATAAGGATTTTGTCTATAAGCACCTGGTCGGTGGCGTCCTTGCCTACCAGGGCGGGAGATATCTTCTCGCTGACATTCTTGACAGCCTTCAATACGCCCTTGCCGAGGTATCTTTTTTTGTCATTGTCCCTGAGCTCCACGGCCTCGAATTTCCCTGTAGACGCGCCTGAAGGCACTGCCGCCCTGCCTTTGAAGCCGCCGTCAAGCGTTACTTCGACCTCAACGGTAGGGTTCCCCCTAGAATCGAGTATCTCCCTCGCGGATACCTCAACGATCGTAGTCATGTAACCTCCTGATTCAGAATGATTTAAGTATCCTCAGAGGGACGTATTGCTGCCCCTGGCCCCCTAGGTTGATTAATTATACTTTCCGTTGAAAAAAAAGCAAGGTAAAATGAAATACAGGAGCCGCCGTGAGTTTGTGTTTACTTAAGCAGGACACGGACAAATGCCTTGCGCAAAAATCCTTTAAACGATAAGATTTAAAAGTACGTACTCGATACCTTTAAACGTCTTGCCGTCTGCCGTCATCTTGAAGATTAAACGGCGTCTGTTTTTAATCTGCCTATGTCAACGACATCTATATTAAGTCTATTCGGCGGGGTAATGCTGCTCCTCTACGGCATGAGGCTTGCCGGGGACGGCCTTCAGAAAGCCGCCGGAACGAGGCTTCGAAGCTTCCTTATAACAGCGACCAATAACAGATTTAAAAGCGTCGGTGTCGGGGCCGCCATAACGGCGCTTCTTCAAAGCTCCAGCGCTACTACCGTTATGCTCGTCGGTTTCGTCGGGTCGGGACTACTCGGCTTGAGCGAGACGATGGGTGTGATACTCGGTGCCGACATAGGCACCACGCTTACGGTACAGATAATAGCCTTCAAGGTTTACGACTACGCTATTGCGTTGGTGGGCATCGGCATATTTGTAAGATACCTGGGGAGGAGGGGACCTGGAAAAGACATCGGACAGGCCATACTCGGTTTCGGCTTCGTATTTTTCGCGCTTAAGATCCTGATAGAGACATTCGAGCCGATCACGCAGAACCCGCTCTGGACAGAGATCCTTTTAGGCTTAAGCAGGGACCCGTTCGCCGGTATCATAGTAACGGCGCTCCTTACCGCGCTCCTTCATTCAAGCGCGGCGACCCTCGGCCTCGCCATAACATTCGCCCATTCGGGGCTCCTCACATTGGACTCTGCCATGCCGATAGTCCTTGGAGCCAATATAGGCACGAGTGTCAGCGCGCTGGTTTCTTCGATCGGCGCCTCGGTAGACGCCAAAAGGGTCGCGCTAGCGCATATACTCTTTAAGGTCATCGGCGTGGTGATAGTGATACCCTTCCTTGGCGTATTTACGCATCTGGTCGGGATATCCACGCCTGACCTCGCCCGTCAGATAGCCAACGCCCATTCTTTTTTCAATATCGCCATAGCAGTCCTTTTTATACCGTTCATTGGCCCCTTTACAGGGTTAGTAAGGATGCTTATGCCTGAGAGGGAGGCCCAGGGAAGGTTCGGCCCAAAGTATCTCGACCCCATAGTCCTTTCCACTCCCACCCTGGCGCTTGTCCAGGCGTCGAGGGAATCCTTAAGGAGCGCCGATATCGTCTCGGAAATGCTCAGGCAGTCGATAGAGGTCTTTGAGAAGAACGACATGGATCTCCTTGAAAAGGTGGAGGAAAGGGATGACGATGTCGATCTGCTCGACAGGGAGATAAAACTTTATCTTACGAGGCTCTCCAGGGAGAGCCTGTCCGAGGAGCAGGCCAGACGGGAATTGGAAATAATGCTCTTTTCCGACAATATCGAGAACATAGGCGATGTCATAGACAAAAACCTGATGGATCTCGCCAGAAAAAAAATAAAAAGCGGGGTGTCTTTCTCAAAGGAGGGCATGAATGAGATAAGGCTCCTCCACCAGAAGGTAGTCGAGAACTTCGAGATGGGGGTTGCCGCCTTTGCCGGATCCGACGCCGAGCTTGCCCGAAGGCTTCTTACCCACAAGGCCAAGATATCAGAGCTTGAGAGGGAACTCCGTCAGGCGCACATAAACAGGCTCCATCTGGGGCTTAAGGAGAGCATAGACACGAGCGCCATCCACCTCGATGTGCTTACAAACCTGAAGAGGATAAACTCTTACATTTCAAACGTCGCGTACCCCTTGCTGGAGAGGGCGAAGGATTAGCCCGGAAAGTTGCAAATCAGCCAGATAAGGATATAATTCCTTATGGCAGATTCAATCGGGTGCCCCTGCCTTTTTTAAACTTAAATCCAAGGCGTTTTAAAAATCCGGTAAAAAATGCTCTTCGGTATTTTTTTAATCGCCTTTGCCGTTGTCTCGAACAGCCCTCTATCGGCCTCGATGGAGAGTTTTAATACCCTGGAGAACTACGCCGTAACGATACGGTCGAGCGGCGACGGGTCAACCGAGGCGATAAAATATTTTTACAAAAAGCCCGGGTTCATCAGGATGGAATTCATTGAGCCGCACAAGGGCGCGGTGCTCATCTATAACCCGTACACAAAGAGGGTAAAGCTCAGGCCCTTCGGTTTTTTCAAGTCTTTCGTGATGGATCTAAGCCCGGATGACAGCCTCATTAAAAGCTCAAAGGGGCACAGGATAGATAAGTCGGATATAGGCACGCTCCTTAAAAACGCCCGGATGTTGGGCGAAGACGGGGATATAAAGGCGCTGAGGAAAGAGGTTGTCGGAGGGAAAAGCGCCAGGGTAGTCAGCGTAAGGGGAAGAGGAAAAACCGTTGGCGGGGTGGGGAGCCTTCTCCTCTGGATAGATGAAAAAAGCCATCTCCCTTTAAAGGTAGCCTCTTATGCCCCGGACGGGAAGCTTATCGAGGAGGTATTGATGGAAGACCTCCGTATCAACCAGGCTTTCCCGGCGGATTTTTTTTCGATCGGATGATGCGTCTCCTCAGGCAGGTCAGGTTCCCCAAGGGAGGGTTCATGAGCAGATACGCTTTAACGAGAAAGCTGGACTGCGGATATGATGAGGCCGTGGAGAAGGCAAAGGCCGCTCTTGAGAGAGAAGGTTTCGGGATACTCTCCGAGATACGCGCGGACGATATCTTCAGGAAGAACCTGAACAAGAATTTCAGAAGATATCTTATTCTCGGCGCGTGCGATCCCGGAAGCGCTTATAAGGCTTTGACGATCGAGAGCGACGTGGGGCTGATGCTGCCGTGCAATGTGATAATATATGAGAATGACGAAGACGGCTCGACCGTGGCGGCCGCGGACCCTACGATCGCCATGTCGATGATAGAAAACCCCGCCGTTGCCCTTGTTGCGAAAGAAGTGAAGGAAAAGATGGAAAAGGTCATAGGGGGCCTGCGTTAGCTTTATAAAGCGGTTGTTAAACCCTGGGCTTAAGACCCGTGTGTCATTTGAACTATTATGTCCGGGCTTTTTTTGCGGCCTGGGTTTTATTTTTTTCGGAGAGTCAGCATGCCGTCCTCCCAAATCAGACGCTCAATCCCTGGACTTGCCTTGATTCCCTTTGTTTCAGCATTACAATCCAATATTTTGCCCGCAGGCGAAGAAGGGCTCCGTCTCAATGAGACTTATGAGAAGATATGACACAATTGTGATAGGGTCAGGCCCGGGCGGCCAGAAGGCCGCCATACAGGCGGCAAAGCTCGGTAAAAAGGTCGCTATAATAGAGCGAAATCCCTATATCGGCGGGGCTGGGCTCCATACCGGGACTCTGCCTTCGAAGACGCTCAGGGAGACTGCTCTTTTCCTGGCCGGTTTCAAGCAGAGGGCTGTCTTCGGCTTTCAATTCACGCTTGGCAGGGACGTGACCCTGAGCGAGCTTATGTATAAGAAGACCGAGGTCATAAGAAGGCAGATGGAGGTCATAATAGACCAGTTCAACAGGAATAATGTCGAGATCATATACGGGGAGGCTTCGTTTTTAGACCCTCACAGGATATTTGTAAAGGACAAGGGGGCAGGAGAGGAGCTTTACGCGGAGTTCATAATAATAGCGACGGGCTCCAGGCCGGCGCGTCCAGGCGATATCCCGTTTGACAGCGAACACATCTATGACAGCGATTCTATCTTAAGCATAGACAAGATCCCGCAGAGCCTCACCATTATCGGGGGCGGCGTGATAGGGTGCGAGTACGCGTGCATCTTTGCCGCCTTGGGGGTGATGATAAACCTGGTGGAGAGGAAAGAGCGGCTCCTTTCATTCGCGGACGAGGAAATAGTCAACAGCCTCATTTACTGGATGAGGCACTCAGGCGTAACGCTCAGGCTCAATGAGGAGGTTGTGGACATCAAGATAGAAGAGCCAAACAGGGTGATAACGCACCTGAAGAGCGGAAAGGTGCTCGCCTCCGAGAAGCTTCTATACACCATGGGGCGGGTCGGCAATACGGACAGGCTCAATCTTGAGGCGATAGGCGTAAAGGTAAACAACCGGGGACTGATCAAGGTGGATGACGACCACAGGACGCCGTTACACCATATCTACGCCATCGGGGATGTGATAGGTTTTCCTTCGCTCGCATCAACCTCGATGGAGCAGGGGAGGCGGGCCGTATGCCATGCCTTTCAGAAAGAGGGCCTTACCTGCGAGCTTGCCGGGTATATGCCTCTTGGAATATACACGATACCGGAGATCTCGATGGTCGGGGAGACCGAGGAGGGGCTTTCGGCGAAAGGCATCCCGTATGAGATAGGGTGCGCTTACTTTCAGGAGGTCGCCAGAGGGCAGATAACGGGCGATGTCCACGGGATGCTCAAGCTCATCTTCGACAGATCGACAAGAAAGCTTTTGGGGGTGCATATAATAGGCGAGAAGGCTTCAGAGCTGATCCATATCGGGCAGGCTGTGATGAATTACGGCGGCCCGGTCGATTATTTCAAGGATGTTGTGTTCAATTACCCGACGCTCTCGGACGCTTATAAAGAGGCCGCCCTTAACGGTCTCAACAAGCTTTAAGCTTATAAGGCTTAAAACCCTGCCAAAATACCTTTGAAAAAACCCATATACGAATTTTTACAGGTAATCCAATTAGTTACCCGCTCTGTTGACATCCTGAAATTGTGTGCCAATAATTAGACAAAAGAAAATCTGGCTCTTTTTTTGATGGAGTTTGTTTTTGAAAGCTCCCGCACAATCGGCATTGCCTCTGAGGCAATGCCTGAAAAACATATCGGTTAAAGTTTCTTAAAGAACATTCATCCAAGACCGGAGTTGACAAAATGAGGCTTATAAATTCGACCGAGCAGCTTGTGTACATCGAAGCAGGGGCGGTCAGGCTGGAAGGTTCGCTGGCAATCCCTCAAGGCGCCACAGGCATAGCCATCTTCGCGCACGGGAGCGGAAGTTCGCGCCACAGCCCCAGGAACAACTATGTCGCGAATGTCTTAAGGAAGGCGGGTGTCGGAACGCTCCTTATGGACCTGCTTACAAGGGAAGAGGATATTGATTACGATACCAGGTTTGACATAGACCTCTTGTCTTCGAGGCTTGAGTCTGCTACCAACTGGCTCAAGGATGAGATGCCAGGACTGAGGATAGGGTATTTCGGTGCGTCCACAGGGGCGGCGGCGGCCTTAAAGGCCTCGGCTTCAATGGGCGAGATCATAGGGGCGATTGTATCAAGGGGCGGAAGGCCCGACCTCGCGATGGATGTTTTGCCGGCCGTAAAGGCTCCGGCCCTCTTCATCGTAGGCGGCAAGGATGAAATAGTGCTTGAGCTTAACAGAAAGGCATTCGCGAAGTTAAAGACCGAGAAGGAATTGGTGGTAGTGCCTGGTGCGACGCATCTCTTTGAGGAGCCTGGCGCACTTGAGGAGGTCGCCAGCCTTGCCGCCTACTGGTTCAAGGAGCATCTGAAGCCGATTAAGGACTAACAGGCTGCTGAAAAAGTCCATCTGCTTCGTTGTCATTGTCGCTCGTCACTGCGGCGTACATACAAAGTACGCCTCATTCCTCGCTTCTCGACGCCTCGCAGCTGAAGCTTTTTGAGCAGCCTGAACGAATTTCCGGTTTTTCAGCAACCTGTTAAGCAGCGCTTCAACGGTGCCAGGGTGAAAGTAAAAGTAATCTGTTTCCGCCTGTCTGCCATCTATGGGTTTAAACTGTTTTTTTTGAGCGCATAAACGAGACCATACAGGCAAATGCCTGACGCGATAGCGGCAATGACAAGGAAAGGTATCGCGATATCCCATTTCAAATGGACTATCTCATAAAAGAAGGTCTCGCGCCAGGCAAAGGTCTCGGCAAAATCCACCATTGGCGGGTAAGGATACTGTGTCGTCGGAGACCAGAGGTGGCTTTCGCCATAAAAATAGCCGTTTGAAAGTTTGGACAACAAAGCCTTCCAGAAGAGGACTATTGGCGAGAGGCTCGGCCAGAAGTGCTTGTGGGGGAAGGCCCACCCCGCGCTCAGCTTATGGGCAACGCCGGCCGTGGTCAAGGAGACCAACAGCGCCGGGAGCTGGACGAGAATGCCGGTTATCGCCAATAAGTTACTTTTCAAAAATGCGTTCTTTTTCCTCTGATCGAGCCAACAGCCCACAACAATAAGCCCCCACGGGATGAGGCTCAGCATATAACGGGGCCCGTAAGCCTCATCGCCCGCCCAGGAACTCTGGGCCGCCAGAGGGAAGATGAGGACTACGGCGTGGATCAGGAACGCATGGCTTTCCAATGTCCATCTGTCTTTAAAAACCCCCCATGATGCGAACAGAAGAACGAGGATAGGGTTGTACCAGAATAGCCCCTTGCCTGGGCTCATCAGAAGGCCGAACAGCCCTTCGTAGATGGGGATCCAGATGGAATAGTTTTCGATACTCGTGTTGATGGGCCCCGCGAAGATCGAACCAAAGACGAGCCACCTGTCCAGAAAGAAGAGGACCGTGGCGACGAGCAGCGGAGCGGTGAATACCGCGACAGATACGAGCCTGCCCCCTGAATTTCCCTGACGGCGCCATTCGCTTAGAGCGATATAAAAGAAAACAGGCGCCGCGACAGTAGCGGTAGTAAGCTTCATCAAGACGGCCAGACCGCTTGAAACCCCTGCACCGAAATACCAGAGCCGCCGTCGGCTGTCTTTCCCCTCTACCCGGCCTGAAAAGGCAAAATAAAAAGAAGCTACCGAAAAGGGCAGTCCCAGTCCGTCGCGCGCAATCGGTGAAGCGTTCCAGGGGATTATTGTCGATGCGGCCCCCAGCAGGCTTATCCACGAGGTGGTCGCGAGGGAGCAGCCCATTTTGGTTAACATTAGAAATATAAGGGCGCAGGTTACGGGCAAGACAAGCAGATGCGGAAGCTCTACCATGGCGTATTTGGCTGAAAAAACCCCTTTGTCCCAACCCTGCCAGAGGGCATTATCTTTAAATAGGGCCGAATCTATCTTGTGTCCGGCGCTTATCATGAGGCTGTACAGATGAGGGATACCCGGCTCATAGGTAGCGTGGACATATCCGTCCTTGGCCTTTACGACCCGGAAATCATTCGGGGTCGGGTCTGTCCCAAGATGATAGACCCCGGATTCGACATTATGCATAGCGACCAGATAGGTCAGTGTGCAATCGGCCTGTGGAAAACGGAAGATGAGGAAGAAGGAAAAAATAGTCTGGATGCCTATGATCGACAGTAAGGCGATCCTGAAAGGGCGTTTTTCTGCTTTAGGGATTAGAGGGCCGTTTTTCATTGACGTGAGATTGGGTTGACTTTCAAAGGATATTATAACCGCGGGGTAAGGATGTCAAGGGGGAATATGCTCTACGTAAAGCTCGCTATCAAGGGTGGCGCTTAAGCCGGTGCGTTCGTTAAGTGGACGTTGCCAGGCCTTTGTAAAGCCCCGCCACATAATCGCCGTAACCATTATACTTTACCGTCGGCACGCGCTCGTCGGTATCTATTATCCGTTCGGTCTCCTGCGACCAGCGCGGGTGCGGGACTTCGGGGTTCACGTTCGCGCGGAAGTCGTATTCATCCGGGACGAGCGTATTCCAGAAGGTTTTTGGCTGAACAGAGGTGAACTCTATCCTTACGATGGATTTTATGGACTTGAACCCGTACTTCCACGGGGTTACGAGCCGTATGGGTGCGCCGTGCTGTTTCGGCAGCTCATGGCCGTATATGCCGGTAGCCAGGAATGTAAGCTCGTTGGTGGCCTCCTCCATCGTCAGCCCTTCCACATACGGCCAGGGGAGCCAGAAGCGGATCTTCTGCTGGCCCGCCCAATCCTTATTGTAAAACGTCTGGAGGCTTACGTATTTTGCCGACGAGAGCGGGGAGACTTTCTTTATCAGCTCTTTCATCGGAAAGCCCGTCCAGGGTACGGTCATCGCCCATGCCTCGACGCACCTGAACCTGTAGAGCCTCTCCTCAAGGGGCATTGACCTTACCAGTTCGTCAATGTCGTATATTCGCGGTTTTTCCACAAGCCCTGCTATCTCGACCTGCCAGGGCCTCGGCTCTAATCTATCCACATGCTTCCAGACGCTTTTAAACGAGGAAAATTCGTAGAAGTTATTGTATTTTGCGGCAACAAGCTCGTCCGTCAACGGGCGGCCGGGTGCGTATGCGGGATTCCTTTTGGCTGGATACAGGGCCGACGTAGGCGTTTTCGGGAGGCGCAAGATACGCTCTTCATCGGGCTTTTTGAATATATCGAACAACCCGTTAGCCCCGCTCATGAACACCCCCGCGCTCAGGCTATATATCCCTGCCTTTTTAATGAACTGCCTCCTTGAGAGGTAGATGTCCTCGGGGGTGGCTTCGCGCTCCGGTATCTGCCACGGTTTTTTCTTTTTGATCACCATATATAAAGTATATCCAAATTTTCTCATGTCACAATCAAGCCATTTTCCCTGAAAAACGGTATACTTGAAAAAAGGCGTAGTCATCGATCAATTAGAGGGGTGGGCGATGTATAAGAAAGCGGCCGATCTTTTTGTGGAATGTCTTGTCAAGGAGGGGGTCGAATATATCTTCGGGATACCCGGCGAAGAGAGCTTGACGCTCCTTGAGGCGATAAGAAAGTCCAGCATCAGATTCATAGTGACCAGGCACGAGCAGGCCGCGGCGTTCATGGCGGCGACATACGGACGGCTTACGGGTAGGGCTGGTGTTGTTTTGTCCACGCTGGGGCCGGGCGCGACCAACCTTGTCACGGGCGTGGCATTCGCTCAGCTCGGCGGTATGCCGCTTGTAATCATAACGGGACAGAAGCCAATCAGGAGGTCTAAACAGGGGCAGTTCCAGATCATAAATGTTGTCCAGATGATGCAGCCCATCACAAAATCGACCCGCCAGATTGTAAGCTCAGACCTTGTGCCTTCGTTTGTGCGTGAGGCGTTCAGGAGGGCCGAGGAAGAGCGCCCGGGCGCGGTGCATCTGGAGTTCCCTGAGGATATAGCCGATGAAGAGACGCTAGCCGCGCCTCTTGAGAGGATCAGGACGCGCCGTCCATCGCCTGATCCGCGCTCAGTCGATACGGCGGTCAGGATGATAGAAGAAGCGGAGTCTCCGCTTATCCTTATCGCCGCCGCCGCCAACCGTAAAAGGGTCAGCTTCGAGCTTCAGGAGTTCATAGATAAGACAGGGATACCGTTTTTCACGACCCAGATGGGGAAGGGGGTCGTAGACGAGCGGAGCGAGCTGTTTCTCGGCACCGCCGCCCTTACCGAGAACGATTTCCTTCACAGGGCGATAGCTAAGTCAGACCTTATAATAGCCGTAGGCCACGATGTTACCGAAAAGCCGCCCGCGATAATGGGTTACGGCAGGAGAAAGGTGATACACGTCAATTTTTATTCGGCTCCCGTGGACGACATCTACTACCCGACCCACGAGGTGCTTGGCGACATCGCCCATTCTATTTGCGCCCTTGTGTCAAAGACGAAACCCTCGCCGAATTGGGATTTCAGCTATTTTAAGAAAGTCTTAAAGGAATTCAAGGCGCATATTCTGGAGAAGTCAGACGATAACGCCTTTCCGGTCAAGCCGGAGCGGCTTGTAAGCGAGCTTAGAAGGCACCTCCCTGAAGACGGTATCCTGACGCTCGATAACGGGATGTATAAGATATGGATAGCCCGCAATTATCCCGCGTACCGGAGGAACACGGTTCTCCTCGATAACGCGCTTGCCTCGATGGGCGCGGGGCTTTCGGCGGGTATGGCGGCGAAACTCAACAACCCGGATAAAAAGGTCGTATGCGTGACCGGGGACGGCGGTTTTATGATGAACTCCCAGGAGGTCGAGACCGCGAGACGCCTGGGGGTCGATCTCACGGTGGTCATCGTCAACGACGGCGGGTACGGGATGATAAAATGGAAGCAGGATTCGATGGG
>JACRET010000005.1 GCA_016218105.1 Deltaproteobacteria bacterium
ACCTCCCCTCCCTCGATGGGAGGGGACTGAGGGGAGGGTGAAATTCGTGCCACTCTGGTGAAAACCTTTTTGCGCGCTACCGCGCGCTTGCGGGGTATTGGCTCTGCTCGCTATCGGCTCTCTCCCTCCGATGGAACTGGAGCCCGGTCGTTCGCCTCCTTTATGCTCGCTGCGCAATACCCCTGGTGTTTTTGAGAAACAAAAAGCAAAAATAACAGTCATTGCGGTGGAGCGAAGCAATCCCTTTTAAATCCCCCTCACCCAGCCTCTCCCCAAATGGGGAGAGGGGCTTCTTCTGTAGGGCCCGCTCGAAGAACGGGCCGGGGATGGACTTTTTCAGCAGCCTACCAGTTGATCATTCCGTGAATTTTCTCCGGTTAATCCGCTTATTGAGCGCCTGTCTCGTGATACCAAGGAGAGACGCGGCTATCCCTTGATTGCCGTTCGCTATTTCAAGCGCCTTTGAAATAAGCATATCCTCCATGTCCTTAAGTGTCGGAAAGTGGCTTGGGCTGTAGCTTAGGGTCTCCTCCTCGGCCGCGTGCTCCCCTTTAACCAGGCGCTCCTGTCCTATTATGTCCTTGAAACTCTCCGTCGAAAGCACCCCGCCTTTGTGTCTCGCCACGGCGTCATAGACCATCGCCTGCATCTCCCTGACATTGCCCGGGAAATGATATGTAGACATGAGCGTCACAAGCTCAGGGGGCGGCGTCGGCTTTTTCTTTTTCATCGACCTTGCCGCTTCAATGAGAAAATGGTTAAGGAGGAGCGGTATATCGTCGCTCCTGTCGCGCAGAGGCGGAATGTTCACCTGGTGGGCGCGGAGCCTGTAGTAAAGATCTTTACGGAACTTGCCGTCCGCGATGAGCTTCTGCAGGTCGCGGTTTGTCGCCACGACGATCCTTACATCGCTTTGCTTCGGCACGTCGGAACCGAGCGGATAATACTTCTGCTCCTGAAGAAGCCTCAAGAGCTTTACCTGCGAGGACTCGGTCGTATCGCCTATTTCATCCAGAAAGAGCGTGCCGCCGGCTGCCTGCGCTATAAGGCCTTCCCGCGCGTCTTCCGCTCCCGTATAGGCGCCCTTCTTGTGTCCGAAGAGGGTATCGGAGAACATCGTATCGTCCAGGCCCGCCACGTTTACCGCGACAAACCCGCCCCTCCTCTCGCTTATGTCGTGTACCGCCCTGGCGAAGAGTTCTTTCCCCACCCCGGTCTCGCCGATGATCAATACCGGCTGCTGGGTCTCGGCGATGACCTCGACATACTGGAATACGGCACGCATCTTCTTGTTTACGGTAATGATGGAAGAGAACGCGTCCTCCTTCTCAAGCTCGCCCTGTAGGAGACGCCTTTTAAGGGATGACACCTCCGTCCGGAGGGCGGTCAGCTCCAAAGCCCGCCTTATCGACGACTCAAACCTGCTCTTCTCTACAGGCTTCACAAGGTAGTCAAATGCCCCGGCTTTCATGCAGGAGACAGCCATCTCTATTTCGTTGACCGCCGTCATTATGATGACCGGAACCAGCGGGTGAAGGTTGTTTATCTCGTTCAACAGCTCGCTCCCGGAAAGATGGGGCATTGAGAGGTCGAGCACTACGGCCGAGACCTCGTGATGCTCCAAAAAGGGCAGTACCTCCCGGCTGTCGTCGATTGTCTGCACCTGTTTTATGCCATAGCTCCTGAGCATCACGCTGAAGGACTTAAGTATCTGCGGTTCGTCGTCTACAAGAAGTACCGGAAGAGGCAAATAACCAGATCTTTTCATGAAAACCTTTTTAACGATTTTAGATTTCAAGACGAAAGCCGCCACGGCAACGGGCCTGAGTATGAATTAAGGAAACTTATACAAAACTCAAGGATAAAAGTAAACCATTAGATTGAATACGGGAAATGAAAGCAGGCCCACAGGGGGTCAGAGCAGGTTGTTTTTCACGCGTATTTCAGACTAAAAAATAAGCCTTGATATCATGTCATGCAGCTGGTCTACGGTGAACGGCTTATTCAGGGAGAGGTTGCCTGTCTCCTTCAAAAAACGCTGCGTCTCTTTACTAAGGCTGTCGCCTGAAATAAATATGATCTTTTTCTGGGACTCAGGCCTGATCTTTTTGACCTCGTTGTAAAATCCCCTTCCGTCCAGGCCGGGCATCTTTATGTCGCTTATTATAATGTCGTAATCATTTTCCTTGAGCTTACGGAGGGCCTCGTCGCCTGATCCGGTTTTTTCCACCTTGAAGCCCGAATAGGTGAGCGAATCGTGCAGGAGATCGAGCACGATAGGCTCGTCGTCGAGTATCAGCGCCTTAAGCCCCTTGATCCGCGCCTTTACCGGGTCTATCTTGAAACCAAAAGCCTCGCGTATTTCCTGCGTGTCCGTCCTTATAAGCCCCGTCACGGGAAGCTCCACCACGAATACGGTGCCCATCCCGAGGGTGCTTGAGGCGTATATGGTGCCCCCGTGCTCATTGATAATGCCGTATGAGATGGAAAGCCCCAGCCCGGTACCCTTGCCGACACCTTTGGTAGTGAAGAACGGGTCGAAGATCTTGTTTGCTATCTCATCGGACATGCCCTTGCCGGTATCTTCGAATTTTACGATGATCTTGCCTTCGCAGTGCCTGCTCGATATCCTGATCTTTCCGCGCTCTCCTTTTTCCTTTATAGCGTCCCTGGCGTTATTTATAAGGTTCAAAAAAACCTGATGTATCTGGTCGTCATCGAGCATTGTCGGAGGTATGGATTCGTCAAGATCGACCTCAAGGTCGATATTATCGACCTTCAGCTGGTAACCCCTTAAGTCAATGCTTTCCTTTATGACCTTGTTTATATCCTCATATTTTCTCTCAGGCCTTTTCCATCTGGCGAACGTCAGAAGGTTGTCTATTATTTTTTTGCACCTGTGAGAGGCGTCATTTATCTTTTTAAGCTTGGATTTCACATCGTCCGGGAACTTATCGTCCAGAAGAAGCTCTGAGAAGCACATGATGCCCGTAAGCGGGTTGTTAAGCTCATGGGCGACCCCGGAGACAAGCTCTCCCAATGACGACAGCTTATCCGTCTGCATGAGCTTGTTGGTCATCATCCTCTGCTCTGTAATATCCTTGATATAGACCACGGCCCTCTTGGGGTCTTCGTTTTCGTTAACGGAAGGGTATATATGCCATGTGAAGACCTTTCCGTCCTGGGTGGTCATTTCCGCCTCGACAGGGGTCAACATGTGTATGGACTTTTTTATCGGGCAGTTCCTGGGCTGTTCCATCCCGAGTATCTTGTATATCTTCTCGCCTGTAAGGGCTGATTCGCTTATCCTGAATTTATCCATAAAATGCCTGTTTGCCTCAAGCACCCTGTGGCCGTAATCGACAAGGAGAATGTAATCCGTGATGCTGTCATATATGAACCTGAGCTTCTCCTTGGCGCTCTTTATCTCTTCCTCTTCCTGCGTGATTATCCTGTTGGCCCTTTGGAGCTCGATATTTTTCCTGTCCAGGTCTTCGTTCAGGAGCTTTAGCTCCTCGTTTATGGCATGAAGCTCCTCGGTCTGGCTCTGGGTCTCCTCGTAGGCGACTTCAAGGCTTTCGTTCGTGATCTTAAGCTCCTCATTCAATTCTATGAATTCGCGGTTTTTCTCCTCTATTTCCCTTAGATAGCGTTCCTTCTCCTCTTCCCTTTTGCTGACACCGTCCATCATCGAGTTAAAAGCCCTGGCGAGCATTCTAAGCTCGTCCCTGGTCTCGACCGAATCCACGTTGACCCTTACCTGCAGGTCTCCTCTTGCGAACTCCCCAATCTTTTCTTTTAACGATTTAAGAGGCCTCGTGATCTCGGATGTAGACACAACGGCCGCAAAGAGCGAAACCGCAAGCCCCAGAATGGTTATTATAATAATGATCTTCTGGGTCTCTTTCTGTATCTCCCACAGCTTCTCTTTCGAGATACCCACGTCCAGGGAACCGATTATCTTGCCTTGCGCGTCCCTTATCGGCTCGAATACCGAGATGAACGTCATGCCCGGCATCGACCATTCGCCAAATACCGGCTTACCGGCTTTTACAACCGGCAAAACCGTCTCCGGGATCGCTGTCCCCTTTATGCTCCTTCCTGAGCTGTCGACCAGGTTCGAGGCGATCCGCACGCCGTTTACGGAAATGGTGGTAAAAAGGCCAGGTATCTTATTGGCGATAGTCTCGGAGATGTAGTTGTCCTCGTTCAGGACATCCCCTGTTATTATCGCCCCTATCGGGCGCTGCGAATCGCTCAGCACAGGGGTCACGACCATTAACGCTATTACGGCGCTTTCTTTTTCAGCCTTTGGGTTCTGGTTGGCGGTTTCCGGGGTGGCCGCCTCGTCAAGGAACCTTTTGCCGTCGAGCTTCAAAATACTTTTTTCGATGAGCTCGCTTGATATCCTTGGCTCTCCGCTGTCCAGTGAGGCTTTCACGGACCCGTTCAACTCAAGCCTGTCCCCTGAAACATCGCTATTAAGCCTTGCTATCACCCTTTCGTTCTCATCGACTATGATCCAGATGTCCACATAGGGGCGCATCTCTTTCCATCGGGTTATCATCTTCCTTAAATATTGCTTGTCACCGCGTGAAATGGCGCGCTTTATCTCCTCCATGGAAGCCGCCTGGAGCATCCCGTAGCGCATCTGGTCGCCGCGGACGTAGTACTCCGTCCATGCGGACTTAAGCCCCATGTTTATCTTTTCCTCGGCCTCTTTCGTCAGCCTCGAATCTATGACCTTGTAAGAGATATAGGCCAGGAGCAGCATCGGAATAAGTATTACGGAAAGAAAGACTATGGTGAGCTTGAAGCCCATAGTGCGATTGGAGAAATATCTTATGAAAGACCAGTTCATCGCGCCACCTTCTTTCTAAAGACGTTCAGCCTCTCGCCGACCGGAGAGTACCTGTGGGCGAACGATGGGGGAAGCACCTCGGCTTTTCCAAGCACGATAATGCCCCCTGGCCTCAAGGAGTAATCGAGTTTTTCAAAGACCTGTTCCTGGAGGCTCTTATTGAAATATATAAAGAGGTTCCTGCAGAAGAGTATCTGTACGCCTGATATAGAGGGGCTCCCGACAATGTCGAGCACACCGAACTTGACGAGGTTCCGTATGTTATATTTGACCTTGTATTGCCCGTCAGCCTTGAAGAAGTACTTCTCAAGTATATCCGGAGGCACGTTCTTGAGGGACTCTTCCCTGTACTGGGCCTTACGGGCCTGATCCAGGGCTTCTCCGTCTATGTCGGTAGCGAACACCTTGGTGTGCTTCACCGCATCCGTGGTAAGGCACTCGGAAAGCAGTATGGCCGCGGAATACGCCTCCTCGCCATAAGCACAGCCGCAGCACCAGACCTTGAGCACGGTTTCCGAGAAGTTCGTCTTTATTATACCGCAGAGCTCCCCGAAGACCTCCGGCTCCCGGAAGAATTCGCTGACCTTTATCGTCAGATTTGAAAAAAGCTTTTCATATTCGTGCGGAGTATCGTTAAGATATTGGCAGTATTTTTTATAGGAATGGATATCGAGACAGGTAAGCCTTTTGGATACCCTCCTCATGATGCTGGACTTCTTATAATTGCGGAAGTCCCACCCTTTTTCATGATAGATCTTTTCAAGGAGCATCGGGAGATCCCCTTCGCGGTCTTTTTTAAACATATAGTCAGCTCTTGTCGATAATACAGGGAGTATCATTCTAACATTTTTAATGTATCCATTCAAACCAATAATTAAAAGACGCTATCACTTTGAATTTCCTGCATATTTCAAAACCCTCCTTTACGGACGGGCGGCGTCCCGATTCCGGGCGCCCGGTACGCCTTCAAATTCTTCAAGCATTATGCTATCCTTAGGTCTATATGGACATCTCCGCGTTACTTAAGGCAGTAATCCTTAATATTAAGGCGAAAGACCATGAAACCGTATTAAATGAGATGACACGCAGGCTCCTGCCCGAAGGCACGCCTGCGGAAGAGAAGGCCTTCTGCGACCTCAGGGACCACGAGTCCGTAGAAGGCATGCTCACCGGCACGGATTCCGCGATCTTCCATTGCCTTTCCGAAGAGGTCAAGGACACCTCCATAGCCCTCGCCATATCAAGACGGGAATTGCCTCACCCCGCGAAAAAAATAAAAGTCAGGCTGTTCTTCCTGATAATCTCGCCTCTGAAAGAGAGCGGAACCCACCTTCAGCTCCTCTCTAAAATAGAAGGCATGCTCCTTGACCGGGCCCTGCACCACGCCATCATGAACGCGCGAAGCGAACCGGAAGTGAGAGATGTGATCAAAAGGGCGGAGACGAGCGCGCGGTCGCTCTACATACCCCTGCCCCGCGAAGAGGTCTTCGGGGAACTCGGGTCTCAGCCCGTGGGACTGACCGAGGCCGCCGCAGGCGAGCGCCTGAAACTCACCGGCCCCAACTCAATAAAGAGGATCGAGAAGGGCACCCTTTTAAAAGACTTCCTCTACAATATGTTCCTTAATCTCTTCGCGGTACTGCTCTGGGCGGGCGGCTTCATGTCCTTCGTAGCGGGTATGCCCGAGCTTGGGTGGGCGATATTCCTCGTCATCGTAATAAACGCGTCCTTCAGCTTCTGGCAGGAATACAAGGCTGAGCGGGCCGTCGAGGCCCTTAAGAACCTGTTGCCGAAAAAAGTAAGGGTAATACGGGACGGCAGGGAGAGGGAGATCGACGCGGCCTTGCTGGTTCCGGGCGACCTTATAAAACTCGCGGAAGGCGACAGCATCCCGGCTGACGGCAGGCTGGTCGAAGCCGAGGCCATGCGGATAGACAATAGCGCCCTCACAGGGGAGTCCCGCCCCATCTATAAGGTCTCCGAACCTCTCGCCGACGGCAAGGGCTTTATCTGGACCGAAGTCCCGAACATGGTATTCGCCGGCACCACTGTCCTCTCCGGCTCAGGCAACGTGGTCGTGACCGCTACCGGCATGGATACGGAGATAGGCAGGGTAGCTTATCTTACGCAGGCGATAAAGCCCGAGATGAGCCCGCTTCAAAAAGAGATAAAAAACATAACGAAGGTAGTGACAATGATAGCCGTCACGCTCGGGGTGCTGTTTTTCTTCCTGGGTTACTCCTTCGCCGGGCTTACATTCGCGGAGAGCTTTATCTTCGCCATAGGAATAATCGTCGCGAACGTCCCCGAAGGGCTCCTGCCGACGGTATCCCTGTCGCTCGCGATGGGCGTTCAGCGGATGGCAAGCAAGAACGCGATAGTAAAAAAACTCTCGGCCGTGGAGACGCTCGGGAGCGCCACAGTCATATGCACGGACAAGACCGGAACCCTTACCAGAAATCAGATGTGCGTAACGAGGCTTTTTGTCAACAACAAGATGATCGAAGTTACCGGCACCGGCTATGAGCCGGACGGGGCGTTCGTCCATGACGGAAAGAAACTTTCAAAGGAGGAACTTGCCTCCGAAGGCATCCGCAAGCTCCTCCTGACAGGCGCCCTCTGCAATAACGCAAAGCTCAGTCCCCCATCGAAAGACTCGCGGCTCTGGTCGATCTCCGGCGACCCCACGGAAGGCGCGCTCCTGACCGCCGCCGCCAAAGGGGGCATCGACATGGATTCGTTGAACAAAGAGATTACCCGCGTGGCCCACCTGCCTTTTGAGCGGATAAGGAAGATGATGACCACCGTCCATGAAGGCGGCCCCGATTACCCGAAAGGAGGGCGTAAGGCCGCCGCTTTTATAAAGGGGGCTCCTAAGGAAGTCCTTTCCCTATGCACGTCCGTATTTATAAACGGCGCAACCGCCCTTCTTACAGACAGGGAGAGGGAAGAGATATTAAAAGAGAACGACTTGCTTGCCTCGAAGGGATTGAGGATACTCGCTTTCGCCTCGCGGGAGATGGAACGGAGGGGTTCTTACGCAACCGGAGAAGTTGAAAGGGAACTGACTTTTATCGGGCTCATGGCGATGCTAGATCCCCCCAGGCCCGAGGTGAAGAGGGCTGTTAGCCAGTGCCACACGGCAGGCATAAAGGTCGTGATGGTCACGGGCGATTACGGCCTGACGGCAAAGGCGATAGCCGGGCAGGTAGGGATCGCCCAAGATGCCAGAGTCATAACAGGAGAGGAACTGGGCAGGTTTTCAAAGCATGAGCTTCAGGAAATATTAAAGAAAGGCGAGGTTATATTCGCGCGCGTTGCGCCTGCCGACAAGCTAAAGGTCGTCGAGGCGCTCCAGAAAAACGGCGAGATAGTCGCGGTCACGGGCGACGGGGTAAACGACGCGCCTGCCTTGAAGAAGGCTGACATAGGGGTTGCCATGGGGCTTCGCGGAAGCGACGCCGCAAAAGAATCGGCTGAGATGGTTTTGGCGGATGACAATTTTGCGTCCATTGTCGATGCCATAAAGGAAGGACGGGCCGTCTACGCCAACATAAAAAAGTTCGTCACTTATATATTCGCGTCCAACATACCGGAGATCGTCCCTTTCATAGCATTCGTCATATTCAAGATCCCTCTGCCCCTTACCGTGATGCAGATACTTGCCGTAGACCTCGGGACAGACGTATTTCCAGCCCTTGGCCTCGGGGTCGAGCCGCCCGAGGAAGGCGTGATGAACCAGCCGCCGCGCCCGAGGGGCAAGAGGCTCCTTGATTTCAAAACCTTATCAAGGGCGTATCTCTTCCTTGGGCCGCTTGAGGCGGCGCTGGCGCTATCCGGCTTCTTCTTCGCGTATTGGCTGAGGGGGTGGTCGCCTGGGACAGGCATGGAAGAAGCAGGCATGCTTTACGCGACCGCCACAACGATGAGCTTCGCGGGTATCGTCGCCTCGCAGGTCGGGAACGTCTTTGCCTGCAGGACGGAGAAAGAGTCGGTCTTTAAGGCCGGTTTCTTCAAGAACAGGTTCGTGCTCATAAGCATTGCCGTGGAAATATCGCTTATGCTCATCCTTATATACACGCCTGTTCTTCAGGATGTATTCGGGTTTGCTCCGTTGTCGCTCTATGAATGGGGCTACCTCGCCGTATTCCCGGTAATAATGCTCGCGGCTGACGAGACAAGGAAGGCCATGCTCAGGAGAGGGGCTATCAGGGCTTAGCTGGGTAAGGGGGGAAAAGTTGCTTCGCTCCACTCGCAATGACTATTGTTTTCGTATCTTGTTTTTGCTTTACCCAAACACAAGGGCGTAGGGTGGGTAGCCCGCCGTGAAAAACCATAAAAGACTTGAACAAGGCTTCGACTATAAGTTAATATATATAATATTGATTTCCACAGGACAAGTAAAATGACAGATCAGATAAAAACAAAGGGTTCGGTAACGATAGTACTGTTCAGCGGAGAGATGGACAAGGCCATAGCGGCCTTCGTCATCTCGACCGCCGCCGCCTCGATGGGCATGAAGGTCAATATTTTCTTCACCTTCTGGGGTCTTAACGCGATAAAAAAAGAGGGCGGGCTCATAAAGGGCCAGAACTGGATGCAGAAGATGCTCAACATCATGAACTACGGGCACGCCAGGAAACTTGCCCTTTCCAAACTCAATATGATGGGCATGGGCCCCGCTATGCTTAAGACGATGATGTCCCAAAAAAAAGTACCTTCCCTGCATGAGTTCATAAAGATGGCCAGCGCGCTCGGGGTAAAATACTATCCCTGTGAGATGTCCATGTCCGTGATGGGGCTTAAAAAAGAAGACTTCATAGACGAATGCCAGGACGTTATCGGAGCGGTGTCTTACCTGGCCATCGCCAAGGAATCGACCATAAACCTTTTCATATAGGGGTATTTGAAATGGACTTTCATATAAACAAGACGCTTGACGCCAGGGGGCTCAGCTGTCCGATGCCTTCGGTCAAGACCGCTCTCGCCCTGGAGGGCATGGAGGCCGGACAGATACTGGAAGTGCTTACGGACGACCCGGTTTCAAAAAAAGACCTCCCTGTATGGGCGCAGTCTACAGGCAATGAACTCCTCTGCATCAAAGAAGAAGCCGCGTCCGTAAAGATATATCTTAAAAAGGCATCATAACCCCCGCTCCTCTATCTTGAAAGGCATGAGATGCCAAGGGTCTACCACCTCGACCTCGACAAAAGAGCGATACAGGGCGCGAAGATCGCCCTCCTTCCGGGAGACCCCGGCAGGGTCGGCGCTATCGCAGACGCAATCGCCGTGACCTACGGCTCCTCATCACTTGAACTCGCCTCAAAAAGGGAGTTCGTAACCTTCATCTCTGAATTCAACAACAACAAAGTCCTGGTGACATCGACCGGCATAGGCGGCCCCTCGGCCTCCATAGCCGTAGATGAGCTCGCGCAACTCGGGGTAAAGACCTTTATCAGGGTAGGCACCACGGGTGCGATACAGGACTACATAAAAAAAGGCGACTGCGTGATCACTACCGGCTCGGTCAGGTTTGACGGCGCATCCACCCATTACGCCCCGGTGGAATACCCTGCCGTTGCGGACCACGCCGTTACGGGGGCGCTTATAGAAGGCGCGAAGAAGACCGGGGTCAGATACCATGTAGGCGTCTCCGCCTCATCCGACACTTTTTATCCTGGCGAAGAGAGGAAAGACTCTTACAGGGAATACACCTTGAGGAGGTTCAGGGGCCTGACGGAAGAGCTCAAGGCCCTGCATGTCCTGAACTTTGAGATGGAATCGGCCACGGTTCTTACGCTTACCGCCTCGATGGGTTTAAAGGGCGGGGCTGTCACAGGGGTCGTAAACCGTGGCTCTACCGGAAAGATAACAGACCAAGCGCTTAAACTGGGCGAAGAGAGCGCCATAAGGGTAGCCGTGGCGGCGCTGGCATTCTTATGACCACCCGGGCTTTATAAACCTCTTCCCATCTCCATCGACATATCCGCCTCTTCAGCGTTGTGTTGTAAGGTGGGTCATTTTCCGGGTTCTTTCAATTTAAGGATCAGCCAATTCTTGCCGCCCGTAAGGATGAGCGCGTATCTGCCCGTAAGCTTTTCCCCTTTAAGCCTGAATACGACCTTGTCCGCCTCCCATGATTCAACCGTATAAGTGCCTTTGTCCCATATCTCTACAGTCCCGGCGCCGTAGCTCCCTTCCGGGATGACCCCCTCGAAACTTATATAATCAAGGGGGTGGTCTTCCACGGCTACGGCAAGCCTCCTGGCACCCGGCGCATCAGGCAGTCCTTTTGGCACGGCCCAGCTCTTCAGCGCCCCTTGCGCCTCTAACCGAAAGTCATAATGGAGATGCGTCGCGTTATGCTTGTGTATTACAAAGCGGCTTTGCATGCCAGCCTCCACGGTTGACAGGGATAGAACTCATGGTATCTTCTAAATAGAGCTTGAAGAGCCTCGCTTTTCAAAACCACTATAATTATTCTATCCTTCTTTTTTAAAGGCACAGCATGTGGAACCTTAAAAAAATCATAATGGCGGTCGCCGCCTTTACGCTTATCGGCTGCGCCCCTGTAATCTCAAAGGATACCCTGAAGGCCGTTGACCGCGATATAAAGTTCGAGCAGGTAGTGAAAAACCCCGATGCTTACGCGGGCAAGGGCGTCGTCTTCGGCGGGACTATCCTCGATATCGAGAACCGGGAAGATGTCACTATACTGGAAGTATTGCAGGAAGGCGTCAACTCGCAGCTTAAGCCCGTTGCCCCCGAAGAATCGGAGGGCCGCTTTTTAGTGAGGTTCAAGGGCTTCAAGGACCCTGCCGTTTATTCGAAGGGCAAGCACATAACGGTAGCGGGAAAGATCGTGGATGCGGAAGAGAGAAAGCTCGGGAAAGGCACGTATCTTTATCCGGTCATAGAGCCTGCCGAGCACTACCTTTGGAAAAGACATGAATACGACAGAGGCCCTTCGCTCGGGATAGGCCTCGGCCTGGGATATACCCATATAGATTAGCGGAACACACAAATTGGAAGAAAACTTACGCCTTTGCGGTCAGGCTCTCAACCTCTTTTCTCATCGCCTCGATCGTCTTCCTGTAATCCGGGGTACCGAACACACCCGACCCTGACACGAACACATCGGCCCCGGCGCGCGCAACCTCTTTGATATTCGATACCTTAATCCCTCCGTCGACCTCAAGCTCTATCATCTTTCCAGACTCGTCGATCATCTTCCTTACAGCGGCTATCTTGTTGATGGACCCGGGTATGAAGCCCTGGCCGCTGAAACCCGGATTAACGGACATCACGAGTATCATGTCAAGGTCATGGATTATGTCTTCTATCGTATGCACGGAGGACGCGGGGTTCATAGAAACGCCCGCTTTGACGCCGAGGTCTTTTATCGACTGAACGACTTTATGGAGGTGTTTTGTCGCCTCTACATGGACTGTTATTATATCGCTACCGGCCTTTACAAAATCAGCTATATATCTCTCAGGCTCTTCTATCATGAGGTGGACATCGAGCGGCAGCGAGGTAGCGCGCTTAAGCGCCTCCACTATGAAAGGCCCTATGGTTATATTCGGCACAAAACGCCCGTCCATCACGTCTACATGGACGTAATCGGCCTTCGCGTCCTCAAGTGCTTTCAGTTCGGCCGTAAGCTTGGTGAAATCTGCGGATAGTATTGAAGGGGATATTTTCATAGGCGTCCTTTAATTGTCTTTTAGTCGTGGCATTCTTTTACCAGATTGACGCATTTTTGTCCAATATAACTTCCAGCAGGTTGCTGAAAAACAGGGGATGTGTGCAGGCTCCAGTCTGGTAAAGGCCTTTTGTGCACTGCCGTGCGCTTCTGGGTATTGCTCTGCTCGCTGTCGGCTCTCTCCCTCCGATAGAACTGAAGCCCGGTCGCTCGCCTCCTGCTCGTCTACGCAATACCCCTGTATTTTTTAAAGAACAAGATGCAAAAACGAAAGTTATTGCGAGCGGAGCGATCTCTTTCTCTAATTAAATTCCCCTCCCTCGATGGGAGGGGATTAAGGGGAGGGTGATGTAGGGCCCGTTCCCCGAACGGGCCGGAAAACTATAAGATGGACTTTTTCAGCAGCCTGCTAGCAGTAAAGCGGGCTTTTGCACGTAAGCACCTGTTCCGCCCTTGTCCCGCTCCTGTAGACCGTGACGCCCTTGCACCCGAGCCTGTAAGCCAGCAGATAGGCGTTCTTTACGTCTTCCGGCTTGGCGTCTTGAGGAAGGTTTATTGTCTTCGAGACCGCGTTGTCCGTAAACTCCTGGAATACGGCCTGCATCCTTATATGCGCTTCGGGACTTACGTCAAACGCAGTAACGAAGATGTCTTTTATCCACTCCGGCACATCTTTCCGGTCTTTAACGTTCCCGCCCGCGCTTATGAACTCGATCAGCTCCGTGCTGTAGAACCCCTCGTCTTTCGAAACCTCTTCCACGAGCGGATTCACCTCCGGTATCTTCACCCCGTTCAACACCTGCCTTATATAACTCAGCGAATAGAACGGCTCTATGCCGGATGAACAATCGGCAATGATCGACAGCGTGCCTGTAGGGGCTATGGTAGTGACGGTAGCGTTCCTTACCGGCCTGCCCCGGGGCATATCGAATACGCTCCCCTTGATATTGGGGAAAGGCCCTTTTGTCCCGGCAAGCTCCCGTGACGCCTCCCATGCTGTCTCGCTTATGAACTTCATCACCTCTCCGGCTATCCTGAAGCTGTCCGCGCTTCCGTAGCACACCCTGAGCCTTACGAGCATGTCCGCGAACCCCATGACGCCAAGCCCGATCTTACGGTTGCCTTTCGCCATTACGTCTATCTCACGGGTGGGATAGCGGCTCATGTCGATCACATCGTCAAGGAACCGCACGGAGGCTACGACGGTGGAGCGGAGCTTATCAAAATCCATTGCCCACCCCTTATCCCTGCGCCTCAGCATCTTCCCGAGGTTTATGGAGCCGAGATTGCAGGGCTCATAGCTTAAGAGCGGCTGCTCTCCGCAGGGGTTTGTCGCCTCGAAGCTCCCGATATTCGGCGTAGGGTTCGACCTGTTGACCCTGTCCATGAAGATAACGCCCGGCTCGCCGCTTTTCCACGCGGACTCGGCGATTTTATCGAAGACCTCCTTCGCGCTCTTATATTCCGCGATCTTACCTGTCCTGGGGTTTACAAGCGGATATTCCGCGTTTTTTTCAAGCGCCTCCATGAACCTTTCGGTTACCGCGACGGAAAGGTTGAAATTCGTAAACTCGGAGGGGTCTTCTTTTACCGTAATGAACGACATTATGTCGGGATGGTCGATCCTTAAAATACCCATATTTGCGCCCCGCCTTGTGCCGCCCTGCTTTATGGCCTCGGTCGTGGCGTTAAACACCCTCATGAAGGAAACAGGGCCGCTGGCGATCCCGCCGGTAGAGCCTACAATGTCATTGGACTGTCGGAGCCTTGAAAATGAAAAACCCGTGCCGCCGCCGGACTGGTGTATTATGGCGGTATTTTTTACGGCCTCGAAAATGGAATCAAGGGAGTCTTCGACCGGCAGCACAAAGCAGGCCGCGAGCTGCTGAAGCCTTCTACCCGCGTTCATCAGGGTCGGCGAGTTCGGGAGGAACTCAAGTCTCGCCATCATGCGGAAAAACTCCTCCTCGAACATCGAAGCGTCCACCCCATAGAGCTTCTCCGCACCAGCGACATTACGGGCTACCCTTCTAAACATCTCAAGCGGGGTCTCTACTGCGCGGCCTGACGCGTCTTTCGTCAGATACCGTTTTTCAAGCACGGTCATTGCGCCGGGTGAAAGTTTAAGCTCCATATAGCCTCTTTACAGACGGTTTTTCCGCCGTGGATTGTTTAGGCAGGCTGTTTTTACAGCCTGCTATACGATTCTATCAGCGATATGAAATGATGGCAAGGCAGAGGCGGGGAGAGCTACTTCCCTTTAAGGAAAGCGGAGGCGTGATTTCACGAAACAGATGGTTCAGAGCCAACTAAAGGGCTCTTTTTATCTCCCTGAAAAGGATATCTTCCGATATGGCGCCGGAGTGGGTATAGCTGACCGCGCCGTCCTTTCCGATTATATTGGTCTGAGGCACCCCGTAAATATTGTAGGCCTTCATGATCTCGCCGGCAGCGTCCCTTCCGGCGGGGAACGTAATATTAAACTCCTTTATAAAGCCCTTCGCCCCGGCTTCGGTGTCGTCAACTGCTACGGCTATGAACTCCACGCCGTCATTTTTATAAGCCTGATACGCTTTCTCAAGCGTTTTAGCCTCAAATCTGCAGGGCCCGCACCATGACGCGAAGAAATTGACCACCACCGTCTTCCCCTTCATAGCCTCAAGGCTGAATTCCTGATTATCGAAGGTAGTCAGCTTGAAAGGTATGGCGGCAGCCGCGCCGGAAGGCTTTTTTTCAGACTTGCCTTTACATCCGCCAATGCCCGATATCATTAGAAACGCCATTAAGACCGCTGACATCAAGGCTGTAATTTTTCTTTTTTTCATCTTCACATCCTTAATATTGTAATAAATCCCGAAGAAAGCAATTTCTATTCGCTCGCCATGCATATTCATAAAAAAAGGGGACAAACCTCAGTTTGCCCCCTTGAAAGATATCTGAAAAAAACTTCTTTTAAAAGCCTTTTTCGATAAGCTCTTTTATCTGGTTTTTGGGCACGGCGCCTACGAGCTGGTCTAGGACCTTGCCGCCTTTAAAGAGTATCAGGGTCGGTATCCCCCTTACGCCGTATCTGCCGGGGGTCGCGGGATTATCGTCCACGTTCATTTTGGCTACCCGGATCCTTGCGCCGTACTCATTGGCCATCTCTTCCACGATCGGGGCTATAGCCCGGCAAGGAGCGCACCAGCTTGCCCAGAAATCCACGAGAGCCGGCACCTCTGACTTAATCACCATCGAATCAAACGTCGAATCTGTTACGTTTATTATATTATCAGCCATTTTAAACCACTCCTTTCGGTCATTTTCAGCGTGGAAGATGGAACGAGGCTCAATTCAGGGACATCCTCTATGAAATATAATCTAATGATCAAGTTGTGTCAACCCCTTTATTTCCCTCGAACATCGCTTTTATCCTTGACAGGGAAATGCCAAATAAGGAAAATATCCCCATGAAAGATGAAGCGCTTTTAACACTGCTGGAAGAATCAGCCGCCAAGCTATCGATAAAGCTCGGATACGAGGATCTAAGAAAAGGTGAGGTGGCGACCCCCGGAGGGCTCTTTCTGTTAAGGGGCGAGAAGAGGATCCTTATACATAAGGGACTCACGGTAAAAGACAAGATAGAAGTCCTTACCGATATCCTCTCAGGGCTGAACATCGAAGAAGTCCACCTGCCCCCGGAAGTGAGGGAAAGGATACTTAAGCATAGAAAGGGCCGTACAACAACCCCGGCCTAAAACCCTGGTTTTACGAAGGCCTTTATAAACTCTTAAACCGGCTCTCATCTTCAAATTGCCCGCGATGCCCCCCCTTGCTCCTCCCTTTTGCGCCTTCAGGACGGCATGCCTCGAAAACTTTCTTATATTGACTATGGCTTTCGGTAATGTTACTATAAACGCGGCGTAATATGCCTTTTTTGAACTGTCTTTTTTTTGTAAACAAGGCCCTTCTACCCGCCAGACCCGGTTAATGCTGTACCTTCAATCCGGCCTTTTAGTTTAAACACAGCCCCTGAGGGGCTTCCAACCCGGCTCACAAATGGAGGATTTTTTGTGACAAAATTTTCCCTCTTTAAAAAGCTAGTTTTTCCGGCTTTTATATTTTCCCTTATCCTCCCAGTCATGGCCGGAACCGCGGAAGGCGCGCGCTCCTCAAGGGTCAAGGCCGCCTCTGAATCATACTACAATTACACGGCCGCCCAGATGCTTAAGAAAGGCGGCAATATCGCCGGGGCGATAGACCTTTACAAGAAAACCATCGCTATCGACGGCAAATCCGCCACCCTCTACGCCGACCTGGGCCAGCTCTACATGTCGACCGGAGACAACGAACAGGCGAAAAAATCCCTCGAGAAGGCTATTGAGATAGACCCCGCCTATCCGCAGTCCTACCTCATACTTGCGGAGCTTTATTCGATCCTCAAGAACGACAATGCAGCCGCCGTGAACTATAGTAAAGCCATCGAGCTCGACCCGAAGAACACGAGGAACTATCTCCTCCTCGGCGCCCTTTACGGCAAGACCAAGGATTATGATAAGGGGATCGAGGTTCTTAACAAGCTCATTGCCGTCAACCAGGATTCCATAATGGCCTATTATTACCTGGCCAAGATCGAATTCGACCGCTCAAATTACGCCAAGGCCGCCGAATATTACTCCAGGGCCTTAAGCATCAACTCGCACTTCGGGGCAGCCTACTTCGAACTCGGCGTCACCTACGAGCTTGATAAAAAAACCGACCAGGCGATAGAAATATACCGCAAGGGCATAGAGATAATGCCACACGATACCGGCATAAGGAGCCGGCTCGGCACATTATACATCCAGCAGAACAAGCTCGACGACGCGCTGGCGCAGTACAAGGAACTTGAAAAAAACCAGGACACGAAGCTTGACGCGACGGTAAAGATAGGCCTCATTTATTTCGAAAAAAAGGATTATGACAGCGCGATCTCCCAGTTCAGCAGGATACTCGGCGAGAACCCGGACTTTCACAGGGTGCGCTATTATCTCGGCACGAGCTACGAGGAGAAGGGCGATCTTACCGGCGCGGCCAGGGAATTCATGCTCATCCCCGAGAAGGACACGAGCTTCATCGATTCGAAGATCCACCTCGCATACATATATGAACGCCAGGGCAGGCTCGATAACACCATAAAGGAATTGAACGAGGCTATCAAGGTAAAGGGCGACTCTGCTGAGCTTCTAAGGCTCCTTGCCTCGATCTACAGGGAAGCGAAGAAATATACCGAAGCCGTCGATACGCTCGAGCGCGCCTCAAAGACCGGGTCAAAAGACCCTGAGCTGTACTTCCTCCTGGGTGTCGTCTACGACGAGGCCAAGATGGAGGACAAGGTCCTGGGCGCCATGCGGAAGGTGCTTGAGCTTGACCCCAAGCACGCGAACGCCATGAACTACATCGGCTACTCTCTCGCCGAGCGGGGCGTGATGCTCAACGAGGCGGAAGATTACGTAAAGAAGGCGCTCGCCCTTAAACCCGAAAGCGGCCACATACTCGACAGCCTCGGCTGGGTATACTACAAGAAAGGCGAATTCGGGCGGGCGATAACCGAGCTTGAGAAAGCCGTCAAACAGCTTCCTGAGGACCCCACGGTCATAGAACACCTCGGCGATGCCTATCTCATGAACAACCTTAAGCAGAAGGCCCTCCTATCTTATGAGGGCGCGCTTAAAATAAACCCCGGCAACGCTTCACTTAAAGAGAAGCTGGAAAAGCTGAAGGAAGAGCTCAAGGCAAGCAATCCGTGAGGTTTAAGAAATACCTTTTCATATCTTTATCTCTCATCCTCCTGGGCTGCGCGGGGATAAAACCCACGCCGGTAAGCCCGCCTGAGATCAAAAAACATATAACCCCTGTTTCACTGCGGGCAGAGGCCAAAGTCGAGCTCAGGGGCCTTTTAACCTTAAGCGGAAGGGCTGCCATAACAGCCAAAAACCCTGACCAGTTCAGGATAGAGGTCACCGGGCCTTTCAATCAGATGATCGCCCTCTTTGTAAGCGACGGCAAAACACTCTATTCCTATTCAGGCGATGAGGTCCGGATACACGACTGGGATGACCCGCTTCTGCCGTATTCTTTTAAATCCAGGGAAATAGTCTCCTGTCTCCTGGGGGCCGGGGAGACTACGGAAAATGCGCAGTCCCCTGAAGATATTTTAATATCCAGAGACGGGCAGGGCCGCCTCAAATCGTTGTCGAGGGCCGCGGACGGGAAAAAGGCTTTTAGGGTGGAGCTTTCGGATTACAGGGATGTAGGAGGGGCGGAGATACCTTTCAATATCGACATTGAGGACGGCAAAAAGCGCCTCGTCATAAAATACTCGTCCGTTGTGATAGATACGGACTTAGACCCGGACTCGTTCAATATCGGGCTTTTGACCGAGCGCTAATTTAATTTGATGTTTAATCAAAGAAGTTGACTTATTCTATTTGATTGTGTTATAAAGGATTGTACCTTCCCCTTTAAATAAGGAACCTCATGTCAAAAGCCACTATCCAAGATTTCAAGACAGGCGAACTAGCGGTCTATCCTGCCCACGGCGTAGGAATGATCATGGGAGTGGAGTGCAGGGATGTATCCGGCATCAATAAACACTTCTACATTTTAAAGATCCTCGATACCGAAGCTACCATCATGGTTCCCATCGAGACGGCCTCAACGGTTGGTTTAAGAAAGATCGTCAAAAAATCTCTCGTGCCGAAGATCTACGAGATATTGAAGGACAGGAAGGAAGTCATCCTCGACAACCAAACCTGGAACAGGCGTTATCGCGATTATACGGATAAGATAAAGAGCGGCTGCGTAATGGAGGTCGCCAAGGTCTTACGCGACCTGTATCTCCTTAAAATCGACAAGGAGCTTTCCTTCGGAGAGAGAAGGATGCTAGATACCGCAAAAAATCTTCTTGTAAAAGAGCTCTCTATCGCCAAAAACATCAAAGAAGAAAAAGTGGAAGAGGAACTGCTGCGCATAATGCAAAAATAAGGGGTTCTTTGGGTGTTTATATTAATGCGCTCCCTGCTTGTACTCTTTGCTTCGGCAAGCGGGTATTTAATAATACTCCAGATAGTCGGGGGCCAGTTAGCTTATATAGGTCTGATCAGCGGGCTCCTGATAGCCGTACTCGCGCTCATCTTCGAAGATAGAGTCAAAAAAACGCCTCTAAGGATAGTCCTGGGGGGCGCCATAGGCCTTATAATCGGCCTTATCGTGGCAAACCTCCTCACCTATCCTCTCATGCTCAACAATCAAAACATCTACCTCGAACTTTCATCGTACCTGCTCGCCAACTGCGTAATAGGATACCTGGGTTTGAGCATCGGCATGAAAAAAGGCGACGAGTTCAACGGCTCCGGGATACTCAATCATTTCAAGGAGAACCACACTGCCGCGTCGCCTGAGAAGGCGTACCCTACCCTCCCCTCAGGCCTTATCATCGACACGAGCGTTATAATAGACGGCAGGATAGCGGAGGTCTGCGACACAGGTTTCCTCGAAGGCAAGCTTGTCGTGCCGCAGTTTGTGCTCCAGGAGCTTCAGTACATAGCCGACTCTCCTGACCCCATAAAAAGGGCCAGGGGAAAACGCGGACTGGATGTCCTCAAGCAGATACAATCCAACAAAAAGGTCGAGGTCTCGATAACAGACCGTGACTTCCCCGACATAAAAGAGGTCGACAGCAAACTGGTCGCGCTCGCGAAAGAGACGAGCGCAAAGGTTCTGACCAATGACGCGAACCTCCATAAGGTGGCGGAGCTAAGGGGCGTGCCTGTCCTCAATATCAACAAGCTCGCGACAGCCATGAAGCCGGTCGTGCTCCCCGGCGAGATAATGAACATACTCGTGCTTAAGGAAGGCAAGGAACATAATCAGGGTGTCGGGTATCTCGAGGACGGCACAATGGTCGTTATAGACAATGCAAGGGAATATCTGGGGAAGATGATCGACGTATCGATTACCAGCGTCCTTCAGACTACCGGAGGCAGGATGATATTCTCCAAAGTCAGGGATGAGTTCAAGAGGCACGTTTACCAGTAACCCCCTCCCTCCTCTCCCCCCCCGCTTTTTGGCCCGAGCATCAACCTGAGCCGCCCCTCAATCCTAAAAAACACTTTTCAAACAACCGGTTTTTTATTAAACTGTAACCTTCTCCTCAATCCACCCAAACTGTTTTAACAGGGTGCTGAAAAACCCTAAATTAGCACAGGCTGTTCAAAAAGCTCCGGATGCGAGGCGGCGAGAAGCGAGGAATGCGGCGTACTTTGCCTGTAACGCCGCAGGACGATTTGATGCCAACGAAGCAGATGGACTTTTTCAGCAGCCTGTTAAATGAAAAAAATGCCTGTTTTAAAAACCGTCGCTATAATCCCTTCCGCCGGCCTCGGCAGACGCATGGGATCGCAGAAAAAGAACTATCTCGATCTCCTGGCGAGGCCCATACTCGCGCATACGCTCGGAGCGTTCGAGAGATGCTCCTCTATAGATTCCGTCATAGTCGTCGTCACGCCTGGCGACGAGGTCTTCTGCAGAAAAGATATAATTGAAAGATTCGGGTTAAGGAAAGCCGCCCGGGTGATCGCTGGAGGGGCGGAAAGGCAGGATTCGGTATATAATGCGCTTGAATATACCGATGGCTTTGACCTCATCGCCGTGCATGACGGCGCAAGGCCCCTGGTCACTGTTGAGATAATAGAAGCGGTTATAAGGGCCGCAACGGAGTCCGGCTCGGCTATCGCCGCCGTCCCGGTAAAGGACACAGTCAAATCCATTTCAGACGGATTTGTAGAGAAGACCATAGACAGGACAAGCCTTGTATCGGTTCAGACGCCGCAGGTCTTTAGACGCGATATACTCCTGCAATCATTCGATCAGGCGCGGAGAGACAACTACAAAGGCACGGATGAGAGCTCTCTCGCTGAAAGGGCGGGCTTCAAGGTAAAGGCCGTCCCCGGCTCGTATGAGAATATAAAAATAACCACCCCTGAGGACATTATCATCGCCGAATCCATCCTCAGGAATAGAGCAGGATAATTTCAAACAAACACCGCTGGCAATTGAACCGCAGAGCTGCGGAAGCGTATTTAAACCTGACAGGTTGCTGAAAAACCCGGAATTTATTGAAGCTCCCCGCGGAATTCGCGGAGAATCTTCGATATGTAAGGAAACAATTTCTATTCGCTCGCTTGACCCCGCAGAAGACTGCGGGGAATGCGCTCGCTATGCATATTCAGGCTGCTCAAAAAGATTCAGCTGCGAGGCGGCGAGAAGTGAGGAATGAGGCGTACTTTGTCTGTACGCCGCAGTGACGAGCGTCGAAGACAACAAAGCAGATGGACTTTTTTCAGCAGCCTGCTAACACCGGAATAAAGGAACATACTATGCGTATAGGTTTTGGCTATGACGTACACAGGCTTGTAGAAGGCAGAAAATTGATTATCGGGGGCGTAGCGATACCCTTTGAGAAGGGGCTGCTCGGCCATTCTGACGCGGACGTGCTGCTTCACGCGGTGATAGACGCCTTAATAGGAGCGGCCGCCCTGGGGGACATCGGCAGGCATTTCCCGCCCGATGATCCGGCCTATAAGGGCATATCGAGCATGGAGCTTCTCAAGCGGACAGCAACCCTGCTGCTCCGGAGCGGCTTTACGGTAGGCAACATAGATTCGACCATAGTCTGCGAGGCGCCGAGAATGGCCGTACACATACCGGAGATGATAAAGAATATAGCAAGGGCGGTCAGCTGCGCCGAAGGCCGGATCAACATCAAGGCAAAGACCGAAGAGGGCCTGGGGTTTACGGGGAGAGGCGAAGGCATATCCTCCTACGCTACTGCCCTCATAGAGGAGACCGTACGGTGAGGGTAAGGACGCGCTTCGCCCCAAGCCCGACGGGACACCTCCACATAGGGAATGCCCGTACAGCGCTCTTTAACTGGCTCTTCGCCAGACGCAGCAACGGAGATTTCATCTTGCGGATAGAGGACACCGACACAGAGCGGTCGTTGGCGGAGTTCGAACGGAGCCATCTTGCCGACCTTAAATGGCTCGGGCTTGCATGGAACGAAGGGCCTGATACAGGCGGCCCCAAAGGCCCTTACAGGCAGTCCGAAAGGCTCGATACATACCTGGAATACGCTCAAAGGCTCCTTACGGAGGGCCTAGCCTATAGATGCTACTGCACAAAGGAACGTCTTGAAGAAGTAAGGAAAAGACAGGTCGCCGCCGGCATGCCTCCGCGTTATGACGGCAGGTGCAGGGATATCAAATCCGGGAGCCCAGCCGGCGTTGAGCCGGTCTTGAGGTTCAAGGTCCCTGAGAGACAGATCGCGTTTACGGACGGCGTCCACGGAGACGTCATATTCGATTCCAGGTCCTTCGGGGACTTTGTCATCATAGGCTCTGACGGGGTAGCCTCGTATAACTTCGCCGTCGTAATCGACGACGCCATGATGGAGATATCCCATGTAATAAGGGGTGACGACCACATCTCTAATACGCCGAGGCAGATACTCCTCTTCGAATCACTGGGGTTTAAAACGCCGTCCTTCAGCCACCTCCCGCTCGTTCTTGGCGGGAACAGGGTACCGCTCAGCAAACGGGACTCAAGCTTCTCCGTCAGCGCCTTAAGGGCCGGAGGTTTTTTGCCATCCGCCATTATAAACACTATCGCCCGCCTCGGCTGGTCTCCTGGAGAGGGGCTTACGGGCCTGGATGAGCTGGCGGGGTCGTTCGGGATTGAAAAGCTCTCCAAAAGCCCGTCTGTCTTTGATATGGAGAGGCTCAGGTTTTATAATAAGACAGCTATAAGCGGCGCGGATGCCGGATATCTTTTAAATCTCATTGGGCTCCCGGCCGATAAGGAAGATATGACTGCGGCCGTAGAAGCCGTAAAAGATAACGCCTCGACGGTCGTTGAGCTTAAAGGGCTGCTCTCGCCCTTTATAGGTGATGTGCAATATCCGGAAGACGCCCTTCTGGTCTTGAACGAGCCTTACGCGAAAGAGGCCCTGAAAGCCTTCCGCGAAGAGGCGGAAAATCTCGACATGCTCGACGATAACGCATATAAAAAGATAATCGAGGGAGTAAAAAAGAAGACGAACGAATCCGGTAAAAGGCTTTTTCTGCCGATAAGGCTCGCCCTGACCGGGGAACGCCACGGGATCGAGCTTGTGAATGTCCTGAGATTGCTCGGCAAGGAAAAGGTGATCGAGAGGCTCAAGAGATTTCAGCCGTAAAAGCCTCTTTCCAAAAGCGGCAGGCCGCGGGGGATATTCAATATGTAGGGCCCACTCGAAGAACGGGCCTGGAACAACTCTGTATGTACGCCGCAATGACGGGCTTTGATGCCGACGAAGCAGATGGATTTTTTCACCAGCCTTAAAATAAAAAAAACGGTGGTAAAAAAAATGCCAATCAAAATCTACAATTCGCTGACAAGAAAAAAAGAGGACTTCGCGCCTGTTACGGAAGGCAAGGTTTTGATGTATGTCTGCGGGCCGACGGTATATGCCTTAAGCCACATAGGACACGCCAGGAGCGCGGTATCTTTCGACGTGATCTACAAATACCTCCGATACAAGGGTTTCGAGGTCAAATACGCGCGGAACTACACGGATGTCGACGACAAGATAATACAGAAGGCCAATGAGGAAGGCGTCCCGTCCGAGGCCCTCGCCGAACGCTATATAAAGGCGTTTGATGAGGACATGGCGGCCTTAGGCGTGGAGCTCCCGACATTCAGGCCGAAGGCCACGGAGACCATAAAAAAGATAATAGAGGTGACAGAAACCCTCATAGAAAAAGGTTTCGCCTACGCCTTGAACGGTGACGTATATTACTCGGTGAGGCTTAAGAACGACTATGGCAAATTATCCGGCAAGAACATAGACGATCTTGAGTCAGGCGCGAGGGTCGATGTCGATGAAAGGAAGAAAGACCCGCTGGATTTCGCGCTCTGGAAGTCGAGCAAGCCCGGCGAGCCCTCCTGGGATAGCCCCTGGGGCCCCGGCAGGCCCGGCTGGCATATCGAATGCTCCGCCATGTGCATGGAGTGGCTCGGCGAGACGATAGACATACACGGCGGCGGCAAGGACTTGATCTTCCCGCACCATGAGAACGAAATAGCCCAGAGCGAGGCCGCTACCGGCAAGCTCCCGTATGTCAAATACTGGCTCCATAACGGGTTCGTAAACATCGAAAAAGAAAAGATGAGCAAGTCCATCGGCAATATCCTGAATATCAGGGACGTGCTCAAAGACCACACGAGCGAGGCCTTAAGGCTCTTCCTCTTATCCAGCCACTACAGGTCTCCCATCGATTACACGGCGGATTCGATAAAAGATGCCGAGGCCGCGGTTGAGCGGTTCTACAAGACCGTCCAGAGGATAGAGACGGAGTTTCCCGCATCGCTTGAGGTAGAGTACTGCCTCCACTGCATAGAGGACAGGCTTAACGAGATCACAGGCTCGATGGACGACGACTTCAACACAGCCGAGGTGGTCGGGGCCGTCTTCAAGGAGATAACACGGGCCAACCGCATCATGGACGAGGCAAAGGCCACGGGCAACACAAAAGGGGTTTGGGAAGACCTCTCCTACATACTCTCTCTATTCAAGGAAGCTGGAAAATTCCTGGGCCTCTTCACCCGCAGCCCGGAAGACTATTTCAGGGACAAAAACTCCCGCGCCGCGGTCCCGGCTGAGGAGATAGAACGCCTCATAAATGAACGGGAAGAGGCGAGGAAGAGGAAGGATTTCAAGGCCGCCGACTCTATCCGCATGGGTCTTCTTGAGAAAGGCATTATTCTTGAGGATTCGCCCAAAGGCACTGCCTGGAGCGTGAAGAAGTAGCACCTCCCTCTGTCTTGGCCATTCTCTTTCAACATCCCCTCCCTTGACGGGAGGGGACTGAGGGGAGGGTGAAGGGCTCGTTCTCCGAACGGGCCGAGGGCAAGAAAAACCCCGCCGCACTTCCCCCGCCCCTTTTTTACCTTATAATTATATATGTCAAAAAAGGAGGAGGCGGAAATGGAAAAACTGAAAGGGTTCAAGATATTCTTATCCGGTTTCGGGATAGCGGCTGGAATATTCCTTATATCAGGGGCAGGGAGGCCTGACGACGCGGAGGTAAAAAGATATCAGATGACGGTTTTCGGGGAGACTGAGAGAGAAGGCCTTTTTGTGATCGACTCAAAGGCAGGAATTGTAAAGATAGCGCATTACAGAAACCACGAAGGGCTCCTTACTATAGATAATCTCGGGAAGGATTTCGAGGAATTCGCCGCTCTGCCCTGACGCGGCGCGGGCAGGCTTACCCCTTTGAGCCTACCCATTCCTCTATCTTATCCTTTATCTCGTCATCAAGGTCGATGAACTTGATGCCCATGCCGGGGTCCTGCTTGTGGGGCTCGTACTCCCTCATCCACACGACCGCGCACCTGCACTTCAGGTCGTAGTCGAGGAACGGGAGCCTGAACGTGATCTCGAACTCCTCGCCTACCTTGCGCGGGGTCACGGAGGCTATGAACATCCCGCCCCTGCTTACGGTCTTGGCATATCCGAAGAAGACCCCTTTTTTATCCTCCCCCTTTATCTTGAGGACGAGGAGCTGCTTTCTAAGGGTCTTTCTCCTGTCCGAGCGGAGGACTACAAATTCGGCCTCTTTTTCATCGCTACCATTTGCCATAATGTATGATCTCCCCGAGCGGTTTTCTGGCCTTGTTCTCTTTCGCAAGCTCTGCCGCGGGCCAGCCTAAGGCTATAAGCCCGACAATCTCTATATGGGCGGGTACGCCGAGTATCTCTTTAACGCGCTCCGCGTCGAGAGAGGCTATCCAGCAGGTGCCGAGCCCCTCGGCTGTCGCGGCCCCTATCATCTCGGTGACCGCTATGGTAACGTCTACCCAGGCGTAATTGACCTTGTCGGTCTTTCTTATCCACGCCTCTTTGGGGTCGGCGCAGGCGGCTATGATAACAGGGGCGTTCCTGAACCCCTCTTTCGTGAGCGTCTGGTTCAGCTCCTCCCTGTCTTTCTTCTCTACCACTATAAAATGCCAGGGCTGGCGGTTGGCCGCGCTCTGCGCCCTGTTTATAGTCATAAGGAGCCTTGAGAGCACGTCAAGCCCGACGGGCTTGTCCAGAAACTCCCTTACGCTCCTTCTCCTGTCGTAAAGTTCGTAGAAGGTCTTAAGTTTTTCATCCACCAGGTCCGCCTCCGGGGTAGTTTATATGAGCGCTTCAACAAAATCGTTGGCGTCGAAATCCTTGAGATCACCTACAGTCTCGCCAACGCCCACAAACCTTATAGGTATATTAAGCTCTCTGGCTATAGCCACTATTATCCCGCCCTTTGCCGTGCCGTCGAGCTTCGTAAGGGCTATGCCCGTTACGCCGACCGCCTCGTTAAAGAGCCGCGCCTGATTGAGGGCGTTCTGCCCTGTCGAGGCGTCAAGCACAAGGAGGTTCTCGTGGGGCGCGTCGGGCAGTTCCCTTGAAACTATGCGCTTTACCTTCTTTAGCTCCTCCATGAGGTTTACCTTTGTATGGAGCCTGCCAGCGGTATCGAGTATAAGGATGTCGGCCCTCCGTGCGATGGCGGCCTTTATAGCGTCGAAAGCGACCGCTCCAGGGTCTCCGCCCTGCGCCTGTTTGACCACCTGGCACCCTACCCTCTGGCCCCAGCCCTCAAGCTGCTCTACAGCCGCGGCCCTGAACGTATCACCGGCGGCCAACAGGACTGTTTTACCCTCGGCCGTATAGCGCGCGGCGAGCTTGCCGATAGTAGTGGTCTTTCCGACCCCGTTTACCCCAAGCACCATTATGACGTAAGGGGCCTTGTTTATCTCAAGCGGCCTCTCGACCTCTTTTAATATCCTGTATATGGATTCTTTCAGGTAGTCCTTGAATTTATCTACGTCCCACCCCACCATTCTGGTGCGGAGGCCGTCGACGATTTCAGTCGAGGCCTTTACACCCACATCTGACGAGATAAGGGATTCCTCCAGATTATCGAGCACCTCTTCCCTGGACTTTCCGGTGAATGCCGACTCGACGCTGCCCATAATGGCGTTATGGGTGCGGGCAAGGCCGGCCTTAAGGCTCTCAAAACCTGCCTTTAATCTTTTAAACATTATAATTCCTTGTCCTGCCCTTAAATTTTCATTGGTTCAAAATTATTTTTAACATATAAATGAATAATTTTAAAGTTTTTTAGGCTCTTACGAATAAATTCGTCAAATCAACCTCAAAGCGGGATATTACTATATTATAACCTATGAATATGCATAGCGAGCGCATTCCCCGCAGTCTTCTGCGGGGTCAAGCGAGCGAATAGAAATTGTTTCCTTACATATCGAAGCTTCCCCGCGGCTTGCCGCGGGGAGCTTCAATCTTATTCCAGCCTGCGATAGGGCACAGCGCCCTTCTATTTTTCATTTTGCTTTCAAAAAGAATTGTGGTATATATGAAATTCAATCATAAGTTAATTGCGGCGACTCTCCTTAGACTCCTTCATCCGGTTTAAACGCCAAAAAAACCCGGCATCAGGACTCCTTCATCCCGAATAAAGGCTCACCATGAGCTTATATTCCAATTCTCCCTATATGTCTGTAAGGAAACTCACAATAGCGTCCCTCGGGGCCCTCGCTCTTTTTGATCTGCTTTTCATCTCCCTTTTGCTCAGCATCGGATATGACGCCTTCCTGACCATAGCGCTCTTTTCAGTGGTCATTATAAATCTCGTTGCCGCGGCGCTTACGGCGGCCTTTGCCGGCAGGCTTTTAATCCTCACCTCCGAAGCAAAAGAGTTTACGGGAAGGCTCATTGAAAATATCCCTGATGCCGTCTTTAAGCTCGATGAAAGGGGCGTCATAATCTGGGGCAATGAAAAGTCCGGGGGTCTCGCCACCCCCGGAGAGAGCATGGGTTTTCCACCCGATGAGATCGTACCGTTTGATTCACAAAAAAATATGCCGCCGTTTGCCGGATTAATGAACACCCTTGTGCCGCTTCTTTTAAAGGACGGCCGTGTAAATCTTTTCAGCCTAAGCTCCATACCCATAATCGAAGGAGGGATCCCAAAAGGATCTATCCTTATCTGCAAGGATATGGAAGAGACCGTAAAACTACAGGATGAGCTCAGAAAGGTTCAGATCGAGGGAGAGGCGGCTGCCATAAAACTTAAAACCACGATAAAAGACCTTGAGGAATTCGCGCTCATGGCCGTTAAAAGGGAGCTTAAGATGCGTGAGATCAGGGAGCGGCTGCTGAAGGAGAGCCTGCCTGATGACAAACGGAGCTTGCCATGCAGATCTTGAAAACCGCCGAAGCCTCTAAAGAAAGCCCGGCCAGGGAATTCACCCTTACGGAAGAGCTCGAATCGACGAAGGAGGAACTCGCGAAGCGGGTCACATACCTGGAGGACTTCAGGGCGGGCGTATTCCATATGATACGGGACCTGGACCGGAACGAAAGAGAGCTTGAGGATACCTGCAGGAAGCTAAAAGACACGCAGGACCAGTTGATACAGTCATCCAAGATGACGGCGCTTGGTGAGCTAGCGGCGGGGCTCGCCCATGAGATCAACCAGCCCTTGACGATAATAAAGGGCCTTTCGCAAAACCTCATCAAGAATTGCGAGCGCCAATCCCCCCTTTACGAAAAACTGCAGCTTATTACAGAATCCTCAAGAAGAATGGAGTCGGTGATCAATCACCTTCGCGCCTTTTCCCGCCTGGAGACGCAGGAGTTCAAGCCCATCGAGATAAATTCCATAATCAACGGCTCCTTCGCTATCTTAAAAGAGGTATTGAAGGGCGACTCGATAGCGCTGAAGACAACATTATCCCCGCTCCCCCTTGTCCTGGGTTCGGCAAACAGGCTTGAGCAGGTGCTGATCAATCTGGTGACGAACGCGCGTGACGCCATGCCCGGAGGAGGCGTCATAGAGATAACGACCGGACAGAAGGAGGCGAACGGGCGTAAGCTCGCCTTCATAAGCTTCCATGATACGGGGCCGGGCATACCGAAAGAAGCGATAGAAAAGATCTTCGACCCGTTCTTCACCACCAAAAGCGCGAGCAAGGGCACCGGCCTTGGATTATATATCTGCCGCGGCATAATAAAAGAGCATCAAGGCGATATCACCGTCGAGAGCGCGCCAGGCCAGGGCGCCACCTTCCAGATAACCATACCCTCTTTGCCTGCCCTCTTTGATTGAAGCTACCCGCGGCAAGCTGTGGGGAATCCGCTCGCTATGCATATTGAAAGGACGGCCGTGATGTGTTAATTAATAAGCAGTCCCTCCAAAAGAACAGGAAGTCTTATGCTGCGCGCGCTTCTCGACATAATCTTCCCGCCCGTCTGCCCTCTGTGCGAAGAAGCCATATGGCAGGATAAATTTTGCCCTTCCTGCCTCGATGGGTTCTCCTCAAAAAAAATAGCAAGCCCAAAATGCACCGTATGCGCCATACCTTTCATCTCGCAGACTGGAGATGACCACGCTTGCGGCGAGTGCTTAAGCGGGCATATGCCCTTTAAAGAAGCGCGGAGCGCCTTTATCTACGATGGATGCGTGCTCAAGGCGATACATCTTTTTAAATACAGCGGCCGTGTTACCCTCGCCGGAGCGCTTGGGGCCATGATGGCCGGGGCGGCGTCTTTCGGAGAGAAGCCTGACGTTATTGTACCTGTCCCGCTCCACAGGAAACGGCTAGCAAGCAGAGGCTACAACCAGTCCCTTCTGCTCGCGAACGAAGTCTCAAAGGCCTTATCAATAGAGGTCGACCGCACTGGCCTTAAACGGATGCGTTACACGGAGGAGCAGATAAATCTCAGCGCGGATGAGAGAAAAACAAATGTCCGCGGCGCGTTCGAGGTTAAAGACGGCATGTTCAAAAAAAGGAAGGTACTTCTTGTGGACGATGTATTTACAACCGGCGCCACGATAAAGGAGTGCTCGAAGGTTTTAAGCGACGCCGGCGCGGAGGTTTATGTCCTTACCCTTGCCAGGGCCGTAAAGGTGTGATAATTTTTAGCATGCTGAAAAACCCGGATTTGTTAAGGCCGCTCAAAAAGAGCAGGGCCCGCTCGAAGAACGGGCCGGGATCAACCTTGTCTGTATACGCCGCAGGACGATTTGATGCCAACGGGGCAGGATGGACTTTTTCAGGAGCCTGTCAGAACATCAAGACAAAAGGATGTCAAATGAAGAAAGTAGTGTCACTGAAAACCCTGGTCACGAAGGAACTGCCTAAACTCAGAAAACAGCGGAAGAAGATAGTATTCACGAACGGATGCTTCGACATTATACACGCGGGCCACGTAAGATACCTGACCAAGGCCCGATCGCTCGGCGACATACTTATAGTCGGGCTCAACAGCGACCTGTCGGTACGCGCCATCAAGGGCGAGACCAGGCCGATAGTGCCTCAAACTGAACGCGCCGAGGTGATGTCCGCGCTTTCATGCGTAGACTTTATAGTCATCTTCAACGGCCAGACCCCGTTAAAGCTTATCGAGGCGATACGTCCTGATATCCTAGCCAAGGGCGCGGACTGGGCGGCAAAGGACATCGTCGGCGGAGATATAGTTAAAAAGAACGGTGGCAGGATCGCAAGGGTGACGCTCGTCAAGGGAAGATCCACGACGAACATCATAAAAAGGATATTGGAACTGCATAAGCATTAGCAGGCTTCTAAAAGGCCCATCCTGCTCCATTGTCTTCGCCTCTCGCCACAGCGGCGCAGTAGCCGGGTTCCCCGATCCACGGCGAGAACAGCCGATATCCATTGACAGCTTTTAAAAAAACGTGTAAATTGCCTCATTTTCTTCCAACAGGGTGCTTATGGAGAATAGATCCAAACAGGATTGCGATGAGGCGTTAGCGGCTCTGCGGGCAAGGATTGTTGAGCTTGAGGGCAGACTGCACTACGATTATAGCGAGGAGCGTTATAAAAATATCGTAGAGAGCCTCGAAGAAATAGGCGAGGGTATTTTTATAGTCGATTCGAACAAGCGCGTCCGTTACATGAACAAGGTAATGGTCAACTGGTTTGGAGATCATACCGGAGAGATATGCTACAGCTCGATAGCAAAACGGCAGTCCCTGTGCTCCTATTGCAAGCTTGACGATGTAATCGGACTGGGGGAAAAGGTCCATTACCGCCCAACGACGCCGGACGGGAGGACGTTCAATATCGTCGCCGTCCCGCTCCATAATTCCGACGGAACCGTCTCAAAAATGGAAGTCATCCTCGATATAACGGAGCAGATCCGTATAGAAGAGGAGCTCCGCGATTCGGAGGAGAGATACAGATCCCTGGTTGAGAGCTCCTCGAACTGCATCTTCCATCTCGACCTTGATGGAAAGATAATATACGCGAACCCGGTCGGCAAGAGGTTTTTGGGAGACTCTCTTGAAAAAACGGATCTTGTCCAGATCATAAAAAGCGAGTACAGGGGTGTTTTTGAAGGTGGGATGGAAAAGGCAAGAAATGGCGAGACAGCCGGCATAGAGTACTCATCCCAGGCATCCAACGGCCCCATCAAATGGTGGGTGGCGAATATTACCCCGGTCAAAGACGCCGATGCCAGGGTAATCAGCATTTTAATGAGCGCCCAGGATATTACGAAACGTAAGCTCGCGGAGGATATGCTCGCAAAGCTCGCGTCGACCGACAAACTGACAAACACCTACAATCGGACAAAGTTTGACGAATTAATCGGGAGAGAAATGAACTTCGCGCGGCGGCACAATCATTTTTTATCCCTGATACTTTTTGACCTGGACAACTTCAAAAATGTTAACGATACCTTCGGGCATATGACCGGAGATACCGTATTGAAGGACTCGGCTGAGATCGTAAAGGGCGCTATCAGGGACACCGACTTTCTCGTCAGATGGGGCGGAGAGGAATTTATGATAATAGCCCCTGTGACGGCCGCGGACGGCGCTAAAACCCTTGCTCAGAGGATAAGGTCGCGATTTGAGGGGCACGAATTCGGGAATGGAATAAAGATGACGGCCAGCTTTGGAATCGCGGAGTTCAAAAGGGACGAAAGCGAGAATTCCTTTATAAAAAGGGCTGACAGAGCGTTGTACATCGCAAAAATGAACGGAAAGAACAGGATTGAAAATGCCTGCTGAAATGGCCACCCAGGTCTAAAGCCAGTTTTTTTTTAAGCGGCTTTATAAAAAAAAGCCCCGGAACAAGCTCCGGGGCTTTTCTGTTTTTTTAGGCTACCTTCAAGTACTCGTTTTAGCAGTCGTAGTAGAGGGCGAACTCGTGCGGAACAGGTCTTAACCTTACCGGGTCTACCTCTTTCTCCTTCTTGTACTCCATCCAAGTATCTATGACGTCCTTCGTGAACACGTCTCCCTTAAGGAGGTACTCGTGGTCGGCCTTAAGGGCAGCGAGCGCCTCTTCAAGCGAGCCGGCCGCCGACGGGACTTTTGAAAGCTCCTCGGGTGAAAGCCCGTAGATGTCCTTGTCAAGCGGTTCGCCTGGATCTATCTTGTTCTGTATCCCATCCAATCCCGCCATGAGCATCGCCGCGAAGGCGAGGTAGCCGTTGGCTGACGGATCGGGGAACCTTACCTCTATCCTCTTTGATTTAGGCGAGGGCGAGTACATCGGTATCCTGATGGACGCCGAACGGTTCCTCGATGAATACGCGAGGTTGATAGGGGCCTCGAAACCGGGGACGAGCCTTCTGTAGGAGTTCGTGCCCGGGTTGCAGAACGCGTTTAACGACCTTGCGTGCTTGAGTATCCCGCCGATGTAGTACATGGCCATCTCGCTCATCCCGCCATACTTGTTGCCGGCGAAAAGGGGCTTGCCGCCCTTCCATATCGACTGATGAACATGCATGCCGCTCCCGTTATCGCCGAATATCGGCTTGGGCATGAAGGTGACGGTCTTTCTCCACCTCTTCGCGACGTTCTTTACGATGTATTTGAACCACATGAGCTTGTCGCCCATCTTTACGAGGCTGTCGAACCTCATGTCTATCTCGGCCTGTCCGGCTGTGGCGACCTCGTGGTGCTGCCTTTCGACCTGGATGCCGACCTGCTCCATGACGAGACACATCTCTGACCTGATGTCCTCCTGACTGTCCGTCGGGGGAACCGGGAAGTACCCTTCCTTGTGCCTAGGCTTGTAGCCGAGGTTCGGGCATTCCTCGCGTCCGGTATTCCAGATGCCTTCCACTGAATCTATATAGTAGTACCCGTGGTTCGGCCCCTGGCTGTACCTGATGTCGTCGAATATGAAAAATTCCGGCTCCGGGCCGAAGTACGCGACGTCTCCGATGCCTGTTGATTTAAGAAATGCCTCGGCTTTCTGCGCTATGTTCCTGGGGTCCCTTGAGTACGACTCTTTTGTGATGGGGTCTACGATATTGCAGATAAGGCTCATGGTCGGCGTTTCCGAGAACGGGTCCATTACGGCTGTAGTCGGGTCCGGGATAACAAGCATGTCGCTGGCGTGGATCGGCTGCCAGCCGCGGATACTTGAACCGTCAAAACCGAGCCCTTCGTCAAAAAGATCTTCGCTCAACTCGTTTACGGGAACTGAAAAGTGCTGCCAGATGCCGACAAAATCAAGAAACTTGAAATCGACCATCTTGGCGTTCTTTTCTTTCGTAAACTTTAACACTTCCTTCGGCGTCATTTTAAGTCCTCCTTTTTTCGTCTAATAAAAAAAACCTATCCGCGAAAGCGGTATTATGTTTTTTTAATAAATCATCCGGTCAACCTGAAAACCGGTTGTTTTACCGTTGCGGTTGAAATATCCTTCTAGCAGGTTGCTGAAAAACCCGTAATTTGTTCAGGCTGCTCAAAAAGCTTCAGCTGCAAGGCGTCGAGAAGCGAGGAATGAGGCGTACTTTGTCTGTACGCCGCAGTGACGAGCGTCGATGACAACGGAGCAGATGGACTTTTTCAGCAGCCTGCTAGATCGCTTCCTCGCCCTTTTCCCCTGTCCTTATCCTGACCACCTCGTCCACCGAGAGCACAAAGACCTTGCCGTCGCCTATGCGCCCGGTCCTTGCCGCGGTCACGATCGTCTCCACGACCTTGGTTACAAGCTCTTCCTTGACGACTATTTCCATCTTTATCTTTGGTAGAAAGTCCACTACGTACTCTGTGCCCCTGTAGAGCTCCGTGTGCCCCTTCTGCCTGCCGAAACCCTTTACCTCGGATACCGTTATGCCTTTTATCCCTATCTCGTTAAGGGCCTCTTTTACCTCATCGAGCTTGAACGGTTTTATAATCGCCTCGATCTTTTTCATCTCAAACCTCCATACCTTGCAAAGTCAACAAAAACTAACATATACCCCGCTGGTTGTAAAGCTTTTTAGGTCTTTTTAACTGCTCTATTTGATAAAAAATGAAGCTCCCCGCGGGGGATGCGCTCGCTATGCATATTCGGGTCTCTCTCGCGTCGCGCGTCGCACATCAAAAACAACACATCCTAAAACCTGCCCCTTGCGCTTATATAATCGGCGATGCCTTTACGAGCCTCTCTGTCATCTTTTATAAATTTTATGCCCATCCGCCCCACTTCGACCCAGGCCGCTTCTCCCATAACCTTTAAAAAGGGGGTCCTTACGCTGATAAGGTCTACGGTCAACGTATCTTTCTCTTTTATGCCTGCCAGACCCCTGGCATCGAGAGAGATGCCGTTCAAGGATACATTCACGAGCCTTCCAGAAAAATCCGCGTCTTCGCTGGAGAACCTCACGTCATTTGCCGAAGCGGCGGATGTTCCGGCAGCGCCTTCCAGAAGCTCCTTCAAATTTCCGATATTATCCTCCAGCGCGGCGGCTGACAGGCCAAAGGGGTTAAACGCTTCATTCGACCTGAGCCTTTCAAGCTCCGCCTGGGCATCGAACAGGAGCGCCCTGTACTTCGCGCTATTCCTGATGAGTACATCCCTCTTTATCGAGAACGGCCCTGCCGCCACATAGACCTCCCTGTAAGGCACATAATCCGCGCATACCGGGCACCGGGTCATTTCAGTCCCGTTTATAAGAGGGGCGTGCAGCCATTCCCCGCACCCGGGACATTCAAGCCTGTACATTCCTAAACACTCCCTTTAGATGGGAAAGCTGCTGTTTAAGCCGAAAAAACTCATGTTAACTTACTTTAACTCGGCGATACAGCATTGTATCACAGGTGTCAAGACAGGTCTCTTATATCCGGATAAGGGTCTGGACTATTTATCCTCCTCAATTTGCCTATTATTGTCTATTATTAATAAAGCAATATCCATGCCGTTCGTTTTTTACGCAAAAACACGCATTTTTCATCTGCTTAGGCCTGAAAAAGATTAATTTTTATGCACCGCGGCTCTTCGTTTGCACATAAATTGTTCACCCCTTGAAGGTGCGGTTATACTCTGTTATCATTGGCCAGTGTTGAATATGTCTAGCGAGCGCATTCCCCGCAGTCTTCTGCGGGGTCAAGCGAGCGAATTGAAATTGTTTCCTTACATATCTAAGATTCTCCGCGGATTCCTCGGGGAGCTTCAATTTTAAACGCAGGTAACTACCAATGGCCCTTCGTCTCGTGATCGACGGTTATAACCTCCTGGGGGTTCTCCCCCGCGAGGAGAAATTTGGCGACATGGAAACCAAAAGGGACGGCCTCATCGAAAGCCTTTCCATCTATAAACGGCTTAGAAAGGTTAAGATCACCGTCGTCTTCGACGGGACGCGTTCAAAGAGGCTTACCCGCCAGAGAGAGGTAAAATCCGGGATAGAGGTAGTCTTCTCAAAGGACGGCGAGGAGGCGGACAGGGTCATAAAAGACCTCGCAAGCTCTGCGGGCAGCGGGCTTACGATAGTGACGTCGGACAGGGATATCTCCAACCTGGCAAAGGCTAAAGGGGCAGTCGTAATAGATTCAAACGAGTTTCTCGGCTTGCTCGATGCCGCGCTCTACGAAGACCTTAAGGGCGTTGACCCCGAAGGCGAAGATGAAGGCTCCGCAAGGAAAAAAGGGGCTTCGAGGAAGCAAAAAAAAGCCGACAGGAAAAAGGCCCAGCGGATAAAGAAGTTGTAGCCCCTCCAGACCAATCCCATGAGAAAACTACACGCTACAAAAGACGGCAGGTTTTTCAACCCCTGGCCCGGCGGATCAAGGGCGAGCTATCTGGGGCTCGTCAAGTGGCTGCTATTCTCCCGGAACAAGTACCGGGCGGAAAAGAAAAAAGAGGCCACCTTTACTGTCGTCAAGCCTGATTTTAAAAGGCTTGAAGCCTCCGGCAAGGATTATCTCGTATGGCTGGGACACTCTACCGTACTCTTGAAAATAGCGGGAAAGGTATTGATAACAGACCCGGTGTTCTGGGACGTGAACCCCTTCATAAGGAGAAAGACGCCTCTTCCGATAGACCCCGTTAGTCTCCCCAAAATAGATTTTTGCCTTATCTCTCACGGGCACCTCGACCACCTGAACACAAAAAGCATAAGATTCCTTAGAGACCACTCAGACCCGGCCTTTATTACAGGCCCCGGCTTCAGATCCCTTCTGAAGCGGCTCGGCACAGAAAAAAACATAGTCCTCGACTGGTGGGAAGAACACAGGGCGAACGGTCTTAAAATAACCTCCCTTCCGGCACAGCACTGGTCAAAGAGGGGTTTTTTCGACACCAACAGGATGCTGTGGTGCAGCTTCCTTATAGAAAAAAACGGATTTAAATATTACTGGATCGGTGACAGCGGATACTTCGGAGGGTTTAAGGAGATCGGGGTCGAGTTCGGGCCAATGGACATCCTGCTCGTTCCTATCGGTGCATATGAACCAAGATGGTTTATGAAGAGGAATCACTTGAATCCTGAAGAGGCTCTGCAAGCGGCAAGGGATTTACTGGCAAAGCGGGTCATTCCGATACACTGGGGGACTTTCGACCTTTCGGACGAACCTCTGTGGCTGCCGCTCCGGCGTCTGAAAGAGATTTACGACCCTCAAAAGGACGCGCCCCTGACAATACTAGGCCACGGGGAGGATTTTATAATCAGCTAACCCTTCTTGCCGCCGATCTTGTTCTCCCGCCCCTCTACAAGCCTTTTGATATTTTCGCTGTGCTTTATTATCACGAGCGCGCTTATGATAACCCCCATCGGCACGAACGGCTTTCCCCTCGTAAGGAATGAGAGGAACACCGGCATTGTCGCCGAGGCTATCATAGAACCTAATGATACGTATCTCTTGAGAAAGACCGCTACGGCAAAGACTACCGCGCTTAAAAGTGTTGCCAGCGGACAAACTACCAGCATGACCCCGCACGCTGTAGCAACCCCCTTCCCTCCCCTGAAACCCAGATACAACGGGTAGAGGTGTCCAGCGAAGGCCGCCAGGCCCGTTAAACTGACGAGCCTTACATCCTGAGTTACCCTTAACGCGATAAAGACAGGGATCGCGCCCTTTAGCAGATCACATATCAGGGTAAGTATACCGGCGAATTTTCCCGACGTCCTTCCGACGTTTGTGGCGCCGATATTTTTACTGCCGCTCATCCGGGGGTCTCTGCCGCCGAATAGCCGCGAGATCAATATGCCTGACGGGACGCTCCCCAACAGATAGGCGGCTGGTATAAAGATCAGATACAAAATCATATTTGAAGGCATAACGGCTCGGCTAAACCTCTCCTGTTATTATTTCCCGGGTACTCCCACGCGGCTTGACGACGCGCGCTTCAGGCCCGGCAAAAGATTAGCATAATTGGATAATATATCAATAAATTATCTGACAGTTTGCTGAAAAACCTGAAATTTGCAGGCTCTCAAAAAGCTTCAGCAGGGCCCGTTCACCGAACGGGCCGGGATCAAGGGAACCCTGCTGCAAGAAAAACCTCCCCTCCCTTGATGGGAGGGGACTGAGGGGAGGGTGAAAATTGAAGCTCCCTGCGGCAAGCTGCGGGAAATGCGCTCGCTATGCATATTCAAACCTCTTGGTAAAAGGCCTTTTTGCGCGTTGCCACGCACCTCTGGGGTATTGGCTCTGCACGCTGTCGGCTCTCTCCCTCCAATGGAACTAAAGCCCGGCCGTTCGCCTCCTTTATGCTCGCTACGCAATACCCCCTGTGATTTTTTAAAAACTAAAAGCAAAACGAATATCATTGCGAGTTGAGCGAGGCAAGCTCTTTTTAAAGCCCCCTCACAGGGGCTTCTTCTGTGTAGGGCCCGTTCTCCGAACGGGCCGGGAAACTATAAGGGAAACTCAGGAAGCAAGGAATGAGGCGCACTTTGTTTTGTCTGTACGCCGCAGTGACGAACGACGCTGACAACGCGGCAGATGGAATTTTTCAGCAGCCTGTTGGTTTTGTTCAAAGGGTTTTAAAGCTTACTCAGCAGTGACACCCTTGGCGAGGATACGGGGGCGGCGGAGACTAAGCTTGCAACGGCCCTCAGGCTTACTCGACCGTAACGCTCTTGGCGAGGTTACGGGGCTGGTCTACGTCCGTTCCTTTCAAGACCGCTATGTGGTAGGCGAGTATCTGAAGCGGCACCGCCATCAATATGGGCATCAGGTGCGAAGATGCCGCCGGCACCCTGATGATATCGTCAGCCTTCTGAGAGGCTTCTATGTCTCCGTCGTTTACGAGGGCTATGGTACGGCCCCCGCGCGCCTTTACCTCTTCCATGTTCCCCAGCATCTTCGGGTAGCTTAAATCCTTAGGCGCGATTATAACGACAGGCATATTCTCGTCTATCAGCGCTATCGGGCCGTGCTTCATCTCTCCGGCGGCGTATCCTTCGGCATGGATGTATGATATCTCCTTGAGCTTAAGGGCGCCTTCAAGGGCTATCGGGTAATTGACGCCCCTTCCGAGGTATATGAAGTCCCTCAGATGGAAATACTTTTTCGCGAGGGCCTCTATCGCCGGGGCCTGGTCGAGCGTCATTTCTATCTTCTTGGGGAGCTTTACAAGCTCCTGTATAAGGGCGACGCCAGCCTCATTCGATAGCCTGCCGGAAGCCCTTCCGAAGAATAGCGCCAGGATATATAAAGCCGTCAGCTGGGTCGTAAACGCCTTTGTCGATGCCACACCTATCTCCGGGCCGGCGTGGGTCATGAGAGACCAGTCGGTCTCTCTCGTAAGGCTGCTCTCCATCACATTGCATATCGATATCGTAGCCGCGCCTCTTCTCTTCACCTCTTTTACGGCCGCCAGTGTATCGGCCGTCTCGCCCGACTGAGATATGGAGATGACGAGGGTCTTCTTGTCTATAAGCGGGTTCCGGTAACGGAACTCGGAGGCGAGGTCCACTTCGGTCGGGACCCTGAAAAACTCTTCGAACAGGAATTTGCCCACCAGCCCCGCGTGCCATGACGTGCCGCAGGCCACGATATATATCCTCTCGATATCCTTGACGGGGATATCGAATTTATTCAAATAAATATCACCGCTCTCTTCCCGTACAAGCCCCCTGAAGGTGTCCGTCACGGCCCTGGGCTGCTCGAATATCTCCTTAAGCATGAAGTGGCGGTATCCGCCCTTCTCCGCCATTATCGGCGACCAGTTTATGGAAGAGGGCGCCCTCTTTACCTCCGCACCGTCGAAGGTGCTTATCGTAGCGCCGTCCCTGGTGATAGTCACCATCTCGCCGTCTTTAAGAAAAACAGCCTGCCTTGTCACATTCAATATGGCCGGGATGTCCGACGACAGTATGGCCTCGTGCCTGCCTATGCCGAGTATTAGAGGGCACTCCATCCTCGCGCCGACGATCTTGTCCGGCTCATGCTCGCTTATGGCGGCAAGCGCGTATGTGCCTTTAACAAGCCTTACGGCCGCGCGCACGGCTTCCTGCAGGTCTTTCCCCTGCTTGATCTCGCGGCAGATAAGATGCGAGAGTATCTCGGTGTCGGTTTCGGACTTGAACTTCGCCCCCTCTCTCTGGAGCTCCTCTTTTAAAGGTATGTAGTTCTCGATTATTCCGTTATGCACAACCGCTACGCCGCCCTCTATGTGAGGATGGGCGTTCTGCTCCGTTGGCCTTCCGTGGGTGGCCCATCGCGTGTGTCCTATGCCGATATTGCCGTCAAGCGGCTTTTTCAGCACCTCGGCCGAGAGCTTCTCAAGCTTGCCGACGCTTCTCCTTAACTCGACCTTGCCGTCCTTTAATACAGCGATACCCGAAGAATCGTAGCCGCGGTACTCAAGTTTTTTAAGCCCCTCAAGGAGCACTTCCACCGAGTCTCTCGTCCCGACATAACCAACAATGCCGCACATTCCTTAACCTCTTTTACAGTTAAAATAATAGGCCATCCATGGCATGATCAATGGCCCTGAGATTTTTTAGACCTCTTCTTTTTCGCCCAGCCTTCTATCACCCGCTCCCTTGCCCTTGTGATCACGAGGGCGTCGGGCGGGACGTCTTTTGTGACCGTGCTCCCGGAACCGACGTAAGCCCCTTTTCCGACCCTTACAGGCGCCACGAGCTGGGAGTCGCTCCCGATGAACGCTCCGTCCTCTATCGTCGTCTGATATTTATTTACCCCGTCATAGTTGCAGGTTATGGTGCCCGCGCCTATGTTCACGTCATCGCCTATCACCGAATCGCCAAGATACGCAAGGTGGTTTGCCTTGCTGCCCTTGCCGATAACCGTCTTTTTGACCTCGACAAAGTTGCCTATCCTGACCTTGTCCTTGATATCGTTGCCGGGCCGCAGCCTCGCGAAAGGCCCTATCTGAACATCATTTCCGGCAACGGTAGACTCTATCAATGTATGGCTCTTCACGATAGAATTATCGCCGATCCTGGAGGCCTCGATCCTTACGCCTTCTTCGATAATGCAGTTCGCGCCTATCCCGGTATCTCCCCTCAGATGAACCCCTGGATATATCGTAGTATCGACGCCGATCGTCACCCCGTGATCTATGTAGGTGGTGTCAGGGTCTATTATGGTTATGCCGCCGAGCATATGGGCGTCCGATATCCTCCGCCTCATCAGCGCGTTCGCGCGGGCGAGTTCGATCCGGTTGTTTATGCCCATGACTTCGTCGGGCTCCATGTGGGTCAATCCCACAACCCTGTGCCCCTGTGACGTTGCCATCTGAATAAGGTCGGGCAGATAGTACTCGCCCTGGGCATTCTCTTTGCCGAGCTTTTTTATATTCTCTTTCAGAAAATCGGACTTGATCAGGTAAATGCCGGAGTTGACCTCGTTTATTCTTTTCTGGAGGACGCTGCAATCCTTGTCCTCGACTATCCTTGTCACAGCGCCGCTACTATCCCGTACGACCCTTCCGTAGCCCCTCGGGTCTTCGAGTATCGTGGTAATAAGCGAAACAACGGGCTTTTTTCTTCCATTGCCCCTGTGCATCTTCAAAAACGCGTTGATCGTATCTTTTGAGATAAGCGGGACATCGCCGGATAGTATGAGCACATCGCCTTTAAACCCGGCCAGCGCCTTCGACGCGATAAGTACCGCGTGCCCGGTGCCGAGTTGCTCCTTCTGCAACGCGTAAGATATTTTATTTGATTTAAAGGCGGCCTTGACGTCCTGGGCTCCGTGGCCGACGACCACGACGACCTTTCCAGGCTTTAGCCCGGAGAGAAGGCTTAAGGGATAGAAGAGCATCGGTTTTCCGGCAACTCTGTGGAGCACCTTCGGTATATTCGATTTCATCCGTGTGCCCTTGCCTGCCGCAAGGACGATCGCCGCGATATTTTTCATAGTTAAAAGATTATACTGAAGCCCTTTATTCGTCAAGAATTTAGATACTTAACCGGCGAGTACGAACAGCTCTTGATTATAACACACCATTTAAAAAATAATTTCAAAAAATGAAAAAAACCGCCTCGCGCATCCCGCGGGATATCCAGCTCCAAAAATAAAAAGGACGCCCTGTCGGGACGCCAGGGCAGCTGAGCGGCCTTCCGTACGGCATGGAACGGAAGTGGTCCCGTTTCTCCGAACGGGCCGGGATGTGAAAATTCATGCCTTTCTGTAAGACCTTTTTGCGCGCTGCCGCGCGCTTTCGGGGTATTGCTCTGCTCGCTGTCGGCTCTCTCCCTCCGATAGAACTGAAGCCCGGTCGTTCGCCTCCTTTATGCTCGCTACGCAATACCCCTGTATTCTGTTAAAGAATAAAAACCTCTGAAATATCTTAGACCTTCTAATTACTCATCTCCCGAAGGGTGTAGGGCCCGGTCCCCGAACGGGCCGGGATCGACTGAAAAACCCGAATTTATTGAAGATCCCCGCGGCAAGCTGAGGGGATCTTCAATATGTAAGGAAACAATTTCTACTCGCTCGCTTTCGCCGCAGTGACGAGCGACAATGGCAACGAAGCAGATGGGCTTTTTCAGCAGCCTCTAAATAAAGAAAGGGCGCCCTGTCGGGGCGCCCTTTCTTTAAAAAGTCATTTGCCTTTTACAGTTTTATCTTCCGCTTGACTAGCCGCTCTTCAAATGACTGCTCGAACATATCCGCCTCGGCCTCCTGCTCGGTCATGGACTGGCCTTTTAAATCCAGCTGTACCGAAGAGCAGAAGGGGCAGCTGAGCGGCTTTCCGTGCGGCATGGAACGGAAGCCTTGCTTGAAGAGCAGGCCGCATTTGCGGCATTCAATATCAATATCTATATCCAGGTCCATGCAAACCCCTTCCGCTTATTGACGGATTTATTTACGCTTAACCGCACTCGCTGTAGCCGCAGCCCCTGCACACAAGGCATCCGTCAGAGTGCTCCACTGCGCTGCCGCAGTCAGGGCACGCGCCCCTCTTCATTATCTCGTTGGCGAGCGTAAAATCAAGCTTTGAAGAAGCCATATTTATGTCTGTCATGCCCAACGAGAGCGTCTGGCCGGTATTTCTCTTAAGTCCCAGATACCAATCCATCGCCTGGGCCATCGCGTCGGAACACGACATGACCTTGCCGCCCCCGAAGCCTACTGGCAGGTGGCAGCTGATGCCCCTCATCTGCTGGACTATCTCTTCGGCCTGTATGCCGCTCCTTAACGCCAGCGACGTCATCCTGCCCATCGCCTCGCACTGAGACGACACGCACCCGCCGGCCTTGCCGATCTGGGTGAATATCTCAAACGGCCTGCCTTCCTCGTCTTCATTTATAGTAACATAAAGATTGCCGCAGCCGGTCTTTATCTTTCTGGTCACGCCGAAGGCGACCTCTCCTCTCGGTTTCGGCTTTGGTGAAGTGGATGCCGCCACCGCCTCGGCCCTTACTTCCGCCTCCTGCGGGGCGGCCGGTTTTTCACTGCCCTTGTTCAAGACCTGCACTTCCCTGGAGCCGTCCCTGTAGACCGTCACACCCTTGCAGCCGAGCCTGTAGGCCATTATGTAAACCTCGGCTACTTCCTCGACGGTAGCTTCGTTAGGGAAGTTCACGGTCTTGCTGACCGCGTTATCGGTATACTTCTGGAACGCGGACTGCATCCTTATATGCCACTCCGGGGTAATATCGTGGGCAGTAACGAATACCCTCTTTACGTCTTCCGGCACGCCCTCCACATCGTGGAGCGTCCCTTTCTTGGCGACCTCTTTCATCACCTCCGGGCTGTCGAACCCCCTCTCCCTGGATATCTCCTCAAGAAGCGGGTTTACCTCCAGAAGCTCCGTCCCTTCCATTACGTTCCTTGTAAAGGCAAGCGCGAAGAGCGGCTCGATCCCTGAAGAGCACCCGGCTATTATGGAGATCGTCCCCGTCGGTGCGATCGTAGTCACAGTGGCGTTCCGGATGCCCTTGAGCTTGCCGTCAAACAGCGAGCCCTTGAAGTTGGCGAAGGCGCCCCTTTCAGCGGCGAGATCGATCGAAGCCTCCCTCCCCTTCTCCTGTATAAAAGACATGATCCGCTCAGCCAGCTCTATCGCCTCTTCGGAATTATACGGGATGCCCAGCCTTATGAGCATGTCCGCGAACCCCATTACGCCAAGGCCTATTTTCCTGTTCGACTTGGTGACCTTCTCTATCTGGGATATCGGGTATTTGTTCATCTCTATTACGTTATCGAGGAAGTGGACTGACTTGCGTATCGTCTCCTCCAGCTTTTCCCAGTTGAACTCGTATTCGCCGCCCTCCTCCGATATCATCCGGCTTAGGTTGATGGAGCCGAGGTTGCAAGACTCGTAGGGAAGGAGCGGCTGCTCTCCGCAGGGGTTTGTCGATTCTATCGCGCCCACATGAGGGGTCGGGTTATCCTTGTTCATCTGGTCTATGAAGATGACGCCGGGGTCTCCGTTACGCCATGCCATTTCAACTATCTTGTCGAAAACCTCGCGCGCGCGTCTTTTCGCCACAGGCTTACTGTCCCTGGGATTTATTATGTCGTACTCGCCGTCTATCTCCACGGCGTTCATGAAAGGCTCTGTCAGGCTGACGGATATATTGAAGTTATTTAATTTGCCGTTATCTTCCTTGCAGGTTATGAAGTTCATGACATCGGGATGGTCGACCCTCAGGATACCCATGTTGGCGCCCCTTCTGGTGCCGCCCTGCTTTATGGCCTCAGTGGCGCTGTCGAATACCGTCATAAATGATATCGGGCCCGAGGAAATACCCGATGTAGACCCTACGGTATCGCCCGAAGGGCGGAGCCTTGAGAAGGAGAAGCCGGTGCCGCCGCCGGATTTGTGTATAAGGGCCGTGTGCTTCACGGCCTCGAAGATAGACTCCATCGAGTCCTCAACCGGGAGGACAAAGCACGCTGAGAGCTGCTGCAGCTCCCTTCCCGCGTTCATAAGAGTTGGGGAGTTGGGCATGAAATCAAGAGAGGTCATCATCTTGTAGAACTCCCTTGCGACTTCGTCTATATCAGCTTCGGGGTCGAAGTTCTTGTCAGCCTGGGCGATGTTGAAGCTGACCCTCCAGAACATCTCCTCTATGGTTTCAACAGGTTTGCCGTCGAGGTCTTTTTTGAGATACCTCTTTTCCAGAACCCGCTTGCCGTTTTCATTTATCTCGACCGTCGGCCTTGCAACCTCGGGCTGAGACTTTTTCACCTTCTTTTTTTGCGGCAAGGCGGAGTTCAGTAGGCGGCTGTAAATGTCCTGATCCATGCGTTTTTATCCCCCCTTTTATCTGGCTTTATTTCAATATCGGCGTATTTAAAAAATGATACCCTTAAAGGGCGGACACCTTAAAACGGACCCTGCTTATTTCAATACGGCGTGTTAAAAATAATGATACCCATGCCCGGCTGAAAACAGGCCAACGGAAACGAAAGGCTTAAGCAAATTAAGTAGTTGATTTATATGAGAAATCGTTTATATTGTGGTTGAACAGTAGTAAACCACAACATATTGTGCCTGTCAAGGAAAAACCTGAAGCTCACATAAAAAAACATTTTTAATAAAAAAATCAAGCGCCTGCGAAGCATTACGGCAAAAAAGGTGGACGCGCGATCAGGCGGAGAGCGGGCCGCGTCATTCGCCCGGTCAGTTCGATTGAAGGAGATATACAGGAGAAAGGCGACACACGAAGGCAGGCCCAGTGCAAAAAGACTTTTGTAAGAATACTGCAAGCAGCCGATTGGCCTCAAAAAAACTATATGGATGAAAATACACGGAACCGCCATGAAAAACAGACAAAATCCCTTGCCCGATTCCGGATTTTACGGTTTTTATCCCTGTCCCCCTTCGTCGTGCCTGTAGGCAAACACCCTTACCTTCTCAATAGTTATAAGCCCCTCTTTTACCATTGAATCGAGGTGCGGGAGGAATTCCTCTATGCGCTCCGTCTTATCGACTATCTCAACGATCATCGGCAGGTCTTCTGACAGCCTCAAGACCTTGGACGTATGTATCCTGCTGTGCACCCCGAAGCCGAGGGTACCCCTGACTGCCGTAGCCCCCGCCATGCCTCTTTTACGGGCCTCTTCCACTATGGCCTGGTAAAGGGGCTTCCCGCCGTATTTATCGCTCTCGCCTATGAATACCCTTACAAGCTCCGCTTCAAGCGGCAGTTTCATAGCCCACCTCCGGTTTTTATAGGAGCCTTCCTACGGCAAGCCCGATCATTAGAAATATAATGCCTGATATATTCTGAAGCGCAATGTTCCCGAACGCCAGGGCCCATTGGGAGTCTCTTAAGAGCTGGTTTGTCTCGAATATGAAACTTGAAAACGTAGTGAACGCGCCCATAAAGCCGACCAGTACTATAGCCCTGGTCTCACCGGTGATCATCAGACGCTCTTCTGCCATCGACCAGATGAACCCGAAAAAGAGGCATCCGATCATGTTGACGGCGAATGTGCCCCACGGGAACACCCCTCCTGAGATCCTCTGTACCGCCGCGCTCAGCCAGTAGCGGAGCAGCGTCCCGCCCACCCCGGCCAGGGCCATCCATAATATCTTCATCACATCTCCAGTGGATTTCAGACTATTCTAGTTAAAACCATTGATTAAATCAATTATTTTCTATGGTAGTTATTGACTATGGGCGCACAATGGTGTTAAATTTATGAAGATGTATCTGCCCCATAAACATCGCCAAAATAATCGCATCTTTTGTTGGAATAACTGCCAGGATCACCTGGGCTCGTTACGGCATTTTCTTCCGGAAAGCACAGGGTTTCCAACCGGCGGCTTTTTAAATGGGTAATCCCAAATATGATTCAAAGAGGTAGGCTTATTTGAACGGTTCCTTATACATCCAGCCGGGTCTTTGGGAGATGGTCTGGGGCGCTGGGATGATGGTTAAATTCGTCCTTCTGGTACTTCTCCTCTTCTCGATCTTCTCCTGGGCAATAATCGCATACAAAATAATACTTTTAAAGAAAATAGAGAAGGAGACTACGGCCTTTTACGACCTTTTCTGGGACAAGCGGCAGTTCTCGCAGATAGCCGCCATGTCAAAAGATTTCAAATCTACCCCCCTCGTCAACCTTTTCGGTTCCGTATACGCGGAATTATCCAACATGATCAAGGCCGCGGAGCAAAGCGGCACAAGGGTGCAGAGAGACGAACTGGAAAGGCTTGAGCGGATACTTAAAAAGGCGAAGGCTATCGAGACCGCCAAGATCGAATACGCGGTCGGTTTTCTGGCGACCACAGGCAACACCGCCCCCTTTATAGGCCTGTTCGGGACTGTATGGGGCATCATGGCCTCTTTCAGAAGCATCGGGGCCAAGGGCGCCGCTAACCTCGCCGTTGTAGCCCCCGGAATATCCGAGGCGCTTGTAGCCACCGCCATGGGGCTGCTCGCCGCCATACCCGCGGTCATGGGCTATAACCATCTGCTTACGCGCATCGGCCGCATTACTACGGAGATGAATAATTTTTCCTCAGACCTTATAAACATAATCGAGAAGCAGATATCAAAAAAGCCCGGGAGCTAAACATATGGAGACAGGCCCCCAGGACGGCAAAAGGCATCTGTCGCAAATAAACGTCACGCCTCTTGTTGACGTAATGCTGGTGCTTCTTATTATATTCATGGTCACCACGCCCATGATGCAGGAAGGCATCGATGTGAACCTTCCGAAGGTCGAGGCTTCTGCCGTTAAGACAAGCGATGAGCCCCTTGTCATCAGCATAGACCGGGAGCGGCGCGTATTTCTCAACAATAAGTCTTTCAAAAGCTCCGAACTAAGGGCGAAACTCGAAGCCATAAAAAAATCCGGCGGCAACAGGACGGTCCTCCTGAGGGCGGACGAGACCGTGCCTTACGGTATTATCATGTCCACCATGTCCGATATCCGGAAGGCCGGCATCGAGAAGGTCGGTATGGTGACTGAGCCGGGAGAAAAGTAATGGAAGGGCTCCATAAGCTCCAGCGGGGTTTGGGCAAGACCCTTGCCGGATCCCTGATCCTCCATGTGATAGTTATCTCTGCCGGGGTATTTCTTTTTAACGCGGGCTCCAGGAAGGAATTCTTCGCCCCTGTTTATACCGTTGACCTCATAGCTCCGGGTCCTCCCGGGCCAAGGGCGGAAACCGTAAACGAGCCGGAAAGCGACGCCCCGAAAACACCCGAGGCAAAGACAAAGGAAAACACCGCTGAGATCGAGGCGGCAAAGAAAGAGACCGTCAAGATCCAAAAAAAGACGCCAAAAGACGCGGCATCGCTCTACGAGGCATTGAAGCGGGTCGAGGAAAGCGTCAAGAAAAAAGAAGCCGCCGTAGCGATAGACTCCAGGATACGCGAGATAAGAAAGAAGCAGGAGGCCGAGTCGAGAGAGACCGGCAAGCGGCTGGAAGAATTAAAGAAGGAGATCGGCTCAAAGACCGCGAAGACCGGCGGGGGAGCGGTCAAGGCGGCCGGCAAACCAGGGGCAAAGGGCGGCGGAACAACCGGAGGGAAGCTTAAGTCTGAGCACCCGGCCTATTACAGTATCATCCACGACAAGGTGCAGGAGCAGTGGATATACCCGGAGGGGTTCGAGCTTAAAAAGATATCCATCATCGTCGGGATCAGGATAGACAAGAACGGAAAGTTACTTGAGCTCGCGGTAGAGCAGAGCTCCGGCAACAAAAGATTCGACGAATCGCTTTTAAACGCGGTAAAAAAGGCGGAGCCGTTCCCGCCCCTCCCCCGGGATTTCGAGGGAAAATACCTTGAGACGGGCTTAAGGTTCTGCCCGGGATGTACGGAGTAGATGTGAAAATGAATATTAAAATAACCGCTTTTTCAGGGCTTTTTCTTTTTCTGGTGATTTTCATCCTTCCGAAAGAGGCCGCTTCCAAAGTATATATAGATCTGGCGGCGCCAGCGGCCAAAAAACTCCCGATCGCCATCCAGGATTTCAAATACCTGGGAGACGCCGCATCCGCCAAAGACCCGGTTGCCGTAAAGGTGCAGGGAGAGCTCCTTGACTCCATCAGGTCGGACATAAGGTTTTCAAACCTTTTCTCGATAATAGAGCGGGAGGCATTTCTTGAAGACCCGGCCGCCTCAGGCATTACCGAGGGAGAGATAGACTTCAGGAATTGGCGCTCCATAGGCGCGGATACCCTGATAAAAGGCGGCTTTCTTATTGAAAAGGACAAGCTTACGGTCGAGATAAGGTTCTTTGACGCGATTACGGAGAAGCAGGTCGTGGGCAAGAGATATGTCGGTTCAATAAATAATCCACGGAGAGTGATGCACTTTTTCGCGGATGAGCTCTATCAGGAGCTTACCGGAAAAAAGGGCATATTCGCCACGCGTATAATGTTCGTCTCCGACAAGGAAGGCAACAAGGAAGTATATATCTCTGATTACGACGGGAAAAACGCCCTTAAAATCACCCGTAACAGGTCGATCAACCTCTCTCCACAGTGGTCTCCTGACGGGAAAAAGATCCTTTACGTATCCTATAAAAAGGGCTGGCCGTCCCTGTACATGCTCGACTTGACTAACGGCAAGGATACGGTAGTCTCGGCAAAACCGGGGATAAATATCGGCGGAAGATTCTCGCCCGACGGCGGCAGGGTCGCCCTTACCATGAGCGGGGAAAAATCCCCGGAGCTCTATCTCCTTGATCTTAATACAGGCGAGTACAAAAAACTTACCGACAACCGCGGCATCGACGTGTCTCCGTCGTGGTCTCCTGATTCGACAAAGCTCGCATTTGTCTCTGACACTGCTGGAAACCCGCACATTTTTGTGTTAGACTTAACTACCGGGGATATAAAAAGACTTACCTTTAACGGTAAATACAACTCAAGTCCTGCCTGGTCGCCCGATGGCAAACAGATTGCTTTTGCCCGTTCCGACAGCGGAAAATTCAATATATGGGTAATGCAGGCTGACGGCAGCTCGATGTCGCAGCTGACTTTCGAAAACAGCGACAGGAACCCTTCCTGGTCTCCTGACGGCAGGCATATAATTTTCAGCTCCACCGCCCGCGGGGCCTCGTCACTCTACATAATGCGCTCCGACGGGACAGGCCACATGAAGATCAATACCGGGATAGGGAATGAAAAATCCCCTGTCTGGTCGCCATATCAGCAATAATATTTTTTTTGTAATCCTAACTTCTTCGACAAGGAGGAACATACAGATGAAACGTTATCTTACCGTTATACCGATTCTTGCGCTGAGTTTGTCGATCATAGCCGGCTGCGGCGGAAAAAAGCTAATAAATGAAGAGATGGGCCAGGGCTCGCAAAGCAAGCCCTCGGAAAGCGGCCCGTCGGAAACCATCGTCCCCGACCAGAACCCCATGAGCGAGGCTGTTACGTCGGAAGACCTCCTGGGCGAGGCCAAGCTCGGCGGTAAATACGCCTCGCTTTCTCCGGGCGACGACCTTACAAAAGAAGCCATGGAAAGAGGCCACCTCTACACCATTTACTTCGACTACGACACGTATACGATCAGGGACGGCGACAAGTCTAAATTGGATAAAAACGCCAAATGGCTGAACCTTAATTCAAGCATAGCAATCCGTATCGAGGGGCACGCCGATGAAAGGGGCGAGACGGAATACAACCTCGCGCTTGCCGAGAAAAGGGCGCGGTCCGTAAGAAAGTTCCTTGAGGATATGGGCATAAAGACAGACAGGCTCGATTCAATAACATACGGCGAAGAAAAGCCGGCTGATCCGGGCCATGACGAATCCGCCTGGTCAAAGAACAGAAGGGCCGAGTTCGTGATCACAAGGACAAACTAAGTTGTCTAAAAGATTTTTCATACCAATGCTCTTTCTTGGCGCCGTCCTCTACGGGTGCGGCCCCGGTTTTCCGATTATGACGGCGGAGCAGGAAAACCTGATGAAGAACGTAGACCGCATCGTCAAGGAAAACGAGGAGCTTAAGGCCAGGGTTGCATCTCTTGAGGGCGGAGGGGCCGCTGAGATAAGGAAGGGCTTTGAGGATATAAAGCGGTCTGTGGCCGAGACCAATAACGGTCTGGAGGACTTGAGGCACCAGCTCTCCTTCGTAAAGGGCGACATGGAAGGGGCTGACCGCGACAGGACCCAGCTGAAAGCGGCGCTGGATTCCATGCAATCATCCATCAGGTCGGCGGATGAACGCCTTACGAAGGTCGAAGAATCCGCCGACAGCGGAGCTGCCGGCATAAGGCAGATAAAGGACTCCCTGGAAGCCAACGCAAAAAAGATCGGCGAACTGGGAGAGGCTGTCTCAGCGATAGAAAAAAAGGCTGTGGCGGCCGAAGCGAAGCGCCCGGAACAGGCCGCCAAAAAAGAGCCTGCCGAACCGGCCGACTCGATATACGCGAAGGCTTACAAGGACACCCTCGACAAGGAATATCCAAAGGCTACGGAAGGCTTCAGGACGTTTCTCGTACATTATCCCGATCATAAACTCGCCGGTAATGCCCAGTACTGGATCGGCGAGATATATTACGCCAAGGGCGACTGGGAGATGGCGATACTTGAATTCGACAAGGCAATAAAGAAGTACCCTGGAAGCGAGAAGCTGCCGGCGGCGATACTCAAGCAGGGTTTCTCATTTGAGAAGCTCGGCTCCAAAAATGAGGCCAAGGTGCTTCTCGAAGAGGTCGTTGAGAGATTCCCCAAGAGCCCTGAAGCCGGTATAGCCAAAAAGCGGCTGGCGGCCTGGAAATAGCCCTTTTCTTCAAGTAACGGGCTCTTCTGCCGATAAATAACTATATGGAACGGATAATGTCAGGAAAAGTCCTCCTGGTGGACGATTCACAACAGGCCAGGCAGACTATAAAGGAGGCTTTAAGAGATATATTCCCTGTCTTCATAGAGGCGGATGACGGCCTTACGGCCATCAAGGCCTTTGTCGAGGAGAAGCCGGGCTTTATAATCACCGATATAGAAATGCCGTCTATCAACGGCTACAGGTTCATCTCCACTATCCGCAACATGGATGACGGCAGGGATGTCCCTATCATAATGCTCTCCGGCTCTAAAGACTCCCTTAAAAAGAAGCTCACCGGTTTCAACCTGGGCGCCAGCGATTTCCTTATAAAACCGTTTGAAAACGAAGAACTCGTGGCCAGGGTCAAATCCCTCTTAAGGATGCGCCACCTGATGGACGAGCTTAAGGAAAAAAACGTCCTCCTCGAAAAGCTGGCCATTACCGATGAACTTACGGGCCTGTATAACAGAAGGCATTTTTTCGCTACGGTAAGGGAACAGCTTGCTCTTGGGCTCAGGCACAACTTCAAGATAGGCTGCATGCTCATGGATATAGACCACTTTAAAACCATCAACGACACCTGGGGACACATCGCGGGTGACGATGTCCTCAGAAAGATCGGCGGCATACTGGCGTCATGTAAAAGGGAGGGTGAGCTTCTGGCCCGTTTCGGAGGCGAGGAATTTATCATGTGCCTCTTTAATACAGACTCCGAAAACGCCTTGCTCGCGGCCGAGAGGTTCAGAAATCTTATAAAATCCTATGACTTTACATCCGTCTACTACCCCTCCATCAGTGTTACTATAAGCATTGGGCTCGCGGTATACCCTCAGGGCGCGACAGTCTCGATAGACGACCTTATAAAGGCCGCGGACAAGGCCCTGTACAGGTCGAAGATAGAGGGCAGGGACAGGGTGTCCTTGTATGAATGGTCTCCTGGCCCGGGCCTAGAAACGCAGCACCCCCCCCTTATCGAAAAATAACCGCCCCGATCCATGCGGCTTTATCCCCCATTCCTTATCCCTTGATATCCTATCCTTTCTTAAATATAATTTGATTGAAGCTCCCCGCGGCAAGCCACGGGGAATTTTCGATATGTAAGGAAACAATTTCTATTCGCTCGCTTGACCCCGCAGCAAGCTGCGGGGAATGCGCTTGCTATGCATATTCAATGTCCAGAGGTCGTCTAACGCCCGGCACACCGGCAAGAGACTTTCTATAGAACATGGCTCCTTTTATAGTTTTCCGGCCCGTTCTTCGAGCGGGCCCCACACAAAAACCCCTCTCCCCAAATGGGGAGAGGCTGGGTGAGAGGTTTTAAAAACGAAATTGCTTCGCTCCGCTCGCGATGACATTCGTTTTGCTTTTAAAAAAATCAGGGGTATTGCGAAGCCGAGCATAAAGGAGGCGAACGATCGGGCTTCAGTTCTATCAGAGGGAGAGAGCTGACAGCGAGCAGAGCCAATACCCCGAAAGTGCGCAGCAGCGCGCAAAAAAGTTTTACCAGTTTGAGGCGATACCCATAATACCCCGTAGATTGCTTGCCGAGCGGTATTTCATTAAAATCAGGACGTGAAAATTCATGAGCTCTGTTTCAATCACACGATGCCCGGATTACGACAACGAGCGTATCTTTAAAGCAATATCCAAATCCATCGGTCTTTTAGGCGGGATCGAACAATTTGTAAAAGAGGGCGAGCGTATACTCATAAAGCCGAACCTTCTCGCCGGAAAACCGCCTGAGGCGGCTGTTACGACCCATCCGTCCGTCGTAAGGGCTGTCATAAGGCTCGTAAAGTCAGCCGGGGCAACCCCGGTGGTCGGCGACAGTCCGGGCCTCGGCAGCGCCAACAAGACCGCGGAGAAGTGCGGGGTGCTGCGTGTATGCCAGGAGGAGGGGGTGGAGTTTGTAGACTTAAAGACCCTTGTCATCACTGAAAACCCGAACGGCCGGACGTTCAAGCGTCTTGAGGTCGCCAAAGAGGCGCTCGAGTGCGACGGCATCATCAACCTTCCAAAGCTCAAGACCCACGCCCAGATGTTCCTGACCCTTGGCGTAAAAAATCTGTTTGGCTGCGTCCCAGGCAAATTAAAGCCGCAGTGGCACCTGTCAGCGGGCGTGGAGAGTCTGCATTTCGCCTCGATGCTCCTTGACCTCTACGCCTTCCTGAACCCCAGGCTAACGGTACTGGACGGCGTAGTCGGCATGGAAGGCAACGGCCCCGGCAATGGAGACCCCAGGCAGATAGGGCTTATATTCTGCGGGGCTGACGCGATCGCGCTGGACATCGTCGTAACCGGGATCCTCGGCGGAAAACCGGGAGATCTTCCGATACTTAAAGCCGCCCATCTTTTCGGAATAAGGCCTGAGATACAAGTGCTTGGCGAAGACATTGCAGAGATAAAAGTGGACGGCTTCCGTTTCCCGCCGCTCTCAAGCGTAAACTTCGCCGCCAAACTCCCCTATTTCATGGATAAGAGGCTCAGGAAGGCGCTCACGTCAAGGCCGCACGTTAATCGAGGGGCCTGCACATTATGCGGTATCTGCGTCCGGTTATGCCCCGCGGAGATAATGGACAAGACCAACAGGATCAATATCGATTACGATAAATGCATCAGGTGCTACTGTTGCCAGGAGATGTGCCCCGAAGGCGCCATATCGCCGAAGGAAGGCTGGCTTAAAAAGATAATCCCCGGCTTGTAGCCAAAGTCTCCAAAAGACTTGCGGCACATTATTTTCTACTATATACTTTTGATTTACATGATATTTTCCAAAACTGTCAAAGGCATTTGAAATGAGCTGGCTATTTAAAAAAATCCCCTGTTTTTTCAGAAAAATAAAGGCTGGCAGGTCAACTTACGTCTCCTTTTTTGCAAGCGTTCTCTTTCTCCTGGCGCTCCTCCCGCAGGCTTGGGCTGAAACGCCCGAAAAAGACGTGTTCCGGGTTCCGATAACGCATAAGGATGACGGCGCGGATGGCTGGAAATTAAAAGAATGGAAGGGCAAGGCAAAGGTCTCGGTAGTTGAAACCGAGGTGGGTGCGGCGTTCCACTTGAAAAGCGACTCCACATCCACGGCGCTTTATAAGGAGATTAAATTCGACGTCAGCAAGTATCCAGTCTTCAACTGGAGCTGGAAGGTAACGGAGCTGCCGAAGGGCGGAGATGTCCGCAAGAAGTCCAGCGACGACCAGGCGGCTCAGGTCTATGTTGTCTTTCCGAAATGGCCCTCCACGGTAAACAGCAGGATAATCGGATACATCTGGGACAGCACGGTCCCGGCGGGATTGACGCTCCAGTCCACCAAATCCGGCAACACCAAATATGTGATAGTAAAAGGCGGCCCCAACGGCTTGGGCCAGTGGTTCAATGAAAAAAGAAATGTCTATGAGGACTACAAAAAACTTTTCAAGGAAGAACCTCCGAAGGTAGGCAGCGTATCTGTAATGATAGATGCCGACGACACGAAAAGCTCCGCAGAATCCTATATCGGCAACATTTTCTTTTCGAGATAACCTGAGTATGCATCGCAAGCGCTTGATTCCGCGGTGAGCTTCATCGGGTGCCCGGGTTTGACCCGCCCTTTTAAGGGCGAGTCAAACCCGGGCTATATAAAAGACATGTACCTTGCCGACAATCCCTGCCATTTATGGCAGGGTAATTGAATCTTGTTTGCATTTCCGTTCATCTGTTTTGCCAGTTTAAAACCTGCATCCAAAAAAATCGGAGACCAATTGGCAAAGGACAGTACGGTTAGAAAAAGGCAGATCGCTGCCGCGCTCGCGGCGCTCTTTACCGCCTTGTTTACAGCCGCGGCGCTCTATTTGTCGCTCGTGCCAATTGACCTTACGGACTCCAGGGACAAGATCGAATCGTTTGTAGAGGCGCGGGTCGACGGCCATATCGACATAGGCTCCATAACGATCAAACTCCTCCCCTCGCCCGATGTCAGAATAACCGGTTTCAGGGCCTATGATGACAAAGAAGACATAATCAACGCGCGCTCCTTAAGGTTCAAGGTCTCCCTCCTGCCGCTGCTGGCGAGAAAGCTTGTGCTCGAAAACTTCGAGGCCGATGGCATCGGCCTTAACATTCGCAGACATAAAGACGGCGAATTGAACCTCGCCGGATTTTTAAAGCAGGAGAAGGACAGGGAGGAAGAAAAAAAGGGGCGTAAAAGGAAGTTCGGGATAAAATCCTTTAAGGTCACGGACGGTTATATCAAGATGACCGATGAGACCACGAAAACGCCTGCCGCATATGAAGTGACCGGCATCAACGGCTACCTTTACGGGACACCCGAGGGTTCGGTCTACAGGACTCAAGGCCTCCTGATGCCCGCCACTAAAATAACATTCTCCGGCGTAAACAAAGCCGGCCTATTGAACGGCACCGGCGCAATCAATAACATCGATCTCGCCGCCCTCAACCCTTATCTGGGCGGCAAAGGGTCTTTAAGCGGCAAGGCCGATATCCTGCTCAATTACGGCCTGAACCATAAAGATTTTGCGGACGGGATATTGATCTACAGAGACTTGACCGTCTCGTACCCCGCGGCACTGGGCAGGCCCATCACCTCCCGTTCAGGCTCCGCTATAATCGAAGCGTCATCTGAAGGCGATGAAAAGACAATAAGCATCAGGGACGCAACCATCGCGGCGATGGATTTCATATTAAGGGGCGACATCAGCCTGAGCGGCCCGGATACCGGGAGGGCTTTCGCGGTAAAATTATCCACCTCTCCGGTTCCGCTCAAAACCATAAAGGAACTGGTTCCGGTCAACGCTATCCCGAAAGACGCGGCGGAGAAGATAAACAGGATAACCCCTATCGGGGGCGCCGTTACCGTACACGAGCTTTCTGCCAAAGGGCTCGTGGGAGAGCTTAAGGGAGGAGAGGCGTTCAAAAAACCCGGCGCGCTCACCTTCAGGGCGTCCTTCGGCGGTATAGGGTTTAACTACGCCGGGCTTGACGAGCCTCTAACCGGCTTGTCAGGCGGTTTCACCATAAAAAACAACAAGCTTACGCTCGACGATATTACAGCCAGGTATGGTGATGATATCATCGAGGCGTTCAATGGAGAGGTTTCGGACTTAACCGGGACGCTTGCGTACAAACTCTCTTTGCAGGGCCTCTTCGAGGCGGCGGAGACGCTTGGGCTTGCCAAACAGTTATTTAAAGAGGGCTCCGCCGTATCGGAACGGCTTAAAAAGGCCGACGCAGGCGGCGAGCTCAGATTCACTGTAAGCGCAACCGGCGCGGTCAAGGGAGGCCAGCCTCTAAGGTATGCCGGGAATACAGAGCTTAAAAGCGGCTGGTTTTCTTACGAGGGCATGCCTCCCATAGAATCGATAAACGCCTCTCTGGATTTCGATGAAAAGACGGCAACTATAGATGAGCTTACCATCGGCGACGGCTCCTCCGATCTCCGTATCGAGGGGCGTATAGACGGTTACCGTGAGAAAACCCCCGCTTTCGATATCAAAACCGAGGGGGTACTCGGCGGTGAAACTGTGTCAAAGGCCCTTGCCGGGAGAAAAGCCGGGGCTGACCTGATATTTACGGGAAAGATCGGCGTGGCCGCGCGCGTATACGGGAATACAGGCTCATTTGCCGCCGACGCCAGGCTGGATACCGGGACAGCGCATATAGAATACAAAAAATACATCCGAAAAGAAGAAAATTATCCTCTCGCCATAGATACCTCTTTTACCCTCGAAGGCAGCAGGCTTGGGCTGAAAGGCGCTGTAATGACGTTTGGCGCATCGAGCGCCGAGGTCTCGGGAACCCTTTATCTCGACAAACCCGTATACGACCTATCGGTATTCTCGAACCAGCTAAACATTATCGACCTTGACGATATCTCGCCGCTCCTGAGCAGCGGCAACGAATCCGCGGGGCTTGTGGCCTTTAAGATAAATACCGTAAAGGCCTCGCCGGAAAAGGCGGCTTCGCTCGAAGGAGACATAAGGATAAAGGGCGCGCGGTTCAAGTCGCCTTACATAGCGAAGCCGGTAGAGGAGATAAACGCTACGGCCTTGTTCAAGGAGAACAAAGGCAATATCTATCTTGACGGGCTCTCGGTCGGCGAGACTAACGTTACCGGCAGGGTCGATATCCTCGACATAGAGGCAAGAAAGATAAATTTTATTCTGACGTCGCCGCGGTTCCAGACGTCCGATTTCTTCGTAAAAAAGGATAAGGAGAAAACCGAAGAAGAGGCCGAAGAGCCAACGGTAAAGGAAGAAAATATCTCCGCCGCGCCGCCCGTCACTGGCACAGGCCGCATAATAGTCAAAGAGGGGACTCTCTGGGGGCACCCATTTAACGAATTCAGCACGGATATAAGACTCGATGAAAAGGCTGTATATGTATCTCCGTTATCCATCCTCATTGACAGGGGCAAGATGACCGGAGATTTGACTTTATTCAGGGACAAAAACGAGCCCCTCCTCTTTAAAACCAATCTGAGCGTCTCTAACGTCCATCTGGAATCCGTTATCGCAGGCTTTGGCGCAAAAAAGAGCATCATCACCGGAGACCTCAAGGGCACGCTCTCCCTTTCAGGGGCAAGGGGCAGTGTCCCGTTCTCCAGGGGGCTTAACGGAGAGGCAACGCTGCGCTCGGAAAAAGGACGGCTCTGGAAATTTCCGATACTTACGAACATATTCTCGATAGTCAATATACTATCCATAGACGAGGCGCTCAAAGAGGGGCTGCCGTACCGGAGCCTCGGGGGCGATTTTTCCCTGATAGACGGGGTTGTCTCTACGAACAATGTCCATTTTGACAGCAAGACCATGAGGATGTCCGGGGTCGGCGAGGTCAATCTTCCCGATTCCCATATAGACGTCTTGCTTGCCTTGCATCCTTTTGTTACCATAGACAAGATAATCTCCCACATACCCCTGGCCGGCTGGATACTTACGGGCAAGGAGAAATCCACTATAAGCATGTACTTCTCGATTGAAGGGCCGCTTAAAAAACCGGATATAGACCCTGTACCGATAAAAAGCATCCAGGAAGGGGTATTCGGGATACTGGAACGGATCATCGAAGCGCCTCAGGAATTTATAAGGGAGTTGAGGGACTGAAATTATGCAGAACGGGACAAAGGGATACTGGAACAGGCTTAAGGCCCAGTGGTACAGACGGGGCCTCGACTACTCGACTCTTCCAAAGGTCGCGCTGGGGAGCATACTTCCGAGGTCCGAGGATTGCAAGACCATCCTCGATATAGGCTCAGGCTGCGGCACGCTGGCGATACCTCTGGCGAGGGCCGGCAAGAAGGTCACCGCGCTCGATTCCTCCCGCGCCATGATAGAGATACTCGAAGGGGACGCAAGGAAAGAGGGGCTTAAAGGGATAAAGACTATCACAGCCTCATGGGGTGAAGCGGAGCTTAAGCCGCACGACGCCGTCCTTTGCGCCAATGTCCCCGCCCTCCTGAAAGAAACGGAGGGGTTCGTAAAGGACGCCCTTCGCCTCGCGAAGAAAGCTTTCTTCATAATCGAGAACGCCGACCCGAATTCGGACAAGTTTTACTATAAGGAATTATATCCGCTCCTTTTTAACAAGCCTTTCGGCGAGAGAAGCGATTATATAAAGACCTACAACGCCCTGCATGATATGGGCATATTCGCCAACGTGGAGATCATAGATTACGACTTCGACCAGCCGTTTTACGATATTGAAGAGGCGATCGGCTTCTGGAAGGAATACATCGGGATCGTCACCGAAGAGCATGATGCGAAGCTTAAAAACTACTTATCGAAAAAGCTCGTAAAGAAAAAGGGGATGCTCTTCGCGAAGTTCCATAAAAAATCCGCGATAATATGGTGGAGGAAGTAGAAAAGCGTAGCGAAGCAATCTCATCTAAATATCCCCCTCACCCAGCCTCTCCCCAAATGGGGAGAGGGTCTTCTTTATGTAGGGCCCGTTCCCCGAACGGGCCGGGTTGTGAAAATTCGTACAGGGCCGGGATCAACTTTGTCTGTACGCCGCAGTGACGAGCAACGGAGATAACGCAGCAGATGGACTTTTTGAGCAGCCGGTTTAAAAGCTGTGGCTGGACTTCATCAGCATGGAGACCCCAAGGTAGGTAAATATCACCACTAAAAAGCCGATGACTGTGGCGATGGAGAGCCCCTTTCCCCTCCACTCCTTCAGGTAATACGCGTGCATGGCCCCGGCATAATACATCCAGACGATAAACGACCAGATGATCTTGGGCTCCCACATCCAGTACGTCCCCCACGCGAGATATCCCCAAACGGCGCCTGAGAACATCGAGGCCGAAAAGAAGAAAAAGCCCCATAGGATGGCCCTTCCCGCTATGTCCTGGTAATTATTGAGCGCGGAGCTTTCGCGATCACGGTATCCGGTGATCAGATAAAGGACGGCCCCCGAGAAGGCGAGGGTGAAAAGGGCGTAGGCGGCGAACGACGCGGTTACATGTATCTCGAACCATACCGTCCTCAGGATCAGGGTAAGCGGGCCGCCGGGCTTCGCGTTAAAGAGGGCGAACATTATCGCGAGCATGGCTATAGGCACCGTAATAAGCTCGGTCATCCTCTCTTTATACCTGTACACCACTATGAGGCTGGTGAGCGCCGTAGTCCAGCTGAAAAAGACGAGGGTCTCGTACATCGAGGCCATCGGGGCGTGGCCCGTGGAATACATCCTGGCGATGAGGGCCGCGGAATGAGAGACCAGCCCTAATGTCAGGAATATCTTCGAAAAAAATTCAAGCTTCCCGTTTTTTGAGAAGTTATAGGCGAGTACCGTTATAAAGGCCGCCGCGTAGAGTATGAAGGTTGCGTATAGAAGTGGTTTCATCGACTGATCAAAGTAAAAAAACTCTTTACCTTCCCCTCTCGTCAGACCAGATATATGTGTGGAGCTGCAACTGAAATCTTACCTTGAGCCTGTCCCGTAATATCCACTCAGCCAATACCTTCGGCTCCAGGGAAGGCTTGACCGGAGCGAAGAGCAGTTTTTGCGTCCTGCCGCTTAAATACTCGTCGAGAAACTTCTTGGCGGAGTCGTAATCCTCCCTGTTCCCTATTACGAATTTTATCTCATCAGCAGGGGTTATGAAATTCAGGTTATCGATCAGGAACGAACCGGCGTGCCCGCTCGACGGGCATTTGAAATCCACTATCTTTACGGCCCTCTCGTCGAGCCCCGCAAGGCTGACGCTCCCGTTAGTCTCTATCAGCACGCCGTGGCCAGCGTCAAGTAGCCTGACCGCGAGATCCTTCGCCCCTTCCTGCAAAAGAGGCTCGCCCCCGGTGATCTCAACAAGGTCGCACTTGAACTGTTTGACCTCATTGAGGATATGAGTTGCAGAAACCTCTTTCGCCCCCTCAGCCGACCTTGCGTAAGGCGTATCGCACCAGGAGCATCTCAAGTTGCAACCGGCCAGCCTCACGAAGACGCAAGGGAGCCCCGCGTAAGTCGATTCCCCCTGTATGCTGACAAATATCTCGCTTATTAACATCTATGACTATTCCTCACGATCCCTTTCTGACTTCCTGCGCCCTTTCTTTCTTTTGCTCTTCCGGCCTTTTCTTCTCCGCCTTGCCGAACTCCTTCAGGCACCTGGCGAGCTTTAACAACCTGTTCGCCACCAGATAATTGGCCGTGCCCTCCGGATACCTGCCTGTTTCGTCCTTTTCACCCATTGGGACACCGGAGAGCACTTCAAAGCCCTGGTCAACGGTCTCTATCGGGTATACGGCGAACTTGCCTGCGTTTACCGCTTCTATCACCTCTTTTTTAAGCATCAGGTGTCTCACGTTTCGCTTGGGTATTATAACGCCCTGCCTTCCCGTAAGCCCCTTGGCCTTGCAGACCTCGAAGAACCCCTCTATCTTTTGATTCACCCCGCCTATGGGCTGCACCTCTCCTCTCTGATTCATAGAGCCTGTAACCGCTATGCCCTGGTCGATCGGGAGGCCGGACAGGCTTGAAAGCAGGGCATACGTCTCGGAGCAGGTGGCGCTGTCGCCCTCTATCTCCTCGTAGAGCTGCTCGAAGGTGATAGAGGCGGACAACGTAAGCGGAAAATCCTGGGCATATCTCTCGCCGAGGAAACTTGTAAGTATCATCAGGGCCTTGTTATGAATACGGCCGCTCATCTTGACCTCGCGCTCGATATTCACCACCCCCGAATCTCCCATATAAGTCCTTACGGTGATCCTTGAAGGTTTACCAAAGGCATAATCGCCGGGGTCAAGCACCGCTATTCCGTTTACCTGGCCCGTAACACTGCCCTCTGTAGCTACCATAATAGTATCGTTTGTTATGTACTCCCTTATCTTTTCCTCGATCTTGGAGTTCCTGTAAGTCCTCTCCTCTTCGGCCTTTTCAACATGCTCGGCCCCGACGGTACTGGCGCCCGCGGCGCTGGCCCAATAACTCGACTCGACCACAAGGGTTTTAATGTCATTGAACTTCGCGGAGAGCTTATTCCTGTCTCCGGCGAGCCTGCATCCGAACTCCACGACCCTCCCTACGCCCGTCCTGTCGAAGGGCAGCAGATTCTCTTCCCTGCAGCGGGTCGCCACGAAGTAGGCGTATTTCTGGACATTATTCTCATCGTTTGGCAAGGCGTTGTCGAAATCGGCCTTGACCTTAAACAGCTTCCTGTATTCATTGTCAAGATTATAGAGCAGGTAATAAATAAACGGGTCTCCCAGAATAACGAGCTTTATATTGACGGGTATGGGCTCTGGCTTGAGGGTTGAGGAGGAGACGAGCCTGTACTGCTCCCATACGTCCTCGATCCTTACCTCCTTGTTCTTTATCATCCTCTTTAAGGAATCGTAGACGAAGATATTACGGAGTATGTCGAGGGCGTTCACTATCAGATAACCGCCGTTGGCCTTATGTACCGAACCGCCCTTTATCATGGTGAAATCGGTCGTAGCCGCCCCGAACTGTACCCTGTACTCGGTTCTGCCGAATAGATTGTAGTAGGTAGGGTTTGATTCGCAGACAACAGGCGCGCCTTCGGCGTCCTTGTTGTTTATAATGAGGTTTACCCTGTATCTTTCAAAGCTGGGCTCCGGCCTTTGTATCTTAAGGCCGCCGAGCGCGAGCGGCACCTCTTCCTTGGGCCTGAAGTCCTCTATGTTGTCCAGTATGTTCTCTTTGATTTTATAGAGAAACTCTATAACGCCTTTAAACTCTTTATATTTATCGAGCAGGTCGTTGATGTGCGGGTTCACCACGTACTGGACGACTTCACGGTCCAGGGAGTTTATCCTCTCCTTTGTCTCCTTCTCTATATTCCTCGCGTCCCTTATAGCGTCGCTCAGTTTATCCTGCAATATCGCGAGCTCCTGCTCTATCGAGGACTTTTTCTCATGCGGCAGGGCGTCGAATTCCTCCTGGCTCAGGGCCTTTCCGCCCTTTGCCGGCACGACGGAAAGGCCGCTTACGGATTTTTTGAGGAGGAAACCTTTTTCTATCGCCCTCTGCTCCAGCCTGAAGAACAGCGCCCTTGTCCTCTCCTGCTGTCCTTCTAAAAGCTCATCCCTGTGTTTCTCGTAATCCTTTGACTCGAAAACCTTCGGGATATCCCTCCTCAAGGCTTCGATAAGCTCGTCCATGTCAATGGCAAGTTCCGAACCCCTGCCCGGGGGGAGGTTAAGCGCCTTCGGGGAGTCGGGATCGTTGAAATTAAACACATAGCACCAGTCATCCGGGACAGGCTCGAGCCGGGCCTTTTTTTCGACGATCTCCCTTACGGTTGTGTTTTTCCCGGTTCCGCTCTCGCCCAGGACGAAAATATTGTAATTATGGTTCTGTATGCCCAGGCCGAAGTCGATGGATTTCAGGGCCCGCTCCTGTCCTATTATCTCCTGTAGGGACGGTATCTCTTCCGTAGTCGCGAAGGAGAATACACTTGTGTCGCACTTCCAGCTGAGCTCTCCTGCAGATAATGGATTGACTTTCGCCATTTTCATCTCCCTTACAAAGAATTTACAATAGATTCCATCTGCTAATTATACACGGCAGAAGCTATTTTGTATTTCCAATGGATATAAAAGGCTCAGTGGAGGTGGTTGTGATTGTGATTCCGCTCCTTATGCGCGATCTTGCCGAAAATGTCATTGGCGTCACATCCGGAGCACTCTGCCTGAAGCGTAGTATAAAAAATATGATAGGTTTCGGCAAGCCTTTCATTCACCTCGGCGAATATCTCCCCCATCCTCCAGCGCTGGGTCGGCTCGATATCGAGGTGCGCGCTTAAAGCGTAGACGTTGTGGCATATCGACCAGATATGGAGGCTGTGGACGCTTGAGATCCCCTTCGAGGCCTTTATGTCCTCCACTACCTTATTGAGCTCTATCTCCCTGGGAACCCCCTCAAGGAGTATATGGGAGGACTCCTTTATTATCTGGAAAGCGCCGAGCAATATTATCAGGCCTATCAGGATGCTTATGAGCGGGTCTATGGGGAACCAGCCCGTATAATATATCACGGCCGCGCCGGCTATGACCCCCACGGAAGCGGCGGCGTCGCCTATGACGTGGATGAAAGCGCTTTTTATATTAAGGTCGCTTGTGGCGTAGTGCTTGAGCCACATGGCTACGATAAGGTTTACGGCAAGGCCTATCACGGCGACTATTATCATGCCGGTGGATTCTACCGGCAGGGGGTTAAAAAGCCTTTTATAAGCCTCGTAAAAGATGAATATGGTGATAAGGAATAGTACGGAGCTGTTTATGAAGGAGACAAAGACCTCGACCCTGTGAAGGCCGTAAGTCCTTTTTTCCGTCGGGGGCATCTCTGAGATGTATATGGCGAACCAGCTTAAAGAAAGGGCAAAGACATCCATGAAGACATGGGCGGCGTCCGACATAAGGGCCAGGCTGTTCGTCATGTAGCCGCCTATAAGCTCAGCCAGAAAGATTATCCCGGTGAGAATTACAGAGAGCTTCAGACGTCCCTTGAGCTGCCTGTCTATGTCGTGTATATGATCATGTGTCTCTTCCAGGTTACTACCCACCTAACAGGTATGGAAAAATCCGTCCGCGGCTTTTTCCGCTTCGGCTTAGCCGAACCGACTTTGCTAAGCCTCTCAAATTGCTCGATTTATTATCTCGCACTCAGGCCGTCCATCCCTGGACTGCCTGGGGGCTTCATTCCCCGCAACCTGCTAACTAATTGGATTTATTAAGTTATAACCCAAATGTTTTCCTTTTTTAATGATACCCTGATACGCTTGCCGATGGCAAGCTCTAACTTTCGGACTACAAAGTTCGGAAGCTCTATCTTAAGGAGCGTGTCGCTTTTACCCACTTTCAAAAAGATTATCTGTGTAGAGCCTTTGCCTGTGGCGGAGACGACCTCCCCTTCTATGATATTATCCTGTATTTTATTGTCAAGCACCCTGTCGGGCCGTATTATGAGTATCTCCTCCGGTCTTATGCAAAAAGAGACCTCCTGCCCTATCGAAAGCGGGTTCCCGTACGGCGCATTGGCCTTGATAGCGCCCAAATCCGGGTTTGTGATGACCGCCTGCCCGTCGCCAAACCCGGCGATAGCGCCTGCAAATATATTCCTTACGCCTAAAAATCTCGCCACATTCCTTGTATTGGGCCTGTAAAAGACATCCTCCCTATCGCCTACCTGCTCGACCTTGCCGTTGTTTATTACCGCTATCCTTTTCCCAAGCATGAAGGCCTCTTCAAGGTCATGGGTAACCAGTATCGTGGTTATCGGATACATCCTGTGGATGTTGATGAGATCGGCCCTCAGTTTTTCTCTTACCTGATAATCGAGCGCCGAGAAAGGCTCATCTAAAAGAAGCACCCTGGGCTCGGCGGCCAATGTCCTGGCAAGGGCGCACCTTTGCTTCTGCCCGCCTGATAATTCGTGAGGGAATCTTTCCTCAAGCCCCCCAAGCCGCATAACCCCAAGCAGTTCATTTACTTTTCTTTTTATCTCGCCTGGTTTGAGGTGCGAGATCCCGTAGGCGATATTTTCATGGACGGTCATATGCGGGAAGAGCGCGTATTCCTGGAAGAGATAGCCTATCCTTCTATCCCTGATAGGCAGGTCTATGTTAAGGGCTGAGTCAAAGACCTTGTCGGTCCCGACATTTATCTCCCCCTCATCGGGCCTGGTTATGCCGGAGATCATCTTCAGTATAATGGTCTTGCCCGCCCCGGACGGCCCGAAAAGGACCAACAGCTCCTCATTCAGGCTCAGCTCCACGTCTATATCAAAGGAGCCCAGGGTTTTTTTCAGCTTAAGTTCCAAATTCATTTTAGAATCTGCCCTTCGTGAACCTGCCTGCGATATAAAGCACCGAGAATGAGAACAAGGTAATAATGCTGACCAGTATGTTGGCGGTATAGCTGTCCCCGCTTTGAACAGCGTCGTATATGGCTATCGGGAGCGTCTGGGTAAGTCCGGGGATATTCCCGGCTATCATTAGAGTAGCTCCAAACTCGCCCGTGGCTCTGGCGAACGCCATGACAGCCCCGGCAACAAGCCCCCGCCAAGCTAGCGGAAGGGTTATGCTTTTAAATACCTGAAATTCCGTCTTGCCCAGGAGCCTTGCGGCGTTCTCAAGCTCTATGCCTACGCCTTCCAGCGCCGCCCTCGCGGGCTTTACAAATAAAGGAAGGGAAGATATTATCGCGGCGATGACCGCCCCCTTCCATGTAAATACGATCTCGACTCCAAGGCTCTCAAACAGCCTGCCCACTGGGCTGGACTTTCCAAAGGCGCTTAAAAGGTAATACCCGAGCACGGTCGGCGGGATCACGAGCGGCTGCATTATAACCACGTCAAGAAGCCCTTTGCCCCAAAACTCCTTCTTTGCCATGAGCCAGGCGAGCGCGAGCCCGGAGATGGCCGTAAATATGGTGGCGATGAACGAGACCTTGATAGTGAGGTATAGTGGAAAGAGATCCATAATTCCTTTAGTCAAAATGCCCACCCAGGGCTTAAGCCCTGGGTATCAGGAGAAGAAGATACTTTAGCGTGCGAAAAAAACTCAAACAGATGTCATTGCGAGCGAAGCGATCTCGCTTAAATATCCCCCTCACCCAGCCTCTCCCCAAATGGGGAGAGGGGCTTCTTTATGTAGGGCCCGTTCCCCGAACGGGCCGGGAAACGATAAGGGAATGGACTTTTTCAGCAGCCTGCCTGAGGCCGTTCATTTACGGGGCAACACGAAACCGTATTTCTTCAATATCAGTCTACCCGCAGGGCCTTTTACGTATTTTATAAATGCCTCAGCGCTCTCTTTTTCCTTTGACGCGGCTACGACCCCGGCTGCCTGGTCTATGGGGTTATGCAGCCTTGAATCTATCTCCGTGTACTTTATCCCAGGCACTCCGGCTACCGACAAAGCGATGATCCCTGCCTCGGCGTTACCCGTCTCAATAAATTGCAGGGTCTGCCTTATGTTCTCTCCATAGACGAGCTTGTCTCTTACCTTCTCCCATAGCCCTTCTTTTTTAAGGGCCTCCATCGCGGCCCTACCGTAAGGCGCATGGGCGGGGTTCGCAATGGCTATCCTCTTCACACCGGGCTTCAGCAGGTCTTTAAGGCCCGTTATGCCCGTACTGGATGCCTCCCTGACTGCCAGCACGATCCTGCCCTCGGCATACAGGGTGACCGAATCCGGCATTACGACGAGGGCCTTTTTAAGCCCGTCGATATACCGCAGGTCTGCCGCGAAAAAAACATCGAACGGCGCGCCGCTCTCTATCTGCTTCGCGAGCATCCCGGTTGAGCCGAAGGAGAGCCTCACCTTGACCCCGTTGTCCTTCTCAAACCCAGCGGCTATCTCCTTTAGCGCGAATGTAAGGTCGGATGCAGCGGCAACGTTAATGCTCCCAACCGGCGCGGCGGCCCCGGCGGAGGGCAAGGCGAAAAAAGATATGAAAAATATAAAAAGAAGATTTAAAAAGCGCACGGTTACCCCTTCCCCAAAAAAAAAGCCAACCCATAGGAAAGGTCGGCTTTGTACCTCGGTACAATCTCCTTTCCAAACATGGGAGGCCCGGCCGTTTCCAGCCACGCCCTAACGGCCAATGCGCCTTAGGCGAACCCTTAGGCGCATTGGCTCGGAGATTAATTTGTTCTAGCTTAGCATGATTTTTAAAAAACTGTCAAACAAATAGCGTTCAGCCGGCGGGTATCGAGAACCCGAATGTCGCGCCGATCGGGACCCCCGGCTCAACCCAGATACGCCCGCCGTGGGCCTCGACGAAGCTCTTTACGATGTTTAAGCCAAGTCCGGCGCCGCCGGTCTTAATGCCTTCTTCGGTCTGGTAAAAGGCATCGAATATCCTCTCCGCTTCAAGGGCGGTGATCCCCTTGCCGTCATCCGAGACGGTAATGGTCAGCGCTCCGTTCTGATGATCGACAGCGATCCTTACCTCGGATGCGGCGTGCTTGAATGCATTGGAGAGGAGGTTATATATCGCCCTTTGGAGCTTGTCTGAATCGGCCTCCAGCTCCGTATTATCCTCGAAATCCTCCGTATAAACGGATCCGTTCAGGAATAGCTTTTTCTCAGAGCTCTGGAACGGCAAGGCGGCCTCTTTTATTATGCCGGACAGGGCCACCCTTTCCTTTTTAAGCACGAGGCTTCCGCTCTGCGCGCGGCTGAAGTCCAATATGTCGGAGGTCATGGTATTGAGCTTCTGCGCTCCTCTGATAAGCGCCTCTATCCTTTTCTTCTGTTTTTCATTTATGGCGCTTTCAAGCTGCATCATAAGGAGTTCAGCGGAAGTCATGATGGACGTAAGCGGCCCTCTAAGGTCATGGACTATATGGTCGATATACATCCTGTTTATACGGTCAAGCTCCTTCTGCCTTTTCATATTGAAGGCGATCCCTAAAAAATTCTTTATCTCTCCTGTCTCGTCCTTTATCGCGTTGATCGATAAGAGTACAGGCACTTCTTTCCCGTCTTTGGTAAGATTTATTATCTCCCCCCTCCAGAAACACCTGTCAGGGTCGAGTATATCCTTCCACATCCGCTCATAGAGCTCTGGCGTAGAATGCTGGGACTTGAGCACCCTCGGGTTTTTACCAAGCACCTCTTCCCTCTTATACCCGTAAGTATCGAGAAAAGACTGGTTCACATCCATTATATGGCCGGCCTTATCGGTGACGGCTACGGCGTCGTTTGAGAACCTGAATATGCGCTGAAACTCCTCGGATAATATGCCGGGCACCCTGGATGCCCTCTCGGTATTCAAAACGAGCATAAAGGCGTATAAAGAGCCGCTTCGGTCTCTTAACGGATATACAGAGACAAATATATCCATATCGGTGCCGTCTTTTTTGCGAAGCCCGATCTTACTCCCTATAACAGACCCTGCGGCTATAACGGCCCCAGCGGTCTTCACATTCTCAAAGATGGCCTTATTGCTTTCTTCCATGCCAGGGGTAGACAGGGAAATAAAATCCTTTCCGAAAAGCTCTTCCTCAGAAAAGCCAAGCACATCTTTTATGCTCTCGCCGGAACGGATGATGACACCGTCCATATTTACGCTTAAATTGCCTTCTTTTATCATGGTCATTAGAAAAAATTCGGCTCAGGATACCATATAGGTTCCATTTGTTATACTCTTATGGACGAAAATTTGCAACCATGATTTGACGGCAATTTGAATATGCATGCGAGGCGTCGAGAAGCGAGGAATGAGGCGTACTTTGTCTGTACGCCGCAGTGACGAGCGACAATGACAACGAAGCAGGTGGACTTTTTCAGCAGCCTGCTAACCGATGATCTCTTTCAAAAAAGAAACACCCGCTGAGCTTCTGGTTCCGAATATCTCCGCTATCGTCTGGCCGAGATCGGCAAACGTATCCCTCGTGCCGAGGTCTACGCCGGACTTTAAACCCTTGCCGTACACCAGGAGCGGGACGTACTCTCTCGAATGGTCTGTGGAAGGGGTGGTGGGGTCGCAGCCGTGGTCAGCCGTCATAAAAAGGACGTCCTGCTCACCTAGAAGGGCGATGATCTCAGGTATCCTCTTATCTATCATCTCCAACGCCCTGGCGTACCCTTTAGGGTCGTTGCGATGCCCGTAAACGGTATCGAAGTCAACGAGGTTCGTAAAAATAAGCCCCTCTTTGTATTCCTTTAACGCCTCTATGGTCTTATCAATCCCGTCGGAGTCGCTTATGGTATGGACTTCGCTTGTGACACCCCTGTGGACGAATATATCGCCGATCTTGCCGACCCCTATTACAGGCTTTCCAAGCGCCTTTATCTTCTCAAGCACCAGCTCCCCTGGAGGCTCGACCGGGTAATCTCTTCTCCTGGCAGTCCTTTTAAAGTTTCCGGGGCTCCCGATAAACGGCCTCGCGATGACCCTGCTTATCCTGTATTCAGTAAGGAACTTTCTGGCGACAAGGCATACCCTGTATAGCTCATCGAGGGGTACCAGCTCCTCGTGCGCCGCTATCTGGAATACGCTGTCCGCCGACGTGTATACTATAAGCTTGCCGGTCTTTAGATGCTCTTCACCGAACTCATCCAGAATCCCGGTTCCCGAGGCAGGCTTGCCCCCGAGATACCCGTACCCGGACAATCTTGTGAACTTTTCCATTATTTCAGCTGGAAAACCATCGGGGTACGTCGGGAAAGGTTCCTTAAGGATAATCCCGGACATCTCCCAATGGCCCGTGGCGGTATCCTTGCCGGGGGACGCTTCCTTCATCCGGCCGTACGAGGCACTGGGGGCGGATGTCTTTTTTATCGAGTCAACGCCTTCGATAAGCCCGAGCCCCATCGATGAGAGATTTTCCAGATCCACCCCTCCGGCGGCTATAGCCAGATGGTCAAGCGTATCGCTTCCAGCATCGTTATAATCCCCGGCATCGGGAAGCTCTCCGATGCCGAGGCTGTCGAACACTATAATAACCGCCCGCTTTAGAGTATGCATTCAGTCTCTGCCCGGTTTATATATTATAACCTCTGGGGGTTATGATCCTGCCGCCAGCGGCATAGCTCGAAGAGTTGCCTATTACGATGATCGTGAGCATGTCTACGGAGCCGTAATACCTGTCGAACTCCCCGACCGTAGTTATTACCGCTTCCTCGCCTTCCCTTGTGGCGTTACGCACTATCCCGAGAGGCGCATCCTTGCCCCTGTACCTACCGACTATATCCATCGCTTTTTTAAGCCCCTCGACCCTCTTTGAGCTCTTGGGGTTATAAAAAACGATCACGAAATCCGCCTTTGCCGCCGCCTCTACCCGCTCCTCAATCTTACGCCAGTCCGTTAAGAGATCGGATAGCGATATGGACGCGAAGTCGTGCATCAAAGGCGCGCCGAGTATGGCTGCCGCGCTGACAAACGCCGGTATTCCAGGGATCACCTCGACCTTTATCCCGTCTATGCCCTCGTTGTTCACGAGCTCCAGTATCAGCCCCGCCATGCCGTATATACCGGCGTCACCAGATGACACCACGGAGACGACGCTCCCCTTCGCCGCGAACTCTATCGCCTTCCTGCACCGCTCGACCTCGTGGGTCATGCCCGTAGAGAAGACCTCTTTCCCCGCCGCCAAGGGGGCGATCAAATCAACGTACCTCGTATACCCTACGATGCGTTCCGACATTTCGAGCGCGTCTTTGGCCCTGCCTGTCAGGTGATCCAGCCCTCCGGGGCCTATCCCTATGACGTAAATGGTTCCCTTGCCGCCGCTACCGTCACCCTTCCTAGCTTTTTCTTCTTTAAGCATACCTTCCTTACTCCGGCTGAGATGAGGGCCGCCGGCTCCGATACCCCACCGGCCCCTGTCGTCTTCAAAACGAATTTTGATTTTTTTGACGGAAATTTGATTTTACAAAGTTCATCCGCGCTGAAAAATCCAAGCCCTGCCCCGATCTTCTTCGCGAATCCCACCAGCCCTTTTTCATCTTTTTTTATGTCGATAGTGGCTATTTTTTTAATAGAGAGAGGAGACAGCATGGCTGACCTGAGCGCCTCGTTTACAGCCTCGCCAACCTCTTTTACGCTTACGCCACTCCTGCACCCGATCCCGACCACAAGCTCTCCGGGGCGGAGCGTAATCGTATTATCCTTTAAATTTTCGGGGACTTCCTCAAGGACGCTGGATATGAATATGAACGCTCCGTCCGAAGGCTTAGCGGGAAACTTCAAGCTGAATCTGAAATTTTTTATCCTGGCGTATCTCTTCCTTGCAGCTGCAAGCCTGTCCTTATTCCTGTCTATTACCGTGACCGCCGCGCCTTTAAGTATCGCCGAGTTTATTGCCTTTATCTTTTTATGGTCTTCTACTGCACATGAGAGGCGTTTGGCGATCTCCTCAACGCACGGCAGATTATTTATGTCGGTAGCGGTTGTGATCACGGGCGTGGACTTAAAGAAAGCCGCCATCTTTTTTGTAAGCGCGTTAGCTCCTCCGAGGTGGCCAGACAGGAGGCTTACGACGAACCTGCCTTTCTCATCCATCACCATTACGGCGGGGTCTTTGTCTTTGCCTTTAATGAGCGGCGCGATAGTCCTTACCGCTATGCCCGAAGCGGATATGAAAAGGATCGCGCTTTTTTCCTTAAACGCCTTTGCCGCAAGTCTCTTAAGGCCCCCACCCTTAAGCTCACCAGGGGAGTAGGCCCTGACCCATTCGTAACCGCGCTCAAGCCTCTTCGCCAGCAGATACCCCGCCTCAGTCACAGGGAACACGGTCAACCGGTTGCCGGTGGTCTTGTTCATCTATATCCTGGTCTTTTCCATGCGCCCTACCAGGTCTTCGACCCTGCTGACCATTACCTTAAAGAGCGCTTCGCCTTTTTCAACGCTGGCCTTCTGAGGATTACCCCATACCGCGCCCTTCCAGCGCCGCACCTTGTCTTTGACTATGATCGGCCTCGGAAGATCAGGGTACTCTTCTTCCGCCCTGCCCTTTACGAGCCTGGGCGCGAGGTAAAGCATCAAGGATGTCTCCGCCTCTCCGGCGTGGGAATCGTTCTTTGTCTCTATTATAGCCTCGGCCTCTTTCCCGATCATTTCATATATGGAGAGCGCGGCTATCTTCATATCCTCATGGGCGCTTACAAGCGCCTCTCCGGCCTCCCTGAGCGCGGCCACATGCAGGCTGCCGCCGTGCCCCGATATAAGGATGAAATTCCTGAACCCCTGTTTATAGCCGCTGTTTACGATATCCGTTGTAATAGCGCGGAGCGTGCCGGAGGTGATGCCGATAGTCCCAGGATGGTCAAAGGTCGATGTGCAGACCCCGTATTGGAGCGGCGGGGCCATGAAGACATTGTTTTTTTCGGAGACCTTCTTTATCACTTCCCGGATTATGAAGGTATCGGTATTGAGCGGGAGATGGGACCCGTGCGCCTCGACCGTGCCGAAAGGCATGATAAGCGTCCTTGCGCCCCGCACGGATTTCCTGAACTCTGTCATCGTTGATTCGCCAAGTATCATATCTCTTCTCCTTTAAGAGACGATTCTCTTTTTAAAGCAACTGGATACGTAGATCAAAGAGCCCGCCGCCGCTCCGGCCCCGTTTGCGACCGCGTCCAATACTTCCGCGCTCCTCTCCGGGACAAAATACTGGCATACTTCCATGGATATCCCGAATAAGAAACTGATTATTGCCGAAATGGCGATACCCTCGCCGGCTGTTGTTGAAGGCCTGGCGGCCTTTATCGCCCTCACCCAAAGAACGCCCATTACAAAGTACGCTATAAAATGGAATAGCTTGTCCGCCTGCCAGAAAAGAGGAGCGCCTTCGGGCATGGGCTTTGTCGAGACCGCAAAAATAAAGGCCATATACGCCGCAAGAGGCGCCCAATATAAAAACAACCTTGTCATCCCCTGTAACCGTGCTTGAATTCCTTGTCGTAAAGCCTTGAGGCCATCTCTTCACCGCCGATGGCCCTCCCGACGATAATAAGCGCGTGTCTTGTCATGCCCGCTTCCTTCACCTTGACGGCGATATCCGAAAGCGTCCCCTTGACCGACCTCTCCTCCTCCCACGTAGCCTTGTAAACGCAGGCCGCCGGAGTATCGGCAGGATAGCTTTTGCAAAGCTCCTCAACCACCTTATCTATCATGCTCGCGCTCAGGAATATGCAGATGGTGGCGTTATGGCTCGCTAAAGCCGAAAGGCTCTCGGCCTCCGGCACGGGTGTTTTGCCCTCAAGCCTCGTAAAGATCACGGTCTGGGTGACGCCCGGCATGGTTAGCTCTCTCTTAAGGACAGCCGCCGAGGCAAAAGCGGACGAGACGCCGGGAACGACCGTGTAGGGGATGCCTTCCTTATCGAGGATATCCGCCTGCTCACGCAGAGCGCTATAGAGCGAGGGATCGCCTGTGTGTAGCCGTACTACTGTCTTCCCTTCCCTGGCCGAGCCTGTGATTACCGCCATTATCTCATCCAGATGCATCGACGCGCTGCTTATAAGCCTTGCGTCCTTACGGCAATATTTAAGCACCTTCTCGCTTACAAGAGACCCCGTATAGACGACTATATCGGCCTCTTCAAGGAGCTTCATCCCCTTTACCGTAATAAGCTCCGGGTCTCCGGGGCCGCCGCCGACAAAGTATACTGTCCGTAGATTTTCCATTAGTCCTTCTTTATTATGACTATTGAGAAATAATCGAGCTTCCTGCCCTTAAGGGATTTTATCCCGGTTACGATCTCTTCGCCGGGCCAGCCCGCCCTGGATACGAAAAGGGCCTTGTCCGCAAGCCTCGCCTCCGAAAGCATGGCGATAAGCGCGTCCATCACCCGGTTGACCTTCATCAATACTATCGTCCCGGCTCCGGAGAGCCTGTCTATCGCCTTCCTTACCTCCCCGATATCGGACGCGGCAGGTATAATTATAACCTTCTCATACGATTCCGCAAGCGGCAAAACCGCGGCGGACGAGGCGGCGCTGAAAGACGTAACCCCTGGAACCGCCTTGATATCCGCGCCAGGAAGCGCCTCCCTTATGAAAGGCATGAGATAGCTGAAGGTCGAATACAGCATCGGGTCTCCGAGCGTGATAAAACATACGTCCTGTCCCCTTTTGAGCCTTTCGGCTATGGCAAGGGCGGCCGCCTTTCTCGCCTCCCTCAGGACATCCCTGTCCTTTGTCATTGGGAAAAGGAGCTCAAGTATCTCCTTGCCTTCCAAGTCCACCGCCTTCTTTACGATAGAGAGCGCCTGACTTAAACCCTCCGGCGAAGAATCGGCTGATCTCGGCACGGCGAGCACGGCAGAGCCTTTGAGCACCTTTAAGGCCTTGATCGTCATTAGATCAGGGTCGCCGGGGCCCACGCCGACGCCGTAAAATATTCCTGCGGGATTTTCCATTTTAAGGTTTCTTTCCGGAGATTATGAATACAGGGTTATTGGCGGAGAGCATATTGAGCTTGCCAATATCCTTTGCCTTGGAGAGGTTCACCTGTATAAGCTCCCTCTCCCATCCTTTTCTTTTCAAAAACTCAAATGCCGCGGAGACAGTCTCAAGAGTGACCGCGTTCACCACCACCCGGCCGCCTCTTTTGATCCTCTTTGACACATAACTAAGGATATCGCCGATACCCGCGCCGCCGCCGCCGATAAAAACCGAATCCGGCGAGCCCTCGCATAGATCAAGGCACTCAGGCGCGGCCCCTGAGATTATCTCAAGGTTTCCGGTCTTGAATGTCTTCTTGTTTTTTACTATATCCTTGACGCGCCTCTTTTCTTTCTCTATCGCGTAGACCCTGCCCGAAGTCCTCATGGCCGCCTCGATAGCCACGGAGCCGGAACCCGCGCCTATGTCCCATACGTCCCCGTCAGCCTTTATCTCCATCTTCGAGAGCGCGATCACCCTGAACTCCTCTTTAGTGATCATCCCATTTGAGTGGCTGAACATATCATCGGGTATGCCGGTGTTTAACCGAGCCTTACGCGCGGCCCCGTCCCTTATAAGGATCATTATGTTTAAAGGGGAGAACCTCTTCCTGCGGGCGATGGCAGACGGCGCGCCCTCGATTATCCGCTCCTTGCCTGTGCCGAGCGATTCGCATATGAAAATCCTGTAATCATCCGCCCCTTTTTCCACAAGTGCCTTCGCTACGACAGAGGGCGTGTTTACGGAGTCGGTAAACAGGGATACCTTGCCGTGCCTTGTTATCTCTTCGCACAACGCCCTTACATCGGTAGACCTTCCGTGCGCGCTTAAGATCTTGAGCCCGTTCAAGTCCTCTTTTATCCTCGCGAAGGCTTCCTGAACGGTGCTTACGTTCGGTATGACCTCAACGCCGCTTTTGCCGAATTTCTTGATTATGTATGTGCCTATGCCGAAAAGGAGCGGGTCGCCCGTAGCGAGGACGACCGTGTCCCCGCCCTTTTTTGCGTGCCTCTTAATAATATCCGCCAGCCCTTCGATGCCGCCTTTAATGGGAACCTTTTTCGCCTTGATATCGGAAAATTCTTCAAGGTGCCTCGCTCCGCCCGCGACAAGCCCCGCCTTCCCTATCAATCCAAGGGCCCGTGCAGTGAGGCTTTTTCTGCCCTCTATCCCGATGCCTATCACATAAATCATGATCTATGCTCTGAAATAATATCGTTATTGTATCCGACGAGCACTGCGCGTATACGGATACGGCTCCCAGCTATTTTAGACGAATTTACGCCAACCCTTTTGCAAACTTCCTCAAAAACGGCGTTTAATCCTTTATACTTCAGAATAAAAAAAACCTCTCTCGCGGTATTCGCGTTCAATACCTTCGAGACCAACGAAGCGTCGGCCCCAATATCCCTGCAAATACCCGCAAGGAACTCGAATTCCACGCTTGAATCGGAGCAATGGGTTTCGAAGTGGCCTGCCGCCAGTTTTGTGAATTTTCCGAACTGCCCCGCTACAATGACGGTCTTAAGCTCCGCCCTTTTTGAAGCGTCTTTAAGGGCTATCCCCATGTGGTCGCCTGTCAGTATGTAGGCAACCTCCGGCAACTTCAGTTCATTTTCAACGACCTTCTCACTCGACCTGCCGGTGGAGAATACGACCTCGTCCGAGCCTGCCGCGAGCGCCACGTCCACCCCGCAGAAAATAGAGTGCGTGTACGCCGCCAGGGACATCGGCTCCACGATGCCCGTAGTCCCGAGAATTGATATCCCGCCGAGTATGCCTAACCGGGGGTTCATGGTCTTTTCGGCAAGTTTTTTGCCCTCCGGCACAATGACCCTGACTACTACTGATGGCGTGATCCCGGCGGCCTTGATCTCTTCCAGCACGGAATCCCTTATCATCCTGAGGGGAACCGGATTTATAGCTGGGCGGCCCGGCGCAATTTTGAGCCCCGGCCTCGTCACTATGCCGACACCCTCGCCGCCTTTGATTACTATATGGGGCCTATGCCCGTTCATCTGCACGAGCTCGACCTCGATTATGAACTCCGCACCGTTAGTCACATCCGGGTCATCCCCCGCGTCTTTGACGATAACGGCCCTGGCCTTGCCCCCGCTCATCCCGGCTGATTTTACGGGTATCCTCAGCTCACCTCCCCTTGGGAGCCTTACCGCTACAGAGCTGAGGCATTCGGGTTTTCCCGTAAGGATAGAGCTAAAAAGCGCGTGTGCCGCCGCCCTGGCTCCGGCAGCGGCACATGTGCCTGTCGTAAAACCTCTTCTCAGATTATTCGGGGCTCTTTCTGATTTCATGGACTGGTGCTGTATCCGCCCGCTCTCTTTCCATGCGCGCCTCCGAATATGCCGATGAGCGCGCCCAAAAGCAACGAGAGCCCAAAACCCTGTATCGATTCCGGCGTCAGCACATGGTACCTGTCAGGCTCCATGCTCGAAAGCATAATGCCTCCGGCCCTTAGGATCAGCCAGAGAAAGGCGGAGACTATCACTGCCTTGGGAAAGAGGCCCTTAAAGGGGATAAACCTCCCGGCTACCGGCAAAAAGCCACCGCAGACAATGCCGAATACCGCGCCGCCCACGGCAAATGAAGCGAGGTTATGCACAAAGCCGCCCTCGAACATCATCACGCCGGTCACGGAATTCACGACCATTGAAAGCATTCCCCAGATGATCCCCGCAAGGAGGCCCGGTATCAAGCTCTCTTTAAGGAATGTCATCTTAGTGGCAGGGCATCCCGATCACGTGCCTGAAGTCATGAAACGCGTCATGCACTCCCGGGGCAACCGATTCCATCCCATACGCGATCACTATCATGGTAAAAGCCAGCGCCGCTATGATCACGGCGGGGGTGAGCGCTTTCGCTATCCCCATTTCTCTTGATAAGATTCTTTCCATTCTCTCCTCCTTGGTTATTTTTTTAAATTTAACAGATTGCTGAAAAACCGGAAATTTGTTCAGGCTGCCAAAAAGCTTCAGCTGCAAGGCGTCGAGAAGCGAGGCATGAGGCGTACTTTGTCTGTACGCCGCAGTGACGAGCGACGCTGACAACGAAGCAGATGGACTTTTTCAGCAGCCTTTAAATTTAAAAGAACGCCTGAAGCCTCATCCCGTATACGAAAAAGTCCTCCGCGTTCTCATCGCCGCCCGGATTTGCCACGTACTGGATATCGGGCGAGATGTGAAAACCGGTCGAGTCGGTCGCGTCCGATATCGCAAGATTATAATAAAGCTCCGTGTAATGTTCAACCCCCGAGGAGAACCCTGCGTCAGAGCTTGTCAAAAAGTCCTCGTAGTCCTGCCCGATAAAGGTCGCGCCGTAGCCGAAACCGACCCTGTCACTTGGCCTTCCGAACGCATCCCCCAGGAGATGCACGCCCGCGCTTACGGTTTTATCGAACTGCGCTACAGTCTCCTTCTGTATCCCGGCCCTGAACCATACGCCGACGGTGTCTGTCACGAACTGGTCGAACGAAACCCCGAAGCCGCTGTTATCGGCATTCGCAAGGTCCGCGTCATTCGGATTCGCGGTAGCGGAGACGTCGTCCCTCCCCTGCCTGAGCCATGTATAAAACCTGTAATGGCCATCCTTGTCGAAGGGTTTCAGATTGAAATTCAGTTCAGCCATCAGAAAGGGCTTATCGAACGAATCGGTAAAATCACCATTGCCCTCGAACGCGGCAAGGGTTATGTCCATGAATTCGGCGGGGAAGTAAGTAGCCCTTATCCCGGGGCTGTAAAAATCAGACGAGCCCCCGAACTCTATTGCCGGATTATTCGTAAAAATATTGGCCAGGAACTGGGCCCTTTCGTTATTCGCGAAATCGTTCGCGTCAAAATATCCTGTCGGGTCAAGCTGCCCCACCGAGACAGAAAGCCCTTTGAATATCTCATGCTCATAGTATATCTGCGTTAGATGGACACTGTCGTTATCGAACGACTCCAGGTCGGCGTTCGGGCCGGTTGGGCTCCCGTTCGGGCCCGCGAAGAGTGAAGGCAGATTCCGCGGCCCGGCCCCCCGCTCTATATCAAAGACCACGACGGCCCTGCCGTTCTCGCCAACAGGAGACTCAAGGGCGAGGTCTGCCGAGAGGGCAAGCGCGCCTTTCGTATCCGTATTCGTATTCGAAACCCCCTGGGCCGTAATGGTTACGCCGCCGCCTATCTTGAGCCCGTATATGCTGTGTATGGGGTGGAACTTGTGCCCAAGCTCATCGACTACCTCCGTATCCTTTATCCTTTTTTCGAGGTCGCCCACCCTGAGCCTCAAGTCCTCCAATTCCTTTTTCTCATCCGCGAATACGTTCTGGCTCGTAAAAGCAAGCCCTGCCGCCAAAAGCGCTAATACAAATCTCCTCATCTCGCCGCCCCTCCGTCTAAGGTTTTTTTGGTGCCTTACTCGTGGTCATCATGGGTCGAGAACGGCCCATGGCTGTGGATGTGTATTATGCCCCCGTGCCGATGCGTATGCTCGTGTATTATATTTGATCTAAGTAGCAGGTCTTTATCTTTCAGTATCGAGTCCGTAGCGCCGTCAGCGGCGATCATGTGAGATTCGTCTATGACGATCACCCTGTCCGACAGGTCTTCTATAAGGCTTAGGTCATGCGTGCACATTATGCATGTCTTCTTAAGGTCTTTAAGGCCCTGGAGGATCTCAAAGAGCCAGACCTGGGTCCTCGGGTCAAGCCCGTTCGTCGGCTCGTCAAGGAGCAGCACATCCGGGTTTATCGAGAGCACGGATGCTATGGCCACCTTTTTCTTTTCGCCGCTGCTGAGCGCGTACGGCGGCCTGTCTCTCAAGGCCGCGATGCCCAGCATATCAAGGAGGCCTTCCGTCCTCTGTCTTACCTCGTCTTTCGGCAGATCCAGCTGCAGAGGCCCGAACGCCACCTCATCGAACACAGTCGGGCAGAAGAGCTGCACGTCCGGCTCAGGGAATACAAATCCGACACGCTCCCTGAAGCACTTAAGCAATCCGCCCTTGAGGGTATCTTCCGTGACCGCGTCCCCGTAGAACCTGACCGTGCCCGATGTCGGGAAGACAAGCCCGTTGAGTATCTTTAATAACGTAGACTTGCCGCTGCCGTTGGCCCCGAGTATGCCGAGGCTTTCGCCCGGGCCGATGCTGAAGTTTACGTCCCTGAGGGCGAATGAGTTGCCGTAAGCGAAACTTACGGAAGCAAGGCTAAAGACCTCTTCTTTCATCTTCTCTGGCCTGTCCCCTTATAAATCCGCCCCTATACTCCACCTATACTCCACCTATACTCCACCTATACTCCACCTATACTCCAAAAGAGAGGAAGAGGAAGAATATGGTGAAAAAAAGCCAGAGATAATCCCTCTTCCGCATCGATGGGCTTTTAAAAGATTTTATCCTGCCTGTAAAGCCCCTGGAGGCCATCGCCATATTGACCTCTTCGGCCATATTCAGGGACTTCTTTAGCAATAGCGTTATCCGGGACGCGGCCCACCTCTGTGATTCCTTGAGCCCTGTCCGGGTTATAGTCCTTGATTTCCTCGCGAAAGTCGCGTCTTCAACCGTTTTGACCAGTATAAAAATATACCTGAACGTCATATAAAGGGCGGTCACAAAAAACGACGGAACGTGCAGATCTCGCAGACCCTTGAAAAAATCAGTCTGCCTGGTCGTAAGGAGAAGGAGCGAGATGAGAGCCACCATTACGCCTACCCTCATGATCAAAAAGAAACCTACGCTCAAGCCTTCCCTTGTTACCGAGACCTTGACCCCGCTTATCGCAAAATCAAATATATCCGTACCCGGCGTTATGAAACTGAAAAAAACCGGCGCCACCAGGGCAGCGGTGAATATTAAAGAAGGCAGCACCCTTTTAATAAGCGCGTAAAACCCCACCCCGGAGACGATCGTCGCGGCCGCTACCATCAGAAGCGCCCCGGCAAGCACCAGTATATGCGCGGTCAGGGAGCACGCCGCGACAAGCGCGAGCATTCCGCCTATCCGCGCCTTTGGCGTCAAGGATTGTAGCGCCCCCGGCCTGGAGGCGTATTCCTCGGAGGCCACGGCATCCCTCATGAACGAGGCGATGTTCTCCATGTTTTTCTCAAGAAAGCCCGGCGTGGCAAAGCTATCGCCTTTAGCGCAGGGCCTGCCGCTCGCTTCCTTGAACCAATCCGGCAGTTTCACCGACGCCATATCCTGCCCCAGAGAAAAATAATGAAGACTACGGCCAGGCTCCCGATGAGCGCGGATATTATGTAAAAGGCCGTTGAGCCCAGGCGGCTCTCAAAACCGGGCATAGCGTAGCCGGGAAGTATCCCGTTCCAGAGATCCCCAAACCTCTCCATGCCTTCGGGGACATAGCCGACGATATCTTTGATCTCCCCTTTGCCCCATTCTCCCCAAGGGGTGCCGGAGGCTAAAAGGCCCAGCGGTGCAAGTATTATGAGGAGCGCCAGGAATGCCCATAGCGGCTTTAAGCCCGGCGTTTTCAACAATTCTCCGCTGGTCTTGTGTATGTACGATATTACAAGGGCCGTACCGAGCGCCTCAACCGGCCCGAAAAACAATAGATGCGGCGCCATCATCGCGGGTATAGATATCGAGAGCGGATAGGGCGCGTAAAGCGGCCTGCCGTCCAGACCTGATGCGATCATGGGCTGAATGCCAAGCTCTATCGCCACAGCCAGGGCCGCCAGATTTACCGCTATATAAGCGGCGACACCGGCGGCAGCCGACCTTCTCACAACCCCGGGCTCCCCGAACGCCACAGCCCTGTAGACGTAATACCCTCCGAAGCTCATCACAAAGGCCATATTGAAACTATTGGCCCCGATGGCCGTCACCCCGCCGTCGCCGAAAAGGAACGCCTGAAGTATCACGGCGAGGCTTAAGGCTATTACCCCGGCCCACGGCCCGAGCACTATCGCAACTATCACGCTCCCTATCATGTGGCCCGAAGAGCCGCCCGGGATAGGGATGTTGAACATCATTATCACAAAGGTAAACGCCGCGCACAGGGCCAGCAGCGGCAGCTCTTTTAATTTAAGCGCGGCCTCTACCCTGCGTGAAGCGATATACCAGACCGGCAGCATCACCGCGAAGAATGCCGCTGAGGTCTTCGGGCTTAGATATCCGTCCGGTATATGCATGGCTGAACCTTGGGTTATTTAGCGGCGGCCTCTATGGCCAGCGCGTTTACTATCGCCACAGCCACAGTCGACCCGCCCTTCCTTCCTTCGGAGGCGATAAAGGCAAGGCCGCTTTTAATAAGTTCGTCCTTCGCCTCTTTCGCGCCGACAAAGCCGACTGGCACCCCGATGATAAGAGCTGGCCTTGGCGCGCCGTCCCTGATTATCCTGAGAAGCTCCGCGAGGGCCGTAGGGGCGTTCCCGATGGCGACGATCCCGCCTTCCATATAGGCCGCGGCCTTTCTCATGGATGCCGCTGTTTTTGTGATGTTGCCGCGCTCCGCCGCTTCCGCAACGTCATCGTCCGATGAAAAACAATAGGTCTTCACCCCGTAAGGGGCGAGCCTGTATTTCATTATCCCGGATTCGACCATCCTCACATCCGTTACGATGTTCTTTCCTGCCTTGATCGCCGCCATGCCGGCGTCTATCGCGCCTTTGCTGAAGCGGATGATATCCTTGAATTCAAAATCCGCCGTCGAATGTATCACCCGCTTGACTATCGGCAGCTCAAGGGGGGTAAAACGCGACGAGTCCATCTCCTCTCCGATAATGCGGAAGCTTTCTTTTTCTATCGGATGCTGAGCGAAGGATGCGGGCGCGGGGGCATCTTCCTTGAGCGCCTCCTCTATCCTCTGGACGGTTATGTCTATAAGTTTACTGTGGAAGCCTAAGTTCTGCGTAAAGGTGAACTCAAGGTCAGGGTACTTCACCCTGGCGGCGTCCATCTCCGAAGGGAGGTCTTTCGTAACATGCAGACCCATGTACAGGAAGTACGGCATCACCACTATGTCTTTGAAACCCTTTGATACGAGTATATCCACGGCCTCCTGGAAGTCAGGCCTTTCCATCTGCAGAAAGCCCGGAAGGACGTACCCGTAACCTCCCGCAGTCTCGACGGATTTGGCTACTTTCCTCAGCGTCTCGTTGGCCTCGTGGGCCTTGCTGCCGTGTCCCAGAAGCAGTATAGCCCTTTTCGAATTCACCTTTGCCATCTTAGCTCTCCATTAAGTCCGGAAATAAAAAAAACCCCGCTTCAAACAAGAAGGGGGGGTCGGAAATTCAAAAAATAAGCCTCTCCAAAACCCTCACCTTCTTTACCGTCGAAGAACACGTGAGGCATATCAAGGGCAGGTCTCCTGACTTACGGTTCGTCCTAATCTCCGCGCCTTCCCGGCTATCGCCAGTGGCAAAAATGCGGATTTCGTCACCGTTTACAGTGGCGGGTCCGTTCCCGATTCTCTGATCCAGCATACAGAACACGGGATTCCCTTTTAATTCCCCCTTGAAAGGGGAACACCCTGATATGACCGGACAATCATTACATTTTTAAAGAGCCTCTGTCAAGGCCCTTGTTATTCAACAGGCTTGCTGCTGAAATCCCTCTCAGGCCTCGCTGCCTTTTCCATCTCCAGGAGCGTCCGGCCTTTCCTGAATATCCTCACTATCCCGGTTGAGCCCGAAATAGTTATGGCGATTGCGTCGGTAACGTCCGTAATACCGGCCGCGGCCATGTGCCGGCACCCGAGGCCGGGCTTGTGCCCCTCCTCCTCCAATGCCGCGTCGAGATGAACCCCGGCGCTCATCACGATCCCGTCTTCCCTGATGATAAAGGCGCCGTCAAGGAGGGCGAACTCCTTGATCGTCTCGTGCACCGCCTCATCCATGATGTTCCTGGTCTCTTCCGGATAGCCCTTGAACGGGTTCATGATGAGGGGACGGCTGAGCTTCTCCACTCTTTCATGGTCGCCGATTACGAACGTCGTGCCTACGGCCTTGCCTTCCCTGCCTTCGCTCGAAAGCTCGAGCGCGATATTCAAGACCGTCTCTATCACCTCGGGCTTTACTTTTTTCAACAGGTCTTTCGAGATGCCCCTCGTAGTAAATATCTCAGTCTCTTTCTCAAGGTCGATCGCTATAAGCGTATCGAGGACGCCTCTGGCAGGGAGCCCCGTAAGGCATACTATCCTCTCGCAGCTCTTTATAGCCGACTCCGTGATGCACATGATGGTCGAGAGCTTTATCTGTCCTATCCTCGTTAGCTTTACCTCCGGGAGCTTGACTACCCCCTTAAGCTCATCCCTGTACGGCTTAAGGTCCAAAAGCGTCTCGGGCTTCTGCGTGACCAGTACGAGGTCTTTTTTACGGGCGGATTCCTTCCAGAACCTCCAGTCTTCGGTCGCGTCGAGAAACACGATTATCGCCGAGGCCTTTGTGCCGTCCATGAGGCCTAGCGCGTTCTCAAACATTATCTTATTCATTTCAGACGAGATTTTTTTTGTCATCGTCTTTAAAACCTTTTGGCGCGACCCTCGCCTCTATCTGTGTAAATATGCCCCTGAGCATATTTATCTCTTTCTGCATAAGCCCTGTCCTTCCAAGGAGCTTTCTAAAGCTCCTCAAGATAGCCTCCAATAGATACTCTCCCCCCTGCTCCCCGTAATCGAGCGCCCTGAGTGCCGCCTCCATATGGATATACATCCTCTCAAGCTCTTCGCGGGGCGCGACCTCCACGGCAGGCTTTACGGAGCCCTTCTCCACGAACAGATGATAGCAGACGGTGAATACCGCGTGAGAGAGGTTGATGGAGGGATAATCGTCGTGCGTCGGTATCTCGACGAGCATATCGCAAAGGGGTATCTCCTCGTTCTCCAGGCCCCTGTCTTCCCTGCCGAAAAGGATCGAAACGCGGTTGGACGCGCTGAACTCCAATATCCTGGGCGCCGCTTCCTGAAGCGTAAGCACGGGATACCTTATCTTGCCCATCCTCCGGGTAGTGCCTATGATAAGCCCTGTTTCCTTCAAGCACTCATCCAATGTGCTGACGACGCGCGCGCCCTTAAGGATGTCATCGGCTTTGCAGGCGAATGAATAGGACTCGTTGTTGAGATATTCGCAGGGATTTACAAGGACAAGTTCCGAAAAGCCAGTATTTTTCATGGCCCTCGCCACGCTTCCGACGTTTCCTGAGCTTTGGGGCTCAACGAGGACTATCGATATGTTCTTCTGTGTTAAAATGTTTCCCTTCGGCTTATGACGGCGGCCGTGAGCCATTTTCCTCTCCGGTTTTGCTGTGATTATAGCTTAGTATAGCAAAATCGGAAAGGACTTGAAATATCAGATTAGGGCCTTCGCAGGGGCGGGGGGACTTTTTCAGCAGCCTGTCAGACGAGAGGGGACTAAGGGAGGGTGAAATTCCGGCCTCTTGGTAAAAGGCCTTTTTGCGCGCTGTCGCGCGCCTTCGGGGTATTGGCTCTGCTCGCTGTCGGCTTGCTTCCTTTGATAAAGCTGAAGCCCGGTCGCTCGCCTCCTTTATGCTCGCTACGCAATACCCCCTGTGATTTTTTAAAACAAAAGCAAAAACAGCTGTCAGTGCGAGCAGAGCGAAGCAATCTCGGTTAAATATCCCCCTCACCCAGCCTATCCCCAAATGGGAAGAAAATCCATCGATTTATCATACAAAAAAACCTGTTATACTTTAGTAATGAACGAAGAGACTGAGATCCAACACCTTGAGCCGGGAAAAAAGGTCGGGCTTGTCGTGGTCATAACAGGCAACGGCAAAGGAAAGACGACCTCCGCCCTTGGGATCGCGCTCCGCGCGGCGGGACACGGCATGAAGGTCTGCCTCATCCAGTTCATGAAAGGGGATATACACTCCGGTGAGCTGGACTCGATAAAGAGGCTTGCCCCTGAAGTAGAGCTGCACGTGAAAGGGAAGGGCTTTTGCGGCATAATGGGCAACCCTTACAAGTTCCCGGAGCACAGAAAAGACGCTCAGGGAGCACTCTCGTTAGCGAAGGAAAAAATAGCTTCCGGGGACTACGATATAGTCATACTCGATGAGATAAACAACTCCCTTAAATTAAAGCTCGTCGACCTGGAACAGGTTCTCGGTTTGATAGACAACAAACCGGCGGCGCTCCACCTTGTCCTTACCGGAAGGGACGCGCACCCGGAGGTCGTCTTCAGGGCGCATACGGTTTCGGAGATAGGAGAGGTGAAGCACGCCTACAGGCTGGGGATAGCGCCGCAGAAGGGTATCGATTATTGAAGATATTCCGCCATCATTACCTGTCCTGGGGGGGGGCAGGGCTGATTTTCACCTTGCTTTTTTAACGTCCTTCCATGTCAGCCTGTTTATAATATAAAGAAGGCCCGTAAGTATCGCCATGTAGACCATCACCTTGGCACCTACGCTCTTCCTTTCCTTTGCAGGCTCCGCCACGTCCAGAAGGAATGCCGCGGTATCATTGGATTTCTGAATAAGCATGGGGTCGTCCATCAGTATCGGCGGCGGCATCGCGATAGTTCCGTCTCCCTGGGTCTCCTCGGCAAAGGCCCTGTTCCTGATCTCTCCGGCAGGGTCTGTATAGTATGTCGTCAAAAGCCTGTAGACGTACCTCGCGCCGTCCTGCCCCTTCCCTTTTGATATAGCCATGAGGCTCAGGTCAGGCGCCTCTTTTCCGAGTGATGACTTTATCGACTGCACATCCATGTCCGCGGGTAGCCCGTTTTTGTGCTCTTCATCCTCATAGTATCTAAGGGCATGACACATCTTACAGGAGGCCATAAACACAGCCCTGCCCCTCTCGACCGCCTCTTTGCCGGTATCGAGCTTTATGCGCGGCCCTTCCGCGCCAAACGCCGAGCCTGATAAAACATACAACAGGAAAATGGCTAAAATTGAGCGCACTTATGCCTCTTTGTCTTCTTTTGCCAGGACCAGTCCCGGCGGGGCCTTGGCAGGCTCATAGTAGGATACGACCGGCATGGTTATGAAATAGAGCATATAGTAGGTTACGGCAATAATGCCGAGCGTGTGCATCTCTACCCCAAGGAAAGAGACTACGTTCGGTTGATACTTGCCGACATATCCGAGCAGGATAAAGTCCAGGAAGAATATCCACGTAAGCACCCTTTTTACCGGCCTGTACTTCGCGCTCCTTACCTTGCTTCTGTCGAGGAACGGAACGATCCCTATGAAGAGCACCGCGCTCAGGAGGGCTATCACGCCGCCGAGCTTGCTGGGTACGGTCTTGAGTATCGCGTAGAATGGGAGCAGGTACCATTCGGCGACGATATTTAAGGGCGTCTCCAGTGGATTTGCCGGCTCATTATTCACAGGCTCAAGGAAGAGTCTCGGGGCGAAAAAGATAACATAGAGAAATACGGTCAAAAACAGAGAGATCAACCACAAGTCCTTTGTTATATAGTAAGGATAAAACGGGACTGTAAGTGGCAATTTTTTATCGAAGTCCACCCCCTCAGGGTTATTGGAGCCTACCTTTCTCAGAGCGGTCAGGTGCAGCGCCAGCAGCGCGCCTATTACGCCGATGGGCAGGAGTGTCGTGTGGAGGGCGAAAAACCTCGTAAGCGTCGCGTCCCCCATGGCGAAGTCACCCCTTATCCAGGCCGTAAGCGGCGCTCCGATAACCGGTATCACGGTAAAGACGTTGGTTATCGCGGTCGCCCCCCAGAAAGACATCTGCCCCCATGGAAGGACGTAGCCCATGAACGCCTCCGCCATAAAGGCCACAAACACAAAGAAGCCTATGATCCACAAGAGCTCCCTCGGCCTCTGGTACGAACCGTAATAAAGGCCTCTTCCCATGTGTATGTATAGCGCTATGAATATGGCGGAGGAGCCGGTGGCGTGCAGGTTCCTGATAAGCCAGCCCCAGTGGACGTCCCGCATTATATACTGGATGCTGTCGAACGCGAGGTTAGCGTCCGGCTTATAGAACATCGCGAGCCAGATACCGCTTATGACCTGTATCGCGTAAAAAGTCCCGGCTATCGCCCCGAAGTTCCAGAGATAATTCAGGTTACGCGGCGTCTGATAGCCGGTCAGGTTTTTTTCTATGAACTCCGAGAGGGGCAGGCGTCTGTTTACCCAATCGAGTATTTTTTTACCCATTTGCGCCTCTGGCCTTTATCAAGCCGGTTGGAAAACCCTGGGTTTTCAGGCGTTCATTATCCCTTCGGCAGCTGCTTTATCGTCCTTACGTTTTCCGTATATCCACCGAATGTCTCTGTCCCAAGCTCCAGCCTGTTCTCATCGATAAGCCTGTATGGGAGGAGATGGAGGTTCTCAGGCGGAGGCCCGCCGAGACGCCGCCCGAGGGTATCGTAGAGGCCCCCGTGACATAAGCAGTAAAACCCGGGCTGGTCAGTGTTTGGCACCCTCTCAGGCATGAATCTCGGCACGCACCCAAGATGGGTGCATATCCCCAGCCCCACGAAGAGATCCGGCCTTATTGCGCGGTCATCGGGTGTGGCCGGATCGGCGAGGGCCGCCGGGTCTGTCTTTTCGGTCGCCTTTATCATCACGGCGGTTCGCCTGAGGATAAAGACAGGTGTTTTTCTCCAGATTATCTTTTTAAATCCGCCGGTTTTAAGATCTGAGATATCGACCTCGACCCTTCCAGCGGCTAATATACCCTTCGACGGCTCCATCGCCCTGATAAAAGGCAGCGCCGCGGCCCCCAAACCGGCTAGCCCGATAACGGAAGTAGCGGCGGTAAGCGCCTTCAGGAACTTTCTCCTAGAAACATCCGCCTCGTCATTGCCCATGACCCGCCTCTCAAGTAAAAAGGGTTTCAGCCAAAGGTGTATTGTTTAAGTCTAGCAGAGGAAAACAAAACCGCAAAAAAAACCGGGCTGGATATGCATAGTGCGAGTGCATACCCCGCAGCTTGCCGACAGGGTTCCTTTGATCCCGGCCCGTTCGGGGACCTGGCCCTACACGAAAAACCCCTCTCCCCATTTGGGGATAGGCTGGGTGAGGGGTTTAAAAACAAATCGCTTCGTTCCGCTCGCAAAGACTTTCGTTTTTTTTGTTTAAAAAAATCACAGGGGTATTGCGAAGCGAGCATAAAAGAGGCTAGCGACCGGGCTTCAGTTCTATTGGAGGGAGAGAGCCGACAGCGAGCGGAGCCAATACCCCGAGAGCGCGCGGCAGCGTGCAAAAGGCCTTTTACCAGCCTGCACGAATTTTCACATCCCGGCGTTCCTGGAGGATTGAGTAGACGACATAAAAAAAGGGGCGGTCTTTCGACCACCCCTTTGAAAAAACCGGCAAATGTCTATACTACATCCGAAAAGGTTACATCCGTTTCTTCTATTATCTTCTTTAGCTTTTCGAGGGCTTTTGCCTCGATTTGCCGAACCCTCTCCCTTGTGATGCCGAACTTCTTTCCCACGGCCTCCAGGGTTTCAGGCTCTCTTGAGCCTAAGCCAAAGCGCAACTTGATGATCTTCCTCTCGTTCTCATCAAGCGCATTCAACCATATTTCTATCATCTCTGCCCTTACCACGGATGAGGCCGACTCTATCGGCGCCGGCACGCTCTCATCCTCAAGTATATCAAGAAGGGACTGTTCGTTGTCCTCAGAGAGCGAGGCTTCAAGGGATAAGCTCTTTTTATTTATCATATTGAGCTTTTTCACGTACCTCCCGGAAAGCCCTGTCTTCTCCGAGACCTCCCTTATGCTGGGCTCCCTGCTGAGCACGGAGCTCAGTTCCCTTTCCGCCCTTGTAATCTTCGAAATATCCGTCGTCACGTGAATAGGCAGCCTTATCGTATTGGCCTGGTTCGCTATGGCCCGGTCTATCGACTGCCTTATCCAGTATGTGGCGTAAGTGGAAAACTTGCAGCCTTTTGAGACCTTGAAGCGCTCAACGGCCTTGATAAGTCCGATATTGCCTTCCTCTATCAGGTCCTGGATCGCCAATCCCCTGTTCACGTGTTTCTTTGCTATATTGATGACGAGCCGCAAATTTGCCTCGATCATCTGTTTTCTCGCCTCGCGATCCCCCTTGGCGATACGCCTGGCCAACACCCTCTCCTCCTTACGGGTAAGGAGAGATATCTTTTTTATACTGTTAAAGTATATGGTTACAGAGTCGGCAGAGAGACCTTCGTCAGCCCCTCTCTTTTCGCCTCCTTCGGCTCCAGCTCTGTTTTTGTGAAGCGGCCTTTGGGCCTCTTCATCTGAAGAACGCGAAGAGACGCGTTCCAGACCTTTTTTGTTCTCATCCCGCCCTTTTAAGGCTGGATTCAGGTTTTTGGGTATCTCTTCAAAGCAGAGATAATTCCCGTGCATATATTTACCATCTCCTTTCCCAGAAAGGAAATTCCGTCTTGAATCCTCAATCGGATCGGGATTGGGTTTTGACAAAATCAGCTTTCTGGCATCCCGGACGCTTCCCGGGCTCATGCCCTGTTTCCCTTGGGTAGTCACGTGCCCTGCACTCCAAAGCCGCCACTTTCTTTACCCTAGAAGTGTGCCTCCGCGTATTGTTCAAGACCTGCCTGGTTGGGCTTCATGCCTTCCTGTCCCTTATTCCAGTTGGCGGGGCAGACTTCACCGTGCTTTTCATTGAACTGGACGGCGTCAAGCACCCTTAATATCTCATCCACATTCCTTCCAAGCGGCAGATCGTTTATTGTTATATGACGGAGCTTTCCCATCTTGTCTATTATAAATAAACCCCTCAAGGCTATGCCCGGCTTCTCAAGAAGCACCCCGTATTTCCTGCTTATGGATTTATCGAGGTCTGAGATGAGCGGATATGTCACTTCCCCGATGCCCCCCTTCTTCCTCTGGGTATTGCGCCATGCGATATGCGAAAAGTGGCTGTCCACTGATACGCCCAGGACCTGGGCATTCCTTACCTCGAACTCCTCTATCCTGTCACTAAGGGCTATGATCTCTGTGGGGCAGACAAAGGTGAAATCGAGCGGATAGAAGAAAAGAACCACGTACTTTCCTTTGTAATCCGAAAGTTTAATCTCCTTCATCGAGCCGTCTTTCATGACCGCCTGCGCCTTAAAATCAGGTGACTCGTTCTGTACTGCCGCTATTTCAGACATGTTTAATTCCTCCATTTCTTTTTTATTGTTTGATCTGGCAATCCCTGCATACGCCGTAAAAATCTATATGATTTCCTGAAGTGCTGTATTCTTCCAGTACGTCCGCCGGAAGCTTAAGCGACTCGGAGTAATCCACGAAGATATCGCCTATCCTGTTGCAGGCCGTACAGATTATATGGTGGTGTGGGTTGGGGTTAGGATCAAAGTGCTTCCTCTCGGGATCTATCGTGATCTCAAGAATCTCACCCATTTTTTTAAGCGTCTGGACAGTATTGTAGACCGTAGCAAACGACACGGTCGGGTGGTTTTTCCTGATTTCGAGAAATATATCCTCCGCGGTAGGATGATTCGTGTTTCCCTCAAGGAATTTAAGGATCGCTATCCTCTGCGGTGTAAGCTTGAACCCTCTTCCTTTGAATTTCTCGATTATCTTCTGCATATTGAGCCACCCTTGAGTTGAATAGTTCCTACATTAGAACAATTCTATTATAATACTTATTATAAAGTTGTCAAGGTTTTAAAAAACTAAATGGAGGAGTCAGGCCAATTTGTCGTTATACAGGGCTTTCTACGCTGTTGCAGGAGACGGCAAGAGGGTGAGGGGAGGCTTTGCTTGCTGCAGGGTTCCTTATTCCCTTAATCCCGGCCCGTTCGGGGAACGGGCCCTACAAAAAATACCAGGGGTATTGCGAAGCGAGCATAAAAGAGGCGAGCGACCGAGCTTCAGTTCCATTGAAGGGAGAGAGCCGACAGCGAGCGGAGCCAATACCCGAAAGCGTGCGGTAGCGTGCAAAAAGCCATTTACCAGACCTGTCAAAGGTGGGGAGATTTTAGGGATGATGCCCCGCAGCTTGTCTACGGGATGGTTCATTTATTGTTTTTACCTTGATTTCCGTCATGTTAAAGGTAAAATCTCCGTGAGATACTTGAAAATGAGGGATCGCTCACACCGAGTCCTCTGCAGGAAGTTTCAGTTGATATATAAACTCTTTTAAGCGGAACGTTAAAGCAGACAAAAAACAGGGGGCTTGAAATGTTTTTTTACCTGATGCACATAGTGCATCTCCTTACTGTCATACTTTGGATCGGCGGCCTTGCGTTCGTAACCATGATAGTCCTTCCTATGGCCATAAAAACACCGGATGCGCTTCAGAAGGTACTGATGTTCCAGAGGATAGAGCACAGGTTCGCCAGTATCGCCAGGGCCTATAACCTGATAACCGGCATATCCGGTTTTATCATGATGTTCATGATGGGCTGGCACAAGCTCCTCTTTACAAGGGCGGGCATACCGCTTACCGTAATGACGATGGTATGGGTATTCTGGTTTGTGATGCTCTTCGGGCTTGAGCCGATCATAATAAAGAAGATGCTGGAGAATATGGCAAAAAGCGGCGCCCAGATGGATATAGACGGGGTATTCAAAAAGCTCAACAGGATGCACTGGTTTATGGTGGCGATCTCTCTGGCAGCGGCTGCCGCAGGCGCCCTCGTAGCTCACGGCCCGCTATCTTTGTATTAGCGGTGTATTGAAAACACCCTGCCGGGCAATTTGTTAAAGCCCTATGCCCTCCAGCTCAAGCAGGAATTTCTTGATGCCTATACCGCCGGTATACCCGCCGATACCGCCATCGCCTTTTAAGACCCTGTGACATGGGATAATTATGGGTATGGGGTTTTGCCCGCAGGCGTTGCCTACGGCCCTCGCGGCCTTGGGTCTGCCGATATGCGATGCGACCTGGCCGTAGCTTCTTACCTCGCCCCACGGGATACGGGCAAGCGCCTTCCAGACCTTTATCTCGAACTCCGTACCGGTTGGCGACAAGGGAAGGCCGAACGGGAGATCGCCGCCCTTGAAATAACCGTCAAGGGCCTTGAATATTTTGGCAAAGCGTGACGCGTCTCTCTTAAGCGACAGGCCCCATCTTTCGGCCATCTTTTCAAAAAACGGCCCAGCGTTGCCGGAAGGCGATATGGATATGTCGGTTATACCTGATTCGGACAGGGCCACGGAGACAAGCCCAAGGCCGCATTCGTATCCGGCGTACCAGACTGGATGAGCGCCTTTTTTAAACAATCTCACTTTTACTCCTTTATATTTACTCCTTTAATAGGATAAAATAAAACGTGAGTTTAGGCAATTCCTAAAACAGGAGGGTTGAGATGAAAAAAATCCTGACGGTGATAACCGTGGCTTTCGCCTTCGTGGCATTGGCTTACGGCGCGGCTTTTGCCGGCCACAAGGTCATCACGGGCGCGGAGCTTCAGTCGATGATGAAGGACGGCTCGCCTATAGTCATAGTCGATGTAAGGGAGTCCGAGCTTTATTCCAGAGGCCATGTGCCGGGCGCGATAAACATCCCCTACGAGGATAATTCACAAAAGAGGATACTTAAGGAACTGAACCCTAAAGACCGCATCGTTTTTATCTGTCACGGCGGCCCGATGGGCGACGAGCTCGGCGAAATACTGACAAAAAATGGATATAAAGATGTCTATAACGTCGCCGGCGGCATGAGAAAATGGAAAGGGCCTTTCGCAAGATAACCTCCCCTGGCTAAACTCAGGGTATCCGTGAAAAAAACCAACCATGGGACGAATGGCCTCCGCCGCCGTTATCAGAGGGTGGTTCCACCGGGCTTAAAAGCCCCGGGGCTTCCAATCAGGTTGATAAATTTATGAATCTTAAACTGGCTTTCCTTTTCTGGTTTGTAATGGTGGTGATCGCCATAATCAACGGGGTCTTCTCGGAGTTCGTGGTCTCGAAGGCCCTCGGTGATTACGGCTCCCATCTCTACAGGACTTTTTTCGCCATAGCGGTGATTTTTATCGCCTCAAGGATCTATCTCAAGGTCGGCTATCCGGGCGGGTACTTTACGCCTGCGATCTATACCGGTATCCTCTGGGTCTGCTTAAGCCTTACCTTCGAGTTCGGTTTCGGCCATTACGTATTCAAAATGCCCCTGGAAAAGATAATCTTAGAATACCGTATCCAGGAAGGAAGGCTCTGGTCACTGGTGATAGCCTCCGAATTCCTAGCCCCACTGGCCAACGCATGGCTGCTGTCCTCCCTGAAATAGACCTCTCTTCCCTCCGTACCCTTCACAAAAAGACAAACTCTGGCAGAATAAAAAGATAAGCTTGCCGGAGCCTATGTAATCGGACAGGGGTCTACATGGCCGAAGATATAAAGCGCGTCCTTACGATAAACAGCTGTTCATCCTCGATAAAATTCTCCCTATACCACATCGGCCTCTACGGCTATGAAGGCCTCAAGCTTTCAGGCAAGCTCGAGCGTATCGGGCTTGAGAACGGCGCCTTCGAAGCCAGGGATTCGTCTGGGAAAATAATAAAAGACGAAAAAATGAGGACACCCGGCCATGAAGATGCGGTAAAACTCCTCTTCGACTGGATCAAGACCATCCCTGACGGTGAACGGCTCGATGGGGTCGGCCACAAGATAGTCCACGGGGGCACAAGGCACAGCAGGACATCGCTCATAAATAAGGAGCTCATCCTCACGCTGAAGAGGATAGTCCCTTTCGCGCCTGAACGCCTTCCTTATGAGATAAAGGCGATCGAGGCCATTGAGAAGTCTTTTCCGGAGATCAAACAGATCGCCTGCTTTGATACCGCCTTTCACAGGAACATGCCTGAGGTCGCAAAGATGTTTCCGATCCCGCTCTACCTTAGGGATGAAGGGGTAATACGCTACGGCTTTCACGGCCTGTCCTACGAATACATCCTAAGCGAGCTTAAGGAGTCGGCTGGAGACAAGGTCGCGGCTGGCCGCGTCATTATCGCCCGCCTCGGGAACGGCTGCTCCATGGCCGCGGTCAGCAACGGCAAACCCGTTGATACCACCATGGGGTTTACCCCGCTCGGAGGCCTTATTATGGGCACCCGCGCGGGAGATATGGACCCCGGGGTGATCATATATCTCCTGAAAGAAAAAGGCCTTGATGCAGACCAGGTGAACGAGCTCTTAAGCCGCGGATCGGGCCTGTTGGGGCTCTCGGGGTTAAGCTCCGAGATGAGGGACCTGCTCAACAAGGCCGATGACGAGCCCAGGGCCGCGATGGCTGTGGACCTTTTCTGCTACCAGGCGCGTAAATTCCTCGGCGGCCTCATCGTAGCGCTTGGAGGGGTGGATACTTTTGTATTTACAGGCGGTATCGGCGAGAACTCGCCGGAGATACGGGAGAAGATATGCAGGGAACTGGAATTTCTCGGGATAGTGCTTGATGCGAAAAAGAACGCCTCCAACGCCTCTGTCATATCGCATTACAAAAGCCATGCGGTAGTCAGGGTGATAAAGACAAATGAAGAGCGCATGATAGCGCGGCACACGGTCAGGATATTAAGCTGAAAAGGCATAACTGGTGCGCGCGGCGCACCCTGCAAAGCTAAAGGGACAGGGCGCGGGCTTCACTTATACCCGCCCCTTCCGGGGAAGAGGACTAATTTTTTGTGGATACCTGTTTGACTTGAGCGGCGGGAGCTGCCCCTGATGCGGCGGTAACCGTCTGTTTTCCGGAAAGCTTCTTTTCCATGCCTTCTCTAAAGGAGGCGAACTTAAGCCTGTCCTTCTTCGTGACCGACGCGTCGGAGACCGCCTTGATGGACAGGGGGTTTATCAGTTTCCCGGAGAGCTTTACTTCATAGTGAAGGTGCGGGCCGGTTGATATGCCCGTGGAGCCGACATATCCTATGACAGCGCCCTGGTCAACTTTCGCGCCCGTCTTTATGCCTTTATTTATCCTTGATAGATGGCCGTAGGCCGTCGAATAATTATTATTGTGCCTTATTTCCACGAAGTTGCCGTAACCGCCCTTCCAGCCCGCGTATGCGACCCTGCCGCTTCCGGCGGATTCTATCGGGGTGCCTACGGGCGCACCGTAATCGATCCCGTGGTGGGGCCTGTACTTCTTGAGTATCGGGTGGAAGCGGCCTTTCGAGAAATAGCTCGTAATGCGGCGAAATCTTAAAGGCGACTTAAGGAGCGTCCTCCTTAAAGACTTGCCATCCGCGTCGTAGTACCCGTCCCCGTCAGCGCCGCGGAAGTAGAAGGCGGTGTATTTCTTGCCCTCGTTGACCATCTCAGCCCCAAGCACCCTGCCTGTCCTCACAGGGACGCCGTCCACATAGAGCACCTCGGCAAGAATATTGAAGGAATCGCCTTTTTTTATGTCGGACGCGAAGTCTACATCCCACGCGAAGATGTCGGAGAGCGCCATTATGGCCTGCGGGTCGGCGCCCGCCTTGATGCCGTCTTCGTAAAGAGAATTTTCTATAGTGCCTGAGACTAAAGATTCACGGACCTCGTGCGCAAGCTCGGATTTGGATACCTTGAACGAATCGTCTTTTTCCCTCTCGATGAGAAGCGTTTCAAAATCGCTGAACGTGTACTCTATCTTGTCCAGCTTGTCATCCAATGTGAAAACCCTCAGCACGGTATCTTTCCTGAGCTGTTTGAGGTCGTAAATGGGGCGCGCCTTTTTACGGATCTCCTCGGACTCCGCGCCGGGTACGTTCAGCACGGACATTATCTGATAAAACGTATTCGACCCGGACAGCCTGAAGTCGTATCTTGAGACCCTGGGCTTTTGCTCCACAGGATTTACGGGCATGACGGGGCCACCATCCCTGAGGTCGCTATTTCCCGGGGCTTTTATAACGTGAGTGCCTGTATCGAATTTATCTGAAGAGGCTTCGCGGGTAAGAAAAAAGAAAGCTGAAAAAAACAGAGAGATGCCAACAAGTATGGCTATGAGTAAAGGCCTTGCTTTATTTACGGAGTCCTTTCCTGGGAGGTCTGCCAAATCCGTCCTTTCCTCGAAAAAAATTTAGAATATGATATTAGAATACCAGGCCCCTGTCAAGGGTTTGTTCTTTAAAATGCGTGCTTTCAGTCCTTGACTTATTCCTTTTATCGTAATAATCTTTTTTCATACCGGGCAGGCGCGTTACCGCCGTCTGGCTCGCCCCCGGGGTTGAAAACCTGTGGTTTGCCAAACGGCCTTACAAGATGAAAAAACGGGGATATGAAGGAAGAAAAGAAAATCATCGTGCCTTTCTTTTACAGGGATAAAAAGGCCCGTATACTTGTCGCTGATGACGACAGGTTTTACCTGCAGATATACTCCGATCTCCTGACAGACCTCGGCCATGAGTTCATCACGGCCGAGAACGGGCTCGAGGCGATAGAGAAGCTAAGAGCCTACCAGCCTGATCTCCTTATAATCGACGTCGTTATGCCGGGCATGACAGGGTTTGAGGTCACGAAGAGGCTTAAGCAAGACCCGCTTACGATGCACATCCCCGTCCTGATAGTCACCTCCCTTTCAGACAGGGACTCCAAGATAAAAGGCCTCCTTAACGGAGCAGACGAGCTCCTCTCAAAGCCCATAGACGAAACCGAGTTCCGGGTAAGGGTAAAGAACATCCTCAAGGTAAAAAAATACGAAGACTTCCTCGTCGAGCACGGCCGTATCCTGGAGGGCGAGGTAATGGATAAAAGCGCCCAGCTTGAGAAGGCGTTTGAAAAGATAAGACACGGCTACATAGAGACCGTATACCGGCTGACCCTGGCCGCCGAGTACAGGGACAAGGAAACAGGCGGGCACATAAAGAGGATCAGCCTGTATTCGCAGCTCATGGCCAGATATCTTGGATTGAACGAACAGATAGTAGAGGCGATATTCTTCGCAAGCCCCATGCATGACGTCGGCAAGATCGGCATACCGGATTCCATCCTCCTTAAAAAGGGAGGGCACACCAAAGAGGAATCCGACATAATGAAGACGCACACCATCATCGGAGCCGATATCCTCCGGAATTCAGATTCGGAGATACTCAAGGCGGCTCAGGATATAGCGCTTACCCACCATGAAAGCTGGAATGGTTCGGGATATCCGAAGGGCCTTAAAGGGGCTGAGATTCCGATATCGGGCCGCATTGTTAACCTGGTCGATATTTACGACGCCCTGCGCTCAAGGAGGCCCTACAAGGAGCCTTTCTCGCATGAGGCCGCCTGCAAGATACTCGACAACGCCGAAGAGAGGTTCGACCCGGAGGTATTCAAGGGATACAAGGACTGCTCTGATGAGTTCAGAAGGCTCTTTGACGAGAACCAGCAGGAATACTTTAATTTCTGACCGCCTCCCTGAACGGGCCAGGAGTTCCACCCGGAGGGCAATGACTTACCCAGGCTTCCATGGGTTTTCCAGACGTTCTTACGCCGTAAAGCGAAAACGTCCCGTTTTAGAAACCCTCCCCCCTGCCCCTGCCCCTACCCCTACGAGCAAGCCGCGCAAAAAGGTTTTACCAGTCTGAAAGGACTTTCACATCCCTGATCAGTCTACCCAGAGATAGTCGGTGTCCTTTGTAGTGATTGATTCGAAGTTTATCTTATCCGACACCTCCGGGAGTATGACGATATAGCTCATATCAGAGCGGCGGCTTACCTGCGCGGGTATGCCCCGCTTCCACGAATGCCCCCCTCCGGCCAGCAGCACCATCATCGTATCCTCGTTCTCCCGCAGGTATTCAACGGCCTTTTGAGACATGGCGGCATCCCATACCATCTGGGCCTCGCAGAAGTTCTTGAAAGAGGCGTCTTCCATATGGCCGTGCTCTTCCATCGCCGACCTGATGAACTCCTCGTACTCGGCATCCACATCGCACGTAAGGCCGGGAGGAAGCTCTTTAAGCTCGGAGGGGCCCAGTGAATCAAACCCGTTCTTAAATACCTGATGTATGACCTTCCTCGGCACGTTAAGCCCGATTACCGGTATCTTATTCTCTTTCGCGTACATGAATATGCCTTTGTACTGAGACCACGAGACCTGCCAGTTCCTGTGATAAACCTTCTTGAACTCCTCCTCCCCCATCTCTCCAGATACCCAGCGGTCAAGCGAATCCTGGTCTTCGGCCTTGAACATCTCGATCCCTATCGCCAGCTTCTCTCCAGCCTGGTGGAGGGCGCGTATGAGCGAGAGCTGTATCTCGTGATGCGCCTTCTCATTATGTATCTCGCCTATGAATACGATATCGACCTGCTTCATCTCGTCCACAAGCCCCTGCACGGGGATCTCGGTCATGTCAGGAACCCTCAGGAACCTGGTCTGATAACAGCCGGACGCGGCTAGAAGCAGAAAAAACAACAGGGCAAAAAAAGCCCGGGATGTATATTTAGAGAGGCTTTTTTTCATGGGGTGTATTCCGGTATCCTCCGGGATCCGAACCGGCTCCCGGGGATCTTTGATTGGATTTACGGGGGCGGCTATCCCCTTTTATCGATCGGTATGTACGGCTGACGCCTGAGGCCTGTATACTTCTGCGTCGGGCGGTATATCCTGTTAGACTTAAGCTGCTCCATCCAGTGGGAGAGCCACCCGGCGACCCTGCCCATGGCGAAGATCGGCGTGAACAATTCGGTAGGTATCCCTATCGCCTTGAACACTATCCCTGAATAAAAATCCACGTTCGGGTGAAGATGCTTGTGTTCGAGCTTTTCCTTGACGACAGCCTCAAGCTCCCGCGATATCTCGAGCGTATTGGTGTCGATATTCTTCTGGTCCGCGAGCCTCTTGATAAAGCCTTTAAGCACCTCGCCCCTCGGGTCGGTCGTTTTATAGACCCTGTGCCCGATCCCCATTATCTTCTCTTTTTTCTCAAGCTTCCTCTCTATGAACCCCCTGACCCTGTCTTTCGACCCGATCTCGTCTATCATATGGACGACTTCTTCGTTGGCCCCGCCGTGGAGAGGCCCGGAAAGGGTCCCGATCGCGGAAGACACTATGGTGTAAGGGTCAGCGAGCGTAGAGCCTACGACACGGGCGCTGAAAGTAGACGCGTTCATGGTATGGTCGGCGTGCAGGATCAGCATCTTGTCGAGGATCTCCTCGATAAGTCCGGTCGGCTCGCACTCAAAGAGCGTATAATAAAAGTTCGCCGCGAACGACAGGTCGTTCCTCGGCAATATCGGCGCGTCACCGTGCTTGAGCCTGTGGCATGCGGCGACTATCGTAGGCAGCTTCGCTATCAGCCTTACGGCTGACCAGTAGCGGGTCTCCGCGTCGAGGGTGTCGCGCGCGGGGTAGTACATGCCCATCGCAGATGTAACCGCCTGAAGGTAATGCATCGGGTGTCCGTTCTCAGGCAGATACTCCATCATGCGCAGTATCTTAAGCTTAAGCCTCGTGTGATACGTTACGTCCGTCCTGAATTTTTCGTACTCCGCCTTTTCAGGCAGATGGCCGAAAATAAGGAGGTACGCCACCTCCAGGAAATCGCTTTCCCTGGCGAGCGTCTCCACCGGGATGCCCCTGTATTCGAGTATCCCGGCGTCGCCGTCGATAAAACTTATGGCGGACTCCGCCGCCGGTATCCCCTCAAGCCCGGGGACCACATCCATAATTATCTTTTCTTCCATATTCCTTCTGCAAATCCGCCTGTGAAGGCCTTTGTCAGCCGCGTATTACGGCGATGAAATAAAAGCATACCATCTTTTTTTCTGTTTTGCAATTTTGCGCGAACGATGATCAGACAAGGGCCCTGACCGTTTTCCAGCAGGGTGTTGAAAAAAACGGAAATTTATTCAGGCTGCTCAAAAAGGTTGAAGCTCCCAGCGGAATACGCAGGGAACCTTCGATATGTAAGGAAACAATTTCTATTCGCTCGCTTGGCCCCGCAGAAGGCTGCGGGGAATGCGCTCGCTATGCATATTCAGCTGCAAAGGCGTCGAGAAGCGAGGAATGAGGCGTACTTTGTCTGTACGCCGCAGTGACGAGCGACAATGACAACGAAGCAGATGAACTTTTTCAGCAGCCTGCTGTGCCGGAGTTTGGCACAGGCAAAAAAAAAGCCCACGCCGCTTGGGCGGGGGCTTTTACAAGATCTTTCTTGAAACTAGGATAGCGGATTTACGTTCTCAGCCTTGAGTCCCTTTGGGCCTTTTGTGACCTCGAAGTCCACCCTCTGCCCTTCTCTCAGGGTCTTGAAACCATTCCCCTGTATCGAAGTGTAGTGGACGAATACGTCCTCGCCTGAATCCTGCTCGATGAAACCGAAACCTTTAGACTCGTTGAACCATTTTACTTTTCCTGAAGGCATCTTTGCACAACCTCCTTTCTTGAATTTTTATAAGTCTCATAGGGGTTGTGCACTTCAGGCTTTATTACCTCGCGTACAAACCCGTCTACTAACTTACTTATTGAGTAAGTGTAATTGACGAACTTTTTGTTGTCAAGGGAGCCTGAGAGATTTTTTTGAGGTATCTTTAACTTTTTTTCGCGAGGCGGTCTTTTAATTTCCGGAGCGCCTTTCCCCTGTGGCTGATCGAATTTTTCTCATCTCCGGGAAGCTCGGCGGCTGTCTTTTTCAATCCGGGGATATAAAACACGGGGTCGTAGCCGAAACCGTTCTCCCCTTTCGGCTCATGGGCGATAAAGCCCTCCAGCGCTCCTTCAAAGGTCTCTTCGCGTCCTTTGTCCACGAGCGCGATGACGCATCTGAAACGGGCGCTTCTTTTATCGTCCGGGACGCCTTCAAGCTCGCCGAGAAGCTTTGCGCAGTTCTCTTCGTCAGCCGCGTTAATGCCCGCGTACCTTGCGGAATATACCCCGGGCCTGCCGCTGAGGTAATCGACTTCAAGCCCCGAATCATCGGCAAGCGCCGCAAACCCTGTTTCACGGGCGACATGGCGCGCCTTCAGAAGCGCGTTCTCTTTAAAGGTCTTTCCTTCTTCCGGAGGAAGCCTCAAGGAAGGGAACTCATCGAGGGTGACTACTTCGATCCCTGTGTCTTTAAGGATGCTTCTTATTTCTTCGATCTTTCCCCTGTTCTTCGTGGCAAGCGCGATCCTCATCCCCGTCCTCAGACCTCGCGCCCGAGGGCTATCTTCTGCATTGAAAAAAGCTCCCGTATCCCTTTTTCCGCGAAGTCTAGCATCGACGAGAGCTCCTTCCTTGAAAAAGCCGCCTGCTCCGCCGTCCCCTGCACTTCCACGAATTTGCCCGCCCCGGTCATGATCACGTTCATGTCGACGTCGGCCTTCGAATCCTCTTCATAATTCAGGTCCAGACAGGGCCTGCCCCCGATCACCCCGACGCTTACCGCGGCTATAGAATCCAAAACCGGCATCACGTCTATGATGCCCGCGTCCTGAAGGGAAAAAAGCGTGTCATAGACCGCGACATACGCCCCGGTTATGGACGCTGTCCTCGTGCCGCCGTCCGCCTGTATCACATCGCAGTCTATATATACCGTCCTCTCGCCTATTTTAGAGAGATCGAAGACCGCCCTCAGGCTCCTGCCGATAAGGCGCTGTATTTCATGGGTCCTGCCGCCGATCTTGCCGGACGTGGACTCCCTGCCGATCCTCTTCTTGGCTGACCTCGGGAGCATCGAATACTCCGCCGTCATCCAGCCCCGCCCGGTTCCCATAAGAAATGGCGGCACCCTGTCCTCGATAGTGGCCGCGCAGATGACCTTTGTGTCGCCCATCTCGATAAGGACCGAGCCTTCCGCGAATTTAAGAAAGTTCCTGCTGATCCGTACAGGGCGGAGTTCGTCAAACGCCCTGCCGTCAGTTCTTTTTTGTGTGCTCTCTGAAGCCACTGTATTCTATTACCTTTCCATTGGTTTTTTTGAAGCCTGCCACGCCTTCGGCTATAGCCTCGGCTATCCGGGCCTGCTCTTTTTTAGATGAAAGCCACTTCTCTTCATGCGGATTTGAGATAAAACCAGTCTCAACGAGCACCGCGGGCATGGTCGCGCCGGCCAGCACGGCGAAGGGCGCCTGCTTGACGCCGCGGTTCTCCTTGCCTGTAGCCTTAAGCATGCTGAGGTGGACGGCTTCAGCCAGCCTTGAGCTCTCATGGTGCGCCTCGGTGTTGGCGAGGTCCAGCAATATAAGGTTAAGGTCGTCGGCCTCAGGCGTCTGGGAGCCTGATACCCTTATGACCTTGTTCTCGAACGCGGCGATCCTCCTGGCGTCATCGTCCGTCGCGTCGAAGCTTAAAAAAAACGTCTCAACGCCCATAGCCTCTCTGGAGACAGCGGCGTTCGCGTGGATGCTGATGAAGAGGTCCGCCCCGGCCCTGTTTGCGAAGGCCGTCCTCTCATCAAGAGGGATAAAGACATCCTCTGTCCGTGTAAGCAGCACATTGCAGCCCATCCGCTCCTTTAATATTTCCTTAAGCATCAGGCCCAGGCTTAAGGTGATGTTTTTCTCCTCAGTCCCATTCGACCCAACGGCGCCGGTATCTTCACCGCCGTGACCCGGGTCGATCACGATGGTGATATCCCCAGCGTAGAGGTCTTCAAAACCAATGCCCGCGCCCAAGAGCGCCCCCGGCGTCAAGATCGACGCAATGAAAATTACGAATGCCAAAGGCAAGTTCCTCATTGGCTTATTTTAAAATCAGTTTCATGATAAGTCAACAGGGTTGAGTGTCTCAGGCCTGATTGACATCGCTTAACCGTTCTGTAATAGTTAGAAGACGAGGTAAAACGTGCTCCTGTGGATTGAGTTCATTCTCTGCGGCATTATCATAATATTTTGCGGGGCCAAGCTTTCCAAATACGGGGATGTCATAGCCGAAAAGACCGGCTTCGGGGGAGCCTGGACAGGCCTCATACTGATGGCTTCGGTGACCTCTCTCCCCGAGCTCATTACAGGGATAAGTGCGGTTACGATAGCGGGAGTTCCGGACATAGCGGCCGGAGACCTCATGGGGGCCTCTGTATTCAACCTGCTGACGCTTGCGCTCCTTGACCCCATGGACAAGGGCAGCCCTATTTTTTCAAAGATAGGGCAGTCGCATGTGCTGTCCGCCGGGTTCGGCATACTGATGCTCGGGTTGGTGTCGGTATCCATACTGCTTGGGGATATCGTCCCCTCTCTCTTTAATGCCGGGCTTTACACGCCTATTCTTATATTTACATATATAATAGCTATAAGGGCTATATATTATTACGAAAGACGCGCGATAGTGAAGATAGCCAAAGAGGTAAGCGAAAAGCTTCAATACACGCACATTCCGCTTAAAAAAGCCGTGGTGATGTACTCCCTGTACGCGGCGATAGTCATATCCGCGGCCATGGCGCTTCCCTTTGTCGCCGGCAGGATCGCCTCTACCACCGGCCTTGGGGACAATTTTATGGGGACTTTCTTCGTCGCCGGAATAACCACCCTGCCTGAGCTGGCGGTTTCCATTTCAGCCATACGCATAGGGGCGGCAGACCTCGCCATAGGAAATCTCCTGGGCTCAAACATGTTCAACATGGCGCTCCTGGCGATAGATGATATCTTTTACATGAAGGGCCCGCTTCTTAAAGATATCTCCAGCATGCACGCCACCACCGGCATCATGGCGATGCTCATGACGGCGATCGCCCTTATAGGGATCAGCTACAGGCCGGAGAAAAAAGCATTCCTGCGGTTTGGGTGGGACTCCTTTACTATGGCCGTGATAGGTGTTATAAATATGGTTCTAATTTATCTTAAACAGGGTGGATAATGAAATCATCGAAACCGGTTATCTTTACAGACCTTGACGGGACGCTTCTCTTTAAAAAAGACTATTCTTTCGAACCCGCCAGGCCAACTCTTGAACGCATTAAAAATGAGGGCATCCCGCTGGTCTTTGCGTCAAGCAAGACAAGGGCTGAGATAATAGAGATAAGGAAAAAGCTGAATAATAACCACCCCTTCATATCAGAGAACGGAGGCGCCATATACATCCCCAAAGGGTATTTCCCTTTCGACGTAGAGGGAGAGGATACGCCCGACTATAAGGTAATCACTTTCGGAAGGCCTTACGATGAGATAAGAAAGGCGCTCGTGGAAACACGCGAGGGGATGGGCGGAAATATAATAGGGTTCGGTGACCTTACCGAAGAAGACATCAATAAGATGACGGGCATGGACCTGGCCGACGCGAAACTCGCGAAGGAGAGGGAATTTGACGAACCTATCTTTTTCAGGGGGAGCATGGAGCTCGAAAGGGAGTTCTTTATCCGCATAGAGGAGAAGGGGCTTTCCTGGACGCGCGGCAGGTTCTATCACATACTCGGGAAACATGACAAGGGCATGGCCGTAAAGGTGCTTAAGGACTATTACAGGAAACTTTACGGAGATATCAGCGTCATCGGCGCGGGTGACGGCGCCAACGACCTGCCGTTCCTGAGGGAATCCGATTACCCTGTCATCGTTAAAAGAGATGACGGGCGCTACGAACAATTGTATCTGGACGGCCTCATAAAGGCGGATGGCATCGGGCCCGAAGGATGGAACAAGGCTATAGCCGGGATACTCGATTCTCTCTCAGCCTCTAAAACAGCGACTACCCGCTGAATCAAGCAGGCAGGCTTATCAGCACGCCGCACGCTTTTTTTCCGCCCCAGTCCTTAAACTGAAAATTTTATTCAACAACCAGAGCCGCTCGAAGGTCTTCAAATGAATGATCCGGTCCCTGAAGGCATAAGGCCGAAGGACGTCGAGCTTTCGGCTGACATCGTGGTTGGCATCCCAAGCTATAATAATTCCAGGACTATCAGCCACGTGGTCAAGGCGGTAGACGCCGGCCTGGGGAAGTACTTTCCCGGAGACAAGGCCGTTATAATCAACTCGGACGGCGGGTCGAAGGACAACACCCCCGAGGCCGTAATAAACACGAGGGTCGATCATAAGGCGATCTTCCTGACGCACAGGCTTTACCCGGTCAACCGCATCACCACCCCCTATCATGGCATCCCCGGCAAAGGGAGCGCGTTCAGGACGATCTTTCAAATGGCTGTGGATCTAGGGGCAAAGGCCTGCTGCGTGGTTGACGCCGATTTACGGTCTATAACCCCCGAATGGATCGAGCTCCTCCTTGCCCCTATACTCCAGGAGGGGTTTGACTTCGTGGCCCCGCTCTATACCAGGCACAAGTACGACGGCACCATAACCAATTCTATCATCTACCCGGTCACAAGGTCTCTTTACGGCAAGAGGATCCGCCAGCCCATAGGAGGAGAGTTCGGCTTCTCCGGCAGGATGGCGGGCTATTATCTTTCCCAGGACGTATGGGACTCCGACGTGGCGCGCTTCGGCATAGACATATGGATGACGACCGAGGCTATCGCCGGGAACTTCAACATATGCCAGTCCTATCTCGGCGCGAAGATACACGACCCCAAAGACCCCGGGGCCGACCTTAAGGACATGTTCGTGCAGGTGGCAGGGTCTCTTCTTACGCTTACGGAAAAGCACTATAAGGAGTGGAAGGACGTTACCCTCTCGAAGGATGTCCAGACATTCGGCTTTAAATACTCCGCGGGTGTCGTTCCGGTAAAGCTCAATATAGAAAGGATGATAAGCGCCTTCAGGATCGGGGTTAACAACCTTAAGGACGTCTGGGCGCGGGTAATCCCCGGGGATACCATCCTGTCTCTTGAGGAGATCTCAAGGCGTGAAAGCAATGACTTCCGATTCCCTAAAGAACTCTGGGTAAGCATCATCTACGAATACATACTGGCGTTCCATCACAAACGGCTGTCTGACGACCACCTTTTAAAATCCCTTTTGCCCCTTTATTTCGGCAGGACCGCTTCGTTCTCCCTGGAGGTGGAGAACCTCTCCGACGATGAGGCCGAAGATGAAGTGGAACGCGTCTGCGCGGAGTTTGAAAATCAAAAAGGCTACCTTCAAAAGAACTGGTGAGGAGGTGAAATCATGGAAAGGGTCAAAGACGAGTTCTTAAGGCACCTCTCCGCATTTATGGACAAGGTGCTGGACTTTATGCCAGGCCTCTTATTGATGCTCGTTATACTCGCGGCCGGGCTCGCGATAGCGTCACTGGTGAAGTTCCTGTTTAAAAGGCTCTTCGACGCGATAAAATTCGACAACTGGTCGGACGAGGTCGGCCTGACATCAGCCCTGCATAACGCCTCGATAAGGACGGCTCCTTCAAAATTCATAACGCTTTCCCTGTATTGGCTTATTATCGCCATATTCTTCATGGCAGGTTTCGCATCATTGGGATTAAGGATCACGGATACGCTCGCATCCCTTTTCTTTCTCTATCTCCCGAGGTTTTTCTCTGCTGTGCTGGTCATAATATTCGGGTATTTTTTCGCGGGATTCGCCTCCAGGGCGGCCCTCCTTGCGGGAGTGAACGCCGGGATCGAATACTCGCGCCTTATAGCGGGAACGATCCGCCTCTTTATACTGGCGCTTGTGTTCGCCATGGCGCTTGAACAGCTGTCGATAGCCCCGAAGATCGTCTTCGCTGCGTTCACTATCTTCTTTGGCGGGATATCCCTGGGGCTTGCGCTCGCCTTCGGTCTTGGAGGAAAAGAAGCCGCCAGGAGGCTCCTTGAGTACCTTGTTAAAAAAAAGGGCGAAAGAGACAATATAGACCTGTTGTAGGCATTTGATTCGAGGCCTTTCTATGCTAAAATCCCTGAATATCTTTTCATGGGGAGCAAGATGGAATCATTCTTAGGCAGGGCTGACGCCAACACAATAAAGGCGCTGATCATATTTTCGGCTGTCTTCACGCTCTCGCTTTTGACGCTTCTCCTCGCGAGAAAGTTCGCCCTGAGATATTTTTACAACTGGGCGCGAAAGACCGACACGAGGGCCGACGACCTTATACTCGATTCGCTAAAGCATCCCTCCATTTACTGGGTTATCGCCATAAGCCTGTATGTCGCGCTCGACACGTCCTCGTTCGCCGCCAAGTACGTAAACTACGGGCTTTCAATCCTCTACATACTGATAATCCTGTCCATGACGCTGGCTGCGGCGAATATCAGCTCGCTCCTGGCGCAGAACTTCATCCAGAAAAAATCTGCGAGCGTCCCGGTTACAGGCCTGTCAAGGGCCGTGATCAGAGGGGTCATCTTCTCGCTCGGATTCCTTATAATATTAAACAGCCTGGGCATTTCGATAACGCCGATCCTCACCGCCCTCGGAGTCGGAGGCCTCGCTGTCGCGCTCGCGCTTCAGGACACCCTGTCCAACGTATTCGCCGGAGTGCATATACTTATAGAACAGCCGGTACGGGTCGGAGATTACGTCAGGCTTAACACCGGAGAGGAAGGCTATATCAACGATATCGGATGGAGGACGACAAGGATCAGGCAGCTTTCGAACAACATCGTAATAATACCGAATAATAAACTTGCCCAGAGCACTATAACGAACTTCCACATGCCTGATTTAAAGACCGCCCTGTCGATCAAGGTAAGCGTAAGCTACTCATCAGACGTGGATAAGGTCGAGGCCATTCTATGCGACGAGGCCGCAAAGGCCGTCGGAACAAAGGGCATCCTGACGGAGCCTCTTCCAACCGTCCGGTTCTTCCCCGGCTTCGGCGAATCATCGCTCGAATTCACGGTAACGTGCCATTTGGCGCAGTATACCGACCAGTTCGAAGCCCAGCACGAGCTTAGAAAGCGGATATTCAAGCGACTCAAGGATGAAGGGGTTGAGATACCTTTCCCGACAAGAACTGTAGAAGTCAAGCACGTCACCTGACTTCTTCGGAACAATACCCGTTCCGCTTTTCACGCCTTCGCGTTTTTAAAAACAAACGGCTCCATCTCTTCCAGTCCCTCTCCCATGATTTGAACGCCCCTCCGGCCTGGCTTGACAGGCGGTTCCCTCTCAATTACCCTCTAATCAGCGGCTTAAAACCGCCAAAGGAAAAAACATGGCTGATTTCTACCAGGCCGGAGCGATCACCACCTTACACAGGATCGGAAGGCCTAAACCCGAAAAACTCCTTGCGGAGCTTGAGCTCTACAGCATGGTGCGCCCTGTCGCGCTCGTCCTGCCCGCCCTTTACTCCGACGTGATGGGAGATGCCATGAAATCCATAAGAGAGGAGCTTAAGGGGGCGCGCTTTATCAAAGAGATAGTAGTCGCCCTGGGGCCGGCTGCCGACGATGAGTTCGGCAGGGTCAAAGACTTCATGTCAGCCCTTCCGCAGAGGGTAAGGATAGTGCATACAAGCGGCAGGAGGATAACAGAGCTGTACAGGACTCTGGAAGAGCACGGGGTCGGCGCGGGCCGCGACGGAAAAGGCAGGAGCGCGTGGACCAGCTACGGCTATGTGCTCGCCATGGCCCAGTGCCACGCGATAGCCCTTCACGACTGCGACATAGTCAATTACAATCTCGACCTTCTCGGCAGGCTCTGCTATCCGGTGTTGAATCCGACGCTCGACTATGTTTTTTGCAAGGGTTACTACGCCAGGGCCTCAGACAAGCTTCACGGCAGGGTCACGAGGCTCTTCCTGACGCCGCTCGTGAGGGCTCTCGACAAGATGGCCGCGCGCCAGCCGTTCCTCGAATTCCTCGACACATTCCGATATCCGCTATCCGGCGAATTCTGCATGATAACCGACCTGGCAAGGGTAAACAGGATACCCTGGGACTGGGGCCTTGAGGTAGGCGTCCTGGGCGAGGTCTACAGAAACTACTCTACAAAGAGGATCTGCCAGGCGGACATCGCCGAGAATTACGAGCACAAGCACCAGAAACTCTCGGAAGACGACCTCGAAGCGGGCCTCATGAAGATGAGCATCGATATCGGCAAATCCCTGTTCAGGACGCTCGCTTCGGAAGGCATAGTATTCACCGGCGGGTTTTTTAAATCCCTCGTGGCTACTTACCTTAAACTGGCCGAGGATTCGATAATAAGGTATGAAGGGGATGCCGCCATAAACGGCCTGTCATACGACAGGCACGAGGAGGCAAGGACGGTTGACGCGTTCACAATAGCCATATCAAAAGCGGCGGCGATAATAATGGAAGACCCTCTCGGGGCCCCTCTCATTCCCAACTGGAACAGGGTCATCTCCGCTATCCCAGGCATACTCGAACGCCTCCGCTCAGCCGTGGAAGAGGACAACGCCTGATGACCGTTGCGTGCTAACCGCTGTCTTTTCCCGCGGCGGCTGGCATTAAACGCGCGCGCTCCGCGTTTTCCAGGACAGAGAGGAAATTGCCGTATGAAAGCGGCTCATCCTCGATCCCCGCCACCGAACGGATTATGTCCTCCGACATCTTCCTGTATCTGCCGCCGCGCCCGGCCCCGGCGATTTTCGACAGGATATCCGCCGCGGCCGAATTGCCTGAAGGGACGTCGTTATCGAACAAGTCCCTTTCCCTCATAAAAAGCTGTTCCTGGTCTTTTCCGGTATCGAAAAAGAGATTACTGCCTTCGTCATAGAAAAGGCTTGTCATCTCTTCGGCAAGGCTGCCTGCCTCTTTCAGCCACTCCTTTGCGCCGGTCACCTCATAGATCGAGAACAGCCCGTTGGCGAGCAGGGCATAGTCCTCCAGATTGCCTTTGATCGCCGCCTTGCCGTCCAGGAAGTATCGCAGCACCCTGCCTCCCTCTCTAAGTTCATTCAGGATGAAATTCGCCGCGCGCTTAGCCTCTTCGATATAGCCCTTCTCCTTAAATGACATGGCGGCCTGGGCGAGCGCGGAGATCGCAAGCCCGTTCCATGCGGTAATGATCTTCCGATCCGTATCCGGCGCTCTGCGCGCCTGCCTTGAGTTAAAGAGCTTTCCCTTGAGCCTTTTGATTTCCGCCGGGAGCCCGTTATTGAGTTTAACGGACTGGCTTATCCTGAGCATGTTTTTACCGTCGTAATTCCCCTCCTTTGTCACCGGGAAGTATTCCATGAATTTACCGGCGTCATTCCCAAGCACGGACTTTATCTCGTCATCTCCCCAAAGGTAGTAGGCCCCCTCCTCGCCGTTTACGTCCGCGTCCTGCGCGGAGTAGAAGCCCCCGTTCTCATCGCGCAGCTCCCTAAGCATATAATTGACGGTCTCTATGGCTACGTCCCTGTAAAAGGCCTTCCCTGTTGAATCATAAGCGATCGAGTAAAGCTCCGAAAGCATCGCATTATCATAGAGCATCTTCTCAAAATGCGGAATATCCCACCTCTCGTCAACCGAATAACGGTGAAAGCCTCCGCCGACATGGTCGTAAATACCGCCTTCGGCCATCGCTATCAGGGACTTGTTTACTATCGCGGATGCGTCCTTTACCCCAGTCCTCTCGTGATACCTGATAAGAAATTTGAGAAACATGGCATGAGGGAACTTTGTTCCCCTCCCGAACCCTCCGTTTACAGGGTCGAAGAATATCCGCGCCGAGTCGTAAGCGGCATCCGATATTTCCATGCTCAATTCTATCGGGGTGACGCCGTTCCTTTTTTTAAGCGTCCCTTCGACATCGCTCGTCACCGTCTCGATCCTCTTCTTATTCTTCTTGTAAGCCAGACTTACCGCGAGCAGTACTTTTTTGAAAGAAGGGAGCCCGTACTGGTCTTCTGGCGGAAAATACGACCCCCCGTAAAAAGGCGCGCCTTCAGGCGTCGCAAAGACGGTCAACGGCCATCCGGCGTGGCCGGTCATCATCTGGACGGCCTTCATGTAAAGGCTGTCCAGATCAGGCCTTTCTTCCCTGTCCACCTTTATGTTAACGAAGTTCTCGTTCATTATCTTCGCGATATTATTATCCTCAAAGGATTCCCGCTCCATCACATGGCACCAATGGCATGCGGAGTAGCCTATGCTCAAGATCACGGGTTTATCTTCCCGCCTGGCCCTCTGGAGGGCCTCTTCCGACCAGGGATACCAGTCAACCGGGTTGTTGGCATGCTGCCGCAGATAGGGGCTCTTCTCGTCTTTAAGCCTGTTTGTGAACTGAGCCGCTTTTGACATATGCACTCTCCTCTCTGGAGGTTATCTAATTTAAGCTTATCCCAAAAATATCAAATCACAAGACAATCGAGGCGTTTTTTTTGACAGCGTTAAAATCGGGAGTATACTTAATGTGCCGAAAATTAAAGCCCTCAAAAAGGATAGGCGATGAAGAAAGTGCTTGTGCCGCTTGCGCCGGGGTTTGAGGAAATAGAGGCCCTGACCGTAGTTGATATTTTAAGGAGAGCCGGAGCCGAGGTGGTTGTCGCCGGGACCGTGACCGGGCCTATAGAGGGCCGGAGCCGGATACGGGTCTTGCCGGATACAACGATGGAAAAAACCGGCGACAGCTTCGACATGATAGTCCTTCCGGGCGGGGCGGTTGGGGCCGAGAATCTTAAAAAAGATGAGCGCGTAAGAAAGATTGTTTTGGCTGTAAACAAAAATGGCGGACAGGTAAGCGCTATCTGCGCGGCGCCTACGGTGCTTGCGGCCATAGGGGTCATCGACGGTAAAAAGGTCACGAGCCATCCCTCGGTAAGGGACCGGCTGGGAAAGGCGAATATCTCCGATGAACGCGTCGTTGTGGACGGCAACATTATCACCAGCCAGGGGCCGGGCACTGCGATGGAGTTCGCCTTTAAGCTCGTAGAGGTTCTATATGGGAGGGAGAAGGCGGAAGAGGTGAACAGGGGTGTTCTGTCCAGGGTCTGATGACTATCACGGTCTGAGGCAAACATACGTGATTGCGAGCGGAGCGATCTCTTTCTCTGCTTAAAATCCCCTCCCTCGATGGGAGGGGATTAAGGGGAGGGTGATGTAGGGCCCACTCAAAAAACGGGCCTGGAAACTATAATGAGATTAATTCAGGCAGGTAAAACCTTTTTGCGCGCTCCGGGCGGTTCATTTATCCTCAAGTTTGCCTTTTGAATACACATAAAGGCTTACGACAAGCACAAGTACTATCACGGCATGTACGCCAAGCTGGAAAACGGCGCCTTCCCATTCGGCCTCGCCCATGCCCAGTTTCATCTGGGTAAGTAGCATTCCTCTTATCGAGGCTATCACACCGATGAAAATGAACGGGTTTAGAGAGAACGAGTGGCGGTTTATCTGCCTCATCACCTGGCGGAAAAGCTCCATTATGATGAGGACGAACATCAGGTCGCTTATTATGTGGGATATGGAGTGCTGGGTGTAGTATATGAAATCGGTGATCGCCTCCAGCATAAGGAGGGCTGCCACGCCGATGATGCCCAGCGCGACCCAAACGAGGATTACGTCATCGATTACCGTGAGGAATCTGTTTACGTAGGGTATGACTATGCTTCTTCTTTGTTCCGGCTGATTCTGGTCTTCCATCCGAACCCCTTGTGCTTGAATTAACAGGCAGTTTGATTTTATGTCAAAGAGGAAAAAAAATCAACTTATTGGCGAGGCTTGATAAAAACAGGCCCGGCATGGGATGCCGGGCCTGTTTTCTTACGGGAGGTTAGTAAGCTCCGCTTCCTATCGATCCCCCGCCGTCATATCCGACGAACGGCGCGCTGTGTTTCTGATGCGCCCAGATGGAGCACCTTTTTGTCCACTGGCTGTCCGGGTATTTTGAGGCGAGGATGTGGGAAATATCGATGAGCACATCATTCTGCCCGGTAAGCTTTTGGTTCGCCGCGCCGAGGAAGTATTCAGCCTCGGGGACAAGATCAGAGTCAACGAAGTCCTCCACTATCTCATTGAAATCCTCGATAGCATCGTCGAGCCTCTCCAGATGGAAGTCCGCAAGCCCCTTTGACAGGAGGAGCTGCGCCATAAAATCCTTCGGGGGCAGGTATCCGACCCATCTCTCAAGCTCGACTCCGCGCTCATCAATGAGAATAAAGGCCGGGGTCCAATCGACCCGATGCTCCTTCGCCAGACGCGTGTTTTCGACGGTATTTATGAGTACCGGGGCAGTTTCTCGCTCTATCATGTGTATTACGTTTTCGTCATTCAAGGTTTCGTTAAGCGTCTTCATGGATCCCTCGCAAGAGGGGCTGTGGAAGATGAGCAGAGCGAGCCTTGTCCCTCCCTTTATCTCTTCTATGGCATGGTTCAAGTCTTTTATGAAATTCAAGCGGTTCATAGGGCACCTCCCTGTAAGCTGTTAACTGAAATTGACTTTCGTTTTCATTATACCCCGCGCGCGGGCAAAGTCAATAAACGTCACTTCCGTAACGTAACCAAATATAACAAAAGCAATTTGCCGGAACTTATCACTTATGCAAGAGGCCTTTTTTGTGTCCTGCCGCAAGCTTATCGGGGTTTCGCTCCGTGCGCTGTATGGGAGAGCTTAAAGGCGTACACCGGCGCCGGTATCTTTTTTAGCCATAAAAGAAGAGGGGGCGCGTTTTCCGCTTTAAAGGACAGGGATATTTATTTATAATGATGACTCCATGAGAATCAAGGAATTACCGCTTCATGTAAGGCATACCTTCTATTACGACGTTAGATCCGGACTGCTTATCGGCCTCTTCGGCGGCTTTCTGTTCCCGTTTATCCCGATAGTCGGAAGAAAAATAGGCGCTACGGATATGCAGGTCGCGCTTCTGGCCGCGGCGCCGTATCTCGCCAACGCATTCGCCCTGCTCTGGACAGAGGACGTATTCGGCAAGGGCAGGGTCTGGTACGTGGTATGGCCGAGTGTCGCCGGCAGGCTGCTGCTCCTCGGGATGTTTTATGTTACGGCCCCGGCGTGGTACACCCTTCTCATACTGGTTTATATGATAGTAACGGCCATCCCGTTCCCCTCCTACGCCTCCATCATGAAGACCAACTACCCTGACGCTTTGAGGGGCAGGCTTATGTCTTACGTAAGGGTCGGGATCGCCATCACGTGGATAGCCGCGTCGGCCCTGGGCGGCTGGATACTTGAGAAGGATACGTTTAATTTCAGGCTCATCTTCCCTCTGGCCGCCCTCTTCGGCGTGCTTTCGGCCCTTCAGTTCAGGTTCATAAAGATAAGGAAAGAGAAGAAAGAGAGGGAAAATTTCGCCGGGATCAAGCGCCTGGCAAGCCCCTTCAAAGACAACTCCTTCGGGAGATACCTGGTCGCCTATACCCTGTTTGAGTTCGCGCTCCTGCTGGCTCTCCCGGTATACCCTCTTGTGCTCGTCGATGAGGTCAGGATCTCAAACCTGGCTACCGGCGTCTACGGGTCGATATATTCTTCCATGTGGCTTGCCGGGTTCTTTTTCTGGGGGCGCTTTCTCGATAAATTTTCGGTAAAGAGGTCTCTCGTTGCTATCTTCGCCGTGGCTTCCGCCATACCGCTCCTTTATCTGTTGACGAGGGATGTGTATTTTCTTGGCATAGCGCAGGGGCTTTCAGGGTTTATCTTCGCCGCCACAGAACTTGCGAACTACGTTGTTATTACCAGGCTCGCTTCCCCCGGGGATGTGCCCAGGTATATGGCGGCAAATATCGCCCTTGGGGGGCTTCGGGGGGCTACAGCCCCGTTCCTCGGCACAGGCTTGTTGGCGTTGGCCGGCCCGGACGTGGTTTTTTCGCTCTCTCTCTTCCTGTGTCTTGGGGCGTTCGCGCTCGCCTGGGGCACTGTCAAGATGTAGCGGGGCGCTCAAAAATTGTATACTGGCCACAAGGGCAGTACATACCCGCTTGACATAAATTCAAGCAAAGCTATAATATCCAGTAGGTCTCCCATCCTGAAATTACATCTCATCTGTCTTTTTTTAAATCCCTCATTGAGGGTTCAATCGGGTTATACAAAGACAGGTACCTTGCCGACAATCCCTGCCATTTATGGCAGGGTAATTGAATTCCCCCGAAAGCAGACCTGCCAGTCTGGCGGCATTTAGATATTCTGTTCTCCTCCTCCAGAGCTTTCGGGGGGGGAAGAGTTTAAATAAGATGATTAATTACCGAGCTGAAGGCATACCGCGGCCTGTTGATCTCGGCCGCAGGGTATAATTTGCGGGGGTGGGAGAATGATCGACAGAAAACCAGGGCCCAAGATCCTTGTCGTTGATGATGAAGAGACCGTAGGTATCGGTATGAGCGAGATACTTAAAGACGAGGGTTTCGAAGCCGCGTATGCCGTAAACGGAAGGGATGCGGTTGAGGCGGTCAAAGACAAGTCATACAGCCTGATATTCATGGATATTATAATGCCCGGGATGAACGGATTGGAGGCTTACAGGGCTATAAGAAAGATCAGGCCCACCGCAAAAGTGATACTCTTTACCGGATATTTCAGGGACGCGGAGGAGGCGATCCTTCAGGGGATAAAAGAGGGGATGATAGACGAGTTCATACGGAAGCCCTATTTCGCGGAGGAGATAATCCGCTACGCAAGAAAATATACTTGAAACAGTTCAAGCATGCCTTACAGTAAACGAACCGGCCCTTTAATCGGTAGCTCGGCGGGAATCCCGCCCATTTAACGTGCGGGTCAAAGCTTAAGCTTATAAAAGACAATTACCTTGCCGGCAATCCCTGCCTTATGGCAAGGTAATTGATCTCCTCACACAGAAGACCTTTTTGCGTGATGCCGGCAACTTAGCGCGGCCTCTCCTGATCATCTCTGATACAGCCCTGTTATCTTTGTCTCCGCAAGTATGTGCCCCTTCATCGCCCTCTCCACCTCGCTCTTTTTTGCGCCTGCCGGGAGCCCCAGAGTGGCGATGTCAAGCGCCCTCAATAAGAAGTTATACCTGTGTTTTCCATGGCCTTTGGGAGGGCACGGGCCCCCATAGCGCTTGAGGCCGAAGTCCGTAGAGCCCTGCTTGATGCCGTCGGATAATTCCTCTGTGCCCGCTCCACGCCTGAGTTTCTTTGACGCAGGCGGCAGATCATATATTATCCAGTGTACGAACGTTCCCATCGGAGCGTCCGGGTCCTCGACTATCAAAGCGAAACTTTTGGTTCCAGGAGGCGGGTCTTCCCAGACAAGCTCGGGAGAGATGTCCTCTCCTTCGCAGCTGAAGCGTTTTGGTATGCTTTCCCCTTCATTAAAATCCGGGCTCTTCAAGCTGAAGTCCATGGCGTCACCCCCGTAGGCGATGTTGGCTAAAAAAAGCATTGCACTCAGAATGGCTGGATACGCAGGTCTCATCCGTTATGTCCTTGTCCGAGTTTTTATCGTAATTGGTAAGCTTATATCAAAATTCGTGGAATGCAACTGTACTACCGTACAGCGTGCCTTAATCGGGTGCACGGCGGAAATCCCGCCCTTTTAAGGGCGGGTCAAAGCCGGGCTATAAATCCTTGCAAACGGCTGGGCAAAAGATATATCCTTATCACTATTAGACACCTCGGCAGGTTGTTGAAAAACAGCCTGCCATGCAATCCATGGATGGATTTTTTAAACATCCTGTCAGAGGCGCGTTTGAAGATACGCTTCATCATAAACCCGATAGCGGGCGGGGCCAACAGGCTTAAAAAGATAACCGAAGCCGTCAGGGAGTTATCCCTCAAAAGAGACGGGCTTTTCGATATAAAAGCCGCGAAGGGGGGCGCTCACGTAGGTGAACTTTCCGAAGAGGCGGTTAAGATGGGCTTCGATATCGTATACGCCTGCGGCGGGGACGGCACGATAAACGGCGTAGCCTGCAAGCTCGTCAACACAGAAACTATCCTTGGCATAATCCCCGCCGGCTCCGGAAACGCCCTCGCGGCCGCCCTCCATATACCGCGTGAAATAAAGGCGGCGGTCGGACTATTGGACGGCATGCAGGTCAGGGAGATAGACGCCGGGTTTACCTGCAACAGGTATTTCTTTTCAACTGCCGGGTTCGGGATCGAGGCCTACTTAAGCAAGCAATACAATGGGAGCAGGGTCATCAGAAAGATCAGGGGGGTAGGGCCGTATTTTCCGCTGGCCCTGGCGGGATATCTGACATACAGGCCCGGGCTTGTAAAGATTGCCGCCGACGGCATGAGAATGGACATGGTGCCGCTTATTTTGACGGCCGCTAATACAGACCAGTTCGGCAGGGGTGCATATATCGCGCCAGGAGCTAAGCCGGATGACGGGGCGCTGGACCTTTGTCTCGCTCCGGTGACGAATCTAAGGGGTGCGCTTGCGCTTGCCGGAAGGCTCTTCTCAAGGAAAATAGATAAGTCCCAGGGGTTCAAACGTGTGCGCGTCAGGGAAATTTCGATTACCGGCAGGGGCGAATGGGTCTGCCATGTCGATGGCGAGCCGTTTGATTGGAGCGGGGATATTTCGATTAAAGTCGTCCAAAAGGCCTTGAAGGTGCTTGTAAAGGGGTAAAAGCATTATCCGTCATCGCGGGCCTGGGTAAATGGGCCCGCTCAAGCTCCTGAGAGGCCATTTTTCCCACTATGCCTGTAAAGAATGTACAGATTCCGCGTTTTACAAAAGGGGCTCTTTGCGCGCGCGGGACTCCCGGCTATTGAACAAACCTTTGTTTTAAGGTAATATAGCCGCATGAGCACCTTAAAGGATAACATAAAACTGGAGCTGTTATCCGGCCTTGCCGCCAGGGAAAGAACCCTCAGAGACCGTACTTTCAAAGAACTCACCATAAGAGAAAAACTGCAGGTAGCCTATGAGCACCTTGAAGACCTCCGCCAGTTAAACGGAGGCTACATCGCCTCCGATTACTGCGGCGACAAGGGTGGGGACAGGTACAACGTCTTCTGGCTCCGCGACATCATGTTCGCGACGAACGCCAACGAGTACGTAGGCGCTTATGACAAGATGATCGAGAGCTACAGGCTCATCATCAGGATATTCCAGAAGTACCACCATAAGATAATAAGCGGCGCGAGGAAAAGGCACTATCTCGGCAGTTGCGCCGATGAGGTGATACACGCGAGGATACACCCTGTGACGCTGGAGGAGCTTACGAGCGAGTGGGGGCACCACCAGATCGACATCTTCGGCTTATTCCTTTACAAGACCGGCGATCTCATGAAAAAAGGCCACAACGTTATCTCCACGGATCAGGCCGAAACATTGATACTTTTAAGGGATATCGTCCTTTACCTCACGACCGTAAGATGGCATTCCGATCCGGACTTCGGCGTCTGGGAGGAAGGCCCTGAGATGCACTCGTCAAGCATAGGGGCTGTGCTGGCCGGACTCACCATGTGGCATGACGACGGGTATTATCATCACAAATACAGGAACCAGGCCCCGCTCTTCACCCACCTTCCCATACCTCAGGAGTTTATCGAGCAGGGCAGGCGCGCCCTGGACGCGCTGTTGCCTTACGAATCGATTTCGAGGCCTTATGATCTTGCGCAATTGAGCCTTATATGGCCATACTCAATAATAACGGACGCGCAGGCGAGCCAGATACTCGACAATATCGAAAAGAACCTCGTCAAGAGATGGGGCGTCATAAGATATCCCGGAGACCTCTACTATAATGCCGACAGGTCAATGCCCCTGGGCAACGAGGCGCAGTGGCCACTGGGGTTCGCGTGGCTCTCGATAGTATATTCGCAGATGGCCGTAAAGGCCGTGGAGCAGGGCGCGGTCTTCAGCCCGCTTGACGATTATGTCGAAAAATCAAAAATGTACCTCGAAAAACTTGAGGCCGTAATGACAGACGACGGCATGGTGCCCGAGCTCTATACCGGCGGGAATTCCAACTTCAATGTGCCGCTCGCCTGGGCACAGAGTTTTTACATAGTCGCGCGCCAGAATCTTAACAGGGTATATGAAAAGCTGAAGATACGCCAGAAGCCCTGAGCCTTCCGCACCGCAGTCAAACCCATAAAAAGCCCGTGAAAAGACGGTGAACGCCGCTGGTGTAACCCATGAACCCCATAGCATTCAGGGCAACCCTTATAAACATACTCGGCAACTCCGGCCTTTTCGTCCTGAAGCTCGCGGCCGGGATACTCTCCGGCAGTATCGCGCTTATTTCAGACGCACTAAATTCCCTTAACGACATAGCCGCCTCGATAGCCACTTTCATCTGCGTAAAGATATCGAATAAGCACGCCGATGAAGGCCATCCATTCGGGCACAGCAGGGCCGAACCTATAGCAGGTCTGATCATCGCGGTGCTGGCGGGCATCCTGGGCTTTGAGATAATCAGGGAATCGATTGAAAGGCTTTTGACCGCCAGAAAGGCGGAGATAAGCCTTTTTACGCTCATCGTGCCTGTCGTCACCATGGTCGCGAAAGCGGTTATGTCGTGGCATTTCAAGCGTGTCGGCAGATTATTCAACAGCCCCGCGCTCCTTGCGACCTCTCTCGACTCCCTGATGGACGTGTTCGTGTCTCTGGCGGTGCTTGTCGGCATTGTGGGGACGCGGCTCGGTTATCTGTTCCTGGACCCGCTTGCCGCATTTGTGATAAGCATCTGGATAATACGCACCGGCTACCGGATAGGGATGGAAAACATCGCTTATCTGATGGGTCAGTCGCCTGAGCCAGGGCTTATGGAAGAGATTAAGAAAGCGGCGCTCTCAGCCCCTGGCGTAAGGGCGATAAACACCGTAAGGGCGCACTATGTCGGAAACTTCATACACGTTGAGATACACGTGGAGGTTGATAAGAACCTCTCAACCCAGGCTTCTCACGATATAGGGAAAGGGGTGGAGAAGAGGGTTGAAGGCATCGGCTCTCTCGAAAAGGCGTTTGTGCATATAGACCCGGTCTGACCTTACGCCTTTTTAGAAATTGATATTCCGGGCGAGCTCCCGCGCGCCGGATAGTTCACTCAAAGGATGTTTTGATGGATGGTTTTATGGATGTTGATATCATCGCCGGACTCGATGACAATCAGCGCCGCGCGGTCTCGTCCGGCTCCAGACACATATTGATCGTAGCGGGGCCAGGCAGCGGCAAGACGCGGGTGCTCGCAAGCCGCTTCGCCCGGCTCTTGAAAGACGGAGCCTCTCCCGCATCTCTCCTCGCCATCACATTTACGAACAGGGCCGCGTCCGAGATGAAGGCCCGTATCACCGGGCTTTCGCCTAACCGCTTAAAACTGGATATAGGCACATTCCACAGCTTTTGTTTTAAATTCCTGAAAAAGACTATGCCGGGCTTCATCCTCTTCGGAAGGGCGGAGCAGGCCGAAGCGCTGAGGGGGCTTGGGGTGAAGGCTGTGGACAGGACCATAGACGGGATATCCGCGTTTAAGAATGGGATGGTTCCTGACGCGGAAATTTCCGGGATACTGCCGGGATATGAAGAGGCGCTTAAAAAGGCAGGCGCGCTTGACCTTGACGACCTGCTCCTTAAAACCATCGAGGCCCTTGATACCGGCGGTTACGGCCTGGTAAAAACCCATATAATGATCGATGAGTTTCAGGACATAAACCCCGTTCAATCGAGGCTCGTAAAACTCCTCGGTAAAAACGCCTCCGTTCTCGCCATCGGCGACCCTGATCAGGCGATATATTCATTCCGGGGCGGGAGCCTGAAGAGTTTTATGGATTTTGAAAAGGACTACCCGGGATGCGAGGTCATAGGGCTCAATAGGAATTACCGTTCTTTAAGCGCGGTAGTGTCGGCCTCTCAGGCGGTAATCTCAAATAATCAGGAGAGGATACGGAATGATATATCTTTTACGGCTGAAGGCGGAAGGATAGAGATACTTAAGTGCGCCGATGAGAAAGCCGAGGGAGAATTTATCGTAAAGGAGATCGAGAGGATGATGGGAGGGCTTTCCAGCCTTACCGCTGGTGATCATCACGAAGGCATGAGGTTCTCGGACTTTGCCGTTCTCTACAGGACAAACAGGCAGGCTGATGCGCTTAAAGAGGCGTTTTCCCGCGCCCCTATACCGATACATATTGTGGAGCCGCCCGGCCCGGATTTCGCGGATTTCATCAGACACCTCAAATCAAAAGAAGTTCCGTCCGGGAGCGGTATCCCTGAATTTATAAGGGCCGAAGGCGACTCTCTTGGGCTCGATAAAGAGCTGATAGATTTATTCCTGATGGCCGCGAACGGTTTGGGGGAAGGCGAGGACTTGAGCGATCTTTTAGACGATATGACGCTTATTCAGCCCACGGATAACCTCGATATAAAAGCGGACAAAGTGAACCTGATGACGCTCCATATGGCTAAGGGGCTTGAGTTCAGGGTTGTTTTCATGGCAGGAGCTGAAGACGAGTTTATGCCGCTGAGGCTCAAGGGCGGCAGTGATGTCGAGGAAGAAAGACGGCTCTTCTATGTCGGCATGACAAGGGCAAAAGAAATATTATACCTCATTCACGCGAAAGAGAGGCGCGTCTGGGGAGAGGATAAAGAGCGCCAGCCGTCTCCTTTTGTAGAGGAAATCCCGGAAGGGCTTGCGAAGAAGGTGACAAAAGAAAAAAAGGCCGTAAAGAAGAGGCCGGTGCAGACAGGGCTTTTTGAATAAATTAAACCCGGCCCGTTCGGGGAACGGGCCCTACATCACCCTCCCCTTAATCCCCTTCCATCGAGGGAGAGGATTTTAAGCAGAGTAAGAGATTGCTTCGCCCTGCTCGCAACGGCTTTTCGGTGGCGTCGCGGGCTATTTGTTCAAATGGTAAAAGCCCCATTTCGCGCATTCGTAATCGGTCTGATACCTGTACACTATATGGAACATCTCAAATAAGACGAGCTGCTTTAAAAACTTCAGGTCATCGCTCAGCTGCGCCAGGTGCTCAGGGAATTTTTCGAACAGGAAGTTTATATTTATTTCCTTCTCCTCCGGCGTGACCCTTTTTTTCATGACTATTTTCTTTTCGATCTTATAGACCCTGCAGGCCCTGAGCGGGTCGTTGGGAACTTCGTCCACAAACTCAAGGATTTCCGGGCCGAACCCGTGTTTTGCGAGTGTTTTTACAAGCTCATCCTTATATCTTTCAGTCTCTATTACTTCCCCCATAAGGGTCTCCTCCCGTTCCACGAGTTGAAGCTCCCCGCGGAAGACTGCGGGGGATGCGCTCGCTATGCATATTCAATTAATGGCCGAAATCAGGTTTGCAAGCCTGGCTTGGGCTTCGCTTCCCATCTCGTCAAACTGAACGCCTACGGTTATACTGTCAACATCCTTGCTTACATTTCTGATTTTGCCATGCAAGGTAAGCTTTCCGTTCGCCCCGGGCTCAGCCATTATCTCGATGTTTTTATTTACCTGTATGAGGCCGTAGAGCCGCTCTTTTTTTGGCGAAGTCTTAATGACCAGGCGGCACCCCTCCTTGCTGATATCCACTATCGTAAGATCGACGAACTCGTTCCCGAACATGGTCATGCCGGGGATGCTGCACTCATGGCGTGTGGTGACGAGCGCCTTGGATTCCTCTATCTTTTTCGGGTATGACAAGAAGATGATCTTCGCGGGCGCCGTGACTATGTTAAGGATGGCGGTATTAAAACCGTAAACCGTTTTCTGATGCAGGTACCTCAAGATAACCGGGCTATCTTTGACCGAGTCGCTCCTGAAGGTGCCGAGAAGGTCGTTGGGGGACAATCTTATTATCAGATACTGGCCAAACTCCATCCCAACAAGTACGCACTTCATGCGCTGGTTGAGATTGACGATTTCCAAGAGTACCTCAGCCCCTAACGCAATCGGGAGCGCGGGAAGGAGGATGTCTGCTGTTTTGATTGAGTCTGCCATCCTGTTGTTCTCTATTTTATCAGAAAAGCCGGATAAAAAAATACAATAAAAATCGAGAGATGTAAACACCTGAAAATAAAAAGGCACCTGGGCCCCTTACGGCGGGCATTGACATTTCAAGGGGAATTTTATATCCTTTTCAATACCTTTAAAATCAATCCTTTGACGGCGCCAGGGGGCCCTTATCTTGAAGAAAGTTTGGATATCTCTCTTTTTAGCCATCCTTTTGCCCGCAGCCGCGCTCGGAGCGGCGGAGAGAAAACATGACCCCAGGCAGGACATGATCCTGGTAAAAGGCGGCTGCTTTGAGATGGGAGACCCCTATACGCAGGCCACCAGGCTTGACGGCGACCCCGATGAGAAGCCTACCCACACAGTTTGCCTCAGCGATTACCATATCGGCAAATATGAGGTTACGCGCGGCGAGTACGAAAGATTCGTAGATGATACCGGATACAAGACCGAGGCCGAAAGGGGGCAGGGCTGTTTCATCATCTACGGCGGCAGGGTCTGGTTGAACCAGAAGGACCTTTACTGGGAGCGGCTTAAGCAAGACGACGATCATCCGGTGGCGTGCGTATCCTGGAACGACGCCGATGAGTTTATAAAGTGGAAAAATAAAAAGACCGGCCTAAAGTTCCGCCTTCCCACAGAGGCCGAATGGGAATTCGCGGCGAGGTCGCGGGGCAAGGTTTACAAGTACAGCTGGGGTGACGGGGGGCCGGAAGCAAACGTCGCCGATGAGGCGGCAAGGAAGGAACTGCCGGAAGTCTTCCCCGAGTCAACCTATTGGAAAGGCTACGACGACGGATATGTATTCTCGTCGCCGGTTGGCAAATTCAAACCGAACGGGCTTGGCATCTATGACATGTCGGGAAATGTCTGGGAGTGGACAAACGACCTCTATGACGTGGATTATTACAAGAAGAGCCCGCGCGATAATCCCAGGGGGAATATGACCGACGGGTCCCGCGTAAGGAAAGGCGGCTCCTGGGCCGATGACCGGAGGCACCAGAGGGTAGCCAACCGCAGCCGCTCGTTCCAGTTCCGCGCAAGGTTCGACCTTGGGTTCAGGCTCGTGATGGAACCATAGTTTTCAGAACCTGTTTTTCGGCTCGACCTGATATCCAAGGAATCTCCGATTAATTTATTGATTTGTCATTACGAGCGTAACGAAGCAATCTCTTTCTCTATTAAAATCCCCTCCCTCGATGGGAGGGGATTAAGGGGAGGATGAAGTAGGGCCCCCTCGAAGAACGGGCCGAGATGTGAATTTCATTCCAGCCTGATAAAGCCTTTTTGCGCGCTACCGCGCGCTTTCGGGGTATTGGCTCTGCTCGCTGTCGGCTCTCTCCCTCCGATAGAACTAAAGCCCGGCCGTTCGCCTCCTTTATGCTCGCTACGCAATACCCCTGGTATTTTTTGAAGAACAAAGGCCTTTCCCCACCCAGCCTCTCCCCTAATGGGGAGAAGGGCTTCTTTATGTAGGGCCCGTTCCCCGAACGGGCCGGGAAAACTATAGGCAGATGAACTTTTTCAGCAGCCTGCCAAAAAAAAGGCTTGGGAGTCATCTCCCAAGCCTTTGAATTTTACTGGTGGAGGGTACCGGGATCGAACCGGTGGCCTGCTGATTGCGAACCAGCCGCTCTCCCATCTGAGCTAACCCCCCTCGATTTTCACTCAACTTCAAAATCAGACCCCGCCTTTCGGGCGGGGTTCTTTAATTATTAACAAAAAAAAGAGAGAATCGCAAGCGTTAATTGAAAAATTATTCTGGACTGGCCCGGATTTGCGGAAATTTTCATGCGGATTATCGAAGGTACCCCTTCATCCCCTTCACAAACCCGGTGGGCTTTATACCGAACACCTTCCTCAAATTGTCCTCTGTGCTTACGTAATCACGCCTGAGCATCGTAACAAGGTCTCTCGTCAGCCTGGGCTTCGGCCTGAGGGCCTCGTAAAGCCAGCCGAGGAGATACATGACCGGGATCGGCACGGACGCCTTGTAGCGTCTCTTTCCGATCACCTCATCGATACTGTCCACCATCTCCTTGAAAGTCAGCACATCTGGTCCTGCAAGCTCATATGTCTTATGCCTGGTGTCATCCCTGTCTATCGACAGCGCTATGGCTCTTGCCAGGTCCCCTACATATATCGGCTGTATTTTATTATTGCCGCCGTCCGGAATGGGGATAAAGAGGTGTCTTTTCAATTCTTCGGCGAAGAGGTTGGTGAACCTGTCATTGGGGCCGAATATGACAGAGGGCCTGAAGATCGTGTACTCAAGCCCGGCCGCCTTTATCATTTCCTCGCATTCCCACTTTGACCTGTGGTTCGTGCTCGGGGCGTCCTTTGCCGCTCCAAGCACGCTCGTGAACAGAAACCTTTTTATCCTTTTTTCCCTGCAGGCGTCTACGATATTGCGCGTACCGTCCACATGGATGGATTTGAACTTGATTTTTTTTGTCTCCGTAAGGACGCCGGCCAGATGAACGACCGTGTCTATTTCGCGATTTATCGCGTCAAATACCGACGCCCTCTCCGTAATGTCGCCGATGACCGTCTCGTTCCCGCTTCCTTCCAGCCCCTTGGCCTGTTCGAATGGCGCGATCATGGAACGCACGCTTTTCCCCTGTTTCGTAAGCTCCTTTACAAGATGCCTGCCGACAAAACCTGCCGCTCCGGTTACCAGTATCATGATATACCCGTTCTTGATCCATCCTTGGGGTTTAATCGGGTGCCCGGCGGATTCCCGCCCTTTTAAGGGCGGGTCAAAGCCGGGCTATATAAAAGACAAGTACCTTGCCGACAATCCCTGCCATTTATGGCAGGGTAATTGAATCAGAATTGGGATTGTTCGCTTCGTAATGACATCTGTTTGAAGCAGCCTGTCAGGCCTTCGAACTCCGGATATTGCCGCGGGAGTTATTTATCTTTGGTTTGGGGATTGGGGCAGAGATTATTTAACAGGCTGCTGAAAAACTCAAAATAACATTCAGGCTCTCAAAAAGTTCAAGATGCAAGGAGCTGAAAAATGAGGAATGAGGCGTACTTACCTTGTACGCCGCAATGACGAATTTTGAAGACGACGCCGCAGCTTGGGCTTTTTCAGCAGCCTGTTAAACTATAGCCAAATTTCGAGGGCTGTCAACCGTGGGCATGCCGGCTAGTGGAGGTATGTCTTCATGCCTTCCACAAAACCCGCCGGGGATATCCCGAATACCTTCGGAAGGGAGTTGTTGAAGGTGATATTGTCTTCTTCCAGCATTATGAGCGAACCCCTGGTAAAAGGCGGGTTTGACATGAACCTTTCCATGAGGATGGCGTTTACGCGCATGAGAGGCATCGGCCCGTGGACTTTTATCCTTTTCTTTCCGAGGACCTCCGAGATCCTGTCTATGATCTCGTCGAACGTGAGAATGTCCGGCCCCGCCGCGTCGTATGTCTCGCCGATTGTATCGGGCCTTTTTATAGAGGCGGTCATCGCTCCTGCGAGGTCGGCCGCGAAGACCGGCTGCATCTTGTTCTTACCGTTTCCGGGGATTAAAATAACCGGGGAAAGCTTTATTAACGATGCGAATGTGTTCGTGAACCTGTCTCCTTTGCCGAAAATGACCGAGGGCCTGAAGATAGTGTAATCAAGACTCGATGACCTGATCAGCTCCTCAGCCTCCCACTTCGTCTTGTGATAATCGCTCCTGGCGTTCTCCCGTGTGCCGAGCGCGCTGATATGGAGGTATCTCTTGACGCCTTTTTCCATGCAGGCCTCTACTACGTTCCTCGTCCCCTCGACGTGGGACTTCCTGTAAGTCTCGCCCCCAGCCTCAACGAGGATGCCTACAAGGTGCACGACCGCTTCCACGTCCGGGCCGATGGCGCCAAGGACGGATGCCTTGTCCGTAACGTCGCCCTTGACGAACTCCGAGCCCTCTTTAAGGATGGATACGGCCTTCGCGGGATCCCTTGAAAGGCATTTTACCTTGTATGATTTTTTAAGAAGTTCTGCTATGAGATGCCTACCGACAAAGCCTGTGCCGCCGGTAATGAGGATCATTGTTTTTTTCCGAGAATGTCCCTGATGGTTTGTTTAAGCTCGGTCAGGTCAGACGATTTTATGACGTAAGCGTCAGACGCCCAGGTGCCGAACTCGTGCTTGTAGTGCGGATATGCCGTACATAGTATTACCGGAAGGTCTTTCCACTTCTCTTTGACCCTCCTTAATACCTCAACGCCGTCCATGCCGGGCATCTTGATGTCAAGGAGAACCAGGTCTATAGTATCGATCTCAAGTTTTTCAAGTGATTCCTCTCCGGAGGCGGCGAGTTCCACGTCCCAGCCCTCGTCCTCAAGCTCCTCCTTGTAAAGGAGCCTGAGCCCCTCTTCGTCGTCAACCACCAGAATCCTTTTTTTCATAAGGTCCCCTACAGAGTAACTTTTTTGCAAGGCCTCAAACAATTTGAGTAAGATTTTAAGCCGCTAGCCTTTTGTAAGCGGCAGGATAACCTTGAAAACGACCCCTATGCCGGGATTGTTGTCTACCTCGATAACGCCCCTGTGCCTCATAATTATGGAATTCGTTATCGGCAATCCCAAACCGGTGCCATGCTCTTTTGTCGTAAAAAAAGGGTTGAAGATGCAACCCATGTTCCTGGGCTCTATGCCTCCGCCGGTATCAATGAATTTTGCTATAGCGGAGTCGCCCTCACTGCATGTCGAAAGCTCTAATGTGCCGCCTTTTTCCATGGACTGTATCGCATTGACTATTAAATTGTCAAAAGCAATCTTGAGCTGTTCCCTGTCCGCCAATACCCTCAGACCTCCAGGGTGAAAATCCCTAATGACCCTTATACGATGAGATTGAAATTCGTCATCAAAGAACCTGAGGGCGTCCGTGAATATATCATTTAAATCATCGCTTTTCAGGTCTACGGAGCTGTCTTTTATAAAACTTATCACACCGTCCATAAGCCGCTCGAGCCTGGCGGCCTCTTTTATCATCTGTTCGACATAGGCGTGGCTCGGTGAGTCCGCCCCTATATGCTTTTTAAGCCTTCCCGCGAACCCGCCGATGCTGATAAGCGGATTTTTTATCTCATGCGCGAGTGTCGCGGCCATGTCGCCCAGGGCCATCAGTTTCTCGGATTTCACGAGCAGCTCCTGCGCCTCTATAAGCTCTCTGTGCGCCTTTTCATTCCCCTGGATCAGCTCCGCGCCTCTATACAATACTGCTATTTGAAGCGCCGCTATACCCAGTACGCGCCTTTTGCCGGCCGGAATATTGGGTTTCCTCCTCGATTTAAGGTAAAGCGCCCCTAAAAGCCGCTCCTTGTCTTTCAACGGGTATACAGCCGCATATCTGCAGCCCTGTATACCTTCGTCATCCACGCCCTCCCATGATATGCCGGAGGCGTTCTTTTTACAGGCAAAAACCGGAGAGTTACTCCTCTTCGCCATGCCCGGAAGGCCTTCGCCCTCCCCGTACAGTTCGATTACCGGCCCTTCGCCTTCATGCGCCTTCTTTAAAAACGCCTTTTTCCCGTCATCCCAGGCATAGATAGCGCAGCCGTCAAAGGGAAAATACTCCAGAAACAGCTTCGCGGCACGCGCGAGCTTGATATCCAGCCTGGCGCCTGAAAAACAAAGCTCGGCTACTTGTTCTATTATATCATATTCCATGACGGAACTCCGGAAGCGGAGCCGGAAACAAAAAGCGACATGGACGCGCCGTTATACCTTCGCGTCCCTCAGGAATTTTGCGGCCTCTTCGGGCGGCGTCGGATTGATATAGAAACCCGAGCCCCATTCGAATCCCGCTACTTTAGTCAGCTTCGGTATCAGTTCAAAATGCCAGTGATAAAACTGCGTCGCCCCGTCCTTTACCGGGGCCGCGTGCAGTATAAAATTATACGGGGGGTAATTGAGAACCTTGTCGATGCGTTTCAGCACGTCCGAGAAGATCGTAGAGAGGTTCTCGTAGTGGTGTTTCTGGCAGTTCTCGAAGTTCGATTCATGGACCTTGGGAAGTATCCATATCTCGAAAGGCGCTTTGGGCGCGTAAGGGGTCATCGCGATAAAATCGCGGTTCTCCGCCACCACCCTGACACCCTGCATTATTTCCTGCCTTATGATGTCGCAGAATACGCATCTTTCCTTGAAGTTATAATATTCGAGCGCCCCGTCAAGCTCCTCGGTGACCCTCTTGGGTATGATGGGGAGCGCGATGAGCTGCGAATGTGTATGTTCAAGAGAAGCCCCGGCGGCCTCGCCGTGGTTTTTGAATATGAGTATGTAGCGTAGCCTAGAATCCTTTTTAAGGTCTATGATCCTGTCCCTGTAGGCCCAGAGGACTTCTTCGAACTGTCTGGCCGGTATCTTGGCCAAAGTATCCCTGTGGTCGGGTGATTCGATTATTACCTCATGCGCGCCCACGCCGTTCATCTTGTCATAGACGCCGTCGCCTTCCCTGTTCAACTCGCCTTCCACCTTAAGGGCCGGATACTTGTTTGGCACGACCCTTATATGCCAGCCGGCCGCGTTGGGCCCGGCTCCATTTTTTCTGTACGCCAGAACCTCCGGCGGTGTCTTCGCTTCGTTTCCAGGGCAGAAAGGGCAGAACCCCACCTTGGTGGCGGGCTGCGTAAACTCAAATTCGGATGGGCGCTTGCCGCGCTCGGTTGATATGATCACCCATCTTCCTACTATCGGGTCTTTTCTTAATTCAGGCATATTCACCTTCTATCGTGATGGAATAATACAAACCCGGGTTTAACGGCATAAGCCGGACCGCTGCGTCCGGGTATTTGAATTGCTGGATTTTTCTCTCCTTGCATAGAGCGGACCCAGTTGGGTCTGCCTTCGAGCTTTCAAGCGGCTGTGTGAGATGGTCGGTGAAGTGATTTTTTGCGCGTTGGACTAAGAGTTGGCCCTTCCTTTTTCCTGCTCTTCTTCTTCCTTTTTACATTCTATGCAGCAGGTGGTTACTGGCCTTACCTCAAGTCTTTTTTCCGATATAGGTTCTCCGCATAGCTCGCAAATTCCGAAACTGCCGTCATCGATCCTCTTTAAAGCCTCGTTTACCTTCGTAATGAGTTTGCGTTCCCTGTCCTTGACCCGGAGGAGGAAATTCCTGTCCGTCTCATGGCTGGCCCTATCGGTCGGATCAGGGAAGTTTTCGTCCTTCGACTCGCTCATGCCGTTAACAACCCGCTCGGCCCCGCTAAGCAACTCTTCCAGTTTTCCGTTGAGTAAAATCCTAAAGTGCTCGAGTCTATCTTTGTCCATAATCTCAAAGTATAACCGAAAAACATTATGCATGTAAATACTAAATTTTTCGGCCTACTCCCTGGTGAAAATACCGCTTTTTCCCCCGGTCTTTCTTACCAGCATTATATCGGTCAGCACCATCCCCTTATCGGCGGCCTTGCACATATCATATATAGTAAGGGCCGCCACGGACGCGGCTGTAAGGGCCTCCATCTCAACGCCTGTCTTTGACGAGACCTTCGCGGTCGCGGTGATCTCTATGCCCGGGAGCTCCTCCCTGGGTTCGAATTCGACCTCCACGCTCGTGATATTCAAGGGATGGCAGAGCGGAATAAGCTCGCCTGTCTTTTTTGCGGCCATTATCCCGGCGACCCTCGCGACACCCAGGACATCGCCCTTCTTGACCTCGTTGGCGAGTATCAGCTCAAGGGTCTCTTTTTTCATAATCACCTTGCCCTTTGCGACCGCTTCCCTCTCCGTAACGTCTTTAGCCGTTACATCGACCATCTTCGCCTTGCCGCGCTCATCTATATGCGTAAGCCCCATACCTTCCCCTTTTTAAAAATAATTAACAGATTGCTGAAAAATCCGGATTTTTAGAACTGCTTCCTTTGTCTGTGCGCCGCAAGTGACGATCTTTGATGCCAACGAAACAGACAGAATGTCAGATCACTCCGCCTCGACTATCCTGCCGTCTTTTACCGTGAGGAGGAAGAGCTTCTTTACCGCCTCTCCCCTCAGATCAAATGAAAGGGAGCCTGTAGCCCCTTTAAATCCCCTTAAAGACCTGAGCCTGTTCTTCACAGATTCCCTGCTGAGCCCTTCTTTCTCTTCCCTGATCGCCTCGATTAGGATCATAGCCGCGTCAAAGGCCTGCGCCTCTATGACCCCCGGAGGCTTTCCATAAGCCTCCTGAAATCTCGACGTGAATTCCGCCGCCCCGGCCCTCGCGCTCCCGGCGAAGAATCCATCGACAAATACGGCTCCCTCGACGCTCTTTCCCGCAAGCTCGGCGAGCTTATCCGAGTGCCATCCGTTCGAGCCGAGGAGCTGGACGCCTTTTACATTGAAGTAGTCGAGATAAGGGGCTATAAGGCTTACGGCCTCATACGAATCCGGTATATATACGGCGTCTATCCTTACCGTGGGCTTGAATTCCTTTATCTTTCTCCTGCCGACGGAGGTCTCTTTTATCTGAATGCCGAAGACGCGCTTAAGGTCGTCGCTGAAGTCAGTCTGCCCCTGGGGATACTGCGCCTTCCTGGCTATCTCGCCTCCGCGCTTTTTCACTTCTATTTCAAAGAGCCTGGCCAGCTCCGTGCCGTAGTTATTATGCGGATAGACCACCGCGAACCTTTTATGCCCGAGTTTTATGGCGTACTCGGCTATGGCCTGCGCCTGCGCCGCCGGGGTCAGGAAATTCCTGAAGACGTATTCTCCGGCTTCAGTCACCCCATCTTTTTGCGACAGGGTAATGACCGGTATCTTTTTCCTCTGAGCGTGCTTCGCGGTCTCAAGGGCCGTGGAGCTCAAGAGCGGGCCTACGAGCCCACCGACCCTCTCGTTGGCCGAAAGCTCCTCTACCGTTCTCTCGACCGACTCAGGGTCTGACCCCACATCCTTTACGTAGACCTCTACATTGCCGCCGCCCTTCTGCCCGAATACGGCCGCCGCCAGCAGCACCCCGTTTAAAGCGTCCTCCGCGAACTCGGTGTAGCCGCCCTTGAGCGGAAGGAGCACCCCTATGGCCGGGGATGGGCTTATGCCCAGATTAACCGGGTAATCTATTTCCTTAAGGAGCTTCGCGGCCTTTGCCCTCAGCTCCAAAGCGGCGTCTTCTCCGGCCGACACCGGCTCAAGGAGGGACCTGGCCTCTTTGACTCGCCCGGTATTATAGCGTACCGTACCGAGCTCATAGAGCGCGTCGAATTTGAACTTTGTCTGCGGGAAATCCTGAAGGAGCTTCTGGTATATATCCGCGGCTTTGATGTATTCTTTCTTCTGGATGTATACGCGCGCAAGCCTCAAGAGCGCCTCGTCGAGCGCCGTAGCCCCGGGGTTCTCACCGATAAAACGCTCAAGCTCGTTTATTATCTTCTCTTCAGGGCCTTTTACCTCCAGCTCTTCAAAAATAACGGGCAAGTCCCTGCCAATGGCCTCTGGGGTGAACTGAAATAAAACCGCCGAAAGTAAAAAAGGATAGATCCATGCCTTGAATTTCATTCAAAGATTTCCTTGACCTTGGAGAAGAAATTTTTCCTTAAAGGGGTGGTATCCTCTCCGCTTATCTCCGCGAACTCCTCAAGAAGCTCTTTCTGCCTCTTGTTGAGCTTTGACGGCGTTTCCACCTTTAATATCACCTGGGCATCGCCGCGCCTTCCGGTATGGACGGATGCGATGCCCTTGTTTTTGAGCCTGAATACCTTGCCTGACTGGGTGCCTGGCGGTATCTTTAACTTAACCTGGCCTTCGAGCGTCGGCACCTCTATCTCAGCCCCAAGCGCAGCCTGAGGGAAGCTTATCGGCACTTCGCAGATAATATCGTCGTTCTCCCTCCTGAATATAGGGTGCGGGGAGACGGACATTACGATATAGAGGTCGCCGGGAATGCCTCCCCTTTCGCCGTACTCGCCTTCACCGGTAAGCCTTAACCTCGAACCCGTATCTACGCCGGGCGGCACTTTTACGGTAAGGGTGCTTACGGTACGCACCTTGCCCGCCCCCCGGCATTCCGTGCAAGGGTCTTTGATGACGGCGCCGGTGCCATGACATGTGGAGCAGGGCCTGGAGATGCTGAAGAACCCCTGCTGGAACCTCACCTGCCCGGTGCCCCTGCAGCCTGAGCAGACGGTCGGCTGCGTGCCGGGTTTTGCCCCTGAGCCGTTACAGGCCGAGCAGTTTACGGTCCTCGGTATATTTATAGTCTTCTCGGCGCCGAACGCGGCCTCTTCGAAGCTTATGTCAAGGTCGTACCTGAGGTCAGCCCCTCTCTCAGGGCCGGGCCTTCTCCTTGCCCCGCCGAAAAAGTCGGAAAAGACCTCCCCGAATATATCCTGAAAATCAGCGCCGAAGCCAGCGTCCCTGTATCCCTGCTGCCCCTGTCCGCTGCCGACATAGCCGAAGCGGTCGTACTGCGCCCTCTTATCCGGGTCTTTCAGGTTCTCGTAGGCCTCGTTTATGAGCTTGAACTTCTCTTCCTTGTCTTTGTCGCCGCTATGCTTGTCGGGATGGAATTCGTGAGCGAGCCTTCTGTACGCCTTCTTTATTTCCTCGTCCGAAGCGCCTCTTTCGACCCCGAGTATCTTGTAAAAATCTTTTTCTTCCATAGAAATTTTCTAACCGCCTTCGGTTTTGTATAAATCATTGAGGCTTTAACGCCCCGAAGCTGCTTCGGGGCGTTTCGAGCATTGAGGCATTCCATACCGCATATTCCGCGGGGAGTTTCGTTTTAGTGTCGGATCTCTGATTCAGCCCCTTTGGCGACCGCGACCATCGCGGGCCTGAGCAGCCTTCCCTTCAGGAAATATCCCCTCTGAAATTCTCTTACGACCGTACCCGGCTCCGCGTCCACGGAAGGCTCTTCGCTTATCGCGTGGTGGATCGATGGGTCGAACCTTTCACCTACGGCCTTTACCTCCTGGAGCCCGAGCTTCTTCAAGACCGCGTACATCTGGTCTATCGTAAGCTTTACCCCCTGCCTGAGCGAATCCAGGCTGCCCTCCCCGTTGGCGTGCGAAAGCGCGCGCTCAAAGTTGTCTATGGCCGGGAGTATCTCGGAGATGAAGTTTTCGTTGGCGTAATTGGCGAGGTCGGCCCTCTCCTTTTCGGCCCTCTTCCTGTAATTATCGAGATCGGCCAACGCGCGGAGGAATTTTCCATAATTATCCTCCGCATCCCTGGTCTTCGCTTCAAGCTCGGACTTGAGGCGGCCTATCTCCTCCTCGGGGGTCTCCTGAATCTGCGCCGACTCCTCAACGGTATCTTCCCCTTTAAAAAAATCCTCGTTCTCTTTCATCATACTCCCCTGAAATTTTATTCGCCCGTCACCGGGCGTAAAGCTATCCATTATTCCATGGCTGACAAATCGACAGAAGGAAGGCAGGACTAAAACACCTTGCTTAAAAGCCCGGCTGTATAGTCTACCAGCGGGATTATCCTGGAGTAGTTCATCCTCACCGGCCCGATGACCCCCAGTGTCCCGAGTATCTCGCCGTCCCTCATGTACGGGGCGGTCACAAAGCTCAGCCCTTCGAATTCCCTGACCATCGACTCAGAGCCCAGGTATATGTGAATACCGCTCTCCTCCATCGACTTGTCGAGTATCTTTATGAGCAGGCTCTTCTCCTCAAAAGCAGAGAAGAGGTTTTTCATCCTCTCGAAATCGTCCCTGAACTCCGGCTGGTCGAATATGTTGACCTTGCCCTCGACATAAAGCTCGTTCTCGGCCATGCCGTCTTCAACCATTATCACGCCGAGCTTGAGCGCGCCTGCGAGAAGCTCGTCATAGAGGTTCTTCACCTTTTGCATCTCCTCTACGATTTTTGCCCTCAATTCGCGTATAGTCAAGCCTTCGGCTATGGAATTCAAATAATTGGAGATAGACTCCAGGTTAAGCTTACCGGCCTCAGTGCCCAGTCTTATGATACGGGTCTGGACCATCCCCAGGCTCGATACGATAACGACCATAAGGCTCGTTTTGTCCATCGGGAGGAAGCTTATGTGCTTTATCACGAAGCTCTCCTTCCTGGGTATGAACATCAGCCCGGCGCAGCTTGTGATAGTGGAGAGCGATTTGGCGGTATCGAGGAGTATGCCTTCGATATTTACCTTCTCGCAGCTCTTCCTTAAGAGGTCTTTGTCACCCTCGAGAGGCTCCTCAAGCTCGCTCAGGCTATTGACATAAAACCTGAAGCTCTTGTCCGTAGGTATCCTTCCGGCCGAGGTATGCGGCTGCATAAGATAACCGTCGTTCTCCAACTCAGCCATAATATTGCGGATCGTCGCGGAACTTAAACCGAAGGCGTACTTCGTGGCTATAGCCTTCGAGCTTACCGGCTCCGCCGTGTGTATATAGTCCTGCACGATGGCGTTTAATATTTTTTTTGCGCGGTCCCCGCTTATCGTCATATAATCGCCCGTTTTTGCTCTCTTTTATACACAGTTCATAAATAATCACGCACAAAAGCCCACACTAAAAGATACCAACGGCATAAACCGTTGTCAAGGAGAGAAAATCACCGGATTCCCTTTACTTTCAGGCGTATTCGGCCGCCATCCTCGCAAAGACCTCATCCGACACAAGCACCCCTTTACCGGTAAGGTGCATATCCTCGCCGTCTATTTTCAGCAGCCCCTCTTCCTTAAGCAAGCGCCACCCCTTGAAAGCCTCTTTTATTGAAATACCGAATCTTTTCTTGAAGCCGTCGCCCCTTAAACCCCTCTTAAGCATCCTTAAACCGAGAAACATGGCCTCCGTAAGCGCTTCTTCCCTCGTAAGGGCCTCGGCTCCGGCCACGGCGGCCCCCCCCGCCTGCACGCCGTCCATGTAAGCGGAAATCGCCACCTCGTTCCACCACCTCCTGCCCCATCCCGGGTAAGACAGGAACGAATGGGCGCTTACGCCAAGCCCTATATAATCTCCGCCAAGCCAGTACCGCTGGTTGTGGATGCTCTGCTTTCCCGGCCTGGCCCAGTTCGATATCTCGTAATGGACGTACCCGCTTTCCTTTAAAACCTCCGTCGCCTTTCCGTACATGAGGGCATAATCATCTTCCGAAGGCAACACGGAGCTATCTTTATACTTCTTGCAAAACGGCGTCCCTTCCTCAAGCGTAAGCCCGTAAAGGGATATATGCTCCGGCGAGAGCCTTACCGCCTGCATCAGGCTCTCTTCCCAATCGGCAACGGTCTGCCCGGGCACGGCGAAGATAAGGTCTACCCCGATGTTGTCGAAACAAGCCTCCCTCGCGTCCATGAACGCGTCAACGGCCCTCTTTGCCGAATGCGTACGCCCCAGGGTCTTAAGTACCCCGTCATTTAGGGATTGGAAGCCGATGCTTATACGGTTGACCCCGGCCTCTTTATACCCCTCAAACTTCTCTCTATTTACGGTATCCGGGTTCACCTCTACGGTTATCTCAGGGGAAACATCGAGGTCAAAAGCGTCCTTGACCTCGCGGATAATCCTTCCCGCCGAAGCCGATGAAAAGAGCGACGGCGTGCCGCCGCCCAGATAGATGGACTCGATCTCCCTTGACCTCAATGCCCCTTCTTTCCCAAGCACGCGGTCAAGCTCCCTCAATAAGGAATCTATATACTTCGACTCGTCAAGGCCCGAATCCACGACCGATTTGAAGTCGCAGTAAGGGCATTTGCTCACGCAGTAAGGTATGTGAACGTATATGCCTATCTTGTCTCTTTCTCTTTGTATTCCCATAACCTCTTTAAAAGGTCCCCCGGCGTTATCACGCCAAGAAGCCTCATGTTGTCATCCACGACGAGTATTATGCCCGCCTTATCCCCGTCAAAGGCCGCCGCGATACCGGTTGCCGGTGTATCGGGACTGCAATGGGCGAAGGCCTTATCCATAAGGCCGGTTACCGGCTTTTTACCAAGCCCAGCCATATTCCTGACAATCTCCCTGGGCCCGCCCGGGGCGGGAAGATTTAAGACAAGCTCCTTAAGGAGCCTGTCCGCCGGGATGACCCCGATGGCCTTGTTTGCAGAGTCTATGACAGGGATCGCCTTTGAATCTTCACTGGTTAAGGCTTTAAGCAGATCGTTAAGAGTGCTGTCTTCCCTGAGGGTGAAAGGGGCCGCCCTCATTATGTTCGCGGCAACCATAGTCATCTCCTTTTTCCATTATGATACCAAATAAGCATCCTTAAATTAACCTAATTCGAACATCCTGAACTGACACGATGTCACAAACATCTGCAGGTACAGGCCGGAACAGAGGGGCGCCGCATCCATGCAAAGCATCTCTAAAAAAATCTTGACAAAAAAACCGCCTGCCATTATTATAGGGTCCTCAACTTGAAAAATGAAACTCTTCCGTAACTGACGGAATTAAGATGGGTAACCATCGGGGAGCGGGAGGGGGATTGCATTAGTCGACCGTCTGGGCAAATCAGCATGGCTTGAAGCCATGCCGGTATGCTTGGGCGGTCTTTTTTTATTTCGTGTTTTTTGCGGCTTTCACAAGCTGAAACGCTTGACAAATCAAGGGGATCGGAAGAAAATCACTAATCCCCCCCTAAAAAAACGAGGACTGGAGATAACGGACATGTACTGGTTAAATCTGCTTCGCCAGCGGAAGGTCTTAAACTTTTTTCTATTCGGAATCGCCTTCGCGATAATATTCTCGCCTGCCGGGCTTTTCGCCAATGAGGCGGCGGCGGAAGGCGGAGCGCAGAGCGTAGGCATCCCGGTAATATTCCTCTGGATCGCCATAATGCTCATACTCGCCAAGATATCAAGCCTGATAGAGCGCGTGGGACAGCCGGCCGTCCTCGGAGAGCTGTTGATAGGCGTGGCGCTCGGAAGCTTGTATCTCTTTAACATAAATTTTTTCGAACAGATCAAATCTAATGAGATCATCCACTTCCTTGCCGAGCTCGGCGTCGTCATACTTCTTTTCCAGATAGGCATCGAATCAAGCGTCCAGACGATGATGAAGGTAGGGGTGCCTTCCTTCCTCGTAGCCTGCGTCGGTGTCATACTCCCCCAGACAGCGATCTACTTTTTAGGCCCCTGGCTGGCGCCAGGCCTCAGCACTACCGCATATCTCTTCCTCGGCGCAACGATGACCGCCACGTCGGTCGGCATCACCGCCAGGGTTCTGCAGGATATCGGGAAGGCAAATACGCCTGAGGCCAGGACTATTATAGGCGCCGCGGTCATAGACGACGTACTCGGCCTTATAATACTCGCGATCGTCTCCGCCATAGTCCTTCAGGGCTCCATCGCTATGGGGACGCTCATTATAATAATCCTTAAGGCCACCGTATTCCTCGGAGGCGGCATCATCCTGGGCGGCTGGCTCGCGCCAAGGATAAGCATGTTCTTCTCAAAGATACATACCGGCAGCGGCATGAAGTTCGCGGTAGTAATCGCATTCGGACTGGTGTTCGCGTACCTTGCAGCGCTCGTCGGGCTCGCCCCGATAGTCGGCGCCTTCACGGCCGGACTGATACTCACCCCTGTTTACTTTGACCAGTACAGCGACCCGGGTTTTGTCGATGACCTGAAAGCGGCTGTCCAGGAAGAGCGGGTTGACGGGCCTTTAGCCGAGAAGCTCGACTCTATAATCAGCAAGCACTCCCACAGGCATATAGAGGAATTCGTGGCCCATCTCGGGCATTTTCTAGTGCCGATCTTCTTCGTCCTTACGGGCATGCAGGTAAAAGTGTCCGCGCTTATGGACACCAAGGTCCTCTTCATGGCCTTCATGATCCTTATAGTCGCGATCATTACAAAGGTCGCCGCGGGTTACGTGGCTGGCAAGGGCATGCACAAGCTCGCTATCGGCATCGGCATGGTGCCGCGCGGAGAGGTCGGCCTGATATTCGCCAATATGGGCAAGTCGATGGGCGTTATGGACGATGCGGTATTCTCGGCTATAGTCGTGGTAGTCATGGCTACAACCCTTATAACCCCGCCGATGCTCTCTGTGGTAATGAAAAAAGTATAGCTTTTTTCAACTCAATAACCGGAAAGGGGAGCCGAAGAGGCTCCCCTTTTTTATTCGCCTTTCACACTTGCCCTGTATTTCTTCACGAAGCCGGACGGCCTGTAGCTTAACTTCGATTGCCGGAGCCCCTCGTCCCCCAGATCCTGCTCCATGTTTACCGTAGTGTATTTTTCGGGCAACAGGGATGAGAAACTCTGGTTTACGAACTGAAGCAGCCCCTTGAATGCCCCTCTCCCCTTTTCAAAATGGACAACGAAGGTGTCGGGCTTAAGCTCTTCCCCGAGGGTAAAGGCGGCAGGACTGCCTTCGACATAATAGATATAGCCGCAGAGCTGAAGCTCATAACAGTTAAGGAGAGCGTCTTTGGCGGCCTTGAAGTCCCCCGCTTCGCCGTGCTCTTTGCGCCACTCCTCATTTATGAAGACGGCGTCTCCCATGTACTCCTCAAGGAGGGGCTCCGCCTCATACCTGTAGTTTCCGATAAAGGCGTTGACCAGGTTTTTTTTCCTGTGGAACTTCCTCCCCGAGAGGCGCGCAAGCTCATCGCGGTTGTAAAGGTAATCGAAATTATCCGTGTCCCCGGTAACTTCATAACCGGCCTCTTTAAGGATCAAAGCCTGCCCCTCCGATACCGCCTTCATCGAGATGTGGTCTTTAAACAAAGACCCGAGCGTATCTTTATCGGGTAGGCCGAACGGGAGCATGAAAAAAGGCGAGCCATTGTCGTTCCCGGTTATGACCAGCAACCCGTCGCTCAGCATGGATATCCTGTAATTATGAGTCTCGCGGAAAAGATATATATTCGCGAACGTAAACTCGGATATCTCATGGCGCGCGCCTTTGAAAAGGGGGTGGAGCGTAGGGCGATGGCCCATTGTGATCTCAGATAATTCAGGATACTCCGGGATACCTCCAGGCAAAACTGGCCTCCTTTAAGGGTAGATACGGCCTTAATATTATATCAGCATTCGGAAGATCGGTGGAGGGTTGGGATAACCTGAAAAAAACCCTGTATTTTAAAAAAATAATAAAAATAAAAACATTATCTATTACGGCATGTTATGTCAAAAAACTCGCAAAAACCGTGTGACCGAGGGAACTCTTGTAACTTTCGTCACTGTGGGTTTTCAGCTCCGGTGCTATAAACAGGCTGCGTCGAAAAATCCGCAAGCAGGAGGCGAGCCATGAAACGAAGTCTGGTTATATTATCATCTCTGTTTATCTTTGCCGCCGTAAGCTCCGCTCAGGCCGAAATGACTACAATTTATGGCCCGGTATATGTAACCAAGACAAAGGGTTCCGAACATCATAAGGAAAAGACCAAATTCACATTCAGCGCGCCCGTTGCGGGCAGCGGCGTATTGATCGTCAAGAACGGCGGAGACTCTGGTAAAAAGGCCCGTGTCAGCAGCGCCGAAATAGAGCTTAACGGCGAAGAAGTTGCCGATGAGAACAACTTCAACAAAAACGTCGAGAAGCTTCAGTTTAATGTTCAGCTCCTTGCGGACAACGAGATTGAAGTAGAAATAAAATCCTGCAAATCGTGCGAGCTTGAAATATCAGTAATGGGCGAGCAGGCGGCCGTAAAAACGCCGCCGGCAAGACCGGTCTATTAACCTTTCCGATTGTATCCCTCGATTCCCGCTTTTTAGCCGGGGCTCTGAGCCCCGGCTCCCCGAACTTGTTACGCTGGCCCGCCGCTCAGGTCTTGCATCGGTAAGTGGATGCAAGACCTGACCTCCCTTTAAGACCAGAGCAAACCGAAGCGCTACCGTCTCGAAGGGCGGCAGTTCAAAAAATTGTTGTAAAGTTCCCTTACAAGTTTCCCGGCCCGTTCTTCGAGCGGGCCCTACATGAAAAGCCCCTCTCCCCATTTGGGGAGAGGCTGGGTGAGGGGGTTTAAATACGAGATTGCTTCGCTCTGCTCCCAATGGCTCTCATTTTTAGATTTTGTTCTTCAAAAAATACCGGGGTATTGCGGAGCGGAGCATAAAGGAGGCGAACGACCGGGCCTCAGTTCTATCGGAGGGAGAGAGCCGACAGCGAGCGGAGCCAATACCCCAGGAGCGCGCGGCAGCGCGCAAATAGGCCTTTTACCAAGAGGCTGGAATTTCACCCTCCCCTCAGTCCCCTCCCGTCAAGGGAGGGGACGTTTTGCTTGCCGCAGGGTTCCCTTATAGCTCACGGCCCGTTCTTCGAGCGGGCCCTCACTGTATGCAAGCGCTATAAGACAGAAAACAAAACCCCCGCTAAAGCGGGGGCTCTTTGGAGTAAATTAATTTCTTGGATCTGTTGGCTTATAATTATAAAACTATCTTTCCGGTTATAATCATCCCAAGGTACTTATTGACTACATTCTGCCTGGGAAGGAAGGTCAGAACAGGTCTGCGCCTGACTCCGAGGTTTCTCATCTCATGCAGGAGCGAGTGGTTGGAATTGTCGAATTTAAGCCCCTTCCTGAAGGCCCTCACAGCCACCGACTTCTGCCCGTTAAGGAGGAATATCCTCCCCAGATTCAGATATATCTCAGGATTGTAGAACTCCTTTTCCGCGGCCATCAGGCACAGGGATATGGCCTTGTCGTAATTGCCTTCCACATTCGCGAGGGACAAGGCGTAATATGACATGGCTGTCGGGTGCTGCGTAAAGCAGAGGTCTTCGTCAAACACCCTCAAGGCCTCCGCATAGTCCCCTGCCCGGGCGAAGCCCATCCCTTTCTCTATCACGTCGTTTGTTTCCATAACCATAAACATGCACCTCCTGCCATGAATTTTTACGAGAGCCTGCTAATTGACAAGGGACTGCTGCAACTGTAACGCGGTTCGAAATGTGCTAAAGAGGTGTTTCAGTGATACGGAAAGAACGTTATAGAAAGAGTATATACAACGGCTGGGATTTTTAATGTGACCTGTGTCACTGACCTTAAGAAATGGATGGGTTTTGGCGGGTTATTGAAGCCTGATTTCGGTCTCCAGCACCTTATTGTCCGGGCCGTAGATGACGCTTAAAATACCTGATTCATTTACGCAAATAGTCACTTCACCGGGCGCTTCCACCGGCTCTTTATAGGTCAGGGTAACGGTCTTCAAACCATTAAGGGTTAAATTATTATGCTCCTTAAGCTCCTGTTTCAGAAACTCTATACCCCCCTCCATGACCCACCTCCTCGCGATGAGCCCCTCGGGGACTTCGAACAGTTCCAGCGTTATCTCGTTTTGCACCCCCAGCTTCCGGGCGGGTTTCATGCTGAAGGTCTTTTCAAGCGGGAGCGTCTCTCCTTTTTCAAGGACGATGCTGAATGAATGGGTGGTCTCTTTCTCATTGGGAGCGTAACGTATAGCGTAAGCCATTCCGAGGTGCCTGTCCGTAATGTCTTTGGTGGCGTAGAGCGCCGCGCCGATGCCGACCGCTGAAAGCGGGCTGTGGTCGTAAATAAGGTTCTGCTTGCGAAGGTTTGGAAAGATATGCCCTATCTTTTCCTTGAAAGACGGTATCTGGGAAGAGCCTCCGGTAAGGAGCACCACCTCTATTTTGTCTTTTTTGATGCCGACCTTGTCGGCTCTGCGAAGGACGTACGAGACGGTACGGTCTATAAACTTGTAGAAGTCGTTCTTGTCCAGTATCTTCTCGAACTCCTCCCTTGTGACCCTGCAGACCTCCCTGCCCTCCCATTCAAACGGCACATCGTCCCTCTTTGAGAGCTCTATCTTTATGTGCTCGGCTTTGTGTATAAGCCTGTACGGCAGGTTTTCCTCTGACAGGCCCACCTTGGACGCGAGGTGTTTGGCCAGCCAGATATCTATGTCATGGCCCCCGAGGAGCTGCGCCCTTTCGGGTTTTGATACAATGTGCACTTCTTTTATATTGAGCCTCAAAACCATCGTATTCAAGGTGCTGCCGCCAAAATCGATAAGCATCAGTACCTTATCCCTGTCCTCTATGACCTGATACCCGACAGCGGCCGCGAGCGGCTCTTCTATGAATTCGATCTTCGTCCCTTTTACGTTCCTCTCCGCTATCTCTTTCATATGCGTCTTATAGTCCTGAAAGCCGACCGGGACGGTTATATATACCGTGTCCGTTATGGCCTTGGGGCCGAACGACAGCCACCCGCCGCCTGAGGATGTCGCTTTTTTAAGGTGCTGGTAAAGGATTCGGAAGAACCTTTCCATGTGCTCCCTGCCCTTGGGATTACCCTCAAGGAGCAGCTGCTTGATATTGGCTATGGGGCTCTCATCCGTGACCTCCGCCCCTATATTGTTCGTCTCGGGGCTTATCACGGTGGGGATCACGAACGCCCCTTCATACTGCTTTGAGATCATCGGGAGCGGCAGAAAATCCGGCCCTCCGCCGGTCTTCCTTCTCATTATTACGGTATTGGTCGCTCCGAGGTCGATAGCGATGCACTCCGTATCCTTATCCTCTTTTTTATGTATCAGGTGCCCGTTGCTGGTGGGATTATATTCTTTTACGAAGACAGGCCTTTCAATTTCCCTTCCATGATAGGTCTTTTCAAGGGATTGCAGGTGGTCTACTATCTTTTTTACGGAATCACGCAGGTTCTTGGGCTGCACCCATACATGGGTATACGGCTTGAGCACCTCAAGGAACCTGGTGTCGTTAAGCTGCATGCCGAATTTTTCCAGCTCGTTTGCCAGCGTAGCGGCGTATTTCGCGCGCGAGAACCTTTTTTGTTTGGACTCTTTTATACCCAGCTCTTCGGCGGAAAGGATGAAGTCCACCACGTCAAGGGGGTCGATATCGCCTATCCAGTTCTTTACCGTAAAGAAGGCCAGCGACTTTTCAAGCGCGTCCTGAATGAGCGGGAAAAACGGCGGGGTTTTGGGGAGTCCCTGGATCATCTCTATTATCGCGTACTGGCGGGCAAAAGGGTCTTTCAGGTCGGTGGCGGCCTTATAGGCCTCTGTCACCGTTTCGATATAAAGGTCCATGCACCCTTCAACGCCCTGTATCTCGTTGGTTATATGGAGGATGGCGTACTTCTTGTAATAAGGCTCCTGGAGAAGCTCGACCCCCTGCATGGCAAGCCTTATGCCTTCCCTGTATACCTCCAGGAAAGGGCCTTCTTTGGGCATATCCTTTATCATGCCAAGGAGCGTATAGCCCCTGTAAAAGGTTTCGTCGATGCTCTTTGGAAGCTCCCTGACTATTTTCTGCATATCAGGCTTCGCGAAGCGGGGCCTGTCCGGCAGGCCGAGAGCGAGCCTCCACGCGCGTATCTTATTCGGAACAAGTTCTTTCGCGCCGGGCAGATCTTTGGCGATCTTTAAAAGCTCCGTAAGCCTCTGCGCCCGCTCATCGAGCGCGTCAGCGGCGGTTACGGCCTCGTCTATGGCGATTGAGTAGAAAGGAAGGAAAAGGTCTCCCCTGGGGAGCTCTTTTACGTAGTCCAGGGTCGCGAGCCTTCTCTCGGTAGGATCTGATATTTTACTTAACAGCTCGAAGCCAAGCCTGAAGAGCGCCAACGATTCCGGCGTCTTGGGAAGCTCCCTCGCTATTTTTAAAAGAGAGCCCCTTACCGTGGAGCTATCCTCTTTGTCCCTTATTTCGAAAAGCGCCTGCCTTAGTCTTTCCAAGTTCGTCATCTTTCATTATTCGTCCTGAATTTGATCCTGCTGAAACCTGTCCCGGTAACCAGGCCGTCTTTGCCGATCGTGACCTCGGCCTTGCCGGGCATAATGAAATCAGCCTCGGTATACCTCTGTGTCAGAAAATGGAACCGCTGATTCCTGGAGCCTCTGGCAAGAAGGGTGGTCTCCTTCTCCTCTTCCATGTAGCCGCCGTCTATCAGAACGTCAATAAACGCGAGGAGGCTTGCCGTAATCTCGTCCTTCCCGATCTCCTCTATGGTAAAACCTGTATATACTACGGTTGAAAGCCCCTTCATCCTTGCTGATTTGAGCAGTTCCTTAAGACCGAGCGGCTGCAGGAACGGCTCCCCACCGCTCACAGTAATGCCTTCCGCGCCCGCTTCGGGCAGACATCCGATTATTTCCTCAACGCTTAAAAGCCTCTCATCTCCCGTAGGATGCGTCTCCGGGTTAAAGCACCCCGGACACCCTCTGAGGCACCCCTGAAAAAACACGACCATCCTGCCCCCCGGGCCGTTTACCCTTGATAAGGGCAGGATCGCGTGAATATTGATAAGGTCGTGGTTCGGCATGGTTATACGATTTTAAAGGCTCTCAAGAGGCGATAGCGGGGCTATTCCGAATCCAGCTTAAGTTTAATCTCTCTCTCGAGGAACTCGTCTTTCTCGCTGAAGCTCTCTACCTTGCCGAGGATCTTCGCAAGATGGTCGGCGACGTCCTTGCAGTCCTTGTAGATGGTAGAGTCTATCTCGACCCTGCCGTCGGTGGTGATCCTTATCTTAATCTGTCTATCCATCAGCCGCCCTCCCGGTAATAAAGGCTCTTTTAACCCTTAAGGAGTATCTGTATCTCTCCGGCGTTCTCGGTCTCTTTAGAGATCTCGAAATCAAGCGGGAGGTTGTCTTTTATGGATTCATAGGCGTAGAACTGTTTAAGCCGGTCGGAAAACCTGTTGACGACGCGGTTATCGCCCCCTACCTCGAAATTTCCGGTCTTTTCCTGGGCAATGTTAATGATATCCCCGTCCCTGTCGACCTCGATAGTCTCTTTCCGGTCGTTCTTCACGAAACTGGTTATCTCACCCCTTTTTTTAAGTTCCTCAAGGGCGCAGATTATGTATTTTTTATTCGAAAGCTGTGTCTTGATAACGGTATAAAAGGACATGGCGCCTCCTCATTCCAAAGGATTTTCCTTGAAGAACTTGTTTATAGCGTCGCCGTTCATGAGAACTTCCTTAAGGAGCCTTTCCACAAGGCTTGAGTGCACCTCTTTGTTCCTGGCTATTATGGCGGAGGTGACTTCCTTGGCGGAATCGAGTATCTTCTGGATATCGTCGAGTATCTCGCTTCCTGAGGTAAGGGCATAATCCTGGAGGACTATGAGGCTTTTATTCCTCATTATATCGCCGAAGCCGTACTCCACGACCATGCGCCTGGCGATGCCTGTAGCCTGTATAAGGTCATGGGACGCGCCGACCGTCTTTGAATCGCTCCCGATGATCTCGTCCTCGGCTACCATGCCTCCGAGTATAACGCCGATCTCCTTTTCCAGGTCCTTCTTCGTGAAGGTCGTCCGTATCGCCTCGTCTACAGGGATATAGGCGCTGTAGTTCTTGTAGTTATCCACGCTCACGAAGGCGGGCGTCTTGTTGAAGTGGGTCTTCATAAGGATGCAGTGCCCTGCCTCGTGGATCGCGATGTTCTTCTTCTCGTACTCGGTAAGCATCTCGGCCCTCTGGAGGAAGAGGGATTTGGACGCCGGCCTCGCCCTCTGATGGCTCCATGCCCTCAACTCCTCTATCTCTTCTTTCTTGAGTACCGAGAGGGGGGTAATGTGCCTTATTGAAAGGAGCAAGGTCTCCTGCGTCACGTCCAGCGCCAAGAGCCCGTCTATCATCTCCTCGACCTCTTTGGAGTTATCCCCGCCGTGGAGGTTGTTAAACGTAGTCACCACCGCGTCTTTTACGGCCTGCTCTATCTCCGCGCCGGTAAAGCCCTGGCAGTTCTGCGCAAGCTCCCTCAGATTAAGCCTGTTGAGGTTCTGCACCCTTCTCTCAAGATGGATCCTGTATATCTCTTCCCTTTCCTCCTGGCTCGGAAGATCTACGAAGAAGACCTCGTCGTACCTGCCTTTTCTCCAGAGCTCAGGCGGCAGGTTCTTTGGCTCGTTCGCGGTGGATATGACGAAGACAGGGTTCTCTTTTTCCTGAAGCCACGTTATGAACGTGCCGAATACCCTCATCTGAGTGCCGGAGTCGCCCTGGTACCCGCCGATGCCGCCGAATGCCTTGTCGATCTCGTCGATCCAGAGTATGCACGGGCTTACCGCTTCGGCAAGCTGTATGCACCTTCTGATATTCTTCTCAGACTCTCCGACAGTGGAGCCGAACAGCCTCCCGACGTCGAGCCTTAAGAGCGGGAGATTCCATATGCCCGCGAGCGCCTTACAGCAAAGGCTTTTTCCTGAACCGGGGACGCCTATAAGGAGCAGCCCTTTCGGGACATCCAGCCCGAGGGTCTCTATCTTATCCTTGCTTAAGCGGAATACATGCTCTCTTTCAACGAACCACTTCTTTATCTCGCTTAAGCCGCCGATATTCTCGATGGTCTCTCTATGGGGATAATAGTCGAGTATCTTCTGTTTTCTGATTATCTGCTGTTTCTCATCCTGTATGTACGAGATGCAGTCCTCGTTTAAAAAACCGTTGTTCAGGCTTATCGCCTTCCTGATAACGCGCCTGATGTTATCCATTGAAAGGCCCTGGAGGGATTTATAAAGTATCGATCTGGTGGAGGCGTGCCACTTCTCGGGGATGAGGTGGCCGTAGGTCTTGGTGACCATTTCCGCTATCTCGTCGAAGTCGGGGAGTGATAATTCGAGGACTATAATATCTTCTTCCAGCTCAGGAGGTATTTCACCGAGCGTTGGAGAGAGTATGAATACCGTATTTATTGTATGGCGCTCTTCTATTATCGCGGGAAAATCACGAAACCTTCTCAGGAACTCATGCGAGCCGAAATAACCGGCTATATCCTTAAGCAGAAAGACATTATTGGTATTCTCGCCCTTAAGGATCTTCTCCTCGATTGTGGTGAGGATCTTCTCCTTGCCCATCTGTTCCCGTTTCTTTTTCTCGCCGCCGTAAAGGCCGCGGGATACGGACCAGGACCAGAAATTGAACTTCATTGAATCGCAAAGAGCCTCAAGTATCCGCTCGACCCTGCGCTCTTCGAAAGATACAAGCCAGATGATAGGATATCTGGCCTCAACATGGATTCGTATTTCGTTCTCGAAGTCCTTGGTTTTCATCGTGAGCACCTTTTACTTTGATTATATCATAACATACCGGACGAATTTTTAAACCTAAAAACCTTGATATTTAAGGCGAGGTTACGGCTTTGGCTTATTTGAGGGATACACGGATTTTAGCACAATTCGATTGAATTCCATAAAAAAAAGAGGTGACGGCACATTAACCGTACCTCTTTTTAAAAAAGCCGGTATAACCGGCTTACTTTGGGCTGGAAAACCCAAATTTACTCAGGCTGCCAAAAAAGCTCACGCAAGGCCGCAAGGAGTGAGAACTGCTGCATAGTTACCTTTATGCCGCAGTTCCTGTCAACGCAGCAGAATGACTTCCTGAGCAACAGGCCTTATGGGTTAAACAGCAGGTTTTCCACGGCCAACGACAAGGGAAACGATGAAAAGTATCACAAACACCACAAACAGAAGTTTCGCTATCCACGCCGCGGTTCCGGCTATTCCGCCAAACCCCAAGACCGCCGCGATAATCGCTATGATTAAAAAAGTTACGGCCCATGAAAGCATATCATCACCTCTTTACCTGTCTAAAGACTCCTCTAACAGGAGCCACTCTCTTTTTCGATCTCCTATTTTTAGTATACAACCGCTTTGGGGGGTGTCAAATCTACTTACCTCTTGATATTACTGAGGAAAATGCCTTCCCCCCCTTAGCGCACTTACCCTTGTATATTAAAGTAGGGCCCGTTCCCCGAACGGGCCGGGAAGCTAAAAGGGAATCAATACCAGGCTGGTAAAAGCCTTTTTGCGCGCTGCCGCGCGCCTTCGGGGTATTGTCGGCTCTCTCCCTCCGATAGAACTGAAGCCCGTCGTTAGCCTCCTTAATGCTCGCCACGCAATACCCCTGGTATTTTTTGAAGAACAAAACCTAAAAATGAGAGTCATTGCGAGTGGAGCGAAGGAGTCTCGTTCTCTACTTAAAATCCCCTCCCTCGATGGGAGGGGACTAAGGGGGAGGGTGCGTAGGGCCCGTTCCCCGAACGGGCCGGAAAACCAAGTGGGAACACCGCACCGATTAGCGAGGAATGAGGCGTACTTTGTCTGTACGGAGAGTGACGTGCTTTAATGACAACGAACCAGACGGACCTTTGCAGCCTGCTGATCCAAAGCAATTGCATTGACTATGGGAGGTAGATAACTTATATTGTTGAGCTGTGAATTGACCACCCTGCGCGGTCTGCGTGTGTCTAAAGGACGCTGGCAAACTCTTTGTATCTTATATTGCGAAGAGAGCCTGGAGTAATAAAAAAGCTGAAGGGAAGATATGGAATACCTGAAAGAATTCATAGAAATATTCCTCCACCTCGACAAACACCTTAACCTGATCATCCAGGGCTACGGCACATGGACTTATCTGATACTTTTTCTAATAATATTTTGTGAGACAGGGCTGGTCGTGACGCCGATACTGCCGGGCGATTCGCTCCTTTTCGCCATAGGCAACTTCGCGGCAATGGGCTCATTAAGGATAGAATACCTTATAATTGGCTTAAGCGTCGCCGCGATACTCGGTGATACCCTAAACTACGGCATAGGGCACTTCATGGGGCCAAAGGTCTTTCAGAAGGCGAACAGCCGCATCTTCAAAAAAGAGTATCTCGACAAGACTCACAAGTTTTATGAAAAGTATGGGGGCAAGACCATCATATTCGCGAGGTTCGTTCCTATAGTCCGCACATTCGCGCCTTTTGTCGCCGGTATCGGCGCCATGAACTACGGCAAGTTCCTCCTGTATAACATCGCGGGCGGCATAGCGTGGATATCCCTTTTTGTTCTGGCCGGGTACTTCTTCGGGGGCCTGCCTGTAGTAAAAAACAATTTCACTATCGTGATCTTCGCGATAATAATCGTCTCGATACTCCCAGGCCTGATAGAGTTTCTCAGGCACAAGAGGGCGAATAGTAGGTTGGGCTGAGTTTAATGGGCGGGCTCAGCCCGCTTATACACACTTTAAGCTAACTCTAAAAATTAGGAATTTTTTCTGAGGTCAAGGAAGTGCGGAAATAAAAAGCGGAGCATATAATGGTAATATGTGAGCATTTTTATTTTCGTCCTGACGCAGAGATCAGGAAAAATAGCAGTTTTTGTAGCCTCTATTTTATCACCTCAAACCTGTTCGTATTCGGGACATAGGCGTACATGTTCCCTGTCCCGATGTCATAATACCAGCCATGAAGAAAAAGCGAACCGTCCTTTAACGCCTGCTCGACAAAGGGATAGCTCTCTATGTTCTCTATCTGGTCAAGGACGTTTTCTTTTTCCGTGTAGGTCTGGATCACGTCCTGGGCGCTGCCGGGAAATGTTTTGCAGACCGTTTCCTTTACAGGCATCGCCAGCTTCAGCCAATCCCTCAGATGCGCCGTGGCATCCAGCTCCCGTTCGTCCTTAAAAAGCGATTTTATAGCCCCGCAATTGGAATGCCCACAGACGATAATGTCGGTCACCTTAAGTACAAGCACCGCATACTCTATAGCGGCCGCTGTGCTGTTCTTATCCTTCAAGGCATCGTAAGGAGGGATGATATTGCCAACGTTTCGAAGTATGAAAAGCTCTCCGGGCTTGCTCTGCGTCACCAGGGCCGGGTCTACGCGCGAATCGGCGCATGTAATGAAAAGGACTTCGGGGTCCTGATGTTTCGAAAGCCTTTTGAAAAAGTCCTCTTCTTTTTTGAAGAACAGTTCCTGGAACCTGAGAACGCCTTTATAAAGTTTTTCCATTTATATCCTTTAAAACCACAATATTTATTTTGCCTTATACTAAACAAGCCAAGTCATTCACAATGACTTGGCTTGTTTATGATCAATGCCGGTATATACCGCTCTACGAGAAGAGAAGCACGCCGAAGAGCACCGCCACAAGGTTTATAACCTTGATCATCGGGTTTATGCCGGGGCCAGCCGTGTCCTTGTAAGGGTCGCCTACGGTGTCGCCTGTAACGGCGGCCTGATGGGCGGGCTTGTGCTTGCCGCCGTGCTTGCCTTCCTCTATATATTTTTTGGCGTTATCCCATGCGGCCCCGCCTGAGGTCATCTTTATAGCTACGAAAAGGCCTGTTATGATGGAGCCGACGAGGACGCCGCCGAGCGCCTTGGGCCCCAGCACGAGGCCTACTATAATCGGGGCTACGACCGGTATAAGGGACGGGACGATCATCTTCCGTATGGCGGCGGTCGTTACTATGTCGACGCATTTGCCGTACTCAGGCTGTCCGCTGCCGTCCATGATCCCCTTTATTTCCCTGAACTGCCTTCTCACCTCTTCAACGATAGCCCCTGCCGCGTCGCCTACCGCCTTCATCAGAAACGAAGCGAAGAGGAAGGGCAGCATGCCGCCTATGAAGAGGCCCACGAGGACAAGGGGGTCTGAGAGGTCGAATACCATCCGCACGCCGCCTACTGATACCGACCTTGTGTATTCCGAGAAAAGCACTATGGCCGCGAGTCCCGCGGAGCCTATGGCGTAACCCTTGGTTACGGCCTTTGTGGTATTGCCGACCGCGTCGAGCGGGTCTGTCACGCCGCGCACTGAGCTGCCCATGTTGGCCATCTCGGCTATGCCGCCGGCGTTGTCCGTTATGGGGCCGAACGAATCTATCGCGACTACGATACCCGCCATCGTGAGCATGGCTTCAGCGGCTATCGCGACCCCGAACAGCCCGGCGAGCGAGTAGCTGCCGAGTATCGCCGCGGATATAACGAGCACCGGGGGGGCCGTGGACTGCTTGCCTACGGCCAGACCGGCGATGATGTTTGTGGCGTGGCCTGATACCGACGCCTCGGCTATCTCACGCACAGGGCTGTAATGCTTCGCCGTGTAGTAGTCCGTTATCGCCACGAGCGTGATCGTTACGGCAAGCCCTATAAGCGCGGTCATATAATAGTTGAACGCAGGGATCCCGCCTATGCCGTCCATCAGGTAATAGGTTATGGGATAGAAGGAAATGGCTGAGAGGACGCCTGTCGCTATGAAGCCCTTGTAAAGGGCCGGCATTATGCCGCCGCCCGGGCCGAGCCTCACAAACCAGCTTCCGATGATGGTCATTATTATAGCGGCTCCGCCGAGCACCAGAGGGAAGAGCATCGCAAGCTTTGACTCAGGATACAATAGATGCGCCAGCGCCATTGTGGCTACTGTCGTGACCGCGTACGTCTCAAAGAGGTCGGCGGCCATTCCGGCGCAATCGCCTACGTTGTCGCCTACGTTATCAGCGATGACAGCCGGGTTACGCGGATCGTCTTCGGGGATACCGGCTTCGACCTTGCCTACGAGATCGGCCCCCACGTCAGCGGCCTTTGTGTATATGCCGCCGCCAACCCTGGCGAAGAGGGAGATGAGGCTCCCGCCAAGTCCGAGTGAAAGGAGCGAGGCCACGGCCTTGCCTTCCGACGCTACGTTTATCGCTATCGCGTAAAAACCCGTTACCGCCAAAAGCCCGAGGCTTATAAGGAGGAGCCCGGTTACAGCGCCCCCGCGGAATGCCACCTGAAGGGCGGCGTTTAGCCCTTTGTGGGCGGCCTGCGCGGTCTTGGCGTTGGCCCTTACCGCTACCATCATCCCTACATAGCCTGATATCGCCGAGGCTACGCCGCCCACCACGAATCCACAGGCTGTAAGTATGCCGAAGTGCTCCGACCACTGGCCTGCCCCCCACAGGAGTATGAATATTACTGCGCCGACTATGGCGACTGTCTTATACTGACGGGCCATGTAGGCTGAAGCGCCTTCGTGTATCGCTGCCTGTATTTTTTTCATCTCTGGGGTGCCGCCGTCTAACCCCCGTACCCATAACGCAAGATATGCGGCGTAGATGATGCCCACCCCGGCCGAACCCAAAGCAAACAGAATTGTAAGCGTCGAGATATCCATTACTGCGTTCTTCTCCTTTTCCGAAATATTCAGCTATTTAGAAACAGGACAAGGCCTCGCCATGAGTTGGGTAACCCTAAAGGCTTGCCCGTGGTACATGTGATGATATTTCAAGTGTTTTCAAGGTGCAGGCTGGAAAGTGTAACCTTATAGATTGAGACAGGATAGTGTAACTTTTGGAAGGTAAGAAGTCAATTTATCTGAAGGGCAATTCCGAAGCGCAAAAGACCTATTATTTTGGGTTTAATAGGTCTAAAGACCTATTATTTGACCCCGGGCTCGATAAGCCCCTTCTTAAAGGCGTATATGGCCGCCTGGGTGCGGTCAAAGACGTTGAGTTTCTTAAAGATATTCCTCACATGGTTTTTGACGGTCTTTTCGCTTAAATCGAGGGTATTTGCTATTTCCTTGTTGGACTTGCCCTCGGCTATGGATTTGAGGACGGTTAGTTCACGGGCTGACAAGCCCTCGGCAGTGCGAATCTTGCGCCCTTTGGCCTCTTTGCTTGAGAGATGGGAGAACTCGTTCAGTATCTTCCGGGCTACGGCCGGGTGGATCATCGATTCCCCTCTCGCCACGACGCGAACGGCGTTTATGACCTCCTCCGATCCGACATTCTTAAGCAGGTACCCTGCCGCCCCTGCCCTGACCATCTCAAAGATATAATCCTCCCTGTCATACATGGTCACCACAAGGATGCCCACGTCAGGGTTTTCTCTTTTTATGATCCTCGCCGCCTCCGGCCCTTCCATCCGCGGCATGATTATGTCCATGAGAATAACGTCTGGATCAAGCATGCGAGCCTTGCCCACGGCATCCATGCCGTCTTCCGCAACCCCGACCACTTCTATATCGGGGCTCCCCTTAAGCATGGAAGAGAGCCCTTCCCGTATGATCTGAAGGTCGTCTGCGATCAGTACCCTTATCTTCCTGTTGTTGCAGGGCCTTGTCATGGATAGCCTTTTAAGCGGAGCAAAGCAATCTCTTTTAAAAACCCACACTGCCTCCCCCCAATGGGGAGAGGGGCTTCTTCTGTGGGCCCGTTCCTCACTTACGCGTTATCCACCCTTGTATATCGAAGCCAGCTGGATTTTATGCGCACTATAATGGAAAAGAGAGTCTTTGTCATTCCCGCGTAATCGGGAATCCATCGTCCTTGTTTTTTCCTCTGGATTCCCGATTAAGGCGTTCGGGAATGACGGCTTTAAGTAGGGCCTGCTCCCCGAACGGGCCGGGACCGACGAGAAACCTAAGCCTGTCAGGCTTATTTTATTAAAAAGGGGTGGAACAATCAATTTAAATCCATGCGCTTACAGAGCGTTCCTGTTGTCTTTCTCCCAGGCGCAGGCCCTTGAATAATCCTTAAACAGCTTCTCCTGCGTCCTGAACTCTTTCGAATGGATAGAGATTCTTGCCCCGTTTTCCTTGACACCCAGATGGGCATGGAGCATTTCGTGGTATACGATAAATGAAACAAAATAATCCGGTACCTCTTTTTTATCCAGTATTCCGTTTATCCTGATAAGCCCGGTCAAGTAATTGTAGCTCCCGAGGGTCCTCTTCCGAACCCTCCTCTGCCCTCCCCTTCCCCATGTGATCAGCGCATCTACCGTGCCTCCGAAGTATTCTTCATTGATCGAGAGGTACAACCTTGAAAGGTCGTGATATCTGCCAACGGCCTGCCGCTTTACCTTACGGGGGCTCTTGATAACGGCCCGCCTCTCCCTTAAAAACCTCCTGATGGCCGGTATCGGGCTTTTCCTCCGCCTTATAAACCCGGCTATCTCTTCCACAACCGCATCGTCAGCCTCCAGGAATATCCAGTTAAGCCTCAGCTCATAGGATTCAGCCTTCTTTCTGACCGAAAGCATCCTGCTTATATTATCCGTAAATGTTACAGATACAGCCGTGCCCGCGGCCTTTTCAAAAAAAGCCTTCAGGCAGGCGCTCCTATCTGAAAAATTCAAGTTCAGTTGTTCCAACGGCGCCCCCGCTCAATCCTTTTACATGGAGGCATTCTAAAGGGATACGGCTGGATTTGCAATGTGGATTTTTTGGAAGGTTAAAAATTGAAGCACCCCGCGAGGAATGCGCCCGCTATAGCCTATTCAGGTACGGCGACGGCTGCCCGATATGGTATCCCTGCGCGTAATCAACGCCGTAATCCTTAAGCAGTTCCACTATGGGCTGATGCTCGACAAACTCGGCTACGGTCTTGATGCCCATGCCTTTTGCGACGTCGGTTATGGCTTTCACGAAGAGTTGGTCGTTCAGGTTTTTATCAAGGCCCTTTATGAAAGAGCCGGCTATCTTGATATAATCGACATGGAATTCCTTAAGGTACAGGAAAGAGGTAAACCCGATCCCGAAGTCGTCCAAAGAGATGCGGCATCCAAGAGCCCGGAGCGTCCTGACGAACTTCAACGCGGAATCGAGGTCCGTTATCGAGGCGGTCTCGGTTATTTCAAAGATGATCCTTGCGGGGTCAGCCCCTGTCTCGTGCATCTTCGACTGCAGGAAATACAGAAACTCCCTGTCCCCAAGCTCCTTTCCGGAAATGTTAACGCAGAATGCCAGCGGCTTCCCCTTGGAATCAAGATCCGCCTGAAGCCGCATGGCCTTCTCTATGATCACCCTGGATATCTCGCCAACAAGGCCGAACCTCTCGGCTATGTCTATAAACGGGCCGGGGAGTATTATGCCTCCGTCCTTATCCCGCATCCTGGCGAGCACTTCGTAGTGTTTTATCTGCTCATCATTAAGGTCGAGGATCGGCTGATACCATGCCTCGAAACGGTCTTCCCTTATGGCGTCAAGGATGTTCTCCTTCCATTTTAGCCTGGAATGCATCTGCTCGATGTCGCGCTCTTCGGGGGTATAGAAATGGACGCGATTCCTGCCAAGGTCTTTTGCCCTGTACATCGCCGCATCCGCCTTTGTCAAAAGTTCAGTCGTAGTTCTGCCGTGCTCAGGGAAGAGCGACACGCCTACGCTTACGGTTAGATGGCAAGGGACGTCGGATTGATAAAAGCTCTCAAGCCCTTTTCTGAGCTGCTCGGCTACGGCAACGGACTCGGCCCTGCCCACGCGCGGCAGAAAGAGGGCGAATTCATCGCCGCTAAGCCTGCAAAGGTAGCTTTCCCTGGCCGGGTCATTAAAATACCTCGTGTTTATATACCGTAAGGTGATCTGGAGGAGCTTCGCCACGCGCCTCAGAAACTCGTCGCCCATGCCGTGGCCGTATGCGTCGCTTATGAATTTGAACTGATCGATATCAAGGAGGAAGAGCGCTCCCGTGGGATGATTGCTTTTGTCCTCGATCCAGCCGCTGATGATCTCTATAAACCTTGAACGGTTCGTAAGCCCCGTCAGACCGTCATAATGCGCGAGGAATTGTATCTGCTCCCTCGACACCTTCTGCTCGGTTATGTCATCATGTACCGCTAGAAAGTGCGTTATTTTGCCTTCCTCATCGGTTACGGGAGAGATTACCGCGCTGACCCAGAAAAACTCCCCGTTTTTCCCCTTGTTCTTAAAGGTCCCTCTCCAGGTGTTGCCTGATAAAAGCGTGTCCCAAAGGTCTTGATATACCTCTTTGGAGGTCGCCCCGGAAGCGAGTATCCGGGGGTTTTCACCCAATGCCTCGTCCTTTGACCATCCGGTTATACGCTCGAACGTCGGATTTACATATTCTATAACACCGTTTACGTCCGTTATGCAGACCAGGTTCGCGCTCTGCTCTATGGCCTTCGTAAGCTTTCTTAAATCCTGCTCGACCTTCTTGCGGCTGGCTATCTCTTCCTTAAGGCAGCTGTTTGCCTCTTCAAGCTCCAGAGTCCTCTTCTTGACTATATCTTCCAATCTGTTCTTATAGATATTGAGCTCGTCTTCAGCCCTTCTAAGCTCTGTCACATCATCGCCTGAGCTTAAAATCGCGCATATCCTGCCTTCCGCATCCCTGAGCGCGGTATTCTTCCACAATATTTTCTTTTCGCTTCCGGTCTTTGAAAGGATTACGCTTTCAGAGCATTCAGGAAGGCCGTCTAAACCGGAAAATATTTTATGGAAACACTCGTTTGACGATTTTTTGAATCTTTCGGGTATGAAATTCTCAAACCAGTTCCTGCCTATTATCTCCCCCTCGCCGTACCCAAGCACCTCACAGCCCTTCCTGTTTATAAGGGTAACTTTCTGGCCGGCGTCCAGGGCGACGAAGATCACATTTGCCACATCCAGGTATTTTTGCGCCCTGTCCCTCTCGGCCCTGAGCCTTTCCTCGGCGCGCTTACGCTCGTTTATGTCTCGTCCGATCCCGATAACCCCGGCGATGGCGCCGCTTTTATCTCTCAGCGGGACATTCCTGTACTCGCAATGATACCCGGTATCCTTGAAGACAAGTTCGAACCTGGGGCATTCTCCACCAAGTGTCTCGTAGTAGACATCGGTAGCTATTTTAAGGTTTTCTTCGTCAAGCAGGGGGGCAAAGGGTTTGCCTATAAGCTCTTCCGGCTTAAGGCCGACGTATTTTTCACAGACATCATTTATGTAAATTATATTGCCTTTGTTGTCGCAGATATAAGCCAAATCGCTCATTCCGGAGAAAAGGGCCGTGTACTTGATAAGCGAGTCGACTGGATTAACGATATCCCTTGCCGCCTCAAGCTCTACTATCCTTTTACGGGCATTTTCGAGTTCGGTAAGGAGCTCTGCCTTATTCTTCCTGGCGTTTGTCATGTTGGAAACCCGTGATTGACTTATTTTTTTCAACAAGTTACATGTCTGTTGCAAAAAAGATAAATCCTACGTCCACCTCAGAGTTTCTTATCGCATTTTTAACGGAAAACTTAAACTTTTTATTTTTAATTTAAAAACACCATCCAATGCCTCGATCCATCCTTGAACTCATATTGAAGCTCCCCGCGGCGAGCCGCGGGTAATCTTCGATATGTAAGGAAACAATTTCTATTCGCTCGCTTGCCCCCGCAGCAACTGCGGGGAATGCACTCGCTATGCATATTCAAAAATTGACATCCAAAAATACGGGTATAGACTTAAAAATAGCACTCACATCGGTTTTTCTTAAAAAACAAATTACCGTAATTCCACGGACAAGGGAGTATACGGCTCATGAACTCTGGGCCTTATTCTTAACCACGGGATAACGGTTTTTTTTTATAAAGTTTGAACGTCCGCCCGTGGCTTAAGCCAGGGCTTTCCAACCGGCTTTATAAAGGCAGACCGCGTCATGAGAATCGGAGCGAACTATCTCGGAAACGGGCTCTGTGAATTTATGGTATGGGCCCCTTTCCTTAATAAATTGTCGGTAGATATCATCGGCCCGGGCAAAAAGAGAAGACCCGCCGTTGATCTCGAACAGATAGAATTCGGCTACTGGAAAGGGGTGGCTAATGATTCGCCACCCGGATCGCTCTATTCATTGGCCCTTGACGGAGCGCTCAAACGTTCTGATCCAGCCTCCCACTTCCAGCCTTTCGGGGTAAACGGCCCTTCGGAGCTTGTAGACCATGAATATCCCTGGGACGACGCCCTCTGGAGGGGTTTAGGGCTCGCGGAGATGATAATCTATGAGATACATGCCGGCGCGTTCACGCCCGAGGGCACATTCGAAGCGATCATCCCGAGACTTGAGGAGCTTAAGGATATCGGCGTAAACGCGATAGAGCTTATGCCCGTAGCCCAGTTTCCGGGAGACAGGAACTGGGGCTATGACGGGGTATTCCCGTTTTCCGTGCAGAACAGCTACGGCGGGCCGATGGGGCTTAAAAGGCTCGTCAACGAGTGCCACGGACGCGGGATCGCCGTGATACTGGATACCGTATACAACCACCTCGGGCCGGAAGGGAATTACCTCCACGATTTCGGCCCTTATTTCACGGATACCTATAAGACGCCGTGGGGCCGGGCGATGAACTTTGACGGCCCTTACAGCGACGAGGTCAGGAACTACTTTATCGAGAACGCCATACACTGGTTCCGGAACTACCACATAGACGCCCTCAGGCTCGACGCGATACACGCCATCTTCGATTTCAGCGCCATACCTTTCCTGAAAATCCTGAAGGAACGGGTCGCGAACTTCGGAAGGGCAAGCGGGAGGGATTTTTACCTGATAGCCGAAAGCGATCTAAACGACCCCAAGGTACTGAAAGACCCCGGGGCAGGCGGCTACGGACTGGACGCCGGGTGGTGCGACGACTTCCATCACTCGGTCCACGCCCTGATCACGGGAGAGCGGGAGGGCTATTACGCGGATTTCGGGGATACGCGCCATCTCGTCAAATCCTTGAGGGAGGGGTTCGTATATTCGGGCCAGTATTCCGGGTACAGGAAGAAAAGCTTCGGAAGCCCCTCGGCCTCTATACCCGGCGGCCGCTTCATAGTATTTTCTCAGAACCACGACCAGACCGGCAACAGGATGATGGGGGAACGGCTCTCCCAACTGGTGTCTTTCGATGCCTTGAAACTTGCTTGCGGGATCATGCTGCTGTCCCCCTACATTCCGCTCCTCTTCATGGGAGAGGAATACGGGGAAGACGCTCCGTTTCTTTATTTCACGAGCCATTCGGGGGAAGGGCTTATCGAGGCTGCGGCTAAAGGAAGGCTGGAGGAATTCAGAGAATTCAAATGGAGGGGAACTCCACCTGCCCCGAACAGCCCGGAGACCTTTCTTAAGTCCAAAATAAACTGGGGCCGCCGCTCATCCAGCGGCAATAAAGTCCTCCTCGAATTCCACAAGGCGCTCATAAATCTCAGGAAGACCACGCCCGCGCTCTCCAATCCGGACAGGGGCTGTCTTGAGGCCTCGGGCGACCATGAGAGGCGGATCGTGTTCCTGAAGAGGTGGAACGGGGTAAGCACCGTATTTTGCGTATTTAATGTCAGCAGCGCCGCCAACGACATCTCCCTGCAGATGCCGGAGGGCAGATGGAAGAAGGCGTTTGACTCGTGCGCCCTTAAGTGGAACGGAGCCGGCGAGACCATGCCGTCCGTGGTCAATATGCGCGCCGACTGCCGATTAAGCGGCTTCGGCTTCGCCCTTTACATAAAGGAGGTCGCCTGATGGAGGAGAAGTACGTCTGCATACATGGCCACTTCTACCAGCCCCCGCGCGAAAACCCCTGGCTGGAGGAGATAGAGCTCCAGGATTCGGCGTATCCATATCATGACTGGAACGAGCGGATTACCGCGGAGTGCTATCAGCCAAACGCCTCGGCGAGGATACTCGGCCCGGACTCAAAGATAATAGACATAGTCAACAACTATTCGAGGATAAGCTTTAACTTCGGCCCCACCCTCCTCCAGGACCTGGAACGAAGGCGCCCTGATATACATAACGCGATAGTAGAGGCGGATAAGGCAAGCTGCATGAGGTTTTCAGGCCACGGCTCGGCTATAGCGCAGATCTACAACCATATGATCATGCCTCTTGCGAGCGTCCGGGACAAAAAAACAATGATCAGATGGGGCATACGCGATTTTCAGAAAAGGTTCGGAAGAGACCCCGAGGGGATGTGGCTGCCGGAGACGGCCGCAGATACGGAGACCCTCGACCTTATCGCCGAAGAAGGGATCAAATTCACGATACTCGCGCCAAGGCAGGCCAAACGTGTCAAGAAGCTCGCAAAGGGCATGAGATGGAAGGATGTGGATGAAGGAGGGGTCGACCCGGGGGTGCCGTACACTATGAGCCTTCCTTCCGGAAGGACTATCGCGATATTTTTCTATTTCGGCGACATCGCCCATGAGGTCAGCTTCGGAGGGCTTCTCTATAACGGCGAGGCCTTCGCGCGAAAACTATCCTCTCCGGCGTATCAGGACCAGGTATCCCTCATATCCATCGCAACGGACGGGGAGACCTTCGGCCATCATCACAAATACGGCGAGATGGCCCTGGCATACTGCCTTTATTTCATCGAATCACAAAACCTCGCGAAGCTTACGAATTTCGGCGAGTTCCTGAAAATGCACACGCCTGACCATCTTGTCGAGATACATGAGAATTCCTCGTGGAGCTGCGCGCACGGGGTAGAGCGCTGGAGGAGCGACTGCGGGTGCTCTACCGGCATGCACGGAGAGTGGCAGCAGGCGTGGCGAGCCCCGTTGAGAGAAGGGCTCGATTGGGTAAGGGACAGGCTCTCCGCGCTATACGAGGAAGAAGCCTCTAAATATCTGAAAGACCCGTGGAAGGCGAGGGATTCTTACATAGACGTAATACTGGACAGGGGCAGGGAAAACGTGGATGAATTCCTGCTCTCCCACGCGTCGAAGGCGCTGGGGGCCGATGACAAGGTAGCCGTCCTTAACCTCCTTGAGATGCAACGGAACGCGCTTCTTATGTACACAAGCTGCGGATGGTTTTTCGACGAGGTGTCCGGTATCGAGACCGTGCAGATATTGCAGTACGCGGCGCGCGCCATAGAACTCGCCGAGGCTGCCAGGGGGGTGCCTCTTGAGGCTGAGTTCCTTTCATATCTGGAAAAAGCGCCGTCCAACGTGCACGGCAGCGGGAGAAAGGCCTATGAAATGTTCGTAAAGCCAGCAAGCATCGACCTTGAACGCGTCGGCATGCATTTCGCCATCTCCTCGCTTTTCCGCGACTACCAAAAAAGCACCCCGGTATATTGCTACTCGGTGGACAGCCTGATATACGAAAAATTCGAGGCGGGGAAACTCAGGCTCGCCATAGGCATGAGCGACGTGAGCTCGAACATCACCCGGGAGGAGGCGAAACTCTTCTTCGCCGCGATCCATCTCGGCGAGAACAACATCAACGGCGGCATAAGCGCGTACCCGGGGAAAAGCTCGTACAACCTGATGAGAGAGAAAATGCTGCTCGCCTTTGAAAGGAGAGACATACCCGAGATCATAAGGCTTATGGATAAATACTTCGGCATCAACAACTACTCCCTGTGGCACCTCTTCAGGGACGAGCAACGGAAGGTCATAAATCAGATCCTCCTCCCCACCTATGAGGGCATAGAATCCTCCTACAGGCATATCTTCGATGACAACTTCAATATGATGGATTTTCTCCGGCGCCTTAATATCCCGCTGCCGAGGCCGCTGGAGGCCACGGCGGAGTTCACCATAAATACCGATCTGTGCAGGAATCTCCAGGGCGAGGTTGACGTCGATGAGCTGGAGGCCCTGATAAAAAAGGCCGGAAGCCTTTCGATAAGGATCGATACGGATACGATCGGCTTTATAGCGGCCGCGTGGCTGAACTCATCCATGAAGACCTTGAATGAGCGGCCGGAAGATACTGCCCTCATGGAAAAAGTAAAGAACGTCCTGCGCCTTCTAAGCGTCTTCCATCCGCAGATGAACCTTCTGATCGCTCAGAACGCGTACTTCACCATAGGAAGGGCTCTCCTGGGCAACATGAAAATAAGGGCCGAGACAGGCGATGCGGCGGCCGGCAGGTGGCTGGCGATATTCTACGAACTCGGCGATTATTTCCATGCCAGGATATAGACATGAAGATACCCTCATCCACATACAGGCTCCAGTTCAATTTTCTCTTCGGCTTCAAGGACGCGAAGGAGACGATCGGGTACTTGAACGAGCTTGGCATAACGGACATTTACGCCTCGCCGGTATTAAAGGCCCGTAAAGGTTCGATGCACGGCTATGACACGGTCGACCACGGCGTCTTGAATCCGGAGCTGGGGACTGACGATGATTTCAAATCCCTTTTATACGAGGTTAAAAAGCACAGGATGGGATGGGTTCAAGACATCGTGTCAAACCATATGGCTTACGACGGCGCCAACCATATGCTCATGGACGTGCTGGAGAAGGGGCGCGAATCAAGGTATATCGGTTTTTTCGATATCGAGTGGGATCATCCCTACGAAGGGATCAAGGGGCGGGTGCTGGCGCCCTTTCTGGGAAAGATCTACGGTGAGGCCCTTGAGAGCGGCGAGATAAAGCTCTCCTATGATGAGGACTCCGGCATATCCGTAAATTATTTCGGGTTCTCATTCCCGCTCAAGATAGAGTCTTACGCCACGATATTGACCCATGAGCTTAAGCGGCTTAAAAAAAAACTCGGCAAAGAGGACCCGGATTTCATAAAGCTGATCGGCATCATCTATGTGCTGAAAAACCTGCCTGCCGCAAGCGAGTTCAGCGAGCTTCAGGATCAGGTGATCTTTGTAAAGAGGATGCTAAAGGACTTGTACGCCGGGAACCGCGAGATAAAGGCGTTCATGGACGAGAACATCTCCATCCTTAACGGCAGGGCAGGCGACCCTGAAAGCTTTAACATGATGGACAGGCTTCTTTCCGAGCAATCCTTCAAATTCTCTTTCTGGAAGGTCGCGGCGGAGGAGATAAACTACAGAAGGTTTTTTAACATTAACGAGCTCATCACCCTTAAGATAGAGGACGAGGCCGTTTTCAACCACGTCCATTCGCTGATTTTAAAGCTCGTGGAAGCGGGCGTGACGGGCTTAAGGATAGACCACATAGACGGGTTTTATGACCCGTTTAAATATTTAAAGAGGATCAGGGAAAAAACCGGAGACATCTATCTTGTCGTGGAAAAAATACTCGCGCAGGATGAACTGCTCCCGTCCTTCTGGCCGGTCGAAGGGACGACCGGCTATGATTTTTTAAATAAGCTTAACGGTATTTACTGCGATACGGCCAGGGAGGCGCGCTTCACCAGGACCTATATAATCTTCGCGGGCCTGAAGGACTCTTACACGGATATTTATTACGAAAAAAAGAAACTCATAACCGAGATGGACATGACCAGCGATGTCGCCAATCTCGCGCAGCTCCTTAAGATAACCCTCAGCAAGGACAGGTACGGAAGCGATATAACGCTGTCGGGGCTTAAAAAGGCGCTTATAGAGGTGATGGCCAACTTTCCGGTATACAGGACGTACATCAACCATGTGTCTTTCACCGGTGCCGACCGCGCTTCGGTAAAAGAGGCCGTCGGCAAGGCTGTCAGCAGGACGCCCGCCCTCTTGAATGAGCTTGGATTCATAGAAAAAGTGCTCTGCCTGGAGTACAGGGATTATCTTACTGATGAGGAAAAAAAAGAATGGCTCCACTTCGTGATGAAGTTCCAGCAGTTCACGGGCCCGTTGATGGCCAAGGGCTTCGAGGATACCTTCCTTTATGTCTACGGGAGGCTACTTTCGTTGAACGAGGTCGGAGGGGATCCCGGCCGGTTCGGCATCTCAAGGGATGCGCTCCATAATTTCAATAAAAACAGGGCATCCGCGACACCCCATTCAATGAACGCCACATCCACCCACGACACCAAGCGCGGAGAAGACCTGAGGGCGCGGTTGAACGTGTTATCCGAGTTCCCTCAGGAGTGGGAGGAGGGGCTGAGGAGATGGTCTGTAATAAACAAGAAGGACAAAAGGTTTGTGGGCGGCAGATATGTGCCGGACAGGAACGACGAGTACTTTCTTTACCAGACACTGATAGGGGCGATCCCCTTCGCAGAGGATATCGGCGGGACTTTCATAGAGAGGATAAAGCAGTATATGGTCAAGGCCGTCAGGGAAGCGAAGATACACACCGCATGGCTTAAGCCCGACGCCGAGTACGAAGATTCTTTCCTCGCGTTTATTGAAAGCATACTGAAAGGATCTCCCCAGAACGGCTTTTTGCAGGATTTCCTCCCGTTCCAGCGGAAAATCGCCTGGTACGGCATTTTCAATTCGCTTTCACAGCTCGTAATAAAACTTACCTCTCCGGGCCTCCCTGATTTTTATCAGGGAACCGAGCTCTGGGACCTGAACCTCGTTGACCCTGACAACAGGAGGCCGGTGGATTTCATAAAAAGAAAAAAAATCCTGAGGGAGATAAAGGAGAAAGAAAACAGAGGGCTTAAATCGTTGGCGGCCGGACTTTTAAAAGAGGCGGAGGACGGGAAGGTGAAGCTCTTTACCATCTACATGGCCCTCAAGGCGAGAAGGGACAGGGCCGAGCTTTTCGATTACGGCTCCTACATCCCTCTTGAAACCAAGGGGGCTTTTCAAAAAAATATCTTCTCTTTCGCAAGGGAGAGGAATGGCGCCAGAATGGTCACGGCTGCGCCGCGCTTTTTATCGATGCTCGCGAAGGAAGACGTACTCCCTGTAGGGGACGTCTGGGGGGATACGGAGATACTGCTACCTAACAGCCTATCAGGCGCGCCGTGGAGGGACGCGTTTACCGGAAACGAAATAACGGGCAGGTCTTTGAAGGCTGGAGAGGTGTTTTCAGATTTCCCGGTGGCGCTTCTCCTGAACGGGAATGGATAAACGACACAGCAGAGTTGAGCAAAGCGCTGCCTCAGTCCCGGCCCGTTCGGGGAACGGACTCTACATGACAACCCCTCTCCCCATTTGGGGAGAGGCTGGGTGAGGGGTTTTTAAAAGAGGTTGCTTCGCTCCACTCGCAATGACAGCTGCTTTTTTAGATTTTGTTCTTCAAAAAATACGGGTATTGCGTAGCGAGCATAAAGTAGGCGAACGACCGGGCTTCAGTTCCATTGGAGGGAGAGAGCCGACAGCGAGCCGAGCAATACCCGAAAGCGCGTGGCAACGCGCAAAAAGGCCTTTACCAGACTGAAATTATTTTTCACATACCGGCCCGTTCGGGGAACGGGCCCTACAGCAACCTGATAGAACCGGACCCCGGTCGCTGCCCGGTGGTATAGCTTAAGAGATAAAAACTGGCGGCAGCTATTTAAGCAGTTTTTCAGAGGATACGATATGGCGGGATAGACCCAGCTCCCCGGCGTTCATTCCAAGCGCCATGCCGACAAGCTGCGAGAGATGGAATATTGGCATGGTTATCTTCTGGCCAACCCTCTTCTCCGCGAGGCCCTGATAATTATCGAGGTTTATGTGGCAAAACGGGCATGGCGTAACAAAACAGTTCGCGCCCTTGCCCTTCCCATCCAGCAATCTCGTGCCTGTCATCCTCTCGGCGGTCTCCTCAGCGACAAGATCGACCTGAAATCCGCAGCACTTGGTCTTCCCCTTATACTCGATCACCTCCGCGCCAAGCGCCTCTATCGCGGCCTCAAGAGACCACGGCTTTTGAGGGTCGTCAAAACCCAACGCGTCGGAAGGCCTCAGGCTGTGGCACCCATAGAAGGGCGCGACCTTGAGCCAGTTCAGCGGCTTTACAATCTTCTTCTTTAATTTACCGAGCCCGTAGTCATCGGCAAGAACCCATAGGAGCTGTTTTACCTTGATATTGCCGCTGTAATGGAGCCCTGCCTTGGAAAGTATCTCATTTGTCCTATCAAGCAGCCTGGGGTCTTTTTGCAGGTCTCTATTGGCGGTGGACATGACCATAAGGCAGGTAGAACATATCGTCATGATGTCCATGCCCATAGCCTCTGCTTCCGCGAAGATGCGGGCGTTAAGCGCGATATAAAGCTCGTAATCGAAGTCGGTCAGGAGCCCAGCGCCGCAGCAATTGGCCTTGGGCATATCATGGAGCTCGATCCCCAGCCTTTCGGCAACGAGCCTTGTTGTCTGGTTTGCCTCTTTTGTCATTTCCTGAGAGGCACAACCAGGATAATATGCGTATTTAAGAGCCACTTTCGTTATCCTTTTTTCTCTTCCTTGTCTTTTCCTTCTTTTTCCGCGGCCCGCCTCTTCCCGATCTCCTCGTATATCTTTTTTACTTCATCTATATTTTCTATCTGCGGAAAGATATGCGGGTGCGGCATCTTGCCGTGCTTCTCCATCCTCAAGCCAAAAGGTATCATGCCCAGGGACTTCAGGAACCCGAGGGTCCTGAACGTCATCGCGGCCTCGTCGAGCCTGCCGAACTTTTCAACGGAATCCGCCATCGCCTCGACGTGCTTGGCGCCTGGATTGTCCAGGATATCCTCTTTTATAGCGGCGGAGCGGAGCATCTCTATCTGCTTTAGAGGCGCTACCTCCTTAGGGCAATACTGGGTGCAGTGGACGCATCTCACGCAGTCCCACATCCCGTGCTCTTCGCTCAATTTTTCAAGCCTCTTTCTGGCGTTTCCCTCCCTTACGTCCCCCACTATCCTCCAGGCCTTGGCGAGGGCGGCGGGCGCGATAAAGTGCTCGTCTATCTGCAGGGCATTGCACTCGGCGTTACAGCATCCGCACATGATGCACCGCTGGCTTCTGTCGATCGACTCTTCGTCCTCGTTCGAGACAGGCTTCTCTTCCGCCCCCTCGTACGGGGTAAGAAAAGGATTCACCTTATTCATCTTTTTCCAGAACGGGGTAAAATCGACTATGAGGTCCTTCAGGGGGACATGGTTAGCTATCGGCTCGATAAGCATCTCCCCCATTTTTTTGAATTCGGGTATTACCTGGGTATTGCAGGCAAGCCTGGAAAACCCGTTTATGGACACGGCGCATGATCCGCATATGGCGGAACGGCAGGATTTTCTGAATGACAACGTCGGGTCTTGCTCGTCGGCTATCTTTAAAAGCGCCTCAAGGACGGTCATCCCCTCCGGCACATCGAGAATATATGCCTGAACGTACGGTTCAGCCGTCTCATGGTCAGCCGGGTTATATCTTTTTATCTTGAATTTTATCTTCATAAAAATCTGCCGTTTATCTTTTTTAGATTTTCCTGTTAACCGATTAGTACTTCCTCTCCTCGGGCTGGAATCTTGTGATCTTCACATCCTTATACTTGAGCTTCAGCTCGCCGTTTTCCCTGTAGGCAAGCGTGTGCCTGAGCCATTCCTTGTCGTTCCTCTTGGGGAAATCAGTCCTGAAGTGCGATCCCCTGCTTTCTTCCCTCTGAAGCGCGCCCATGAGAATCGCCTCAGAGATGGATAGCATCTGCCCCAGCTCAAGGACAAATAATATCTCGTTATTATAATAATCGCTCTTATCGGTCAAGCCGAGCTTACCGTATCTCTCTTGAAGCCCCTTTATTTTAGCGAGCCCGCTGGTAAGCCTCTCCCTGTTCCTGAATATCCCGCAGAAATCCTCCATTACCTGCGCCATCTCATCCCTTATTACGGCCTGCGATTCGCCGCCGTCCCTTTTGACGATACAGGCTATATCCAGGGCGGCGTCCTTCAGGGCGCTGTCAGGGAATGGAAGTATGCCTGTGGAGCGGCAGAACTCGGCAGCTTTCGACCCGGCCCTCCTGCCGTAGACTATCGCTTCAAGCAATGAGTTGCCCCCTAGCCTGTTCGCGCCGTGAGTGCTTACGCAGGCGGACTCGCCAGCGGCGAAAAGCCCCGTTAGGCTCGTCTGCCCGTCCAGGTCTGTCATTATGCCGCCCATCGAATAATGGGCCCCGGGTTTCACGGGTATCGGCTCGATTATCGGATCGACCCCGGCAAAACTCATCGCAAGACCCCTTATCTGGGAGAGCCTTTGATTTATCTTATCCGCCCCAAGGTGGCGCAGGTCCAGAAGGACGCCCCCCTCGACACCCCGGCCCTCTTCAATTTCAGTCTGCTCGGCGCGGCTTACGACATCGCGGCTGGCTAGCTCCAATACCTTCGGCGCGTACCTGGACATGAACCGCTCGCCCTTTGAATTGACCAGATAACCGCCCTCTCCCCTCGCGCCTTCGGTCATGAGTATGCCCGTTCTCTTAAGTACCGTAGGATGGAACTGGACGAATTCCATGTCCATCAGCTCGACCCCGGCATCGAGCGCGAGCCCCATCCCATCGCCGGTCGATGAGAGCGCGTTTGTGGTAGTCCTGTAGACCCTGCCGTACCCGCCCGTGGCAAGGAGCGTGGCCTTTGAATGCAGCCTGTGAAGCTTACCAGTGCCCAGCTCCAAAGCGATAACCCCTCTTACGGCCCTATCCTCAACAACGAGCCTAACCACATGCCATTCGTCATAGATAACCACGTCGTGCTTGACAAGCTGTTCGTACATGACATGGAGGAGGGCGTGGCCTGTCCTGTCGGCCAGGTAGCACGTCCTGGGGTACCCCGCGCCGCCAAACGGCCTCTGGGCGATCCTTCCCTCAGCGTCGCGGCTGAAGATCGCGCCCATCCGCTCAAGCTCCATGATATCGTTTGGAGCCTCCCGGCACAGCACCTCGATAGCGTCCTGGTCGCCCAGATAATCGCTCCCTTTTACGGTATCAAACATATGCGCTTCCCAGGAATCGGTCTCCTTGAGCGCGGCGTTTATACCGCCCTGAGCGGCGACGGAATGGCTCCTTACGGGATATATCTTCGACACGACGGCTACGCTCAGACCCGCGCGCGAAGCCTCGATAGCGGCCCTCATTCCGGCAAGCCCTGCGCCGACTATTACAAGATCGTGGATTACCAGATGTAAACTCCTTTTTATGGATGGATAACGAACTGCCCTGGTCTAAAGCCACCGGCTGATAGACTGTCCCCCCGGCCCTTCAATCTTCCCGGGCAATACTTTTGAGCTTATCAGTTTTCAAAGGGTACGTCAAATGTGCGAGGGATCGGTAGAACGGGGATGAGCGTCCCCGATCGCGGTACGGAGTATCGAAGACCTGAATGCTTAGAAAAGCCAGCAAGTTTGTCTGGGGAATTGCCCCTCTTAGAGGGGCTTAAGAAAAGAAAAAGCCGGCCCTTAAGGCCGGCTTAAAGGAAAACTATTTAAGGGTCTTTGCCTTATCAAACCCTATCTGAAGGGCCTTTTTATTAAGTTCGAGAAACGCCGGAGGGACCCTTGAGAGCACGGCCTTCTCGATAGCCTCATGCGTTACTATACCCGTAAGCTCGGTTATCATCCCGAGAGAGATAATGTTCGCGACTATGGTCTTGCCGAGCTCTTCCCTGGCGGTACTCGTTATCGGAAAGCTTAAAAGCCTGAATTTGCCCTGTGGAACAGTCTTTACTTCGTCCGTGTCTATAAGGAGTATGCCGCCTTCCTTCACGTCATAGTGGTACTTGGTGCACGCCTCCTGCGTCATGGCCAGCATGCAGTCTATCGAGGTAGCCTTGGGGTAATCTATAGGCTGATTGCTTATGATGACCTCGGCCTTTGAAGCCCCTCCCCTCGATTCAGGCCCGTAGGACTGGCTCTGTGCGGCGTTCTTGTCACCATATATACCGGCGGCCTCCGCCATGATGATACCGGCGAGTATCATACCCTGTCCGCCTGAGCCGCTGAAGCGTATTTCGTATCTTTCGCTCATTTTAAAAAGCCTCCAAAAAATCGCGTTATCAGTTGTCGGTTATCGGTAAAGATCCCTTCCGGATATCTTTAAATAGTGCCTCGGTCAAATACAGCTTGATCTTTTGCAGATAACCGTCCGGGGCAAGCCTCTATTTCGCCTTCGCCTTTTCCATTACAAGGTTCTCGTACTGCTCGCAGTACTCGGGCCTTTCAACCTTATGGAGCACGCCTCTGAGCATCTTGCCCTGGAGCTTCTCGGGCGGGAGCTTATCGGCCTGCTTTACGTTCACCGTCCCGTCCTTCTCTATCACTTCCATCATCTGGGTAGCGCTCTTGAACTTGTTCGCACGGCCGAAATAAGTCGGGCACGCGTCGATTATATCCACGACCGAGGTGCCCTTGTGCATTATGGCTTCCTGAACGATCTTCTCCAGTTCAAGGGTGTGATAGGCCGTGCCGCGGGCGACGAAAGTCGCGCCTGCGGCCTTTGCCATCTCGCAGGTGTCGAACGGGGGCTCTATTGAGCCGTAACGGCTCGTAGTAGCCTGTGAGCCGATAGGCGTGGTCGGCGAATACTGGCCGCCCGTCATGCCGTATGTGGCGTTCGTAAACACAAGAACGGTAAGGTCTATATTCCTTCTGCAGGTATGTATGAAGTGGTTGCCGCCTATCGCGAGCGCGTCACCGTCGCCTGTCACGACTATGACCTTAAGGTCGGGCTTGGCGAACTTTACGCCGGTAGCGAACGACAAGGCCCTGCCGTGCAGCGTATGGAGCGTATTAAAGTCCACATATCCAGGCGTCCTCGATGAGCAGCCTATGCCTGATATAACGCAAACCTTGTCTTTCGTGAGGCCTGCTTTATCGATGGCGCGAAGCATCGCCTTCAGGACTATGCCGTGGCCACATCCCGGGCACCATATGTGCGGGAGCTTATTAGGCCTCAGGTATTTATTGTAATCGAAGGGTACGCTGACCTTCTCTTTTTTTTCGGCAGGCACCGACATATTAGAAACCTCCGTAACCGGTATCGTATTTTTATTTGTACTTCTTTATAACGTCCAGAATCTCGGCCGGGGTGATCGGCTCTCCGTCCACCCTGTTGATGCCTACGACATCACAGCCTGACGAGCACCTCTCCACCTCAAGTATCATCTGCCCCAGGTTCAGCTCGGGGACGATGATCGCCTTTACCCTCTTTGAAAGCTCCCTTACCGCCTTGTCGGGGAACGGCCATATGTTAAGGGGCCTCAAGAGCCCGGCCTTGATGCCGGCCTTGCGCGCCTCGTTTACCGCGAAGCGCGCGGAACGGGCCGTTGAGCCGATGGTAAATATGGCCACCTCGGCGTCTTCAAGGAAGAGCTCGTCGTTCTTCCATATTTCTTCCTTGTGGTTTTCGATCTTGCTCATTATCCGCTCGTTGTTGGCGCGGATGACCTTCGAGTCGTTGGTAGGGAACCCGTCCTGCTTGTGGTTGAGGCCCGTCACGTGGAATCTGTATCCCTCCCCGAACGGCGCCAGCGGGGCTACCTCGAACCTGTCGTCATACGGGAAGTAATCCTCGGGCTTGCAGTCCGGCTTTGCCCTGTCGATGACCTCAAGCTCGCCTGGAGCGGGTATCGTTATCGGCTCCCTCATGTGGCCGACTATCTCGTCATAAAGGACGACTACAGGCGTCCTGAACCTCTCAGAGAGGTTAAACGCCCTTACCGTCTCGGTGAGGATCTCCTGAACATAGGCGGGTGTCAATGAGATGGCCGGGTGGTCGCCATGCGTGCCCCACTTGGCCTGCATGATATCCGACTGCGAGGGCCCCGTGGGATATCCGGTCGAAGGGCCGCCCCTCATTACGTTTACGATAACGCATGGTATCTCGGCAAGGCACGCGTACCCGAGGGCCTCCTGCTTAAGCGAAAACCCCGGGCCTGAAGTGGCGGTCAGGGATTTAAGCCCGGCTAAAGACCCGCCAATCGTAGCGGCCATGCCGCCGATCTCGTCTTCCATCTGAATGAATTTGCCGCCGATCTTCGGCAGCCTTACTGACATGCCTTCGGCTATTTCTGTTGAAGGGGTTATCGGGTAACCCGCGAAAAACTTGCAGCCGGCATATATCGCGCCCTCAACGCACGCTTCGTTGCCTTGAAGGAGCTTTTTCTTCTTCTCAGCCATTTAAAGACCTCTTTGGTGGTTTGTCTTCGATAGATTTAGAGTCCGTTAATCAAATACCTGTATCGCGAAGTCCGGGCAGCGCAGATCGCAAAGCTGACACCTTGTGCAGGCCGCCAGGTCTTTTACCGCCACGCATGACCCGCGCATCTCAAGGACGTTTGTGGGGCAGAAATCCACGCAGATGCTGCACCCTTTGCAAAACTTTTCATTTATGACTATATTCGGCAGCTTTTTTGCCGCGTCCGCCATATACCCTCCTGAATGCCTCTGTATCGAAATCAAAACCAGACCCGGAAAAAGGAAAAATCCCTTTTATCACAGGCCCGGAATGTAGTCAATTAGTATATATTAGCACACCTTTTCCAAAACTTCCAATACGGTTTTACCGATATCGGCCGTGGACTTGGTCACCCTTATTCCGGCGGCCTCCATCGCCTTCATCTTCTCGTCGGCGGTTCCCTTGCCCCCTGATATGATGGCTCCGGCGTGTCCCATCCTCTTGCCCTTAGGGGCCGTGACGCCCGCGATGTATCCTACAACGGGCTTTGTGACGTTCTTCTTTATGAAATCAGCCGCCTCTTCCTCGGCAGAGCCGCCTATCTCGCCTATCATCACTATGGCGCTTGTCTCCGGGTCCTGCTGAAAGAGGGATAGCACATCGATGAAGTTCGTCCCGTTTACCGGGTCTCCTCCGATGCCTACGCAGGTGGATTGGCCGAGCCCTATCCTCGTAAGCTGATCGACCGCCTCATAGGTCAACGTCCCGCTCCTTGACACAACGCCTATCGAGCCCTGCTTGTGGATGTGTCCGGGCATGATGCCGATCTTGCACTCGCCCGGAGTGATAACCCCGGGGCAGTTCGGGCCGACAAGCCTTGAATTCCTGCCTTCCATGAACCTTCTTACTTTTACCATGTCTATGACCGGTATGCCTTCGGTTATGCAGATAACAAGCCCGATACCGGCGTCGACCGCCTCCATAATGGCGTCCGCGGCGAACGCGGCCGGTACATATATGACGGAGGCGTCAGCGCCCGTCTTTCTTACGGCTTCATCCACCGTATCAAAAACCGGGATATCGTCTACCTTTGCGCCGCCCTTGCCCGGCGTAACGCCGCCGACCATCCTGGTGCCGTAAGCCACCATCTGGCGGGAATGGAAAGTACCCTGCTCGCCTGTTATGCCCTGGCAGATTACCTTGGTATTTTTATTGACCAGTATGCTCATCCAAAAACCTCCGGAGGTTTTTCTATTTTGATTATTTCTGCGACTTTACGACCTTTTCCGCGGCTTCGTCCATCTTCTCGGCGGTGATGATATTGAGGCCGGATTCGGCGAGGAGCTTTCTGCCCTGCTCGACATTCGTGCCCTGGAGCCTGACCACCAGCGGGACCTTTATGCCGACCTCTTTGGCGGCGGCGATAATGCCCTCGGCTATGATATCGCACTTCATGATGCCGCCGAATATGTTTACGAGCACCGCCTTGACCTTCTCATCCGACATGATGAGCTTGAAGGCCGCCGTGACCTGCTCTTTATTAGCTCCGCCGCCCACGTCAAGAAAGTTCGAGGGGAAACCGCCGGAGAGCTTTATCATGTCCATAGTAGCCATAGCAAGTCCGGCCCCGTTTACCATGCAGCCTATCGTGCCGTCGAGCGCGACGTAGTTGAGGTTGTAGCGGGAAGCGGCTACTTCCTTGGGGTCTTCCTCGTCGAGGTCCCTCATGCCCTCGATATCCTTATGCCTGAAAAGGCTATTGTCGTCAAACGACATCTTGGCGTCAAGGGCTATTATATCCCCGCCCTTTGTTATCACGAGCGGGTTTATCTCCGCCATCGAGCAGTCTGAAGATACGAACGCGTTATAAAGCGCGGTCATGAACTTTACGGCCTTGCCCACGAGCGATTTATCAAGGCCCAGGGCGAACGCGAGCTTGCGCGCCTGGAAGGCCTGAAGCCCTACCGCCGGGTCTATGAATTCCTTCAATATCTTTTCCGGGCTCCTGGCGGCCACCTCTTCTATCTCGACGCCGCCTTCGGACGATGCCATTATGGCTACCCTCTGCGTTGACCTGTCCACAACTACGCCGAGATAAAGCTCCTTATCTATGGCGCAGCCTTCTTCCACGTATATCTTTTTTACTTCCTTGCCCTGCTGACCCGTCTGATGGGTGACGAGCACCTTGCCTAAAAGTTCAGCTGCGATCTTGCCAACTTCCTCCCTTGACCTGGCGAGCTTTACTCCGCCTGCCTTTCCCCTGCCTCCGGCGTGTATCTGGGCCTTTACTACGCAGACGCCCTTTCCGTCTTCGCTCAAAAACTCCCTTGCCGCCTCTTCGGCTTCAGCGGGCGTGAAGGCGATCTTGCCGCGCGGCACCGTCACCCCGTACTTTCCAAGTATCTGCTTGGCCTGGTACTCATGGATATTCATTGAAAGACGCCTCCGGAAAAAATTTAGAAACCTGACATGCCCGAAAAAAATAACCGGCGGAAAAATCCGCCGCGAAAATCAACACCGGCTTAAAACGTGCCGTGATTTTAAAGCCTCTTGGCCCAGTTCCCGATTGATTGTCGCCGCATCCCTGGATCGTCCTAAAACAGGCTGGAATTTCAAGCCCCCCGCCGCCACTGCGTAAGCATACATCCGCCGGGAAACCGGCCTCACGCTGAAAAAACAAAAGGCGGAGGATACCCCCCCGCCCTTTTTCAAAATCTAGCCGACCTGCCTCGACCTGACATGGTCAGGCGCGTAGTTAGGCAGCAGTATTGGGCTCAACTCCCCGCCCTTTATGCCCGCCTTGTCTATCTCGTTGTTGAAATCATCGATATGCTGTAGAGTTATCTTGTCTGAGGCCTTGGCGGTCTTCGCGTACTCGGCAGCTTTTATGCCCGCCCTTCTCCCGAAGACCAGGACGTCCAGGAGCGAGTTGCCCATAAGACGGTTCCTGCCATGCACTCCGCCAGCCACTTCTCCGGCGCTGAAGAGCCCGTCTATTCCTGTCCTTGACCACTCGTCTATCTTTATGCCGCCGTTCTGATAATGGAGCGTCGGGTATATCAGCATCGGGACCTTGCTTATGTCTATATCGTAGCGCTTGAACTGTATGTACTTCGCCGGAAGCTCTTTCCTTACCGTTCCTTCGCCGTGGAGCATGTCTATCATCGGGGAGTCGAGCCATACGCCGAACCTGCCCGTGGGCGTTACAATACCTTTCCCTATGTCGAGGCATTCCCTGAGAACGCATGCCGATTCAACGTCCCTCGGCTCAAGCGGGAAGCAGAACTGCTCTCCCTCGGCATTGAGGAGCTGCGCCCCAAGCCCCCTGACCTTCTCCGTTATGAGGAGGCCTACGTTCTGCTCGGGGTATATGGCGCCCGTGGGGTGGTACTGGGTGGAATCGAGGTCCTGTATGCTGGCCCCGGCCCTGTACGCCATAACGATACCGTCGGCGGTTGCGCCGTAGTGGTTTGTCGTCGGGAATCCCTGGATGTGAAGCCTTCCGAAGCCGCCTGTAGCCACAAGCACGGCCTTTGCCCTGACTATATAGTATTCCTTTGTCTCAAGATTATATAATACCGCGCCGGCGGCCTTTCCATCCTTGTCCATAATAAGCTCGACCGCGGGGGAGAACTCGAGTATCTTTATGTCATTGCTTCTATTGCGGGCCTCATCCCTTAAGACCCTCATTATCTCCGCGCCGGTCATGTCGCCCGCGGAGTGCATCCTTTTACGGGACGTGCCCCCGCCGTGCCTTACCTGCATCCTGCCGGAGGGGTACTTGTCGAACATCATCCCCAGGTCTTCAAGCCAGTTTATGATAAGCGGGGCGTCGTTAGTAAGCGCGGCTACCAGGGCCGGCTGGTTTGAGAAATGCCCGCCGCCTATGACGTCGAGGTAATGGAGGTACGGAGAGTCCGCTTCCTGTGTTGCGCCCTGTATGCCGCCTTCGGCCATTACGGTATTTGAATCGCCGTGGCGAAGCTTTGTGGAAATCAGCACCTTAAGACCCGCTTCCTGAGCGGCCAACGCAGCGGCAGTTCCGGCGCCGCCGGCCCCGATAACGAGGAGGTCCGTTGAATAATCCGTTCTGGAGAGGTCGAGGGCCTTTGTGTCGAGCCTGGATTTGGACTCAAGGAGGGTTGCCACCTCTTCGGGGAGTTCCATCCCCTTATTCGGGCCTACAAGGAGCTTCCTTCTTCCGTCGTGCTTGTAGTCAGGGTGGTACTTCTTGAGCCACACCTGCCTCTCTTCCATCGTGAGCGCCGGAAAGTGCTCTCCTTTTCTGGCCTTTTCGACCCTTGCGGGCCTGGTGGCCTCGGCCTTCTTGATCAGTTCCTTGAGAACTGTGGTATATCCGCTCATCTTTCCTCCATCAACAAACAGTTATCGGTTGACGGTTACCGGTTACCGGCCTTTAGTTTTTTTCTGGCAACCGATAACGGATAACTGAAAACTACAGGTTTTTTGTATCTTTAGGCATCCACTTGCCTGATTCGGCGAGGTCTGGCTCGCGCTCCCTCTCTACGTAGAGCTTTTTGACGTCTTCCTGCTTCATGGAGTTGAGCTCATCAAGCATCTTCTCGTACTTGCCGCTCCTTACTTCCTCAACCCTTTTCTTTACATGCTCCGCTTTGTGAAGGATGTATTTGCCGTAAACCCTCCGGACGAACATGGCGGCCATGTACTGGGAAATCTGGGCGGGACAGCGTGACGTGCAAAGTCCGCACATTACGCAGTCAAAGCTCTTTAAAGCGGCGCCTTTAAGGTCGCCCCTTTTCATAAGGGCTATATAGTCCATCACGTCTATATCCATCGGGCACGTCCTTGTGCAGGTGCCGCAGCCGACGCACTTGAATACCTCCGGATAAAGCCTTCTTAATTCCTCGTGCGGGGTGCCCTGGATGTTATCGAGGTCATAACCCGGCCTGTTGGCAGGGAAAAACGGAAGCTGCATTATTATCATGTTGGGCTCGGCCACAGTCTGGCAGGCAAGCCCTGAACGGAGCCTGTAGTCACCGATGAAACGGTAGAAAGTGCCGCAAGCGCCGCAGATACCGCCCCTGCAGCCGCATCCGCGGACGTATGAGTAGCCGGCGTATTCGACCGCTTTCATGATCGTCAGCGTCTCAGGCACCATATACTCCCTGCCCATGATGTATATGGGTATCATCTTGGCGCCTTCGGGCGGGATGGTCCTGTCGCCGGTCGCTAGGGTCTTGAGTTTCTTGTCTTCTGCCATGGCTATTCTCCCGGATTATACAATATCAGTATTAGAAATCATTATACATCTTCTTGACTTCAGCGGCCGTATAGACGGGGCCTTCCTTGCAGACATATACGTCCCCGACATTGCACCTTCCGCACTTGCCCACACCGCACTTCATCTTGTTCTCAAGGGTAGTGTAGACGTTTTCGTCGCTGAAGCCGAGTTTGGCAAGCGTGTTTATGACGAACTTGATCATTATAGGCGGGCCGCATGTGACGGCAACCGTGTTCTCAGCCGCGGGGGCGGTCTCCTCAAGGACTGTCGGAACAAAACCCACTTTACCCTTCCAGTCAGGGGTCTGCCCGCCCGGGTCAACGGTCTGGACGAGCCTGACGTCGTTCCTGTCTTCCCAGTGCTGAAGCTCGTTCTTATATACCAGGTCGGCTACGGTCTTCGCGCCGTATACTATCGTTATCTTCCCGAACTCCTCTCTCCTGTCGAGGCAGTTCCAGATGACCGAGCGCACAGGCGGAAGCCCTATGCCTCCGGCGATAAATACAAGGTTCTTCCCTTTCCAATCATCTACCGGGAACCAGTTCCCATAAGGCCCGCGAAACCCCATCGTATCGCCTATCGAAAGCTCGGAAAGCCCGCCGGTCACCCTCCCGGACCTCCTGAAGGTGCACTGTATGTAGCCCTTGCGCGTGGGGGCCGAGGCGATGCAGAAGGTAGACTCCCCAAGCCCGAACGCGGAGTACAAGCCGAACTGGCCGGTCTTGAAGTCGAACGATTCACGCAAGGCCTTGTCCTTGAATACCAATCTGAAGCTCCTTACGTCAGGGGCCTCTTCGTATATATCCTCGATCGTGACTAAATTGGGTAGATAGATATTGTTCATAATCATCTGGTTCCTTAACTTACTGATCTGAAAATCCGTGTTTGCAGATGGCCGGCTGCTAGGAAGGGGGAGGGGTTGAACCGGAGCATACATTTTTAGTATGTGAGGATTCTAGCCCGAAGCCCTGACAACGCAGATGGCCGCTTAGAACACAAATTTATTTCGAAAACTCCTCCATCACCTCGGTTATGTCAAGCCTCACCGGGCAGACCCTTATGCACCTGCCGCACCCTACGCATCCTTTGGACGAGAACTTGTTTGGGTAAAAGTTGAACTTGCACATGAACCTGTTACGCCACCTCTGGTACTGATAGTGCCTGGGGTTATGTCCGCTTGCGTGCAGGGTGAAGGTATCGTACTGGCACGAGTCCCAGTTCTTCCTTCTCTCGCCCTCGAACGCCGTGCCCTCGTCAGTGATATCGAAACAGTGGCAGGTAGGGCATACGAATGTGCAGGCCCCGCATCCTATGCACTTCCTGGTAAGCCTTCCCCATACAGGGTCGTCGTAATGGTCTTTTTTGGAAAGCCTCCCGCTTATCTTTTCGAGATCTATCGTATTGATCCTTGGCGGCATGAAAAGGGTTTTGGCCTTTTCATCCCCGGCTTCCGAGAATACGGCCTTGTGCTTTTCAACAAACGTCTTGCCCTTTTCAGAAACAGCCTCCGCGATAAAGTCCCCGGCCTCCGTCTCTTTCAGATAAAGGTCAGAGCCTGCCTTCGACTCGGGCGAAAGGTCAACGGTGGTGCAGAAACACGCCTCGTCGCCGCGCGTACACGCCACAGTAACAACGACCGTGTAGTCTTCCCTTTTGGTGTAGAACTCATCTACGAAGTCCCATGTGAATACGGCCCTTAAGGACGCCAGGCTCGCGGCCTCGCACGGCCTCGCGCCGAATATTACGGTCTCCCCGGCCTCGATGTCCGCCCCCTTGAGCCCAATCCCCTCTTTCCTTACGGTAAACTCCGCCACGACCTCTGTCTGGGGGAATACGTACTCCTTATAAGAGTTCCTTGGAAGTATGTAATCCGGCGCGATATCCCCGGCCTTCCGTATGGACTTGAATACCACCTGTCTCGCCTCAAGCGAGGGCGCGATAAAACGGCCGCCTTTGGTTACCGACTCTATTAATCTTCCGAGGTCTTCTTTTTTTAATAATTTATTTGTCATAAAAGTTATCTGTCTATCGATTTTTCAGTTCCCGGTTATCCTGTTTTTTCATATGCGCTCGCGCGGATTATAAAACCCGGCAGCCGGCAACTACTTTATGAAATTCTCCTTGTCATCCGGGCTGAAGACTATCATCGGCGGATGCGTCTTCTCGTCATATCCCGAGCGGAACTCAAACGCGTCTTTTACCACCTGTATCATCTTCTGATTTATGAGGTTCAAGGGGATATTTACCGGACACGCCCTCTCGCACTCGCCACAAAACGTACACCTTCCGACGAGGTGCATCGCCCTGGTAAGATTCCAGGAGAGGTTGCCTCTCGGATGCGCCGAGGTCTCTATCCACTGCGGCATATTCTTCTCGGTAATGCACCTTTCGCAGTAGCAGAGCGAGCATACCTGCCTGCAGGCGTAGCATTTTACGCACCTTGAGAACTCGTTTATCCAGAACGCCCACTTTTCGGACTGGGGCGCGGCGTCCAGCGCCTTGATCTTGTCAAAGACCATGCCCGTGGGCGCTTCAGGCGAGGTAAACGCGGACTTTTCGCCGATCACGAAATCAGCCACGTGCGGGTTTCTTACGTCGCAGTTGTGGCACTTGGTCGGCATTATCTCCGGCTTTAATCCACCCTGCCATAATTCCTGCCTGTATACGACTCCGTTGCAGGTCATGCCGATAATAAAGACGTCTTCCCTCTTGAACTGCGCTTCTGTTATGAGGACGACAATATTTTTTATATCGCAGCCCTTGGCTACGATCGCGGGCCTTCCTAGCGCCTGTATATCCTTGAACTTCCGTGTAAGGTAGACCGACAGGTTATTAACGCAGAGCGGGTTGAACACAAGATTGTCCGCTTCAGCCGGATCGGTTATAAAAACAGGCGTCGTCTTTGTCCTGGCCCTGTTCCATCCATAGCCTATTACTACCTTGACCTCGCCGGAGGTTAGAAGCTCTTTTGCTTTTTCTCTTAATTTATTTTCCATCTTCCCTTGTCTTGTCTCTTCCAGGAACGAATGTGGCCAGGCGGCCTTCTTTAAAATCAGGCCAAAGCCCCTTTCGCGTTCCCTTAATCTATCGGCACCTTGAACTTCATGCACTTTACTGGGTTAAGCTGTATCTTGTCGGCCCCTATTTCTCTTATGCGCCTGATGACCGCGTCTTTCAGGTCTCTTATGGTGTCTTCAGAGTCCGTCCCCCTGACCTCGATCCCAACCTCCGGGCAGCTCGCCTTATATGTGCCGTCCTCCATCTCAACAAGAATCGCGCTGACAGAGACCTCGTTAGCCATAAGCCCTTTTCTCCCCTATCTACCTTATTCTGCGGCCGTCTTTTCCTTTAACCCTTTATACTCCATGAACGGCCCGAGAATTTTCACCTCATCCGTGACCTTGTTTATGAGGTCTACCCATTTTATGGCCTCGGATGCCGAGACCCATGAAAAATGGAGCCTCCGCATATCGATGCCGGCAAACTCCATCAGGTGCTTGAAACCTATCCAGCGGCGTCTGGCGTGGTAATTGCCCGTCGTGTAGTGGCAGTCGCCTGGGTGGCAGCCTGACACCAGAACCCCGTCCGCCCCATTCTCAAACGCCTTTATTATGAACAGCGGGTCTATCCTGCCCGTGCAGGGGAGCTTTATGATACGGACGTTAGGCCTGTACTCCATCCTGCTCGTGCCCGCGAGGTCCGCCCCGGCGTAAGTGCACCAGTTGCAGACAAACGCCATTATCTTGGGTTCGAATGAGCCCTGATTTTCGTTATGTTCAACGTGTCCTGACATATCTATCCCGTTTCCTGATTTAGAACGAATTTATGGCCGCGAACACCTGCTCGTCGGTATACCCGCGAAGGTCTATCGATTTGCTCCTGCACGCCGCGACGCATACGCCGCAGCCCTGGCATACGCCCTCGTTTACCCTCGCCAGCCACCTTACGATGTTGCCCTGCCTGTCCTTTACGTGGTCCCTCTCTATCGCAGAGTACGGGCACGCCGTGACGCAGTCCCAGCAGGCGTTGCAGGTCGCCTTGTTTACGACCGAAGTAATCGGCTCTCTCGCCATTTCATCGGCCGAAAAAAGGGCCAATACCTTGCTTGCCGCCGCGGAGCCCTGCGCGACCGACTCCGGTATATCCATAGGGCCCATGCAGGTCCCGGCGAGGAATATGCCTGCCGTTACCGTTTCAACCGGGCGTAGCTTCGGGTGGTACTCGTTATAGAACTTGTACTTGTCGTATCCGATGCCGAGCTTCTGCGCGAGCGTGTCCGCGCCTTCCCTCGATACTATCGCCGTGGCGAGAACGACCATGTCCGCTTCTATCTCGACCTGGCTTCCGCTTAAAGTGTCCGCGCCCTGGACTATCACCTTGCCGTCTTTCTCATATACCCTTGAAACGCGGCCCCTCAGGTACATCGCGTCGTCGTGCTCTATCGCCTTCCTTACGAACTCCTCATACCTCTTGCCGCCCGAGCGGATGTCCATGTAGAACACATACGACTGTCCGTCGTGAACCTTATGCTTATAGAGCATCGTGTGCTTGGCGGTATACATGCAGCATACCTTCGAGCAGTAGGATACCCCCTTTTTCTCATCCCTTGAGCCTACGCACTGTATAAAGACGACGTTCTTCGGCACCTTGTTGTCGGAGGGCCTTCTTATCTCGCCGCCTGTGGGGCCTGATGACGAAGCGAGCCTCTCGAACTGCATGCCGCTTATTACGTCCTTGATCCTGCCGTAGCCGTACTCGCCGAACCTCTCGTTAGGCATCAGCTGATAGCCCGTGGCCACGACTATCGCGCCGACCTCTTCGGTCACGATCTTGTCCTGCATCGTAAAGTCTATGCACTTCGGGCCGCAGACTACGGCGCAGGCGCCGCACTTGTCCTTCTGTATCTTATGGCAGTTCGGCGCGTCTATCACGGGGACGTTAGGCACGGACTGAGGGAAGGGCGTATAGATGACCTTCCTCTTGGCAAGGCCCAGCTCGAAGTGGCTTTCGGTCTTGAACGGGCACTTCTCTATGCACTCGCCGCAGCCCGTGCAGCGGTCTTCATCCACATACTTCGACTTTCTTCTTATCTGAACGGTGAAGTTCCCGATATACCCGTCTACCTTCTCGACCTCCGAGTAGGTATAGAGCTTTATGTTCTCGTTCAGTTCGGCCTCGACCATCTTCGGCGTCAAAATGCACTGCGAGCAGTCCATGGTCGGGAAGGTCTCGGAAAGGCGCGCCATGTTGCCGCCGATCGAAGGCTCCTTCTCCACAAGTATTACTTCCCTTCCGCCTTCCGCTATGTCAAGGGCGGCCTGTATGCCTGCGATGCCGCCGCCGATCACGAGCGCTTTTTTCTTTACGGGTATCTTTATCTTCTTCAGAGGCTTGTTCTTCTTGAGCCTCTCTATGGTCATCCTTGTAAGGTCGATGGATTTAACCGTTCCAACTGCCTTCGTCTTGTCGTGATGTACCCAGGAGCACTGCTCCCTTATGTTCGTCACCTCGCACTGGTACGGATTCAGGCCCGCGGCCTCCGCGGCCTTCCTGAAGGTCTTCTCGTGCATGTGCGGAGAGCAGGCCGATACGATTATGCCGTCAAGCTTATTGTCCTTGATGGCCTGCTTGAGCATGTCCTGCCCCGGGGATGAGCACATGAACTTATAGTCGCAGGTAAAGACCACCCCAGGGAGCTTACTCATCTCCTCGGCCACCTTTTTGGTGTCTACGGTAGCCGCTATGTTATTTCCGCACTGGCAGACAAAAACGCCTATCCTCGGCATAAAGACCTCTTGGTTACCTTAAACAAAAATCCTTTTTCACATCCCCTCCCTTGACGGGAGGGGATTAAGGGGAGGGTGAATCCCTTACGGCTTCCCTAATCATCAACAGAATACCTTCTAAATTTTCGAACACATCGTTATTCCAAAAGCGTAAGACCCTGAAGCCGTTTTTTATAAAATGTCCGTCTCTTTTATTGTCTTTATTCTTTTCGATAGCATGCTGACCGCCGTCTACTTCTATAATCAACCTTTTATCGAAACAGACAAAGTCAGCTATATAATTGTCTATTGGTGTCTGTCTTCTGAATTTAAGTCCTTCTACCTGTTTAAGCCTAAGATGTTTCCAGAGCAGTTTTTCCGCTTCCGTAGGCCTTTTTCTAAGGGCCTTTGCGATGGAGGTGATCTTGGCAGCCACTTTTCACCCCCACCCTGCCTCCCCCGTCAAGGGGGAGGAGCTTTAATTCACCTTTACTAGCAAAACTCCTATTATTACAGATTAATCCTTTTCAATGCGGCAGTCTTTTTCCAAATCTCTTCAATTATTTTTCCCACTCTCTTAAAATCACAAAACTCAATCTTATCGCTTTTAGCACAATTACAAAGACTACAGGCCTTGACACAATTATTCCGGCTATAGCCTTCTGCATTATTTTTTCTATCAACTTCTAATCGTTTTCCTCTTCTTCCTCCATAAAACTCTCCCCAAATCGGTATAAATTTACCGCCCGGAATATGACAGTAAAAACATTCATTATCCGCCTCTGTATACCAAGCTACGAAATCATCACTATCCCAATTAAATCTTGCTCTCAATATTCCTTTCTTATATTGTCTATTTGCTCTGCTTTTCAGGGAATTCCAAGCTTTTTTTGCTTCGGTCCTATTCATCAAACTATCCCCTTCTTTTTAAGAAGCGGCATTATATCCGTTACGTTCTTCTCGAAACCCAGTGTCTCTATGGGCTGGCCGAGCGCCAACCCGAGCGCTTGCGTAAAATACACGACCGGGACCCCTGAAAAACCGGAGTTCTGACCGGCTACCTTACCCTGGCTCTTCTCAAGGTTATACTGGCAGAGCGGACAGCTCGTGATGATAAGCTCCGCACCAGAGCCTACCGCGGACGTCATCACATTGCCGGAGAGCTTTGTGACGACCTCTTCATTATTCATGGCGAGGTGCGCCCCGCAGCATTCGATCTTGTTCGGAAAATCCACCGGCTCTCCGCCGATCGCCTTTATGAGGTCTTCGAAGATCGTCGGCTTCTCGGCGTTGTCTACGCCCATGTCCTCGAAAGGACGAAGGAGCATGCAGCCGTAGTAAGCCCCGGCCTTGATGCCTTTAAGCGGCCTCTTTACAGCCTCTTTTACCCTGGCAAAGCCGATCTTATCTCTCAAAACCTCGAGGTAATGGATGACGTTCAGGCTTCCGTCGTATTCTTCCTCTATGAAGCCGTTGATGGTAGACCTCTTCTCCCTGCTGTCCCTTATGACTTTATTGGTTCTCTTAAGGACGTTGTAGCAGACGGAGCAGAGCGTGGTGAGCGTGTCGCCCTCTTTGCTGGCGTTGGACAAGACCTTTGCCGGGGCAGAGAGGGCTATCAGATTATCGGGAGACAAGGGGAAAGTAGCGCCGCAGCAATTCCACTGGGCGAGTTCCTTCATCTCGAAGCCGATTGTGGCGGCGGCGTCCCTTGCCGATGAGTCGAAGGCCTTCGCGACTGTATTTAAGGTGCAACCGGGATAATAAGGTATCTTCATCACGCGAACCTGAAGTCAGAGTTAAAACAGCGATTAATAGACCAATCCGAAGTCCGTCAGCTTACGAACTTCCTGAAACCGCAAACAATCGCCTGCTGGGGCGCCTTCTGTAAAAACGGTATGGGTATTTCCTTTATCTTTTCAAAATCCTCGCCTTTTCTAAGGGTCGTCTGCCTTAAGCCTTCGAGTATCGCGGCCACGCTGCAGCCCTTGGGGCAGCGCGAGTAGCACTGAAGGCATCCGACGCAGAGCCTCATCGAATTGGCTTTCATTACCTCTTCTATCCTGCCGAGCTGGAGAAATCTCATCACCTGGCTCGGCGCTATGTCCATCTCGAAGGAGACCGGGCACCCGCCTGAGCAGTTGCCACACTGATAGCACTTCTTTAAATCTTCTCCGCTGATCCTCTCAAGGTGCCGGATACGGACGCTATTTATATCTTCTGAGGCGAGCTTTATCTTCAATTCAAAGAGTCTCCCATATTTTAAACCACGATTGATCGGGATGGATCAAGGGTTAACAACCACAAAGCGCCCGATACGGGATCAAAGGGCCTTCCTGTACTTCGCGACACCCTCCGCGAACAGGTCGCCGCCGAACGCGTCGTTGACCACTATAGCCGGAAAGTCAACCACTTCAAGCCTGCGTATAGCCTCCGGCCCGAGGTCTTCATAGGCTATGATCTCCGCCTTTTTTATAGACCTGGCTATAAGGGCCGCGGCGCCTCCGACAGCCGCCATGTATACGGCCTTATGCTTCTTTATGGAATCAAGCACCTCTTTGCTTCTCGCGCCCTTTCCGACCATGCCCTTCAACCCAAGCTCGATAAGCCTCGGGGTGTAGGCGTCCATCCTGCCGCTCGTGGTCGGCCCTGCAGAGCCGATTACCGCGCCGGGCTTTGCCGGTGTCGGGCCGACGTAATAAATGAGCTGGCCTCTTACGTCGAAAGGGAGCGTGCCGCCTTTATCGAGGAGCTCTATGAGCCTTTTGTGCGCGGCGTCCCTTGCCGTATAAAGGACTCCGGTAATAAGGACCTTGTCCCCGGCCCGGAGCTTTTCAATGTCAGCGTCAACGAGAGGTGGAGAGATTTTAATCGGTTCAGTCATCGGTTCCGTTCCAGTTTTTAATATTCAACGTGTTCCCAGAGTTCGGGACACGGAGACAAGGCTAAATAACAGCTTCCTTATGCCTGTCGGCATGGCACTGGATATTTACGGCCACAGGCAAGCTCGCTATATGGCACGGATAGGCCTCGATATGCACCGCCAGGGCGGTAGTAGTCCCGCCAAAGCCCATCGGCCCTATGCCGAGCGAGTTGATCGACCTTAAAAGCTCGCCTTCGAGCGCATCCAGGTCTTTGTCCGGGTTCGGGGTCCCTACAGGGCGGAGGAGCGCTTTTTTCGCGAGCAGCGCCGATTTGTCAAAACTTCCGCCAACCCCTACGCCGACCACTATCGGAGGGCAGGGATTTCCGCCGCCGATAGAGACCGTCTCTATTACAAAACCCTTTATACCCTCGACCCCTTCGGCTGGCTTGAGCATCTTAAGCCTGCTCATGTTTTCGCTGCCCGCACCCTTGGGGGCTATCTTTATCTTTATCTTATCCCCTTCGGTGATGGCGATATGGACGATAGCCGGGGTATTGTCACCGGTATTTGTCCTTTTAAGGGGATGGCATACCGACTTTCTCAAATAACCTTCCTTATAGCCCTGCCGCACGCCCTCGTTGACGGCTTCTTCAAGCGAGGATTCGAGCTCCACTTCCCTGCCTATCTCTATAAAGAATACGGCTATGCCCGTATCCTGGCACATGGGCAGGGATTCCCTGCCCGCGATCTCGAAATTATTTATGATCTGCTCGAGCACCTCTTTACCAAGGGGCGACTCCTCTTTCTTCGCCGCCGCCCTTATGGCGGCCGCTACGTCAGGCTCAAGGTCATAGGCCGCGGCTATGCAGAGGTCTCTGACCTTTTTCGTAATTTCCGCTGCTGAAACTTTCCTCAAAGTCAAACCTCTACTTGCCTAAATTAAGCTCATTTATAAGATTCTTGACGGCCGCCACAGACCCGTTAAAGGCCTCTTTCTCGGAGCTGTCGAGCTCTATCTCGATTATCCTCTCCACCCCGTTCGCCCCTATCACGGCGGGCACCCCGATAAACATATCGCTCACCCCGTACTGGCCGCTGCAGTAGACAGCGCTGGGGATGACCCTCTTCTTATCTTTTATGATCGCCTCGCACATCTCGGACACAGCCCTGGAAGGCGCGTAGTAGGCGCTCCCTGTCTTAAGGAGGGCTACGATCTCACCGCCAGCCTTCTTTGTGCGGGCCATTATGGCGTCGAGCTTTTCAGTGCTTAACAGCTGGCTTACTGGAATCCCCGATACCGTTGCGTACTTCTTAAGCGGCACCATCTCATCGGCATGCCCGCCTATTACCATGGCATGGACATCTTCCATCGATACGCCAAGCTCCATGGCGATGAACGACCTCATCCTGCCCCCGTCGAGCGCGCCGGAAAGGCCCATTATCTTATTGGGCTTAAGCCCGCTGAACTTCCACGCGGCGTAGACCATGACGTCCAAAGGGTTTGTGACTATCAGTAGGTGCGCATCAGGAGAATACTTTACGATCCCCTCCACGACCGTCTTCAGGATGCCGACATTCGTGTTTATAAGGTCGCTACGCGACATCCCCGGTTTTCTGGGGATACCGGCGGTTATGATGACAACGTCGGAACCGGCGGTATCCTTATAATCGTTCGTGCCGACTACATTTGAGTCAAAGCCCTGTATCGGAGCGGCTTCCATAAGGTCGAGGCTTTTTCCCTGCGGCACGCCTTCCACAATATCAAGAAGCACCACATCCCCGAGTTCCTTTATGGCAAGCCAGAGCGCCGTATGAGCGCCGACATGACCCGCGCCGACTACCGTGATTTTTTTTCGGGCCAATTCGACCTCCCTGAGACTAAATTCTTTTATTTAACCCGGAGCTTAACCGGCAAACAGGATCAAATCCGGCATTAAAGGGCCGGGCGAAAGCCCGGAATATTATACATTGGACGGACAATATAGCAGCTGGAGCTGAACTTGCCTGCTATACTTTTACTTCTTGCGGCACAGGCTGTTTTTTCAACGGGACAGTAGGTTGCCTGGTGGAATAATCAAGAAATCGAGAAATTCCAATATGTTATTGACAAGAAACCCTGCTCTGTAATTTAATCCGGGCGCACACCCTTGACGCAGGACGCGCATTGAAGCCTGACTATTGTATACAGTATACAAAAAAGAACCCGCTGTCAAGCGAATTCTAAGTTCCTTGGATCGGGTTTTAGACCCATAGTTCAGCCCCTATTTAAGCTGGTATTCTGAACCTTTTCCAGATAATTTGCAATACAAAAAGAGGATATTCGCCAGGCTGGGGTTTGATAAAAAACTTGCATTAAATCTGCTGTTATGTTAAATAATCTAATTCATCCGGGGCGTAGCGCAGCCTGGTAGCGCACCTGCTTTGGGAGCAGGGTGTCGGAGGTTCGAATCCTCTCGCCCCGACCAATTAATTAGAAAATCAGCAGAAATGCGCCTGTAGCTCAGCCGGATAGAGCAACTGCCTTCTAAGCAGTAGGCCGCTGGTTCGAATCCAGCCAGGCGCACCAAATTTAAAAAGGGCGCAGACCGCGCCCTTTTTTATCATACTCCTATAATGGGTCATGGGGGGGGATTGAAGATTCTCCGCGGCAATCCGCGGGGAATCCGCGGGGAATCTTCAATATATAAGGAAACAATTTCTATGCGCTCGCTATGCATATTCAGGCTGCTCAAAAAGCTCCAGAATGCGAGGCGTCGAGAAGCGAGGACTGCGGCGTACTTTGTCTGTACGCCGCAGTGACGAACGACAATGACAACGAAGCAGATGGACTTTTTCAGCAGCCTGCAGGTATTTCAACCCGCCTTACTTCGTCTCAGCCTTGCCTTTAGCCGCCAACGTCTTTAAATGAGCGACCACCGCCTTTACCTCATCTTCTGTCATAGTCTGCTTCGGCATACCGAGGGCGAATTGTTTATATTTCTTTGCCGCACCCTCGCGCCCCTTGGTAATCACTTCACCGATCTCTGCCTCCGTACCGGTCTTTATAAACTGACTATCCTTGAATGCGGGCCCCATGGCGGTGCCTTGCCCGTCTGAACCGTGGCAAGGGGTGCATTTTGCCTTGTAGATCGCAGCGCCGTCAGCTGCCAGGGCTGTTACCGTGAACGGCATGGCCAATAGCGCAAAAAATACCGATGCGACCGTTCTTTTCATGATCACCTCTCTTTTTTAGGGTAGATCTACTTGTGCGGGTTACAAGAAGATGGTGTTTTTCAACACCCTGCTTGCTCATCTTTAATTTTAGCAGATTTTTCACATTATTGAAGCTCCCCGCGGAATACGCAGGCAGTGCGCTCGCTATGCATATTCAGCACCCGCCCAGGCGAAAAAAAAAGGGGGCGATCCCAATGAGGAACGCCCCCTTTTTTAAGAAGCCCGTTTCGGTTCAGGGGTGCGTTGACCCTGTGTACGCGTTCGAATACGAAGGCGCGACAGGCTGCGTTATTCCGCGCGACTGTATCGTCTCGCACATCGTAGCCGTTCCGTCCCCGTTGGTATCCTGCGCCGCGTAAAGGTCAAGGACAAGCCCTGTAGTCAGGGTCGCGGTCACCACGTTCGTAGCCGCGGTCTCATCCGTATAGTCTCCGTCAAGGTCCCTGTCGTACCTGAACGTCCCTGACCCGTCATACGTGCAAGCGTTCGTTGGAGCGTATATGATATCGCTCGCGGCGGAATTGGTCGGCTCCACCAGTCCGGTTACGGTGTTCAAGGTGACATTCTGGCGCTGGGCGTATTTAGAGATAGCATGCGTATTGCCCGGGCCGGCCCAGCTGCAGTAAAACCCGTTTATGCACTCATCCGACGTCCATATCTGGTCGCCGAAACCGAACCACGCCTCTCCGGTAAGCGGGGTGGTGCTGTTGACCCCGATATTGAAGACCCTGGTGTTGGAGTCTCCGGGCCCCGCCTGCCATCTGTATGAGTATTGTCCGGCAAGGGTGCTTGAGTCGAAGTTGGCGGTAAAGACGCTGAAGTTATTCGCCCATCCTTTGGAATATGATGTGTATGTGTACATGGGGTCTACCAGCCCGTCGCTGCCTATGCCGACCGAGCCGCGGCCGCAGAAGTACCCTATCCGCGACTGCAGGTCCACGTCCGTGCCGGACACGCTGTATACGAGCGAGCCGTTGAGCGTCACATCGGATGTCGGGCAGTTGCCGCCGGAGAAGGTGTCGTCGGCATAATAAGTGAACCTTCCCGTGCCTCCGGTCGAGGTGCTGTCATGGCTTAACTGGACGGCTATACTATGCGATACCGATGACGTATCGGTATAAACGAAGGCAAGGTCGTATAACCAGACCTCTCCCGCTGAATCGAGGCTTATGGTAGCCTTGCTGAACGTGACATTCGTCGCCGAGATAGGGGTCGCGAGGGTCGTAAGGTCGATCGAAGAGCCCGCGGCCGGGGGCCACGCGCCGTTCACGTTGGCGGTGCATACCATAGACGCTACGCTCGTCATCGCGGCTTCCGTCTGGAAGCTTACCCCTTCCATCTGGGCGTTAAGCTCCGCGGCGGCGCACGCCTCACCGGTCGATTCGGTCTCTTTCCAGATGCCGAGGTCGCCGGAGGGCAGCTGACCGCTATTGGGAAGCGTGCCGTCCGGATGGTTCTCGTAGTTTATGGTCGGGCCGTAGCATTCGGCCCTGCTTGGCTTGGAGAGGAAAGACTGCGGGTCGAACGTGCATACCGAAGCGGAACTGCCGCTTAAGACCGTGTTTATCTTTGACGTGATGCTCGAATAGCCGGAAGTAAGGGCCTTGGCGCTTTTCAGACTTGCGCTCTGGGAGACGACATCGAAGGGGGATGATACCGCGAGAGTAGAGGGGAACGCTTCTGTTACAGAGGTTTCGGTGGTCTGTCCATCATCAGTGCTTGAATCTGAACTCCCGCTATCTCCGCCTCCTCCGCCGCAGCTGTGAAGGGCAGCCGCACAGGCGACAGTTAAAAACAACAGCAACACCTTTTCCATACGCCTCATAAAAAAACCTCCTTGGTTGATCCGCCGGAGGAGGCAGTAGGAACGGGGCAGTGTCGTAACAGCAGATACAGAAGGTGAGGGCGGATTTTATTAATCGGGAATGTACCAAAAAAGAGGGACAAATGCAAGGAAAGTTCCTTTAACAGGCTGCTTAAAAAGTCCATCTGCTTCGTTGTCATTGTCGCTCGTCACTGCGGCGTACAGACAAAGTACGGCTCATTCCTCGCTTCTCGACGCCTTGCAGCTGAGGCTTTTTGAGCAGCCTGAACAAATTTCGGTTTCTCAGTCGATCCCGGCTTATAGTTCCCTCTCCCCTTGCGGGAGAGGGCGGAGGGTGAGGGGTATATTTAAACGACATTCTTCGCTTCGATTTTCGCCCTTCCTTAATCGCCCGCTCAAATCACCACTCCACCCATTCCGAAAGCGCAGGGTAATAGAGGCCTTTTCTTATCTCGCGCTCCTCTCCTGCGGCGATCAGAAGCGCCCCGTACCTTTCCAGCTGGCGGAAGTACCGATCCTTTTCATTCTTTAAAAACCCCTCTAAATATCCGCCTTCATGGCTCCCAGCCTTATAATCAATCACCCAGCGAACCCCTTTATCCACGAAAGTCCTGTCGATCACGGAGTGTATTACCTCTCCTTCCACGATGCCGGAGATGGGAAGCTCCACAGCGCCATCCTCGTGAGGCTCAAGTATCCATCGCCCGCGCTCATCCCTCATGGCTTTTGAGATTATTCCGATGGCCCTGTCGCCCATCTTGTCGGCTTCCGCCCTGTTTACTCCAAGGGTCATGAGCATCGACCTGATCCTCGCCCTCTCTCCGTTTATCCGCCCTCCATCCCATGCGGATATCCCGGCCTTTGCTATCTCACAGAGATATCTATGGACTACCGTGCCGAGGTGTCTGATATTCTGCCCCGCCCAGTAAAACTCGGGCTCTGCGCCGGAGATAATATTGTGCGGCAGAGGCCCGGCAAGGGGCAGAGCAGGCTCAGGGGCTTTCCAGAAAACGGGGAGCCTCCTCAGAGGCATTTCAGCCGCCTCGTCTTTCTCAGGCGCGGCCGCATCCACCACCATCGCCCCGGTCAGCACATGGCTTATGGAAGAGAGAAAAGACCTCTTGTCCGCCTCTATCCCATCTTCATCGTTCCCCTTTATGTGCCCGAGAAGGTAAAGGGCCTTTTTTGCCCTTGTCGCGGCCACATAGAAGAGCCTTTTTTCCTCATGCTCAAGTTTCTCTTTGTTTATATGATTCAAAAACCTGTATATCCGGCTCTCTTCGCCCGCCTTATTCTCAATCGGCGCGAGCAGGAGATCGGCCCCCCGCTCCATCCAGAGGATGAGTTTTTTCTCTTCGCTCTTCGAGTGCTTCCCAAGCCCCGGCAGGACCACATGGTCGAACTCCAGCCCCTTTGCCTTGTGTATGGTCATAAGGTCTATGTTTGTACCGGCTGCCGAGTAGTTGGCATAGAGCTTCGACACCCTTTCCCCGATGCTCCGTAACGGGTCAAGCTCTCCGGCCGAGCTTATCCCGCCGACAAGGCTTAAAAACGCCTCCGCGTCTTTCATGGAGGCCTCGTCCCGCACGCAGGCAGGCCCGCCGAGGTCGATCCACAGCCCTTCCAGCAAGACCCTCGGGGCTACTCTACCCTTTAAAGAAAGGGCCTTTTCAAGCTTCCCGCATACCATCGAGACCCGCTCCCGACCGTCTTTGGAGAGCGTATCCATCCGCCCGGCGTCATTCAACAGCTTCCATACAGGGCTTCTCCTGTCATTAAGGCAAAGCTTGTGGAGGTCTTCTATTTTAAGCCCGCACCACGGCGCCCTGAGAATAGCCAGCCAGGCTACCCTGTCATAAGGATGCGACAGGGCCCTTAAGAGGGCGCTTAAATCCTGTATCGCCACCCTCCCTTCCAGCGGGTCGAACTCCTGGGCCCGGAACCCTATCCCCTCTTTTTTTAACGCCTCGACTATGCTGTCGAGGTGCTGGCGGGACCTGCAAAGGACCGCGACGGACTCGCTCTTGCCGATGCCCTTTATTATCTCGACCGCCCTGACAGCCTCTGAGAGGTCATCCCGGCTGGCGAAAAGATCGATATTGACGCTAACGCCCTCTATGCCTGGCTTTGCCGCTTTGGAAGGGGCGTAGGTGACAGCCCCGGTAAAGACGTCCTCCTGCCCCGGGAACGCCCCTTCGAAAGAGCCGTTTACCCAATCTACGATATTCTCCTGCGACCTGAAGTTTGTCTTAAGCTGTATCGATGCAAGCTCTATATCCCCTATGCCGCTCTGTTTAGCGTCTATAAAAAGCCCTACCTGGGCCTCCCTGAAGAGATATATCGACTGCATCGGGTCTCCAACGACAAAAAGGGTCCTGCCGTCCCCCCTGGCCCATCCCCTCGTCAGCGACTTTATCAGCGAAAGCTGCGTCTGCGATGTATCCTGATACTCGTCAACGAGGATATGCCTTATCTTAATGTCCAGGGAGAGCATCAGGTCTGTGGGGTCTTCATCGCTGCCGAGCGCCGCGAGGGCCGCCATAGAGACGGCCTGGAAGTCGATCGAGCCTTCCTCTCCGAACACCTCCATCAGATAGCCTTCGGCTATAGGGAGAAGCACCAGGAGCGCGTCGAGGATCTCCCATTCGCGGCCGCTGTAATGCGCGGGCGGAAGCAGGGCTATCTTTGCCAGATTGCGAAGCAGGGCTTCACGCCCCGTAAGGCTTTCAAGCAATCCCTGAAACTCTTTTTTCCTCTGCCTGCCTTCCGGGTCACTCGGAAAGCCTATGTTTTTATTTACGCCCCCGGGTTTCCGGAGTTCATTACCGGCTGTAAAGAGCAGCTCCTTTATGCCCTGCCATAGCGGCAGCGCCCCCACGCTCGCATCAGGCAATGAGGCTATATCCAAAAGAACGCTGATCCTTTTCGCGCCTTCGCTTTGTTCATCTCTTAAATTAAACGCCGCGTACCTCGCTGATTCAAGGAGCGGCCCTATAATGTCTTCAGGGAACGAGGACGATATGTTTTTAAGCTCATACTCAACGAGCCTCCTCAATGAACCTTCGAGCAGCCCCTTCAGATCCTCCTCCGCCATATCCCTGTTGACGTGGCGGAGCCACTGGTCTCTCCTGCCGAGCATCAGCACAAGCCTTCTGCCAAGGCCCGCTACAGAGTTATCCAGGTGCTTCAGCGCCTTTCTTACCGCCTCGCCTTCGCTTCCATCGTCTTCCACCATGAGGAGCGTGCGCCTGGCCGCCTCCCTGTAAAGCTCATCTGGATTGTCGGCGATAGAAAGCTCTTTCCCCATGCCGGAAAGCATGGGGGTAAGCCTTACAAGCGCGGCGGAGAGGGAATCCATGGTCTGCACCTTGAGCCTCCCCGGGTTTTCCAGTATTCCCCACCCAAGCTCCACGTCACGCTTAAGGGCTTTTTCCGCAAGCTCAAGCGTCCTCGTCTCATGCGGCTTCTCGGCCTTATAGCCGGCCTTGACCTTTTGCAGGGCGGCCAGGACGCGGTTTTGCATCTCCCCAGCGGCCTTCTTCGTAAAGGTAAGGGCGAGTATCTCCTCGGGCCGTCCGGCCCCGGACAAAAGGTTTAGAAACCTCTGCATGAGCAGCTCGGTTTTGCCGGAGCCCGCCGGCGCCTGGACGATAAAAGACCGTGAGGGATCGAGCGCCTCTTCCCTTTCCCTTATGTCCGGAATATCACTCGCCACTCTCATCCCCGTCCTTACCCCTCAAACCCCTTTCGGTTATCCTGCAAAGCACCGTAAGCCCGCAGTGTTCGCAGGGACTTTGCCTGCCTTTTAATTCCCCGTTCGGGTCTACTTTCAAAATCCCCGCCAGAAATTCCTTTGCCAGGCCCTCTACGGTTTCCTTCCATAACTCCATCAGCCCGTCCCAGTCCCGCCCCTCGCCGGCCTTTTCCCGTATCCCGTCTTTTTCAAAATGCCTTATACCGGGCAGGAGGTCATCTGCGCTGGAGACGCCGACGAACCTGCATTCCCCCGGAATGATCCTCGCGAACGATATCGCGTCGAATTTTCCGGACAGGCTGTAGATAAGCAACTGCGGGTCTTTGGGCCTTTCCCTCATCCAGTCATTTCTGTCTATCTCGCCGCTCTTGTAATCTATAATTATCTCTCTCCCGCCTTCCGCCTCATCCACGCGGTCTATCCGCCCCTTTACCTTAAGCCCGCAGATATCGAACTCCTTTTCAAGCTCTATCGACTTCACCTTGAACGGGCCCCTGCCCGCCTCTACCAGGGCCCAGTCTTTAAGGAGAGCGGCAAGCCTCTCCCTTTCTATCTCAAGGAATCTGCCGGAGAGAGGGGCCGCGTCGACCTCTTTCATGATTTCCGCTGACAAGCTTTTGACAAAATCATCCATACGGCCGTTTCCGGCCAGTTCTTTTAATCTTTCCGAATCAACGACCTTTTCCCAGAATAGCTTTAGCGCCGTGTGGAGGATGCTTCCTCTGCCCGCGGCGGAAAGTCCAAGCTCAGGCTCCTTAAGCCCTTCGGCATTAAGCCTGTGGGTCGCGAACGCCTTGAAAGGACAGAGCGACTGGTTTTTTATTACCGCTGTCCCGCCTTTTAAATCCTTAAGCTCTTCCGGCCCGACGGGTATCGCTCCATAATCCGCCGTCTCTTCAATTACGGATTCCGTTCGCATGGAATCGATCAACCGGCTTGAGCTTGTAAACCCGGCCTCTTCGATACGGCCCACGCCTTTAAGAAGGGGCGTAAGCCCAAGCTCCCTGCCGTCCGATATCTTCGGATAGCTTATGTCCACCGGAGACGCGCTGTTTAAAATCCTTTTAAGGCTCTGCTTCGCGAACAGGGCCTCCCGCTCATGCGAAGAGAAGGGAAGGTTATACGCCTTCTGCAGGAATATGGGGATGAAGGGGTTTGGCGCGATCTGTCTTGGAAGCGCGAACTCATGGCATCCCATTATCCAGATATGGTCGAAGGAAAGCCCTGCCGACTCAAGGAGCCCCAAAACCTCTACCCTGCACTCCGGCGATTCGCTCTGGTGCATGGTATCCGAGGCCAGGCCCGATATCCTTGAATACGCCTCCTGCCTGCTTATCCTACCGACTATCTCGTCGAGGCTTGCCAGTTCCTCAAAAAGGGCGTTCAAGGCTTTGAGCGCCTGATACTCTTCACTCGACGGACTTACATGCTTGTGCCATCCGATGTCCTTTAAGAATTTGCTGAAACCCTCGGCCCACCTGGACGGGAGGTCTTTGGGCCTGGAGGCCCTTAAAAACCTGAGCCATGACGCGAGCCTTTCCTTTAGAGAGGTTAAGCCCCTCCTCTCCGCCATGTCCCTCACCTCAAAGAGGCTTATTTCAAGATAGTTCCTCTCCTTTAAATCCGCGTCTATCGAAGCTATGTCGAGATAATCCTTACCCGAAAAATACGGCGAGCAAAGCACAAGCATCATCTTGCTCAGATCCTCTTTGCCCTCTCCTATAGAGAGGACGTCAAGGGCTGATCTTACGAGCGGCTCGGATATAAGGGGGGTCCCGAGCGAGATATTGAATACGTCTTTTTTCAAGCTTCCCGGCAGGACTGATCGGGGGTTCAATTCCGCCGCGAACTCACGGATTATCGTATCCCTGTATTTATTGAGCTCAGGGACTATTATCCCTATCCTGGCGCCGGTTCCAAGCGTCCTTATCCACCTTGCGGCCTGTACCGCCTCCGCGGCCTCATCCTCGCACGGCCTTATGGTCACAGCCGCTCCGGACAGCTCTTTTTCTGATAATGAGCCCGGCTCATCGGGCCAATAGACGATATTCAAACCCGCCTTTTCAAGCGCTCTTATGAGGCGGGACGTTCTCGGGGTGAATTCATCGAACCCCGCGATTATCACCGTCCCGGGGAGATCGACCTGCCCCCGCCCTATAAGGCCGGCCACCTCATCGGGTATCGAGAGCCTGTCGAGAAAACCGAGGCCTTTTACCGCACCCTCGAACTCGACTATCCATCTCTTGAGCGCCCTGGCCTCGCCCGTCAGATATATATCATCCCTAGGAAAGCTGATCGCGTATTCCCTGATGAGCGAATACGCGTCAAAAGACGTAACCGCAAGGCCCTGGGGATTCAAAAGCCCGAAACCAAGCAACGCCCTGTCGTTAAGGATAATCTTTTCCCAGAGGGCCTTTGCCCTTGTATCGGACAATAGCGGCCTGGATTCCTTGGAGTTTTCCCAGAGGCTTGAAACCCATGCTGACAATGGGATGATAAGGGGTGTGGGCCATGCGCTATGCCCGGAGGCCCTCATAATCGAGTCAAATTCCATCCGGACATGGCGCGCCAGCCTCTTGTTTACCGTCAGTACAGGCGCGCCTTTCCTTATAAGGCTTGAGATTTCATCGACATTCAGTCTATGCATGGGGTATTTGGGAGGTGCTTACCTGAAATATTAACCTTAAAAAAATGAGATTACAACCTATTAAAATGGGCGGACGAGGCTTTATAAAGCAGGGCCCGTTCCCCGAACGGGCCGGGAAGCTATAAGAAAAAAACCTCCCCTCCATTGACGGGAGGGGACTGAGGGGAGGGTGAAATTCTTGGTAAAAGGCCTGTTTGCGCACTGCCGTGCGCTCCAGGGGTATTGACTCCGCTCGCTGTCGCTCTCTCCCTCCGATAGAACTGAAGCCCGGTCGTTCGCCTCCTTTATGCTCGCTACGCAATACCCCTGGTGTTTTTTGAAGAACAAACTGCAACAACGAAAGTCATTGCGGGCAGAGCTAAGCAATCTCTTTTTAAAGCCCCTCACAGGGGCTTCTTCTGTGCAGGGCCCACTCGAAGAACGGGCCGGGTATCTCAGAATAGCTCCTCGGAATGACGATAACGGGCTTTTTCAGCAACCTGACGATCATAATACGAAAATCATGGGGGCAGATACGCCTGGATTATAAAATGCGCTCTAAGGGTTCCGTCTTTACCCGAATAATATTGACATAAAAAGCTACTCTATGTTAAAAAAATAAGATTGAGTTTTGTTCTTTAAAATCCTTCCATGGTGGGCGTAGCTCAACGGTTAGAGCGCTGGACTGTGACTCCAGAGGCTGGGGGTTCGAAACCCCTCGTCCACCCCAATTTTTTTCCTTAAAATCCTGCTTTTTCGCGCTTGCAATATTAATCAAACACAGTGGTGAATAAAACCCCGGCCCGTTCGTGGAATGGGCCCTGCTTTTGCGTTCCCGATGAGTCCTCGAAAATAGTCGGGGATTTGAGGAAAAACCGAAGAGCGTTTGGAATGTCCCCCTGATGTCCCCGCCTTGAAACCATCTAATTTATACTAGTAAAAACATCCATCCTATGGTATTATTAAAAGATATGTTTTTCCTCTGTTTTACCACTGTACTCTTTCTAAAAAATCACAAGAAAGGACGTTTTTTAATTTGAAAAAAGACGAGTTGGAAAAGACTGCCACCCCTGAGGTAAACAGCGATTACGATGAGAAATCCATAAAAGTTCTTGGAGGTCTCGAGGCCGTTCGCAAAAGGCCGGCCATGTACATCGGCTCAACGGGAGTGATGGGGCTTCATCACCTTGTCTATGAAGTCGTTGACAACTCGGTGGACGAGGCGCTTGCCGGTTTCTGCAAAAACATCGATGTCATAATCCATGAGGACAGCTCCGTCACCATAATTGACGACGGCCGCGGCATTCCGGTCAAGATGCATCCTGAGAAGAAGAAACCCACAGTGGAGGTCGTTTTGACCGAGCTGCACGCGGGCGGCAAATTCGAGAACAAGGCCTACAAGGTCTCGGGAGGCCTCCACGGGGTCGGCGTTACGGTCGTAAACTTCCTGTCCGAATGGCTTGAGATAGAGATAAAGAGGGACGGGCAGATATATCATCAGAAATACGGGCGCGGAGAAGCCGTAAAGGCCTTGACGGTCGAGGGCAAGACCAAAAAGACAGGCACCACGATAACGTTCAAGCCTGACGCGCAGATATTCGAGGTAACGGAGTTCAGCTTCGACACGCTGAGCCAGAGGTTGCGCGAGCTTTCATTCCTCAATGCCGGGATACGGATAACCATCAAGGATGAACGCGCGGACGACAAGTTCCATGAATTCCAGTACAAGGGCGGCATCGTAAGCTTTGTCGAGCACCTCAACAAAGCCAAGTCGCCTATCCACCCGAAGGTCGTCTATATCGCCGGCGAAAAGGAATCCATTCAGATGGAGATGGCCCTCCAATGGAACGACTCCTATAACGAAAACATCTTCTCTTACGCGAACAACATAAACACAACCGAGGGCGGCACCCACATGATCGGCTTCAAGTCCGCATTGACCAGGTGCATCAATAATTACGCCCAGACCAGAGGGCTTCTCAAGGACGTAAAGGAATCCCTGCAGGGCGACGACGTCAGAGAGGGCTTGACCGCCGTTATCAGCGTAAAGATACCGAACCCCCAGTTTGAAGGCCAGACAAAGACAAAACTCGGCAATAGCGAAGTAGAGGGCTATGTAAAAACTATCGTCAATGACAAGCTCGCCGCCTTCCTGGAAGAAAATCCGTCCGTGGCGAAGAAGATCGTCCAGAAGGCCGTCGACGGGGCGCGCGCCAGAGAGGCCGCTAGGAGGGCGAAGGAAATAATAAGAAGAAAGGGCGCGCTCGACTCCAGCTCCCTTCCGGGAAAGCTCGCCGACTGCCAGGAGACGAACCCAGCCCTGAGCGAGATATTCATAGTCGAAGGAGACTCAGCGGGCGGAAGCGCGAAACAGGGGCGCGACAGGAGATTCCAGGCCATACTCCCCCTGAAAGGCAAGATACTGAATGTCGAAAAAGCCCGGTTCGACAAGGTACTGTCGAACGAAGAGATAAGGACCATGGTAATGGCGCTCGGCTGCGGCATCGGTAACGACGACTTCAAGCCCGACAAGCTCAGATACCACCGCATAATCATAATGACCGACGCCGACGTGGACGGCAGCCACATCAGGACGCTTCTCCTTACTTTCTTTTACCGCCAGATGAAATCGCTCGCCGAGGGGGGCCACCTCTACATAGCTGAACCCCCTCTCTTTAAGGTGAAAAGGGGCAAGGAAGAGAGATACATCAAAGACGACTCGGCGCTTGAGGACTTTGTCTTCGAGCTCGCGCAGGACGGCATGTCTGTCGTCTCCAGGGGGAAGAAGACCCCGATGCAGGGAAAGCCTTTCATGGCCATGCTTAAGAAGATCGCCCGCCTCCAGCGCTCTCTCGGCAGGATCGAGAAGAGGGGAAGGGACTCTCAGATAATAGGCGCGCTCGCGCTGCATGACACGTTCGGCATCGATTCCCTCAAGGACAAGAAGGCGGCAACCGACCTCATCGGCTCCATAGAGTCTCATCTGAAGATATTCCACCCCGAATCGAGGCCTGTCGAGTTCTCGGTCTCACAGAACGCGGAATACGAGACCTTCGCCGTAAATTGCATTTCAAGGCGCAACGGCCTCAATATTATCACGAACATAGACAGGGACCTTATAAGTGCCCCCGAATTCATGGACTTAAGGACGCAGGCAAAGGGGTTGAAAGAAGCCGGGGAGCCGCCGTTTATACTTAAGAATAACGGCTCCGAGTCGGAGATCGCCACCTTCAAAGGCCTTATGGACCATGTGCTCGAAATAGGGAAAAAGGGGCTCAATATCCAGAGATACAAGGGACTTGGAGAGATGAACCCGGAGCAGCTCTGGGAGACTACGATGGACCCGGAGAAGAGGATACTCCTCCAGGTCAAGGTCGAGGACGCCATAGAGGCGGACGCGATATTTACGAAACTTATGGGGGATGTGGTGGAACCGCGGCGCGAATTTATTGAGCGGCACGCGCTGGAGGTATCAAACCTGGACATATGATCCGGGCTGTTATTAACATTTAACCAAAGGGACAAGATTTTTTATGAATAAAAAGGTCCAGAGGATCGGATTATATATTGACGTAGCGAATATAACGCGTAACGGCGGGTACGGAATGAGATTCGACATACTCCGTGATTTCGCCTGCCGCGACAACGGCGAGCCGATAAGGCTCAATGCCTACGTGGCTTACGATGACGACCGCGCGCGCACAGACCACGATTATAGAGACCGCACCTTCAACTTCCATTCGACACTGCGCGATTATGGCTATAAAGTCATCGAGAAGACCGTTTCATGGTACGTGGACGAGTCGGGCAACCGCTTCGGCAAGGCCAACGCCGACCTCGACATGGCGGTAGACGCCCTGCTTCAATCAGAAAACCTCGACAAGGTGCTGATGGCAACCGGCGACGGGGATTTCATTCAGGTCGTCAGGGCGCTCCAGAACAAGGGATGCAGGGTCGAGGCTGTCGCGTTCCAGAACGTATCCTCGAATCTTAAACGCGAGGTAGACCTCTACATGTCGGGATACCTGATACCGAACCTCCTGCCGATCGAAAGCGATCAAAAGAGGAGCTGGGGGGACGCGAACTCGAGGGTAAGGGGTATCTGCTATACCTACAACCATTCAAAGAACTTCGGCTTCATGCGCTATCTTTTACGGATAGGCCCCGGCCTGTGGATAACGGATACGCGGAGACAGGATTCGCCTTACGGCACCGCTTTCGCCCACGAGTCAAACTTCGAACCGACAACGGAAATAAACATGCTCCCCAGCAGGGACATGATCTTCGAGTTCGATCTCACTCAAGGAGATAAAGGGCTTCAGGCCTCCAACATAGTAAAGATATATCCGTAAGGATTACTCTTCTTCGCCCTCGTCGCCGTACTCTTCTTCCGCCTCATCTCCGTCTTCGGACGGAGCGGCCTTCTTTTTCCCGAAGAGCTTCGCCACTATTATACCCAGTCCGTAGAGGACGACCAGCGGGCCTGCCATCAGGAATTGATTGAACACATCAGGGGTGGGCGTAAGCACCGCGGCTACGATAAGGATCACTACAAGCGCGTACCTCCACCACGAGAGGAGCTTTCCGGCCGTCACCACGCCCATCCTCGCCAGCACCAGGATAGCGAGCGGGAGCTGGAACACCGCGCCGAAGGCCAGCAGGAACTTGGTGGCGAAGGAGAAATAGAGCTCCATCGAAAGGATCGGTTTCAGGGATTCGGAGGCGTAGCTTAAGAGGTATTTGAACCCGAAGGGAAAGACGACAAAGTAGGCGAACAGGGAGCCCGCCGCGAAGAGTATTACGGATGAGATCACTATGGCTATGAACCAGAGTTTCTCTTCCTTATACAGGCCCGGCGCGACAAAACCCCAAACCTGAAATAATATCACGGGGCTCGCGAGTATCACCCCGCCCACAAACCCTATCTTCATATAAATGAAGAAAGGCTCAGTTACGCCAGTAAATACAAGGAAGTCCTGGCCCGCCGGCAGCGACGGCCTTAGAGGCTGGGTAAGGATGTCGTACAGCTCGACGGAGAAATTGTAGCAGATCGCAAAACCTATAGCGGTGGCGATGACGGATACTATGAGCCTTTTTCTTAATTCCCTGAGGTGGGCGGTCAGGACCATCCCCTTGGTGTCTTCAGCCATACTAGGTAGCCTTTTCGCCAGCGCCCTTGGGCTGGTCTGCTTTCACGGCTGCTGGGTGAACGGTGGGCTCGCCCGTCCCGGCCGCGCTCGCGGCAACGGAAGCTTCTTTTTTTGGGGGGGTCCTGTCTGTTTTCTTGTCGGTCAGGTCTATGTCGGCGATATTCCTTTTAAGGTCCTCGCTCGCCCTTCTGAACTCAGCGTACGCCCTCCCGAACGCCCTGGCCATGCCCGGGAGCTTGTCCGGCCCGATAACGATAAGGGCCACTATCAGGATAATAAGTAATTCGGTAAAACCGATCCCAAACATCTCTTTGCCGTAGAACTACTTTGAAGGCGGGATTACAAGTACGGGGCACTCTGCCCTCCTTACCACCCGCTCGGTTGTGCTGCCGAATAGAAGCCTGTCAACCCTGGCCTTGCCGAAGGTCCCCATGACCACAAGGTCAATCTTCGAGCCTTTTACGACCTTAAGTATCTCTTTAAACGGCTCTCCCGCGAGCACGTGCATCTCGACGTTCCTGAAACCCTTGAACTGCTTGGCGCAGAAGTTCTTGAGCATCTCTCCGGCTACCCCCCTCATTTCCTTATCGAGCCTCTCGAAAGAGAGGTGGGGAAGGTAAAACCCGGCGGCTTCCTTGCTTACGTCCATCACGTGGAGCACATACAGCTTCGCCTTGTTCTGGCGCGCGAGCATCATCGCGTACGAGGCGGCGGCAACGGACGCGTCGGTGAAGTCCGTCGGGAACAGGATCTTCTTGAATCCCTTCGAGTTATTCTTATCAGCCATCGTTTTCTCCGTTATTTTTATTATACACTATTTGGATGGGGATAAAGAACGCGCTTAGCCGGACAGGTCAAAGCGCATATCAGTTCATCATATATTAAGGGTAGTGGACTTTTCAATAGTTTTCTAGGGGGAAAATATCGCCAGAAAGGCTTTTGTCCTTAACAGGCTGCTGAAAAAGTCCATCTGCTTCTTGTCCAGCGTCGCTCGTCACTGCGGCGTACAGACAAAGTACGCCTCATTCCTCGCTTCTCGACGCCTTGCAGCTGAACCTTTTTGAGCAGCCTGAACAAATTACGGATTTTTCAACAACCTGCCAAAAAAAGGCGTGCGGCTGAGAACCCCCGGGCTTGAAAGCCCTTGATTTTCCGGCCTTATAAATACGCCTAAAAATTTCTCCCCTTCAGCCCTTCCACGACATCCCCGTACTCAGGCCCCGCGAGCTCGATGAAGCTCTTGTAGTGCGCCCTGGCCTTTTCACTCGCGCCCTCGGCATCATAGAGCATGGCTACGTTATAATGCGTCTCCGCGTTGAAGGGGTTGGCCCTGATGGAGTTCTCGTACATGAGGATAGAGTTCTTGTAATCATTCTTAAGCTGGTAATATATGCCAAGATGGTTGTAAGCCTCGGAGTATTCGGGATTGAGCTCCACAGCCTTCTCCCATTCTGCCCTCGCTGACTCCAGGTCTCCCATCTCCTTGTAGATGTTGCCGAGGTTGAACCTTATAAGCGCGTTCTTCGGTTTAAGCGCGGCTACCTTTTCCTCCACAAAAGCCGCTTTCTTCGCGGCCGCCAGGGCCTTTTCAAGCTCCCCGCTTTCGCGGTACGTAAGCGCCTCTCCAAGGAGCGCCTCCACATACCCGGGGTCCGCCTCTATAGCCTTTTCGTAATAAAAGACCGCCTTGCCGTATTCCTTCCTGTTGAAATATTGATCGGCAAGGCCTTTGTTGCTCGGCGGCGAGGCTGGAGATACCCTTACTGCCGAGGCATAGAACGCGAACTCATCTTTATAGTCCTCGTTCCTCATTATGATCTCTACCGAGTATATGAAAAATATCAACACTATGACCGCGACCGCCGCGCGCCTGGCGAAGGCTGACTTTTCGGAGAGCTTTTTATAGGCATAATAGAGCCCGTAGCCTGCCGCTATTATAGGCCCGGCCGACGGCATATAGATATACCTCTCGGCCATCATGGAAAATGAAATCGGGACGATATTGGCTATGGGCACCAGGGCGATGTAGAACCACAAAAGAGAGAAAAAGACCATCCTTTGCTTGAAATGAAAGTAGATTATCGCGGCAATGGAAAGGAGTATCGCAAAGACAGAGACCATCACCCCGGGATCAAAGAGGCTGTACACAGGGTCTATTATATAGTGGAACGTAAAGCCGTAGGGGATGACCATGAGCCTCAGATAAATGGCGGTAGCCTCGGCCATCATGAGGAAGTTGGAATACGCCGTGCCTCCCCACCACCCCTGGTTCGTTGACATCCTTCCTGTAATATTGAAGCGGATCACCATATACGCCAGACATACGGCTGAAAAAAGCAGCCAATTAACGAAGTTGGCCTTGATGGTATCCAGCACCGGCCTCCTGTTCCTCGTCACATAATCGTAGGTTATGATGAGCGCCGGGAGAGAAACCATCGTCTCTTTACCGATATACGCGAGGAAAGAAAGCACGAGCGAGATAACGAGATATCCCTTAGAGCGGTATTCCTTATAGCGAAAATAAGAAAGCAGTGTAAGGTTAAAGAGTATCATCCCTATGAGGTCTGCCCTCGAAGCTATCCAGGATACCGCCTCGATATGCACGGGATGAAGGGCGAAAAGAAGCGAGCTTAAGAAAGCTGCGCCCGGGATATTAAAGAGACTAAGGACTACGAAATAGAGGCTGACGCTGGCGCCCATGTGAAGAAGGAGATTCACCAGATGGTAGCCGTAAGGCTTGAGGCCGAAGATGGCGTAGTCGATGGCGTAAGAGGCGGTCCTTAAAGGCCTGTAGATTATGGTGCCCCATTCCGCGTCGGCGGCGGCCATTGACTTCGGGGAGAAGAAGAAGTCCGGGATATTAGTCAAGCTCCGGATGCTGGTGTTGTCCTTCACAAACCCGTTATCGTCAGCGACAAACCCGTTGCCGAGGCTGTTATAATAGACCGCGACAAGGATGACAAGGAGCACGAAGAGGTGCGTCCAGAGATTTGAGTCGTCTCTCTTGGGCATATAATCTTTTATGTTTACGACAGCCGCCGGCCTGCCTTCTTTCTTCATCTCGAAACTCCGCTTCTATTTTCCGGCCTTGATAAAGAGGCTCCCCGCAAACTCGGAAGCAACCGGTATCTTCTCGATTATCCTCGAAAGGGCGTTCACCGCGCCCGCAAGCGAGGCCGGCAGCCCGGGATAGAGAAAATCGAAAGGCTCTATGACGATATCCCTGAACTTATACTCCCTTATCTTCCTCTTGAGCAGAAACCTTATGAACGCAGTCTCATCGGGGCTGTTGTGGAACCGTTCCCTGAAGAAGTGCCTCTCGGCGAATATATGGGGGTTTAACATATTGGGCTCGGAGAATATTATCTTCCCGTTGTCCTTGAGCACCCGCGAGAATTCCTTGAACGCCTTATCGATATCGAGGTGATGTAGCACCGACATCCCTATCACATAGTCGAAAGACTTGTCCCTGAACCCTAGCTCATAGGCGCTCGCGCAGAAAAAATCAACGCCCCTGCAGGCGGACTTGCCCCTGGCGAGCCTCAAAAGATCCGGCGAGACGTCGAGCGAGTATATCTTTGCCCCGGTCTTAACCGCCTCCATCGTAAGGAGCCCCGTCCCGCAGCCGACCTCCAGCACCCGCATCCCGGGCCTGAGATCGCCAAGGAGCATCTTGACTCTGCGCTCCCACCTGAGCCCGCCGATCTTACCGGACCAGCCCCAGATGTCTTCGGCCCCCCCGGCGATCTTTCTGCCGTGCTCTATCTCGTGCTTAAGCCTCTGGTCTTTCATTTATCTTTAAACGAACTTGAATTTTTTAAGCGCCGCGACGCACATCCGGAGCATCACAAGGCCGTTCTGGAGCCTCTTGGTCATCTTCGTCTCGCCGTATACTCTTTCAAGATAATGGACAGGGACTTCTACTATCTTCAAATGGAGCTTCGCGGCGCCGAATATAAGCTCATAGTCCCCCCATCGGTCGGATACCCCCCACGAACCGAGGAGCGCCTTTACCCTCGGCCAGTCCTTTCTCCATAGCACCTTTGTCCCGCAAAGGGTGTCCGTAAGCCTCTGGCCGAGGAGATACGAGAAAGAAAGGCTGAAGAACTTGTTGCCTATGATATTAAGGGTCCTCATCGCCTGGTCCTGCATCGGGTATATCATGCGGGAGCCGTTGATGAATTCGCCCCTGCCCTCGGCTATCGCGTTGTAAAAATAAGGCAGCTCCTCGGGTATGACGGTAAGGTCGGCATCGAGTATCATGAGGATGTCCCCTGAGGCCGCGTCAAAACCAGTCCAGACGTTCTTCGCCTTGCAGATGCCCGGGCCCGGGACGACCTTTATATTCTTTTCAGGATAAAGGGCCATCATCCTTTTTATCTCTTCGACCGTGCCGTCGGTGGATTTATCGTCGCAGAAGATTATCTCCGTACCCTTGCCCATCTCGGGTATTCTCCTTACGGCGTCCTCGACATTGCCCTTCTCGTTCTTGCACGGGACTATTACGGAGACCGAGTATTTCCTTTCGGCGGGCATGGCCGCTATCTTCTTGGCAACGACTATCTGGAGAAAGCACAGGTTCTTTATGAAGGGGAGCTTCGCGACGGCGTCGTTTAAGAACCAGGAGAGTATCGGAACCCCTACGGGGAACAATACCTGGTGGTATTTCTTCACAACCTCGTATCCCGAAAGATAAAGTATGTTCTCTATTACCGGGATATTGAGCCAGTTTTGCGTAGGCTGAGGCACCTTCCAGCCGATCTTTTCGGCCATGAAAACAAGCGGCCTCCAGAGGTAATTGTAGTTTATGACGATGAGCCTCGTGTCAACGCTCGCCCCCGCGCCGGCGTTTATGAACGCCTTTTCTATATCAATGATATCTCCGAGGGAGTAAAAAACGATATAGTCGAACTTTTCATCAAGCTCTATGTCTTCCGGGTCGGCGCACTTGAATCTGAACTGAGGGTATTTCCGTTTGGCGAAAGAGACCATCTTCTGGCAGATATCGACTCCCAGCGCGCTTGCGGGGGAGATGTTTGGGAGGAGCTGACCGAGTTCAGACCTGAAGAGGAGGATCTTTTTCCCGGGCTCTATTATAAAATTGAGGAAGGAGCTTAATTTGTTATAAAAATACCTGTTCCTGTCTATCCACTTCTCGCGTATGTCCGCGATCTTTTCGTAAGATCCGCGCACATATTCTTTACGGGACTTGATGTGCTCAAGAGCCCAGTTATTGTCTTCGGCCCGTAGGTTGTTATCTGCGCTCATTTTCTGATTGGTACCGCGGATTAATTTAAATTCGGCTGATGGAAGAATATGGTACGGGTGACTTGAAAACCTCCACTGCTTCCCTTGTTACGGAGCGGGCCTCGCCAGCCTGTTAAGAAGTTGAAAACACTTATTTTTTATCATAATTAAGCCGTAAGGTCAATCTTATCAAGGCGGCCGCAAAACCCCCTTGGAATCGTCTTTCCCCAAACAGGTTGCGGAAAAAGTCCTTTATCGTCACTTCGAGGAGCGATTCTCCGCGACGGATCACCATCCCCCCGGCAACATATAAGTTCCCTCTCCCCTTTGCGGGAGAGGGCGGAGGGTGAGGGGGGCAGTAGGATCGCACCGCTCACATATGATTGTTGTTTTTGCTTTTTGTTCTTCAAAAAATACCAGGGGATTGCGAAGCGAGCATAAAAGAGGCGAGCGACCGGGCTTCAGTTCCATTGGAGGGAGAGAGCCGACAGCGAGCGGAGCCAATACCCCGAAAGCGCGCGGCAGCGCGCAAAAGGCCTTTTACCAGAGAGGCATGAATATGCATAGCGAGCGCATTCCCCGCGGATTCCGCGGGAAGCTTCAATTTTTTATAGCTCCAGGTTCTTTACGGAGGCGAACACTTTTTCCCGTATCACCGCAGGCTTGGGAAGCTCCGAAACGATCTTGCCCCCGGTTATGAGCGGGAACATTAGGCTATTAAATCTTCCCCCGCACTCACACGCCTCCTTCCTGGCAGAACCGAGGGGGATTACGGCTCTGGCGCCGCAGCCGTCACACCTCAGCAAATCCTTTGCCCCTGACCATTTTCCCCGCTTCGCAAGAGGCTCTCCCTCTATCTCGACTATATCCATCGCAAAGTCAATTACAGGCGCGTTGCTGATGCAGGTGCCTACGCCGAAGGCATCGGCCACCGGCCTTAGCTCAGAGACTTCTTTTTCATCCAGCCCGCCGCTTGCGAAGAGCTTGATATCTTTAAATCCCCTTAAATCAAGCTCCCACCTGACCTCCTGAAAGATACGGTAGAAATCCCCCCTGCGGGAGTTCGGCGTATCTAGCCTCAGCCCGAATAACCTCCCGCCCAAACCCTCAGCCACCCTTACAGCCTCGAACTTCTCGTCGTTAAAGGTATCTATGAGGGCGACCCTCCTTACCTTTTTGTCAATCACCTCATCAAACGCCTTTGCGGCCTCTACGGTATCCCCGATGACGAGTATAAGCGCGTGGGGCATGGTGCCGGCCGGGTCTATCTCCAGCAGCTCGGCGCTTGCTATTACAGAGACCCCGTCGCACCCTCCTATAAACGCGGAGCGCTCTATCATCGGGGCGATCGCCGGGTGCATGCGCCTTGCGCCAAAGCTGATAACGAGCCTGTCTCCAGCGGCTTTCTTTATCCTCGCGGCCTTTGTCGCCACCCCGGAGGATTCGCAGATAAGGCCTAAAATAGCCGTCTCAAAGACGCAGAACTCCTTGTAGACGCCTTCTATTTCCATTACAGGCTCCCAGGGAAAGAATACCTCGCCTTCCCTCAAAGCCCTTATATTTACGTCTTTGCCTTCCATGAGGCGCGCGGCCTCTTCGATCCCCGCAAGCACCCCCCAGTTATCGCCCGGCGGAAGCTTTTTGGTGAAGAACTCGGCCCTTACCCTCTTGTTTATCCCCTTCTCCTTCAGTATCTGCAGCGTCCTCGCGAAGTAGACGTCGGTCACCCTTCCGCTCTTTATGTCAGCGGCGTCAGCTATATGGAACATGTTCCGCCTCCGGGTATTATTTATCAAACCCTGCGCCTTCTCCTCGGCCTTAAAAGAAACACCCCGGCGATGCCTGCCAGAAAACCGCCGATATGGGCGTACCAGGCTATGCCTCCAGCCGGCCCGTAACCGGAGCTGAGCAGTTGCATTAAAAACCAGAAACCGAGAAAGATGACCGCCGGTATCCTCGCTACCGTCACAAAAAACAGAAGAAATACAATGGTCTTTACCTGCGCCCTCGGGAAGAGAATAAAGTACGCGCCGAGCACTCCGGCTATGGCTCCGCTTGCGCCTACCATCGGGACCGTTGAGGCGGGCTCCATGGCGATATGGGCCAAACTGGCTATGATCCCTGAGGCGATATAAAAGACAAGGAACTTCAAGTGTCCGAAAGTATCCTCGACATTGTCCCCGAATATCCAGAGGAACAGCATGTTGCCGCCGACATGGAGAAGCCCGCCGTGGACGAACATGGCTGTAATGAGAGTAAAGGGAACCGGGACAAGCGAAGGCGGAACCGTATCCACATGGCGGGTTATCTCGTAGGGTATCGCGGCTGTGCGGAAGATGAACTGCTCCTCCCCGCTTAAGCCGAGCGAAATCTGGTATATGAAGACCAGCAGGTTTATTATGATTATGGATATGGTGACGTACGGGAATGTGCTTGACGGGATGTCGTCTTTAATAGGTATCATTTATTGAACCCTGACACGCCAACAGGCTCATTAGGCCCCATCCCCAGGAGAAATCTCTCGGTCTGATAGATAATCTCGAAGGCAGTGGTCTTATCCTTAAAAAACAAACCCTTTTTAGCATTGACCTCCATTCTTGTCAATGTCGGCGTCATCTCCTCAAGCGTTATGTAGACGGTAAGCTTCCTTGTGCCGGTCTTTATCTCCATACCGTACTTCTTGTCCTTCCTCCTGATAGTCTCCATCGACATCTTGTCGAGCGCCTTTACGCTCGCTATCGCAACCTCATCCATCGGATAGGTCATCGTCTTGAAGGCTATATTCGTCAATGTATATGAGATGCCGCCGCCGGCGCCGGCTATAATGGCCGGCAGCGCTATCGGAAGGAACGCTATCGGGGCAGCCGCGCAGCCTGACGCGGCCAGGAATAAGCATATCGCGAGGACTCTAAGGGATCGGGACTTTGGCATTGTTATTTGGGTTACCGCCAAGCGTCAGGAAATGTACTTTCATTATAGCAGAAAAGCGCCGGGAGCTTCCGCCTCTGTAGACTCTCTCACGGCAAAACCCCTGATTTGACAACTTTTCGTAATCTGATACGCTTAAGAAAAAGCCCTTTTAAGGAGCGGATATGGAAGTTATTGATGCTGTTAAGGAAAGGCGTTCCATAAATTTTTTTGATAACGGCAAGACCATCCCTGAAGAGAAGATAGAGTAACTGCTCAAGTTATCGAACCTTGCCCCCTCGTCCTTCGATCTGCAGCCCTGGAGGGTAATCGTGGTAAACAACCACAAGAGAAAAGGGGTATTAAGAAAATGCGCCATGAACCAGCCGAAGGTGGAAGAGGCGTCCTTCGTGCTGATAATGATCGCAGACCCACTGGGGGTTGAAGAGAATATGGACAGGGTGCTTGAGTCATGGGAAAAACTCGGCTATATGAAGCCCGACATGAGGATTTCATACGGAAACCTCATGAAAAGCCTTTACGGCGAGAAAGACAGCCTTACAAGGAAGCTGTTCGCCGTCAAAAACACCTCCCTTTACGCCATGAACATTATGATAACCGCCAAGGGCCTGGGGTTGGATACCCATCCGATGGACGGCTTTGACGAGGCGTGCGTGAAAAAAGAGTTTAATATCCCCGAGGACAAGATCATACCTATGATAATAGCGGTAGGGCACTTGAAACCCGGGGTAACCCTCCTCCCGCGCGCATTCAGGCGTGATTTAACCGAATTTACGACTTATAACGATTACAAAAAATAGTGAGGCCGCTATGGAAAGAAAAGGTTTGGTTACGTTCAAAGGAAATCCATTGACGCTCATCGGCGCCGAGCTTAAAACCGGGTCAAAGGCCCCGGAATTTAAAGTAATAAGTAAAGACCTCAAAGAAGTTACGCTCAAGGATTTCACGGGCAAGGCTAAGCTTATAAGCGTGACCCCGTCTCTGGACACCCCGGTATGCGACAACCAGGCCAGAAGATTCAACCAGGAGGCCGCAAGCCTTCCGGGGGATGTCGCGATACTTAACATCAGCATGGACCTCCCGTTCGCGATCGGGAGGTTCTGCTCAAACGCCGGGATAGACAGGATACAAACTTTCTCCGACCACAGAGACGCGTCTTTCGGCATGAATTACGGGGTGCTGGTAAAGGAGATCAGGCTTCTGGCCCGCTCGATCTTCGTAATAGACTCGAATGACGTCGTAAGATACATGGAACTGGTGCCGGAGCTTACTAGCAACGTCAACTTCCAGGCGGCGCTGGACGCGGCGGCCAGGCTTCTCGCCAGGAGATAGGCGGGGACATGATAGTTTTACGCGAACCAAAAAGCATATACCAGACCGACGTGCTCATACAGGACGGCACGTTCCACGGCCGCTGGCATTTCTCCTTCGGCCCGAACAGCGACCGCGACCATACGCGCTTCGGAACCCTGAGGGTGTTTAACGACGATACACTCTCGCCCGGAGCGGTCTGGCCCCTTCATCCGCATCAGGATATCGAGGTCGTCACCTACTGCGCCGGAGGCGAGTTCATGCACGCCGATCAGGGCGGCAAGGGCGGTGTCCTCCGCAAAGGCCATGTCCAGCACACTACGGTCGGTAGCGGCATGTGGCACTCAGAGATCAATAACCGCAAGGACGAGCCGATGAGGTTTATCCAGATGTGGTTCTATCCCTCTAAAGAAGGGCTTAAGCCGTCCGTGGAGCAAAAACCGGTTGAGAGGGAAGACCGAACCAACAGGCTGCTTCCGGTGGTATCCCCGGTTCACAGGGAGGCGCTTCCGATACAAACGGACGCGAGGGTATTCGCGTCCTATCTTGAAAGAGGGCAGTCGGTCGATTACAGGCTTGAGCAAAACAGGGGGGCTTACCTCTATGTGCTGGAAGGCGGGCCCGTAAAGGTGAACGGAAAAGATGTGGACGCGTTTGGAGCCGCCATGATAAGGGACGAGGCCGGTATTTCAATAAAGGCGGATGAAAACTCCGAACTCCTCCTCGTCGACGTCCCTCTCCTGTAGGTCAAGGCTTGTAATACATCAGCTCCCTTGCGTACGGGGATATTATCTCGGCGATCCTCTGCACCTCTTTATATTTAAGAGGGAAGAAGTTCTTTGCTATCTCTACATTTTCCTTGAGCTGCTCGACGTTATCGCATCCGATCACGGCCGCAGTGATGGGCTGCGTAAGGGCGTAGCTGAAGAGAAACTTCTTGGGCGCGTCAAACAGCCCCTTCAGGTAGGTCTTCATCCCGATGACCCCTATATCCTTTGCCCCCGCTATCGGCACTATCTCTTCGAGAAAACACTTGTAATGCTGCTCGGCCGGATTTACGGGTATCAATACCGTATCGAAATCGAACAGATCGAGGCACTTCTTTATTATAAGGGGCTCTTCGTGCCCCGTAACCCCGATGAATCTGGCCAGCCCCTTCTCCTTCGCTTCCCTGAAGGCCTCGATCGCGCCGCCGGGGCCGAATATCGCCTTGATATCGTCTTCTGTCCTCACGTCATGTACCTGCCAGATATCGACATAATCGGTACCCATATTCTTAAGGGTCTCTTCAAGGTGAAGGAGCGCCCCTATCTTATCCCTCGCGTGGGATTTGCTCGCTATATATACCTTATCCCTTTTCCCCTTAAGGGCCGTCCCGTAATAGTTTTCACTCCCGCCGTAGGCCCTGGCTGATTCGAGATAGTTAATGCCGGAGTCTATGGCGGCCGCTATCACCTCAACCGCCTCTTTTTCCCTGCCGTAACTCCTCAGCACGCCTTCGCCGCCGAGCCCCATGATCGTTATGTCGAGCCCGGTCTTTCCGAGCCTTCTTTTTGGGATGGGTTTATCTATTTTAGGGCCAAGTTGCTTTTCTGTATTTTCCATAACCGTGATTATACCAATATTTTTTTTTGAGTCTATCTTTTTTAAACTTTCCGTCCGTGTCCGGATAAACCGCCTATGGTAGAATGGAATATGGCCGTGAGCTTGAAATCTACCAGGGTTAAGGTTAATCCGCCATGACAAATCTCAACCGTAATCAGGTTTCAGAAATGCTTAAGCGCAGGGGTTTTCCGGTGCTTGGAGCCAACCCGACGGAATATCTCTTTTTCCCGCCTGATCTCGACAAGCCCTTTGAGGACGAGCTCTATGAGATGCTCAAGAAGTACTCTTTCAGGATATTCATAAGGGACGTCATCAAGAAGAGGCACTCTTTCGAGGCCGGAGACCTCCTTAAATATTCCACAAAGGAGTGGGTCGGCCGCTACATAGACTTCCTGCATAAAAGGGGCGTCATCACGTCTGAAGGCGGGGAAAGCTACAGCCTCAAGGCCGAAGCGGTCTTCAGCTTCGGGGATACGCTCGAATGGTTCATAGCCAATGTTTTTGAGAGGGAGTTTTCCTCGCCTGCCCTCTGGGGAGTAAGGCTTGGAGGCACCTCATCGGGCGGTGATTATGACGTGATAGCGTCAATAGAAGGAAGGCTTGCCTATGTGGAGGTCAAATCCTCTCCGCCAAAGAACGTCGAGGAGGCGGAGGTACTGGCATTCCTTAAAAGGACGGAAGAGCTTTCCCCGTCTACGGCGATTTTTATTGAGGACACAAGGCTACGGATGGGGGATAAGATAGTCCCGTTTTTTGAGTCTCTGCTTCCCGGCAGGGAGGTAGAGCGCGTGGCTGCCGAGACCTTTACGATAGAGGACAAGGTCTTCATCATCAACAGCATGCCCGACATCATATCCAATATAGGGCTCTGCATAAAGAGGAGCCTTAAAACAGGGCCGTTCTGGTAGACATGCCGTCGAAATCGGCTTTTTCAGGCTCGCTAGTGCTTTTTACCGAACCTTCCGCTCCCCGGCCATCTCTTCATCCTCTGAAGGTCCATGATCTGTCCGTCCATCCTGCCTACGATACTAAAAAGCCTTTCAGTTTCGGCCTCGATCGATAGCAGTTGCAGCGCGGGCCCGGCGTGCATTTTATCCTTTTTGCCGCATTTACAGGTTTCACAGCTGCATCCGCAAGAGGACTTCCCGTGCGCTTCAGACCCTCCCATCATATCGATCTCGATCTTCCAGTTTTTCGGTTCCATAAGCTTGCCTCCTTGAAGGTTTGACTTACTAATCCCAGAAAAATTGCTGTCCGTCGAGGCACAGGAGCTCAGCCGTCAGTATCCGCTCGCCGGGCATGACATCAGATGCGTGCATCTTCACTTTATATATCCGCCCGGGCATCCGTTCATTAGGCTCGTCATCGACGCATATATCGGGCTTAAAGGGCAGCTCTTTAGCCTTACTGTATATATCGCCATCCAGGCCCACTTCCTTAAGGATATGCTTATAATAATCGACTGGCCCGTTGGTCCAGAAATTCACCTTAACGCCGCGCTCACGCAGGGCGGAGATGGTTTCCTTTATCCCGGGCCTTAAGGACATATCCAGCGCTCCCAAGACCGTTCCCGCAAGATCGAACATGATGTGCATAAATTTGCCCCTTATTTCACAGTCTAAGTATAGGGCAGGTTGCATTAAAATATGATTAGAAGCGAATATGAATAGCGAGCGCATTCCCCGCGGCTTTCAGCGGGGAGGCTAAATAAAAGGCAGGAATATCAACCTGTTAGGAATAGGGCCCGTTCTAACAGGCTGCTGAAAAAGTCCATCTGCTTCGTTGTCTTTGTCGCTCGTCACTGCGGCGTACAGACAAAGTACGCCTCACTCCTCGCTTCTCGACGCCTTGCAGCTGAAGCTTTTTGAGCAGGCCTGAATAAGCTTTGGGTTTTCAGTCGATCCCGGCCCGTTCGGGGAACTATAAGGGAATCAATTCCAGCGGTAAAGGCCTTTTTGCGAGCTGCCGCGCGCCTCAAGGTATTGGCTCTGTTCGCTGCCGGCTTCGCATAGGGCAGTGGATAAGAATGGATTGCAGCAGGGTGTTTTTCAGCACCCTGCTAGGCCGTCCCGTTCTTGATCTCCGGGTTCTTGGGCAGGTATACATGGAAGGTGCTCCCCTGGCCGAGGTTGCTTGTCACCTCTACCGTGCCGCCGTGAGCCTCGACTATCGTCCTTACTATTGAAAGGCCGAGGCCGCTGCCGACGGTTACTCCACGGCTTGCGTCAACCCTGTAGAACCTGTCGAATATCTTCTCTTTCTCAATTTCGGGGATGCCGATACCTGTATCCTGTATCTCAACCAGGGCATTGCCGTTGAGGTCCGACACATTTATGTCTACTCGGCCGCTTGGCTTATTGTATTTGATCGCGTTCTCCACTATATTTGTAAAAACTTCCGTAAGGCCTTCGCGGTCTCCCCTTATTGAGACCCCCGTGCCCTCTATCTTTATGACTATGCCTTTGTTGGCGGCCGATGGCTCGATGAGCTTAAGGACGTCCTTCATAAGGTCCATCAGTTCCATCTTGACAGGCTTGAATTGGATGGTCTTGTTGTCAAGCCTTGAGATGACGAGTATCCTGTTTATGATATCGCACATCCTGTTGACGGTATCGCCAATCTTCCTCAGCGCCTCTTTATAATCGTTGGGCGCGCGCTCCCTGCCCAGAGTGACATCGCAGAAGCTCTTAATGATGGAGGTCGGCGTGCGCAGCTCATGCGAGGCGTCGGACAGGAACTGCTTCTGCCTGGAAAACGATTCCTCGAGGTGGCCGAGCATGGTGTTGAACGACGCGGCCAGGGGTTTTAATTCCATGACGGCCCCCCGCTCCTCAACGCGCTCTCCAAGATTTTCTTCGGTTATCTGGCCTATTTTACTCGTGAAGGTCTTAAGGGGGCGCAAGGCCCAGCCGGTCATAAGAAATACGCCTATGCCGCAGACAATAAAGACGAACGGGAAGACAAAAAGGATGATCTTTCTAAACGAGCTTAAGAGATCGTATGTGTCCTTGAGAGAATCCCCTGCCTGGAAGGTCAGCGTGCCGACCGAGAACTGAAAAGACTGGCTTATGATCCTCAAAGGCACGTTATTCGGCCCCGACACGGTACGGTAATCGCCTTCCGGCGTCCCGATATAGACGGGCAAACTCACGTCCCCCAGGGACAGCGACGGTGAGCGGACGAGTATTACGCCGTCCGATGAGACTAACTGGTAATAGTGGCCCGAAAGCTTTTCAGCGTACACACCCGTCACGGCGGCGGCGAGTTCCTGGAGTTCCGATTCAAGCTGGCCCTGCGCCTCTTCGATGGCCATCAGGTTTGCCAGGGTGTCAACCTCGGATTTAAGGTGCTCGTCCGCCAGATGTATCGTGACCTCTTCGAGCTTGTAGTACAGAAAGAGCTCAAGGCCGGCGAAGAATATCGAGAAGACCACCAAAAACCAGATTACCAGCCTTAATTTGATCGAATTGAACATTTGGGCTACTCTTCCTTTAGCATATACCCGGCGCCGCGTATCGTTTGTATAAGCTTGGTCTTGAAGTCCTTGTCGATCTTATTGCGGAGATAATTTATATAAACGTCGACGACGTTGGAGTCCATGTCCGAATCCTCGTGATATATATGCTCCACTATGTCCGTGCGGCTCACGACGTTGTTTTTCTTATAGGCAAGATATTCAAGGAGGGCGTATTCCTTGGCGGAAAGCTGGATCACCCTGCCGCCGCGCTTCACCTCATGGCTCGCGGTATTTATCTCAAGGTCAGCTATGTGGATTACGGCCTCCTTGACGGTAGCCTTCCTCCTGAGGAGCGACCTTATCCTGGCAAGCAATTCCTCGAACACGAAAGGTTTTGTCAGGTAGTCGTCAGCGCCGGTATCAAGGCCCTTTATCTTGTCGAGCAGGGCATCTCTCGCCGTAAGAAGGATGACCGGAGTAGCTATCCCTTTCTTCCTCATATTGCTTAAGACCGTAAGTCCGTCCATTAACGGCAGCATGATATCGAGGATCATGGCGTCAGCAGGATAGTTCTCGGCCATATACAGCCCTTCCTCCCCGTCATGCGCTATATCAACGACGTATCCTTCTTCCTCCAGCCCCTGCTTTATTATCATCGCAAGGTCTTTTTCGTCTTCTACCAAAAGTATTCTCAATTCAAACCCCCTGCCAGGAACAGATTACCGTCATTCGTCTTTCCGTAGATACTTTTTACCATGCACCATCGAGGACAAAAGCCCATTTTTTTCAGAGACTTCATGGACAATCATCCCCAAAAGATGCGCGCCGAGGAAAAAGAGTATAAAAAGAAGGCCGGCCTCATGAGCCTCTTCAAGGGCATCCTTGAGGGCCTCTACCGTCTGGGCGCCAAGGCCTGAGAGGAGCATGGAGCCGGGAAACATCTTGAACTCAGCGCCCGCCAGTATAATCCCGGTGCCAGCCTGGCTTAAGAGGACGAGGAAAAGCGCCACGTAAAATATAGATGCGAGCGGATCGTGTCCGACCACATCCGCAGGGCGCCCCTTAAAGCCGCTCAGATACCATCTGATATTCCTGGCTATCGCGTTTAAGCGGTCTCTTTTAAAGGGCCATATATCAGACCATCTTGCGTACTTGTTCCCGGCAAAGGCCCATAAAACCCTTATGAAAAAGGTAAAAACGAATACATACCCCAGATAAGCGTGGAGCCTCTTGACAGGTTCCCTTACACTCTTCTCCACGCCTAATATCTCCATCCCCTCTTTGCCTATCATCAGGAGGGCCAGCGTTATGATAAGGAGCGCGTTTATCCAATGAAGCGCCCTGGTCTGCCAGTCCCATACATCAACCATCACGCGTTCTTTGCTTTCGTTTAAAGGCATCTTACCCCTTTTCAGCCGCTTTTCAGGTTATTACGGAATAATATGAAATATTATCAGCTTTAAATATTTGCGTCAAACAGATTAACGTCGGGATGCCTTGAACGCCGGAGCCCTCCGGTGATGGAATGGCCCCGTAGCAGGAAAGCATGCATGTCTCATTTTAAAGCGGTTGAGATTAAAGAAAGATTAAATGAACAGTTCCTGCGAAAGAGAAGTTGAAGATATGAAAGGAAACAACTCTATTCGATCGCTTGACCCCGCAAAAGACTGCGGGCCGTGCGCTCGCTATGCATATTCAATCCAGGTGCGTATTGAATATCTCATCGAATGATGTGGCTATCTTCTTGAACATATTTAAAATCTCGGGGTCAAAGTGGGATGGCATCGTCCTTTTGTCGCCGTTGATTATGATATTGCAGGCCTCCTCATGGGTGAGGGCCCGCTTATAAGGCCTCTTGCTCCTGAGGGCGTCATATTGGTCGACCATCATGACTATCCTGCCCTCAATCGGTATCTCGCCGCCCTTGAGCCCCTTCGGGTAACCGCTGCCGTCCCACCTCTCATGATGGCTGAGGGCGATGGAAGCCGCCATTTGCAGGTTCGGGTAAGGGGAATCCGAAAGCATGTCATACCCTATTACAGTATGCCTCTTCATCACATCGAACTCTTCCGGCGTAAGCGGCCCCGGCTTAAGAAGGATGCTGTCGGGTATGCCGATCTTTCCTATGTCGTGCATGGGGCTGGCGAATGCCATATCCTCGTTAAAACCGTTGCTGTTGCCCAATGCCTCCGCGAGCCTGCCTGAGTACATGCCTATTCTTCTGATATGAGAACCCGTGTCGGTGTCCCTGTACTCAGCCACGGCCGTCATCCTGTGGACTATCTCACTGCTCATGGACTTTACCATCTTGAGGGCGTCCGCCAGCTCCTGGGTCCTTTTCCTTACGTCCTCCTCCAGCCTGAGCTTGTAGTTTTTCTCGATCTGAACTAGCCTGTAATAGTTTACGGCTTTTTTCAAGGAATGGAGGAGGTACTCGGGTTTGTACGGCTTGATTATGAAGTCAAAAGCGCCCTGCTTTACGGCATTGACCGCCACATCGAGCTCAGCATACGCCGTCATAAGTATCACAGGCACTTCCTTGTTGATATTATGCACGTGCTCAAGGAGTTCTATACCGGAAATCCCCGGCATCTTAATGTCGGTAAGGACGGCGTCAAACGAGCCTTCCCTGAACTTACGTATCGCCTCCTCCGCGTTTGACGAGGAGGTCACGGCGTACCCGTAGCCCTCAAGGAGCAGGGAAGTGCTGTCCAGGACAAATACGTTGTCGTCAACTATAAGTAAGGAACCAAAGGATTCTTCGCTCACCTCTCGATGACCTCTCTTATTTTTTTCAGGAACTCGCTCGGCGAGACCGGCTTCGATATGAAGTTCATCTCACCCTTCATGCCTTTCTCCCTTATGATATCTGATGCGTATCCGCTTGTAAATAGGGCTTTAATGGCGGGATTCTGCTTTTTTATCTCTTCGTAGACCTCGTTCCCGTTTTTCTTGGGCATGACCATGTCCAGAACAAGGAGCTTTATGGCATCCTTGTTTTCAGCGTACTTTAGAATGGCGTCCTCTCCATTGACGGCGGCTATGACCTTATAGCCGAACTCCTGAAGCATCGTCTTGGTGATCATCCTCACATCCTCCTCGTCTTCCGCCAGGAGCACTGTTTCGTCGCCGCCTCGAACCAGCGGTTTCGGCAATTCGGCCTGCCCAATGGTCTCCGGCGTAACCGGGAGGTATATCTTGAATGTAGTCCCGGAACCCGGCTCGCTGTGGACATCTATAAAACCATTGTGCTGCTTTATTATGCCGTAGACCATCGAGAGGCCGAGGCCGGTGCCTTTGCCGACCTCTTTCGTGGTGAAAAACGGCTCGAATATCCTCTTCTGCGTCTCCGCATCAATTCCGGAACCGGTATCGGAGAACGAAATGCACGCGTGTATCCCAGGGGCCCCGTAACCATGGGCCTCGACAAAATCCCGCTGAATGTCCGCCTGGCAGGTCTGGATCGTGAGTTTTCCGCTCCCGGGCATCGCATCCCTCGCATTGGTCGCGAGGTTCATAAGCACGTGCTCTATCTGGATCGCATCGGCCTTGACGATTAGCGGCTCTTTTGAGAGCAGGCACTCAAGCTCAATATCCTCGCCGATAAGCCTTCTTAATATCTTCTCGACGCGTTTTACGAGATCGTTGATATCTACGGGCTGTGTCTCCATTATCTGCTTCCTGCTGAAGGTAAGGAGCCCCTGTGTAAGGCTCGCGGCCTTTTCGGACAATGTAAGCATATGGTCGGCATAGCTCCGTACAAGCGCGTCATTCCCCTTTTTTATAAGTAGCAGGTTGCCGTAGCCGATGAGCGCCGTAAGTATATTATTGAAGTCGTGCGCTATCCCGCCCGCGAGCTGCCCTACGGCCTCCATTTTCTGGGAATGCCTGAACTGGTCTTCAAGCTTTTTACGCTCCGTTATATCCTCTATGATGCCGTCGAAGAAGACAGTGCCGTTTTTATCCAATTTCATTACAGCCGTTATGGAGCCCCAGATCTTCTTCCCTTTTGCGGTCCTGAACTCGATCTCCTCGCCTTTTATAAATCCGTTCCTGACGATCTTTTCGCTTATTTCCGCCCGCTTTGTGCTGTTGGCGTAAAAATCGCTCACCTTTTGCTTAAGCACCTTTTCCTTAGATTCTGCTTCGAACATTTCAACGAGGGCGCGGTTCACCTCTATAAAATGCCCTTCAGAGCCTTCCGTAGTCCTGTAGATTCCGACAGTCAGGTTATTGGCCAGCTCCTCGTACCTGTGCTGAAGCTCTCTCCTTGCCTCATCCGCAACCCTTACCTGCTCTTCAGTCTCTATCGATTCGACGGCATATGAGATATCCGCCGCGAGCGAGGCTAAAAGATCCATCTCCTCTTTGGTGAAATACTCAGGCTCGCCTGAGTAGAAATTTATCGCCCCCGCCGCCTGCCACTTGAATTTTATCGGGAATGCCGCTGATGAACGGAAGCCCCTCCTGAGGGCCTCGTCACGCCACGGTGCCATTGCGGCGTCCGCTCCGATGTCGTTGCATATGACGCACCTTCCTTCGCGTATAGCGGTCCCCGTTGGCCCGCGCCCGCTGGAATCGTCCTTTATGCCTATCTCCATCCTGTCGAGGTAATCGCTCGCCTCGCCGTAGCGGGCAAACGGTTTGACCGTCGAGGTCTCCTCGTCCACCCTGCCTATCCACGCCATCAGGAATTTGCCGTCATCTACGGCTATCCTGCACACTTCGCCGCAAAGCTTCGCGGTATCCCTTATCCTGACGATAGCCTCGTTGACCTTGCTCAATACCGCGTACAATCTGCTCAGGCGCTCTATCTTCTCTTCCGCCAGTCTCCGCCCCGTGATGTCCGAGAATACCCCGTCGGCATATCTTACGCCGTCTTTCCCGTAAGTAGCCGTGGCCCGGTCATTAACCCATATCCACTCTCCGTCCCTTCTTTTAACCCTGTACTCCTCATCGAACTTCCTGTTATCGCTGAAAAGCGCGATATACGAATCCCTGACATGCTCGATGTCGGCGGGGTGGATGCTCTCTGTCCAGATGTCTCCTGCGTCAGCGCATATCTCAAGGGCGGAATAACCGAATACCTCCTCGACATTGTTGCTTATGAACGTTATCTTCCCGTCCGAATTGGCGGTCCAGGTCACGTCCGGGATATTTGAGACGAGGGTACGGTACTTCTCTTCGCTTTTTTTAAGGGATTCCTCCATCTGCTTACGCTCGGTAATGTCGGTTGAGATGCCGCATACCGCGAAAGGCACATTCCCCGGGTCGAATATGGGGACTTTGATGGAGATGTAGTCGTGGAGGATGCCATCCTGATGGAGCGCCTTTTCATCAAATTCCAGCGGGGCCCTTGCCGAGACAACCTTGAGGTCGTTGGCCCGGAACGCGTCAGCCAGTTCCTTGGAAAAAATGTCATAATCGGTTTTGCCGATTATATCGCCCTTGTTTATGTTGAATAATTCCTCGAATCTGCGATTGATCAGCAGATATCTGCCTGTAGCGGCGTCTTTCAGAAAGATGACGGCCGTTGAGTTGTCTATGATCGCCTTTAGCCGCTCTTCGCTTCTGATAAGAAGCGCGTTTCTGTCCCTGATCTCACGCGACATCCCGTTGAATGCCTCGGAAAGCGCGCCGATCTCATCGCTTGATTCGATCGGGACGGAGATATCGTAATTGCCACCGGCTATTGAAGCCGTGGCGGCGGAAATCACCCGGAGTCTTCTGATGACAACTTTGTAAAACGCAAAGAAGAGCGCGCCTATGAGTCCGGCCACCACAGCGCCGCCCATGACAGCGTCCCTGTACATATCCTTTATCGGCGCGAGCACTTCCTCTGAATCGACCTCTACCAGTAGGGTCCATTTTATGTCAGGGATGCACATTGAGGCCCCGGCGACCTCCACGCCCCGGTAATCCTTATAAAAATCCGCTATCTCTTTTTTTGAGGCGAGGCATTCATTTACGGGGAAGGAATTGACTTGGGTATTGAGTATCGAGTCCCTGATAAATATGGATTGCGTGAGCATCAACCTGTCTTTGTTGACAAGGTATACCTCCATGGTTTTGCGCTTGCCTTTTGACCATGAGATAGCCCCCAAGCTCTTATTGAATTCGCCGGAGAGGATGAAATTCAGGTTTGACAGGTCCGTGAAATTGGCCAACACCCCGATGGTCTTGCCTGTGGTCTTGTCGGTTACAGGGGTGGAGATGGCGATACCGGGATCTCTTGATCCCCGGGTATCCTCTCCTGCGTAGGTACGGTCTTTCCCGATCCTGAAGAAGGGCTCGTCCGAGACATTCCTCCCGACCTGGCCAGGGTCCGTGCTCGACACTACGCGGCCATCAAGCGTAATAACGGATACGCGGCCTATCGTCCTGTCGAGCGGCTTCTTGTTTTTTAATATGTAGGCGCTTAAACCGGCGGCCCTGCCCATATCCCCGCCGGCTATCTTTTTTAATTCTTCCCTGATGTGGCCGTCGCTCGCGAAGTCATTCGCCCTCTGTCTGGAAGACTCCAGAAACTGGTATACATGCCCCTCGTACGCCTCGGCCATGACGGTCAAGTCATCGAGTATGTTTTTCTTGAGATGTTCCTTGTTCTTATCGTAGCTAAAGGTAAAGGTGATGATGATGGGAATGATTATGACAGCTGTGGCGAAGAGCGCCTTGTGCAAGAGTGATGATGATCGCAATATCTTCATCAATGCCTTACTTGTTTTCGAGGTTTAGAGCCAAGCTCTTTTTGAGGTTTGCGCAAAGGGGGCCTAACATCCGGGAGAGAGCCAAAATGGGCTTTTCAGAGTGTTTGAAGCTCCCTGCGGCAAGCTGCGGGCAGTGCGCTCGCTATGCATATTCAAAATGCGCCCCTGATTGAGAAGAAACAACCGGAATGTAAATAGATTAACCCTCTAACTACCCAAAAATCAAGGATTAATTTGTAAGCCGCCCTTTTAGTTTAGCAGGTTGCTGAAAAACCCGGAATTTATTCAGGCTGCCCAAAAAGGTTGAAGCTCCCCGCGGAATACGCGGGTAATCTTCGATATGTAAGGAAACAATTTCTATTCGCTCGCTTGACCCCTCAGAAGACTGCGGAGAATGCGCTCGCTATGCATATTCAGCTGCGAGGCGTCGAGAAGCGAGGAATGCGGCGTACTTTGTCCGTACGCCGCAGTGACGAGCGTCGAAGACAACAAGGCAGATGGACTTTTTCAGCAGCCTATTAGGCTACAATACCTTTATCCAGTGCCCGTGAAAAAACCGTTATAGCTCATCCGCCGGGCCTGTTTCCGTCAGAGAGGGCGCGTCACCCGACAACTTTATGAATCCGGAGATAGTTACGCTAATAAAATAAACGAGGAGCGGTAGCTGCATCCACCAGAAGGGGAGCTTGTACCTGCTGGCGGGATGGTCGGCAATGACCGCGAGCGTTAGATAATTCAACAGGATAAAACAGAGGAGGAAGGTGACGGCCGTGCGCCTCCCCTTATCCCCCTCCAGACAGTAGAACGCGAACACGCCAAGGACAAAAAACGCCAGAAGCAGGAACGAGACGGCTCTATTACCCATTATCCGGTCGATAGACTGGTTCAAGCCAAGGAACCCCGAAAGCAGGCCCGCGCCGCCTCTCTCCGCGGAGGCTGAAAAAGAAAGGTACTCCCACGGGTTTACCTCGACAAATCCCATAAAATTTGAAAGGGTCGATCTTAGGAACGGCGCAAAATTCGAAAAAACAGCCTCTTTTGATATCGCGAGCACTATCCGGTCTATCGTCTCCGCGTCGCATTTCAGCTCCCGGAGGACGTCGTGGGAATTAAAAAAATTCGGCCCCACCGCATGGAACCCGTAAAACCTCCCGGCGCTCATCGCAGTATTGGCATACGCCTTTCCAGTGGCATCGTCAATATCGCATTTAATGCCCGTATAAAGCATGTAGCCGGAGAGAAAATTCGCGTATTCAGGCACGTAATCGGCAAGATAACCTTTCTGCAGCGTCCTGAAGTCCTCTTTTATACCGGCGTGGAGCGGCGATGAATAATCGATGAAATCCGCCGTCCGTATGAGCATTGTCACCCCTAAGACCCCGACAGGTTCGCCTTTAAAGCCGGTCTTTTTTACCCCATAGAAATTAAATCCGGCGCTGAAGATTACCAGAAGAGCCGCATAGACCGTTATGCTCTTGAAATGGCAGATGCCGCGCTCTCTTTTTTTCATATTCATCAACAGCTCGACCGCCAGGAAAAAAAGCATCAGGGCCGTGAACAGGTTGGATGTAGGCCTTGTGAAGGATGCCGCGGCAGAGGCCAGGGCAAGCGGCGCCATCAGATAAGGGCTCCTGCTCTTAAAATATTTGAAGGCTATGAAGACCGATACGAGAAGCAGAAAATGGTTCAGAAAATCGGAAAGCACCGCACGCTCGTAAATCAGGAGATTCCCGCTTATGATTATGGCGAAAGCGAAAAGGGCGGCGATGGTTTTTTTCCTGAATATATGGAAAAGTATCGAATAGTAGAGAAAGTAGCTTAGCACGCCCAACAGATGCTGGGCATAGACCGCATACGATCTCATCGGGCCGAAGGCATTATACAGCCAGGTCAGGAAGAGCGGATAACCGAGCGGCCTCGTCGGAAGCGTTACCGTCAATCCGTTATAGGACTGTAACGCGATGAGCTCGTATGTCTCCGAATCCGGATAATTTACAAGGTCGAGATGGAACGAGGCATACGCCCTCAGTAAGAGTGCGGCTGATATGCAGATAATGTGGACGTAAGAAAATCTCGAAATCCTTAAAAGCCCCATATGCCCTTGCGTTTGAGCGTCAATGATAATATTTTAAAATGACCCGGCCTCACCCCAATGGGAGAGGGGGCTCTTCTGTGTAGGGCCCGTTCCCCGAACGGGCCGGGATCTCAATAAATCCTGCTGAAAAATTGAGGTACTACATTTGAAAGAAGAGCTTTATTTTTTTAAGTATGTCTACCTGAGCCTCTTTTTCCGGATCCGTCTCTGAATTGAGTGCCCGGGAGCGTATCTGACGCAATTCACCTGACCGCTTCGAGAGCAGTCCGCTCAGCTGTTCAGCCATGCCGGGGTCTTCCTTGAATATCGAATGGAACACCTCCGAGCAGATCACTATGCAGACGGACTCCTCCCTGGCCACAACCGTGGCGCTCCTCGGCTCTCCCGTAAGGAGGCTCATCTCGCCGAAGAAATCGCCCTGTCTTAACGTGGTAACAAGGTTATCCGCGCCGGAGGGATCCCTGGCCATGACATCGGCGCTGCCGCTTTTTATGAAATAACACGTTGAGCCTGTCTCGCCCTGCCTTACGATCGGCTCCCCGGCCCCGAACACCTCCACCTTGGCGGCCTGAGCCACTTTATCAAGGTCATCTTCCTTAAGTAACGCCAGAAAATCCATCGACTGAAGAGAGGACTTCAGAAGACTGTCCTGCGGCGGCTTCCCGCCCCTTCTCATGTTTATGGTCCTCGTAGGATACGGTATCACAATCCCGCTCCTCCTGAACGCGTACCATATCCTGGTATAGAGCTCGCTCCTTACGTTGTAAACCTTTAAAAAATCATCTACCCAGACCCGGAGCCTGTAGTTGATCGCCGAATCGCCAAAGCTCATCACCCAGACCTCGGGCGACGGTTCGGACAGAACCGATGGAGTGCCTGAGGCTAATTCCGCGAGAAGGCGTTTAACCTTGTCCGGCGCGTCATTATGACTTACGCCGACATCGATAAAGAGCACATGGAGCGGGGTCGGGAAGGTATAGTTCTCAAGTACGCCTTCAGCCAGTATCCTGTTCGGGAGATAAATAAAATCATTATCTCTTGTGAGGAGGCGGGTCGTGCGCCACGTAACATCCATTACCTGCCCTTCCTTGTCCGAGACCTTCACCCAATCCCCCTTTGCGACGATCCTCTCCATGTTGATCCAGAGCCCGGTAAAGAGGTTTTTGATCGTATCCTGCAGGGAGAGGGCGATGATACCTGTCAGCACCGCCGATGTCGTAAGGAGCGGGACGAGGTTTATCCCAAGGAGCCTGTTTAAAAGGAACATCGCCCCGGCAGAATACAGTATCAGGGATACGATCGTCCTCAGGAGCGGGGTAACCGTATACCTGTGAAGGAGGCGCAGCGGGGCGTCCGCTATGAGCCATCTTAAAATGGAGATAACCCCCAGAGTAGCGAACAATATGAAGACCTGCTGGGCGGCGGATGCGAGCGGCTGCGTGGCGAAGTCCGCTTTAAATATGAATACACCTATCTTTGCCGCGGCGGCCACCGCGAAAAAGATAAAGGCTATGATCAGGGGGAGCAGCAGATTTTTTTTAGTATGTATTTTTCTCATTGCCATCCGTAAAATCCATATTCTATTTAACATAAAACAGGCGCTTTACATAAGGGAAAAAATCGAGCTTGATAGCGGGCGTGGGCGCCCGCAGAGGGGTAGCTGCTGGATGTCAGAACCTACTCGTCTTTTAGCTTATGCGCCACCCTTATCGCGGTCAGGCCTGCTATAAGGGCCGCAAGAGGCACAAGCGTGAGGAGGTTTCTGTTCGTCGCCATGCGGTTCAGGACATACTGATAGTCATAGGTCATCGTATAGACAACGAGAAAACCGGAGAGAACGAGTACAAGTATGAGAAACAGATATTTTATGTTGGATCTCATAATAACCCCCGAGCCTATCAATGAGATAAACCCTAGAAAGGCGAATATATGCCCGTTATCGACGCTAAAAAAAATCTCCCTGAAGAAAACGCCCCAAATCTCAAGGTGCGGCTCTGACCAGGGGATAGCCCCCATTTCATCCGCCGCCCCCACGCCTGTCCCATAGCCGTGGCCGTAGCCTAACCCGTAATGGGCCCTGAATATTATCCACGGCAGTATATAGACCAGAGCCGCTGCAAAGAAGTAAAGAACCGATTTCCATCTATATTTTTTTTCGATCATGTTATAGGAGAATAGCGCCGCGCCCGCGGCAACAAGATAAATCAGCCCCTCGCTTTTTGTGAACGCGGCCATGCCGAAAAAAAGCCCGGAAAGCGCCGCCTCGCCGTACCCTCCTTTTTCCATATATCTCCAAAGGAGTATCGAGCCCGCGAGAAGATTATAGGAGAGCACGATATCCGAATAGGACTCAAGCGCGTGAAACGTAAGGAGCGGCGCCGCAGACAGCAGGCAAGCCGTCAGGAGGGCGGGGAGGAGGCCGCCCTCTTTCTTAATCGTAAAGAAAACCAGCGAGATCACAGAGACAAAATAAAAAGGCGCCCAAGCCTTCGCCAGGCTCTCATGGAAGACGCCCAGCACAAAGGAAACCCATATCTGCTCCATAAATGTCAGTAGCGGGTATCCCAAAATTATCCTGTATCCCCTGCCAAAGAAATGCTCGTTCGATGGGTCTAACATAAGCCCTTTGGCATAGAAAAAGACCTTCGCGCTCCTGTTGAACCACGAGTCCTGCGCTACTATCGGACGGGTAAGCCCCTCAAACAAGACAAATGAGATTTTAAACCCTATCCATATTATCAATACTAATATGAGCAGATTAACAAGGGCGCCTCGCGCGTTGATCTCAAATGCCGGGGTAGAATCGGCCTCTTTTCTATCCATTGGCTTAATGAAAAATACGGCCGCGAAGGCGATGCTCGTCAATAAAAACGGGCTTGAGACTGATGCAAGGTTATACGGGATATCAAACGCGCCAAGTAAAAAAATAAAATACGAAATCACGCCAAGACCCGCCCCGTAGCCAAAAGAGAGCCTCTCAAGGAAATTTGCGCCCCTCTCTCTTAAAAAAGAAGAGACGATGAAAAAACCGCCCGCAGCGGGCAAACCTATGGCGAGTAGCAGCTTCAGCCAGATCATCTATCCATCCAGTACTTCGAAAATGTACGCGCCCTCTTTGTATGTGGCGTAAGGCCGGGCCCTGAAAAAAGAGCCGTAGACACGTAAAATGCCTGCTTCGGGGTCAAATGAGGCGTCAGTAAAATAATAAACCCATATAAATCTCCCCCTGCTCGACGCCATCACCGGGAGCATGTAATAATTCCCAAGCCTGGTCATCGTGTAGGCGGGGTCGTACTGGTCTATCTTTATTTCTCGTATCTCCTCCCCCTCGGGGATCGTTTTTTTTACGAAGTCTATGAAGTATTTTATATCTACGCCGCTTGTGGCCGCTATCCTTGCGTTCATGTCTGTGTTTGTGAAGACTTTGAAATCACGGCCAAGTACGGCAAGCCAATTGATATCCATCCTCAACGCAAAAAAGGCGCAAGCGATGAGAAACGAGACAATGCCGTACTTTTTTAAGGAAGCGCCTGAGAAATTTCTTTTTACGAGGATTAAAACGATAAAGACGGCTATAAAGATCAGGAATGCGAGCGTAGACAGGCTTAGAGGGCCCAGATAAGGGGTTTCGATGTAATTTATAGTCGAACCCTTTATGATATCCGTCTTCCAGAACAGACCCCAAAAGCCGATGGATCTGGCTGCAAAATAAAAATTTTGCATAAATTCACCCGCCATTTTCCTTGTAGGGGTGTATTTTAAAAGAAATTTTATATGTGCACAAGGGAAAAGGTGGAGGGATTGCCTGCTGAACAGAAAGGAGCGCTATCATGCCTGGCAGGGCAAAGATAGCCGCCCTGAAGCCAGGGGTTTCTGAGGGGAAACTATATTTCAAGAGGTCTGCCTGTATCGCTGGCGCTTTAGGACGGCTGCCGACACCTTTTAAGCATGAAAGCCCAGGGTATTCCAAGCGGCTTTTATAAACCAGGGGGCTGCCAGCCGCCCCCTGTGAGCAAACTACTTCCGCCAAACTACTGGCAAATGGGAACCGATACGAAACAGAGACTGAAGATCTATCCTTTGAATATGCATAGCGAGCGCATAGAAATTGTTTCCTTACATATCGAAGATTCCCCGCGGCTTGGCCGCGGGGAGCTTCAATCTCCTACAACAGCTGCGCCTTTTTGATGACCTGCGCCCTTTCGGCATCGGTCGCGAACGAATCCGATTCCGGATAGAGTATGTGCTCCTCTTTCATGTTGTGGTCAGCCAGGATATTCATAAGCGCGGTCTTGCCTTCCGAGACCTGGGCGCTGTTCTCCGCCTCTGTGCCGCTTAATATCTTGTCGAGCCACTCGTGTATCTCCTTGTGCTCCATCTTCATTACGAATGTCGGGCCGTTATCGTGCATGCCGGTCTTTTCCTCGAAGAGGGGAAAAAGTATCTCCTCCTCCGCCTTTATGTGCCTCTTGAGGCCAAGCCTGAACTCCCTGAATTCAATCGCCGCCTCGCCCCAGGAGCCTGACTCGGCAGAGTCCTCAAACTTCGCGAATATGCCGTCGAGCCTTTTGTGGTCGGTCTGGAAGTAGTCGGTAAGAGACCTGTCCCGGACGATCTCCGTCCTCTTCTCTATCCTGACCCTCCACGCCTGCGGGCCCTGCTCAAGCGGCCACCACTCGAACTCGCCGTCGTGCTCGTTCTGGAACTGGTAGAGCAGCGGTTTAGGCTCGTGGTCGTTTATAAGTACGAAAGATTCTCCGGGGTTTAATTCCTTGTAGGTGTCGAAGATCCGCGGGTGCCTGTCTTTCGGGACCATATTGCGTACATCAAGTATCTGCCCCATATATTATTCCTCCTAAGGATTTTTAATATTTAATATTATATTCTGCTTAATCCAATTAAAAATAACAATGATAAAAATCAATTGCCTCAAATTCGTGCTGATTGAAGCTCCCCGCGGCACAGGCCGGAGGGGCGTTGTTAAGGGCGTTTGATATCTTGCCGAGACTGCGGCGCAAAAACCAAAAGGGGTTAAGGCAGCTAACCCCTTGTCTCATCTTGCCGTCTTGAGCCTATGAGTTTATATGTACCGCAAAGGCGGTAAGCCTCTCGGTCGCCCTGATCCCGCGCGTCTCGCCCTTTTCCACAAAGACCATGTTGCCGGGGTTGACCTCCATCTCCTTGCCTTCGACCGTCATTACCCCCTTTCCGCTTACGATGAAGAATACGCCCGTACCGCTCTGGTGGGGCTTTATCTCCTGGCCCGGCTCCATGCAGATAAGCGGCACCTTGTAATCAGGGCGTACACGGAGTATCCGTGGCATGAACTCAGGCGCGAAACCGGCTTTTTCCTTCAGATCGATAAATTCCATAAAGTGCCTCCTGTTTAGTGAATACTTATAGCTCCCCGCGGCTTGCCGCAGGGAGCTTCAATTTTAGATACGCCGGTTTTCAGCAACATGCTAATGGACATTCTCTTCTAACATAAAACATCTTGAGCGCAAATGATTTTTAGCAGTTTCCGCGTCTAACCAGAAACCCCGGCGGCTTAGCAGGCCTTATCTTTCAAGCCCCCCCCTATCGCCCCAACTTTCCCAAGAAGACCTTCTCCAGGATATCGCTTTTAAGGAGCCGCTCGGCCGTCTCTTCTGCGACGACCCTTCCCTTGTCCAATATATAGGCGCGGTCTACGATATCGAGGAGCGATTTCAGATTGTGCTCGACAACGGCTACGGCAGTCCCCTTCCTCTCGTTAATCTCTTTTACCTTCGCGAAGACCTCTTTTATTATCTTTGGCGCGAGCCCGAGCGACGGCTCGTCAAGCAAGAGCACCTTCGGGTCCGCGATCAGCCCCCTGGCTATGGCGAGCATCTGCTGTTCGCCGCCGGAAAGCACCCTTGCCTTTAAATGCCTTTTCTTTTTCAGGGCCGGGAAAAAATCCATCGCCTCTTCCATGCGGCGCTTAAGCTCCTCCCTGTTCTTTATAAAAAAGCCGCCTATCTCCAGATTTTCCTCTATCGAGAGGTGCGTGAAGACCCTCCGCCCCTGCGGGACAAGGACTATGCCCATGTGCACCATCTCGTAGACAACGGGCTTCAGGCGTTTCCCGCGTAAAAGGATCTCGCCTGAACCCAGCGGGGCGATCCCGAATATCGCTTTCAGCACGGTAGATTTTCCGGCTCCGTTCGGCCCCATCAAGGCGACTATTTCGCCCTGGCCGATAGACAGGTCAACCTTGTCGAGCGCCTTTACGCCGCCGTAGTGGACTGAAACCCCTTTGAGGTCCAGCAGGTGTTCCTTCTTCATAGATCCCCGTTCGCGTCCCTAAGGCCGGGATTATTCTCCAAGATAGGCCTCGATGACGTCCTTTCGTTCCAGCACCTCTGAAGGGCTCCCTTCGGCCAGAAACCTTCCGCTGTCTATCACTATGACATGGTCTGAAAGCTCGCGGATGAGGTCCATATTGTGCTCGATGAGGACAATAGACCTCCCCTCTTGCTTCAAGGACTTGATAATGGAAGAGACGGCCTTGACCATCTGAGGGAAGAGTCCGGCGAACGGCTCGTCAAAAAGGATAATACTCGCCTGAGAGCCCTCGCAAAGGGCGAGAACGCGCGCGATCTCCAGAAGCTTCCTCTGTCCGTAGGAAAGGCCCGAGGCCAATTCCATCCTTTTGTCCCAGAGCCCGACACGCCTTAGCACCTCCTCGGCCTGTTTCAGGTGAAAAGACCCGTGCCTCTCAAAGAGCGCGCCGAAGACATTTCTTTCCGTAAGCACCACAAGGACGTTGTCGAGAACGGGCATCTGCTCGAAAAGCCTCACCTCCTGAAACGTCCGTGTTATGCCGTAGGAAGGCATGTCGTAAGGCCTGACCTTGCTTAAGGTCACGGTGTCGTGAAGCACGATGCAGCCGCTGTCTATCGGAATAATGCCGCTTAAGATATTGGTGAGGGTGGTCTTGCCTGAACCGTTAGGCCCGATAATACTGGTTATCTTCCCTTTCCTGATGGAAATAGAGAGATTGTCTATGGCGTGGACGCCGTCAAATTGTTTCGTGAGGTTTTGGGTCTTAAGTATCATGGCATCCAGGTATTTACAATTTAAACTCGCCGAAAAGGCCTTGCGGCCTGTATAGCATCAGGAAGATCAAAAACAGCCCGTAGACAGCCTGGCGCATCTGCGCCGCCACCCCTTGCGGGAAACCGGCAAACCTCAACAACTCAGGGAGCAGGACGAGGGAGAGCGCGCCAATGATCGACCCGCGAAGGCTCGACAGCCCTCCGAAGATGATTATCGCCAGCACAAAGACCGACTCCATCACAGTAAAACTCGAGGGGTCTATGAATGTTATGTACGATGCGATAAGCGACCCCGCGGCCGCCGCCATGCCGGCCGAGAGGATAAAAACGGCAAGCTTGTAATAAAGCGTATTGTAACCGAAGACCTGTACAGCTTTTTCATCCTCCCGTATCGCCTTTAAAACCCTGCCGAAGGATGAGCGCACTATAAAGCGGCAGGCCAGATATGCTACCGCGACGAAGACAGCCGCAAGCGCCAGGAATGAACCGCCGGACGAGAAATCAGCCCCAAACAGAACCGGTTTCGGGATACCCGGTATACCGAGCGGCCCCCGGGTGAGCCCCTGCCAATTGAGGAAAATGCTGTAGATGATGACGTTGAATCCGAGAGAGACGAGCGCGTAATAGTCGCCGTCAAACCTGCTGAGGACTATCCCTATCAGAAAAGCCGCCGCCCCCGTTACAACAACCCCCAGCGCCATCGAGACGAAAAAATTGAGCCCCAGGCTCGTTGTGAGGATAGCCGTGGCGTAAGCCCCTATGCCATAGAACGCGGCATGGCCGCTGGCCAGGAGGCCGGTGTATCCGACCACGAGGTTAAGGCTTAACCCGAGGACGGCGTAAATAAGAACGAGTATGGCCAGGTGGATTATGTAGTCCATGTCTCTGAATCCGGTTAACTTGTAATCCTACTTTTTTATGATCCCCTGCGGCCTTACGAGCAGGAACAAGATCAGGAGGAGAAAGGCCACGGCGTCCTTCCATTCGCCGGGTATCTTCCAGATGCCGAAGTTCTCGACAAAACCGAGGAGAAAAGCGCCAAGCACCCCGCCGTAGATATTGCCTACGCCGCCTATGATCGATGCGATGACGCCCTTAAGCAGCAGCCCCATCCCCATAGTCGGCTGGATCCCGGTATCGAAGCCAACGAGTATTCCGGCAAGTCCCGCTATCGCCGAACCGACAAAGAACACATACCCGATGACCCTGCCGGTATTTATGCCGACGATCTTGGCGACCTCTTCGTCGTCGCTTATAGCCCTCACGGCCTTTCCCAGCAAAGTCTTTTTAAGCAGGGCGAGCAAGCCCGCCATCACTCCCGCTCCGCATAGGATGATGAAGAGCTGCGTCTCCGTGATAACCCCGCCGATGACGGAAAAAGTCCTCTGGAGCGCGCCGTCCCCGGAGAGCGTCTGGAATTGGCTGGTGAAGACTATGGCTAAAAGAGACTGTGCCGCCGTAAAGACACCGAGGGAGGCGACAAGCAAGACCATATTGGATGCTTTTCTTCTACGGAGAGCGGAGTAGATAAGCCTGTCAAGGCCGTAACCCGCGAGGCCAGTGAGGGCGACGGCCAGGGGGATGCTCAAATAGATACTGAGCCCGAGCGTCCGGGCGAGAGTAAAGAATATATAACCGCCTGCCGCCGCCAGCACGCCGTGCGCCAGATTGAAAAATTTTGTGACCCCGTAGATGAGGTTAAAGCCGAGGGCCATCAAGGTATAGATGGCGCCCGCGATAATGCTGTTCAAGATAAGCTGTGAGAGGATTTCCATCAAGTCCCTGCTGCCGGGCCCCGCGATATCGCCAGGGCAAAAAAAATATCCCGCCTGCCGAAGGTCTGCTAGGATATTTTTTAAAATACGATTTTTAACAGAAAATTCCCTGTGGCTTGCCGCGGGGAGATTCAACTATTTGGCGGCTGATATCGTTCCGCCCCGGAACTCTCTTACAGAGTAACTGGCGTTCTTGATATCCCCGTTGCCGTCAAACGTATAATTATCCGCGATCCCCTTGTAATCGCTAACTCCGTAGATCCCTTTTTTAATCGACTCCGTCTCCGTTCCGGCGTTCTCCATCACCGAAGCCAGTATCTTAAGCGCGTCATAGGCCCTCGGCGCGTATACATTTATAACCTTGCCGCCCGTCTTTTTGTTCATCGCGTCAACGAACCCTTGCGGATAATCCTTGTTCGCGGGCTCCAGATACATGGCCCCTTCGCCGTCTCCCTTTACGCTCTCCCATATCTTCGGGTCGCTCCACGCGTCCGCGCCGAATACGGGAGACTTTATGCCGATCTCCCTCATCTGCCGGAGCCCCACGATAGTCCCCTCAGTATAGCTTACAAAATATATCAACTCCGGATTGACGGCCTTGAGCTTCACGATCTGGCTCCTCAGGTCGCGGCTGTCCTGGGGGAAAGCCTCCTCTGAAGCGATCTCTCCGCCTAGCCTCAGGAACTCGGCCTTAAATGAATCATTGACCCCGACGCACCAGTCGGAGAGGCACTTGAGCAGGGCGACGCGTTTCTTGTTCAGCTTCGTTTTAACGTACTGGGCCGCATAGACGCCCTGAAAGGCATCCGAAGGCACGTTCCTGAAGATAAAATCCCCGGCTTCGGTTATCCTGGGGTTGGTCGAGCCAGCTGAAATAAGCACCACCTTCGCCTTTTCCGCCAAAGGGGCCATGGCAAGCGTCTCGGAGGAACAGAACCCCCCGATAATAGCGGCCACCTTATCAATGTTTACGAGTTTGTTCCCAGCGTTGGCGGCCTCTTTCGGGTCGCATTTGCCGTCCTCAAAGATTATCTCTATCTTTTTGCCTTTTATCCCGCCTGCCCCGTTTATCTCGTCCCTGGCAAGCTCAAGGGCGGCCTTCATGTTCTCGCCTATATATGCCACTTCACCTGTTAAAGGCCCTACAGCGCCTATCTTTATAGCCCCGCCCTGCCCGGCTTCGTCTTTAGCCTTCGTACATCCGGCCGTAAAAGAAAAAAGCACTAGAATGCCGGCGATTATCCGTAAGGTTCTATTCATTACTGGTCATCCTTTTTATAAAAATTTTAGCGGTGGTTAAAAATTATCACAACGGCAGTCTGGAATCAATTCCGATTTGCAGGTTTTTAAGCCCGGGACATGGAAAAGCGGATAACCTTGGCTATAACAAAAGCAGGGTTCCCTGTTAATAAAAAACTGATTGTGGGGTGGGTTTTGCGAAAGGACAGCTCAATGACTATAGGAAGGCGGCTCTTTTTCAGACTTGCCGTTATCGGCTTCTCCGCTATTTTGTGGTTTACGGCCTTTTACCCATTCAAAGAACCTATCTATCGGGGTCTTCTTCACGATCCTGATCACCTTGTCCTGTACTATTATCTTCTCGTCTTCCTGTATCTCATCCCTTAACAAAAGAATGACGGACGGAAACCAGCTGGGGATGCTCCCCGGCTCCGCGAATTCCCTTACTTCATACTCCACGACCCGGTTAGGCCCACGCGCTGCCGCGATCTTGATTACTTCCTCTTTAACCCTGACAACCGGCATATTTACCTCATAACCATTATAAAAAGGCCGTTTTTCGACTGAAAAGAGCAAAAAACTAAAAAAACAAGGGTTATATCCGCCGCTATGCCGAAATAAACAGCACGCTATTCCTATCCATGCTGCTTAGGAATAGTTTTACCCAAGTCACATACATTCTATATGTCTATGTTTTAAAAGACGGTGACTGTGATTACAGAAGTGTGTTCTGGAGAGAAAAACCTTGATAAGGAACCACCCTGGGCTTAAGCCCAGGGACAACCGGCTTTATAAATAAAAAGACCACAGGCCCTTTTATTGTAAACATCTCCCTGGGAGCGTCTAGCTTAATTGCTCCTTATATTCCGGATAAAGCCTTTCGGCACACACAGGGCAGATACTATGGCTGAATTCCGCTTCAGAATGGCTCGCTATATATTTTTCAAGACCCTCCCAGTATCCTTTATCGTTCCGGATCTTTTTACAGGAGGCGCATATCGGCAGCAGCCCGCTCAGCAGTTTGACTTTATCAAGGGCGGCTTTAAGTTCAATGTTATATTTTTTCAACTCCTCTCTGCTTTCCATAAGCGCCTCTTCAGACCGCTTCCTTTCGGTCAGGTCATGATAGATAACCAGGTCGCGTTCACCGATTGAAGAGAAATAGAATATGACGTCGCGTAAAAAGCCCTGTTTGCATTTTACGAGCGCTTCTTGCGGCTCGATCGAGGTCTTGTCCTGTATCGCCTTATCCACGGCCTTGCTCCACCTTTCCTTTTCGGTACGCTTATAGCCCCTCTCGGGCGCCACAAGCTGCCACCATTTATCAACCGTAGGGATATCGTCTACCGTGTATCCGAATACCTCCGTGAATTTCTTGTTTACATAATGGATCTTGAGATTTTTCTCTGAAATCATCATCGGGAGCGGAGAGTTTTTTATCATCTCGTAGAGCATCTGTTCTCTTTTCCTCAGCTCATTTTCCGTCTCCTGTCTTGATTTTTCAATACGCTCGCGTTCGGCTATATTATTCAGCAATCTTTCCACTTCACGGGATTTCTGGTCAGGCAGCAATAACTCATCCGGCGGGACGTAATAAAAGTTTTTGCAAACCTGATTGCGATAGATCACCAATGGATGGGTGCGAACGACGTCCAGGATGACCTCAGGCTTGAATCTATTGAGATTGTACTGGCATATTGCCGAAACATCATTTTCAGGAAAGAAATAATTTAATTTGGCCTCATACTCGATCAGCCTTCCCGCGCCGGGGTCGCCGCCGAGCACCCATGTCATCTCTCCGGCAACTCTGAGCGAGGTAAAACCAGCCCCCTTTGCGGAGTCCGCAGCTTCCTTCAGGAACCGTATCATCCAGTCCGGGTCGAATGATCCCTGCTTCAAATACGCCTCACGTTTATGGAGCACCGCCAGCGCGCCAGACCTGACCGCGGTATCCGTATCGATCCCGGCCTTTCTCATCGCGTCCAGCACCTCTACTGACGTATTGTCGTCAGCTATATAAACGCATCTCTCCCCGCGCCCCAGACCTATTTGCATGAAAGGTATCGCAACCGCGAATTGCTCCTCCCTTGTCATGTAAATAAGGCAGATATGGTCATGAGTCTTGATTTTTTCGAGAGCATTAAAGAGTTCTTTCATTTCGTTAGCCAAAAGCTGATCTGCCAGCTTTATTTTTATTGAGCCTTTAACCGAATAATATCCTGTTTTTATTATAACATTTAAAGAAAGTACCTTCTTACAATTACGCCTTATTTTTTATGTCAGGATTAACGCCCGGCGCGAATAGACGGTGAGGGAAGAACAAATTCAGGGCGAAAAACTACCAGGCCTATACACTTATCCAATAGGAAACCACCCTAAAACTACCATCTTTTTTACCACTTAATACCAGACAATACCGCTAAATACACATAAGACACCCCGGCGTAACCAAAACAAAAAGGCCGTAATATCAGGGATTTTAAATAAAAACCTCGATATTACGGCCTATTATCTTCTGGCGTCCCCACGGGGATTCATCTCGTCCATCCATGGACTCGACCCTTCGGGCTTCTGCTTCGCAGAAGTGCAATTTTGCTATCCTGCAAAATTGTCGAACCCTTCCGGGGTTCTCATCCCATGTGGGGGACTCCAAATACAAAAGGGGCCGCTTTCGCGGCCCC
>JACRET010000035.1 GCA_016218105.1 Deltaproteobacteria bacterium
CGGTATGAACTGCATGACCGAGCCGTCCGGTATCCCGGACCTGAAGAGCCCTGTAAGGGTCTTGGCCGTGGCTTCGCCGGCGAACCAGAGCGGCGTGCACTCCCATATCAGCCCCCTCGAGCCGTCGGCGTTATGGTAAGTTCGCGTGCCGGGGTCGTAAGCGACATACGGGAGGTAGCTGGAAAACTTATCCTGTTCCGTCATTTTCCCGAGCAGCGCCTTCGTAAGACCTAAAGAAAGCTCCATTAAATACCTCCTGACTCATTTCATCATAAGAAAGACAGAACATCATGCACTGTCTGTAAGGATGGATGGTTGCTATTTCGAGCCGTTTTCCTTGATAAGGTAATTGCCGATCACCCATTCCGGCTCGTCGATCATCATATAGATGTACCTCGGCATATAGAGTACAGTCTTATCAGGATAGGGAAAAATAAGTACCCGCATGACCTTCGGCGGGATGATCACCGGGGTCACAGGGGCTTCCAAAAATCCGGAAAGCTCCCTTTGCAGGTTCTCCCTGTAAACATCCTTCGCGCTCGCGGCCGGCGTGTTCTTTTTTGCGCCAGTCTTTTCCGCCCCGCCGTCCTTTCCGCCGTCTTTTTTCTCTTCCTTGCCTTTCCAGCCTGCATCGGCGTCAGCGGCATTCTTTTTCGATTCGCCGTCCTTTCCGCCGTCTTTTTTCTCTTCCTTGCCTTTCCAGCCTACATCGGCGTCAGCGGCATTCTTTTTCGATTCGCCGTATGCCGCCTTTACCGTGGCGCACTTCCCCTTATCCGGCGACTTGCACTGGAACTCGGTCTTATACGGCATCAGGGTGCCGCACCCGGAGAGGAATACGGCCAGAACGAATATTATTAATCCTGTTCTTCCAAGCATTTTTCACAACCTCCCGCGTAATAACCCTTGTTTTAGAGATATACTCCCTGTTCCATTATCGTCGTAAGGATTTTTGAGGGACCTGCTTTGACGATTTAGAAGGTTCCGCCTGAACATCCCTGGATGGTTCAGGAGCTTCCCGGAGATACTGTTCTTCAGAACAGTTTTTGTCAAAACCTCCCACGCAGTAATCCTTGATCTCGAGTTCAACGCCCTGCTCAATCACCACGGTCACCGATTTGACCGAGCCGACCTCCACTATCGGGAAGGTCTGTCTGGCCAGCTCGAGATAAAACTTCTGAAGCTCTCCGAACCCCTTGGAAAGCCCGCCTCCCACCCCGGCCTGCATTATCTGGTTCGAATCGATAGTCTGGGTAGTGCCGAGGCTAGAGATGGAATTCGTCGTGGAGGCCGCCTTGAATGCGTCGCCAACGCCCCCGAAGAACCCTGCCAGCACTGACCTGCCGAGCAGAGCGCCCATCTTGGTCACCACGTCACCGGCAAGGCCTATCTTGCCGTCGGAGTCCACGACAAACCCCTTGATCGGGGCGTTTATCACGGATTCGCCGTTCTTGCTCAAACAGCTCAAGTTCACGAGCCTGGCGTGCGCCCTCTCGTCGGAGAGGTCCCCGTAGGCCGAGGCCATGATAAAGTACCCCTTGAGATCTGTCTTTATCTCGTTCGGCAGCACCGCTATGTCCTTTACCCTCAGAAGCAGAGGTATTTCATAGGTCTTCGCCGACTGCATAGTGGCGGCGGAAAAGCCGGTCAACAGGGAAGCCTCCATGAACGAAGGCGGAAGATAGACCGTCCGCTTCGCTAATTTTTTATGCTGTTCCTTCCGTATAGCCGCTCCGTCCTTTCCATCCTTTTTGATGCCGACCGTAATTTCTATCCCTCCGACCGGCTGAGGCTTCTCATCGCGAGGCGCGGACCGTGTCCATGACCCCGCAAGCGGAGGCGATGGAAGGGGTGAAAACCTGGACGGCTGTCCGCCGGGAAGCTGTTGCCCTGGAGGCTGTGGCGCTGAATACCGCTGTCCCTGGGACCGTTGCCCGGCCCCGGATGCGACGGAAGGTTCGTTACGGACTGTCTTTTCAGTATTGTCCTGTACGGATGAGTGCTCCTTCCATTGCTGGTATATCGCCCACTCGTCCTCATCGACCTTCTTTTTAAGCGCTTCCACCGTCGCGCGGGGCGCGTCGAGTTGAGTTGCAGGCGCGAAAACGCATTCGCCCGCGTTAAAAACCTGACCGCGTTAAGCTCCGCGTCCTTTTTTTCAAACTCCTGCTTGATATTGTCGCTGTAGGCCCTTTCCAGCAGTTCGGGATCAAGGCTTATCTTTTTCTTCCGCTCCACCCCTGTCTTCACCGGGATACCGCCGTCCCTGAACTTATAACCCATGAAAAGAAGACCGCCGCCAAGGAGGGTGATAAGCCCGATAACGAGGAGTTTTTTCCGCTTAGGCGTAAGCTCGTTGAAGAATTTTTTTATGGATTCCATCCGGATCCTCCTTACCGCGGCCCCGGGGCCTGGTCGATCACGAAAAGTCGGTATTCAAGGCCCCGCTTCATGACGGTAGAATCCAGGGCGACGGCCGCCGGCCTCTCGACCAGAAGCATGAAGTCGGCCTCGCGTACCTCGATATCCTCGCCCGGGATCACCCTATATTCCTTCAAAACAAAACCTTCGGTCCTTACAACCCTCCTCAGACGCAATTCCATCGAAGAGAACCGTGTTTCAGGGACAACAGCGTCGCCATTTACCTCCTCAATGGAAAAAATATCCGTTGAAAGCTCGTCCATATAGGCCATCTTGAGGAACTTCAATACCTTTTCCTCGTAAACAAGACCCTTGAACACGGCGGCGCTCCCCTTGACCCTGTTGTTCTTCCGGTCGGCCAGCCTGACCGTAACGGACGGCGTTTTCAGGTGCCGCTATAAGGCTGTAGACCGCTTCCCCACAGCTTATATACATCTCCGACGGAGCTTCGTCGTTCACCAGCTTGTAGCCGTAAGAGATGATGCCGCCGACCCAGCGTCCTTGCCGGACTCTGGCTATGGCCGACGCCTTCACGCGCTCGCCGGTCAGTTCCCTCTCGAAAGCCGAAAGCAATCCGAGTATTCCTATGACCACCCGGCCTATGGCCGTGGAGCTGTCGAGGTTTTCACGGACGGAGATGAAGTCAACGTCATTGGCCTTGAATAAATCGATTAGCGAGTAGAGGTCACGAGGGTTGCGGGTCAGGCGGTCGAGCCGGAAAAATATGACGCCGTCGAAAGCCCGCTTCTTGTGGACACTTTCGAGGATGGCCTGTATGCCGGGCCGGTTTAGGTCTTTGCCAGAATATCCATCGTCATTAATGATGCCCTTTTTCCCGAAATCCGCAAGCTCGTACCCGAAGGCGTCGAGCATGTTCTTGCAGTGATGCGCCTGCGCGTCGAGGGTCGTAAAATCCCCCTGCGCCTGGTCTTCGGTCGAGCAGCGCGTGTAGATTACGTACTTCTTTTTGCCTGAGTTTGCTTTGATCGGCGCGGTCATAACCCTCCGTTAATCCCCATCCCTTATACAACCCCTACAGCGAATCCCCTAATAAATCAAGCAATATCAATAGGTTGCGCTGTGCTGCCGTAATCCGTCGAAACCGGCTGTTTTTCCTTCAAAGCATATATACGACGTTTCTCCGATTTCTGTCGGGTGCCGACAGTTTTCCAATGGACGTCGTATATATGCATTGGAGGAAACGCCAATGGGACAAACACGGGAGAAAAACTTTCTCAAGCGGTTCGGAGGTAGGTTCAGTACGTCCTTTGCTGAGAGACCGCTTACGCCAACGGAACATAAGGTTCAAAACGAGGCGCTCTGCAGGGCCATCACGGAGGTCATGGCCGGGATACTCAAGCGCGAGCCGACACAGGAGGAACTGCTTGGTCTGGAGGATATCTCGATCCATAAACGTAAACGGGGAAAATAACACGGTTCAGAAATCACGGAGCCCTCCGTGATTTTGCCGGGGGGTTAAAAGCCGTAACATTAAATCGGGTTCGCCATAGACACCACCAAAAAAGGGGAGGTGTCTCATAGCGGACCTTAATTACAAAGGGCTTTTTCAGGACTGGGAAATCGGAGTGGCGATAAGCGTAATAAACAGGATTAGAAGGGATCAGAAATGCCTCGAATTGGAAGATTTTGACGACCTTCTTCAAGAGTGCCTTGCGCACTGGCATTTCTCAAAAAACGACTACGACCCTTCATTCGGGGCGAATATTCGGACGTTCATGGCCAGGGTTATCGAGTACAAGCTCCGCCACATCGCCGAAAAACTCGCTTCGGATAAACGCAAGATATCAATGGAAAGCGTTTCTTTAGATGAGCCGATTTTCGATGAGGAAGGGTCACCCACGTTTTTAGACCAGCTTACCAAAACCGAATTCGGCTCTTATCAACAAACAAGCCTTGAGTTCAAAATAGATATTTCCAGAATTCTCAAAAAGCTCACTTCGAGACAGAGAGAGCTTTGCAGGCTCTTGAGCGAAGAAGGTTTGAACATCAACGAAGCGAGTGAAGTCCTCAAAATACCAAGAAGCACCCTTTACGAGGATATCAAGCGCATCAAGGCCGTATTTGAGAGGGAAAACCTCCGTGAATACTTTTAGAAAAAATTTCCGACAGTTTCCAAAAATTTCCGTAATACACGTCTTGGGGAGAAAAACGATGTCTGAGATATGCAGGTTCAAATTCAAGGAAGGCGTAACCAAAGAAACAATCGAGGAGCAGATAGCCCTTGGCATCATCACGGCCGAGTGCACCTTTGGACAGGCTCGGGTCAGACTCCATGCCAGCTATTTGGCTGTAGACGGCAAGGCTGTCATAGACGTCTCAAGCGACGTGGGTGAGCACATCGCGCAGGTTTTCACGGGGCTGATGATACGCACGGTGGGCGAGAAAGGTTTTACCGTGGAACGAATCAGAAAGGAGAACGCATGACAGACCTCTACAACCATCAGCGCGAGGCGATCCCGTTCGCAATAAAGAACGACGGCAACTGCGCCCTGTTTCACGACCCGGGGCTTGGCAAGACACGGACGTGCCTTGAAGTGTTCACGCACTACAGGCTGACAGAACCCGGCCTCCGGCTCTTTGTGGTCTGCCCGCTCTCCCTTGTCAATTCCGCATGGGGCGAGGACATCAGGAGGTTTACTGACTTCACCTATGCGCCATTTAAAGTTTACAGGAGGCCATATATGCCCTTGTCAGAGACGCGGCTAAAAAACAAGGTCGTCCAGTTCATAAAGAAAAACTATCCGAATGCGTGGCTCTATAAAGTGTCCGACCGCTTCACTGCGGGCATCCCGGATTTAATAATCTGCAAGGAGGGAGTGTTTTATGCAATCGAGCTTAAAGTCGGCTCTAACAAGGCTACGCCGATTCAAAGCTACGTTCTTCGGCAAATTCGATTTGCCGGAGGCCGCGCGGCCGTATGCAGAAGCGTTGAGGACGTCAAACGACTCATTGAAAAAGGAGGTGATGGTGATGGTTAAGGTGGGCGACAAGTTAGTCGTGTCCGTAAAGGTGACGCAGATAATAGAGGACAAGAACGGCGTCCGTTTTATGGTCGAGCCTCTCAGCGGCGATGTCTACAGCAGCATGAAGGTTACCAAGGAAGACATAAAGTCAATCGTCGAGTAATGAAGGAGGAAGCAAATGTCAG
>JACRET010000006.1 GCA_016218105.1 Deltaproteobacteria bacterium
ATCATATGAAAATATATGTTAGAAAATATATTTTATTTAAACTCCCGCGGAAGACTGCGGGGAGTGCGCTCGCGATGCTTTTCAACCGGCTGAACAGGATTTTATAAATGGAAGGAATAGACATCAGGAAAATAACCCTGGCGGATACCGGCGGCGCTGTCGAGATAGGAGAGCGCGTCTGGTGGGTGGGGCAGCATCTGCCTGACGACCTTTTTCAGTGCCACTCATATTTAATAGAGCACGGGGATCAGTCGGTACTAATAGACCCGGGCGGATATCTTACGTTTGAGAATGTCCGCAGGAAGGTCGAGGAGATAATCCCCTTCTCAAATATCCGTTATTTCGTATGCCATCATCAGGACCCGGATATAACCGCCTCGTTAAAATTGATCGATGATATCCCTGACCTTCGCGGCGATGCCGTGGTCGTTACACACTGGCGGGCAAAGGAGCTCATAAAGCATTACGGAATCAAGATGCCTTTTTGGGAAGTGGAGGAGCACGGCTGGGAGCTTGATCTGGGCGGGCGTATCCTGCGTTTCGTTTTTACTCCGTACCTGCACTTCCCCGGTGCGTTCTGCACTTATGATCCCCTTGGCAGGATAATGTTTTCAAGCGATATTTTCGGAGGCATGACTTCGGATTGGAGCCTGGTGGCGCGTGACGAATCGTATTTTGAGGACATCCGCCCGTTCCACGAACACTATATGCCGAGCCGGGAGATATTGTTGCACGGGCTTTTGAAACTCGAAGAATTCCCGATCAAGCTGATAGCCCCTCAGCACGGCTCCCTTATCCACGGGGATCTCATCGATTTTGTCATTAAAAGGCTTAAACAGCTGGATTGCGGCATATTCGCGCTTGCCAGGGACAAGACTGACATCCGCCGCCTTTCTCTACTCAACAAGACGCTAAAGGACATTACAAACACTATCATAATGTATCGGGACTTCCGCGATACAGCCAACGCGCTCCTTGAGATACTCAGGAGAACCCTGCCTGTCGTTTCAATAGAATTCCACACCAGCACCGCTGAAGGCGGCCCCATTTATCTTGCGCCTGAAACGCGTTACAGAAGCGTCAATGAAAAACCGCCCGAGGCTTTGAGAGACATACTCGGTATTGACAGGAATGAGTGGTATTTGAAAAGCCGGGTGAGCTGCATAAAAAGCCCTCTGCCCGCGAAACCGGCACAGCTCAGAGGCAATACAAACGAGTTGTGTCTTGTTATACCGCTTTTTTCAAACGTCAGCGGAAAGGCCCAGGCGATGGCGGTATTGCGGCTCGCCCATGACCTGGAATTGACGGAAGAGATAGATCAGATGCTCGAACAAATGGCCAATACATTCGGGGTCGCTGTCGAGCGGGAAACTTTTTACCACATGCTCGACCTCGAAAGGTGCAAATTCTACGAACAGTCCATAAGGGACCCTCTTACGGGCTTGTACAGCCGCTTCTATATGGAAGAGTCCTTGAAAAGAGTGATGCACGCGCACGACCGCAACGAAAAATACTCCATCACGATGGCCATGTTCGACCTGGACTACTTCAAGCAGATAAACGATACGCACGGCCACGGCGTCGGGGATGAGGTCATAAGAAAAGTAGCCGCCGTCATTATCGGCGCCACCAGGGCCAGCGATATACCCATCCGTTACGGCGGTGAAGAGTTCGCCGTCTTCCTGATAGGGAATTCAGTCGAAGAATGCGTTTCAATGGCTGAAAAGATCCGGGAGAAGATAAGCCGGCTTGTTTGTGACGGCCTTCCCGGCGGATACAGGCTCACCATCAGCGCAGGTGTTGCCAAGCGCCGCCAGACGGAGCCGTTAGCGGACTTTCTTAAAAGGGCGGACAAGGCCCTGTATCAGGCGAAAACCGAGGGACGCGACAGGGTGTTATATTTAGACTGACCCGGCGAAATGTATTATGTGCCGGGCGTGAGCATAGCGAAGCGTAATTGTAAATCCTAAAAGCTCCTTTACCGTGGCAATGTACTGTTCCAATCATTACCAACTTGCGAATTTAACGCTCTACATTAAAATATTTTATGTTGTGCTTATACTATCTTCTTTCTAAATTCCTCAAAAACCTGCACCCCTCCTCACTTCCCATATCACATGCCTTTTGAAAATCAAGAATAGCCCTGTCGTATTGACCTTTCTTAGAATAGGCATTCCCGCGATTATTGAAGGCTTCGGCATAATTTGGGTTCAACTGAATCGCCTTGCTGTAATCCTCAATAGCCCTGTCGTATTGACCTTTCTTATAATAGGCAACCCCGCGATTATTGAAGGCTTCGGCAAAATTTGGATTCAACTGAATCGCCTTGCTATAATCCTCAATAACCCTGTCATATTGACCTTTTCTATCATAGGCAAACCCACGATTGTTGTAGGCTTCGGCATAATTTGGGTTCAACTGAATCGCCTTGCTATAATCCTGAATCGCCCTGTCATACTGACCTTTTCTAACATAGGCATTCCCGCGATTGTAGTAGGCATCGCCATCATTCGGATCTAATTGAATCGCCCTGTTATAATCCTCAATCGCCCTGTCGTATTGACCTTTTCTACCATAGGCAACCCCGCGATTATTGTAAGCTTTGGAATTATTTGGGTCTAACTGAATCGCATTGGTATAATCCTCAGTAGCCCTGTCGTATTGACCTTTCTTATAATAGGCCGCTCCGCGGTTATTGTAAGCTTTGGAATAATTTGGGTCTAACTGAATCGCATTGGTAAATACCTCGATTGCCTTATCGTATTCTTTATTCAAACTGTAGTTGTACCCTTTCTCAAACCACTCATCAGCCTGAAACAGCCTCTCTTCTTTCGTAAGCCTGGCCTCTACCCGCCTCTTTTCCTTTTCACCCTTCGCCTGCGCCAACTGCCTCTTTAATTCCTCGATTTCCTTCTGGCCCTTGTCGTAAGCCTCCTGTATCCTCTTGTAATCCTCGACAACCGATTTTTCCTTAACCCTCGCTGCCATCTCCTCCATCTTTTCGAGTTGGACAACCGCCTTTATCTTGACCCAGAAGTTAAGACCATCGCCTATAATCGTTCTTTTCTTATCTAATATCGTAACCTCTATCAAGCCTGAGGCAATGACCTTTATCTCGTCTTCAGTCAACTGAAAGTTCTTGACCTTTGAATAACTCTCCACATATGTACCTGCCTGCTCAAGCGCAGTCCTTTTTGCCTGAAGGACCGACCTGCTCTCGGCAATCATAGGCGTCTCCCCGTCGCCCATGTTGTATGCACCCTCGGCTATTATCTCCTTTGTTTGGGAGAAAGAGACTGTAGCAAATAAGAAGGTACAGAGTATTGCCATCCATAAACTCTGATGGAGTACATACCTAATGATCCTCATTTTAAGTCTCCGCTTATCCTGGGGTTTATAGTCAGCCCGTAGATTTTAATACTCTATGGAGTTCAAGGAGCCTGTTCGCCATCATTGTGAGATACGGCATCATGTCGTTCTCGCCTGGAAAGTTGGCGTATAGCCCTTATCGTCTCCGTACATTTGTATTCCCCTGCCGGAGAAGCTAGCGGCTGTTCATATCCGCTCCCTTTCAAATCCGGTTTACCGAAGTATATCAAGAAAGGCGCCCTCTTTCCAATCACCTAAGCCAAAAATTGAAGCCCCTCAGCAAGCTGCGAGGAATGCGCTCGCTATGCATATTCGCCCTTGTGTTTGGGTAATGTAAAAACGGGGTGGTTCATTTTTTTTAAAATATTTTGGACATATCCACTCCTTTTTGGTAGAATTTTGGATTATAAAGTATAATTACCGTAACTCCTGCCTTAATCCGGCAATCCAAACAGGGCCAGGACAATCTCAAAAACGGACACGGGAGCCACGCGTAAACCTCAATCTATCCAAGAGGTTATCCGAGCTTGAAGGCGTATAATGCGTAAAGTAATATATTCTCTTATTCTCATCCTTGGGCTTGTCGTATCCGCGGAGTGCCTTGCCGCTGACCTGCTTGTGCCGGAGGGCTTCAAAACAATCCGGCAGGCTGTCGATTCAGCCATGCCCGGCGATACGATAATCATAAACGAAGGCGTCTACTCCGAGAACCTGATCATCAGGAAACCTGTCACTATCAAGTCCGTAAAAGGGGACTCCTTTACAATAATCAGGGCCGCCAACCCGGACCAACCCGTAATAAAAATCGTGGAGACGGACAATGTCACGATAACCGGCGTTGCCGCAAAGGGCTCTCGCTCATCCGGGATAACCCTTGTAAAGGCAAGCAGATCAAACATAACAGACAACACAACATCGGATAACGTCTACGGCATCTCGCTTTACGATTCCAACGAAAACGTCATATCAGGCAATACCGCCGCTTCGAATGAGTACTACGGCATATATCTCGAAAGATCGAGCGGGAATACACTTCTTAAAAATACGGCGAACCACAACCTGGATAAGGGGTTCTTCATAAGCTACTCGAACAGGAACACGATAAAAGAGAATAGCGCGAACCTTAATACCTGGAACGGGATAACCTTATGGTCGTCGCATGACAACATCATAAACGGCAACATGACCCTGAGGAACACTTACGGAATCGTAGTAAGCGACTCGAATAACAACGAGCTGACCGACAACACGACGCTGCCGAACGTCTTCATAATATTGCCGATAGTCCTTATATACCTGGGGATAATCACTTACATGATACAGAAAAACATCCTACGGCTGGTGTACAGGAGCTAGAATGTCGCGCATACTCAACATTCTGAACGTATTCAGCAATATATCCATCATATTCGCGTCAGCCGGGCTCGTGCTCGCCACCTCAAGCTTTATAAGCGGGCTTCAGCTCGTAAAGGCCGCAAATATCTCCGAGAGGAAGATACACAGGTTTAACGGGTTTACTACCCTTTGCCTTTTCGTGATACTGGCTGTCATGTCTTTTATCCGGACTGGTATTGGCTTCTGGTCTCTCATAGGATGGATATCAGGGCTTTGCGTATTTCTCCTTAAGATATGGATCGTAAGGAAGAGACGGCGCGCCTTTAAATACGTCAGCTGGTTAGGCGCCACCCTTATTCTAATCTGGCTGTTCCTGGTCTATATACATATCCCTGTCTGATCCCGCATCTCTAAAAATCTCAAAAAAGCCGGAGAGCTTTGCCGCTCAGGCCTTTAAATTACTTCCTTTAAAAGCAGGGCCCGTTGTCCGAACGGGCCGGGAAACTATAATGGCCGCTTGCTCCTGCCCTCACCACAAAAAAAAGCCGGAGAGCGTTAGCTCTCCGGCTTAAACAAACTTTTATCAAAAATATCAGTGGCAGCAACCCGCGTTTGTAAGTTCTTTGATCGCGAGGATGTTGTCATCGAATACATCCCTCTCCTCGTTGGAACGCCTGCGGCGCTCTCCAACAGGCGCAGGAACGAATGTAGTCTCGATCTTCTTCATCCCGTCGACCAGGTCTTTCCTCATGGCCTTATCAAGGCATTTATCGACAAGCTCGAAGAACTCCTGATCCTCTTTCCTGATGTGGCCCTTGAGGCTGACGATCATGGAGGTGATGATGCTGTCCATGATGTTATCCTCTTCCAGAGCCGTGCGGAAGTTTGACAGGAGCGACATTACTTCCCTGTGCTCTTCTTTTATAATGGAAGTCAGGCTCTCTCCAAGCGCGAGCACATCGCGCATGGCCGGGAAAAGTACTTCCTCTTCCTTCAGCCCTGAGTGGAGATAGATCGAGTTCGCGAGCTCGCATGTAGAGATCCAGAGCGCATCGATGTCCCTGCGTTTTATCTGCTCATCGATCTCATCGAACTTTTTCATAATGTCTTTGTGCTCGGCAACGAGAATACCGATCGGGTCGTTCTCGTCGACCTGTGCGCCTTCCTCGATGACCTCCCCCTGGTCATTAAGCTGTACCATCCTCATTACCTTAAAAGGCTGTGAGAAGCCGAGCCTGCAGAGCCCCTTGGGGCTCCTGAAAAGCTCCTTATCCTCATAAACGGCCTTAAGCTCGTTGAACAGGGACTCATCCAGCGCTATGACGCCTTCACGGCAGTTCACGCAACAGGAACCCTGCATACAACGGTATTTTATTTCTAGCTTCATGACTCCTCCTCTATGCCGCGCTTCCGGTTAGGCGTGACCTACTGTCTCATCGCCCTTCTTGGCTGAAGGCATTACAGGCATCCCAAATTCATCGTTGAACTTTGTGATTATGTAAAGGAGGGTCCTGTGGTTAATAAGCAAACCCTCATAAAGCTTTGTCTTGGAAAGGCCGTCGTAATAGAATTCATAGGAGAACTGAACCTGCTTCGCCACGCCCTCATCGTCCATATTCATGTCATAGGAGTTCTGGAGGAATATAAGGTCTTTCCTTATTTCGCCGTAGAACGCATCCCTGTCATTCTCGTTCATCTTCTTTAGCTTCTCGATGTGCTCATTTGCGATGGAAACGCCGTTAAGAAGGACGACAAGACCTGGGTAATCCTTAGGCTGAAGGATCCTCTGCTTCTTCATCGAGCCAAGGGGATAATCTATTTCAAGGTGAAAATTGACGTTATCATCCTTGATCTCGGTTACCTGGTGATGGTTCTCTTCGAGCCACTTCTTTATTATTGCTTTTGCCTGATCCGGGGTAGTAATTTCCATTTAAGCCTCTCCTAATTAATAATATTCACCAATCTTTTTGGGTGTAATGCAATATTACTATAACTACCTCCCTTTGTCCAGATAAATAGCTTATTTCAGGCCCCTGAAGGGCGCGCCGCCTGGCCGTTCCTAACGGAGGGCGTTGTAAAAAAAAGAGGCTATGGGAAGGAACCCATAGCCTCTTTTTTTTAATAATAGTTTTAAGCTCTGCTTAAAATTCTTAGCCTGCTCCGCCCTGGTCGGATATGCCCTCCACTTTAAGGGCCTGACAGACCTGAGAGCATCTTGTGCAATAGAATGTGTGGTTGAGCTCGTATTCCTTATAAACCGCGCAGGTCTCGCAGATGCATTCTTTTTCCCATTGAATATTTTTGCTCGTCCCTATTAGCGGAAAGCAGTAGCCAACAGGCGCGTCTCCCTTGACGTATGTAGGGCACCCCTGGCATTTGCACTTCTTAAGGACATATTCCTGCTTTTTTTGATACTCCTCCTTACTCATTTTCTCGATACCGAACTTATCGATCCTGTCATATTTACCCATATCAATCCCCCTTAACGGTTATGCTGGCCTAACTCCTTGTTTTATAACTGTTTTTTATGGGCCAGAGCAATCTTATAAAATATATCTCAGTTTAGCAAAAAGTCAAGCCGGGCCGGGAGAGAAACTAAAGGTTGAGAGGGCAAAAAAAAAGGGGAGGCCTTTTAGACCTCCCCCGGGTGTTATGCGAAAAACTAGCAGGGCTTTTCAGCGCCTTTCCTGTTGTAGTACCACCAGTTAAGAAGGGTGCAGATGGCGCAGAAGACGATGAGTCCGGCAAAGAATGGCTTAGGTGAGCCTGTCTTCGAGATAGCCGCGCCTATAAGGAGGGCGAATATGAACGGGCCATAAGCGGCTATAGCGCCCGTAAAGCCGAGAACGCCGCCTGCCTGCCTTGGGGAGAATATCATCGGTATCTGCCTGAAAGTCGAGGCGTTGCCGATACCGGTAAAGAAGAATATCGCAAGCATCATATAGACAAAGAAGTTGAACGAATCAAGGGACGTGGGCGCAAGGGCCGGCATGATAAGCAGTGCGAAGACTATCGTACCGATGCCGCCAAGGGTCGTAATGATCGCCCCGCCTGTCTTGTCGGATACGAACCCGAAGAGAACGCGCGAACCCGCTCCGATGAGCGGGCCGTAGAACGCATATTTGAGCGGGTCTGGGGCGTTCGGAAAGCCGCCGTAAAGCGCCTTGATCATCATAGGGAAGGTAGCGGCAAGGCCTGAGAACGAACCGAAGGTCATGATGTAGAGGAGCGTCATGAACCAGGTGTGTTTGTTTCCGAATATATCGAGCTGCTCAGTGAACGATGCCTTGATCGGCACGCTCTTGAGGAAAAGGAACGAGAGTACGCCGAAAATCACAAGCAGAGGCACATACCAGACGACGCCGTTCTGCAGCCATATGTCTTTTACCACCTCTCCCTTTGTGAATACCTGTGGGCCGCCGACGGCGGCGCCGAAGGCCGCGAAGCCGATGATCCAGGGTGTCACGAACTGCGTAAGGGATACGCCAAAGTTGCCTATCCCTGCCTGAATGCCCAAAGCCGCGCCCTGGAGCCTCTTGGGGAAGAACATGGAAGTCGAAGGCATGAAGGAGGAGAAGTCTCCGCCGCCGAAGCCCGCGAGGAACGCGAGTATTATAAACGTCGAAAACGAGGTTGCCGGGTCCTGAACGGCGTACGCGAGCCCGATGCAAGGTATTACCTTTAAGAAGTTGGCTATGGCTATGACAAGCCTTGTGCCGAAGATGGGCACCATGAACATGTGTACGAGCCTGAAAGTACCGCCCGCCAGACCCGGCATGGAGGCAAGCCAGAAAAGCTGCATTGTATCGAACTTAAAACCGATTTGGGGAAGGCGTACGACGATCGCGCTTATAACAAACCACGTGGAGAATGAAAGGATGAGGCTTATAGTGGTCAGTATCAGCGTTGTCCATGCGATTTTACTTCCAGTCTGGCTCCAGAATTGCTGATTCTCTGGTTCCCATTTTTTTAACCAAGCCATGGATGATGCTCCTTTGTCGCGCTAAGATTTACCCTTATAAGGAGTAATTGATTACCGCAAGGCAGTATGATCAAAATGATTTTTGGAAACCAGCAGGCGGGCTAGATAGATATGGTATCAAAAACGATTTCAGAAGCAGGTGCACTTTATCTTATAAACCGCTGTCGAGTTACCATATCGTAGTATAGAGGTTGTAGCCGATAATCACCAGACCAGCCACAAGATTAACGCCTCTTGTGGAGGCAGTGGGGTTTCGTATAAACAGGGAATCTAGCCTGAAAGCTTCAAGGAACCTGTTGTTTATGAAAGTAGCCGCAATCAAAACGAGGCCATATATAATGCCTCCAATCGTCAACGCAAGTTCCTGAGACCCCATCGCCTAAACCCCCGCTTTTCTTATAACGCTCCTAGCTATCTGTTTATGCTACCATATATTAAACTTAAATCAAGGCATAATAACGGACCTTGCCGCTGCCAGGACATGTCTTTGGGCCAAAATAAACAAACATGGGGGAGAATATCTCTCCCCCATGTTTATAAGTAACGCCACATTTACGGCAGGCTTTTGATGTCCGGCCTGGTTCATTGTGTAAACAGCTGTGTTACTCAGCCGTTACGCTCAGATTAATCATTGACCCAGGTTGACTTGGCCTTATCCCACCATGTGCCGCCGCTGTTGCCGTAGTCATATCTCTCGGCTCCCTTACGGGTGTAGTACCACCAGTTCAGGAAGTTGGCATACGCATAGTAGACTGCTGCGCCTATGAAGAACGGAACGGCACTGCCGAACTTCGTTATGGACATGCCAATGAGGCTTGTGAAGATAAACGGACCGAAGGCCGCCCATGCGCCTGTCCAACCCAGCATCTGCGCGCCCTTGGCAGGCGAATACGCAAACACTATCGGATACTGACGGAAGGTCGCGGCGTTGGCTATGCCCGTCATCAGGAATATCCAGAGCATTACATAGACGAACATCGGGAACTGCTCAACTCCTGTCGGCTTGAGGTATCCTCCGAATACAAGGACCAGGCATCCGATGATCTGCCCAATAAAGCACCATAACATACCTTTGCTACCGCCCCACTTGTCAAATATAGGGCCTGTGACTGCTCGTGAGACACCGCCGATGAGTGGGCCGAAGAAGGCATACTTCAACGGGTCTGGCGCGCCGTCAAAACCACCGTAGATGATCTTTATCATCATCGGGAACGCGGCTGCATAACCGGCAAATGAACCGAATGATGCTATGTAGGTTATCGTGCAATTCCATGTATGCGTAAGCGCTCTTTGCTTGGTGCTAAGTATTTCAAACTGCTTTTTGAAGCTGGTACCCTTCATCTGGATGCTTCTGAGGAAAATAACGCAGAGTATGAAGGCCAGGATGAGGAACGGGACATACCAGAACGCGGCGTTCTGTATCCACATATCCTTCTTAATTACCTTCTTGAGAGTCAGGTCGGTTACTGCGCCCGCTTCATTTTTCTTCAACTCTACTTTCATGTTCTTGGTTACTTCGGTCTCTTGAACCACAACATCCTTAACCACGCCGTTCTCTTTCGTGATCGTTATGGCGCTGGCCAGTTCCGGCTTCTTATAGACGATGTCCGTTACCAAACCTGCGGCGTCTTTTGTAACCACCACATCCTTGATAACGTCTACCTTTGTAAAGAGCTGCGGCCCGCCAACAACGCCACCCAGCACAGCTGCGCCTACGATCCACGGAGTTATGAACTGGACGACGCTAACGCCGAAGTTGCCTATGCCAGCCTGGATACCCATCGCGAGGCCCTGAAGCCTTTTCGGGAAAAAGATGCTTGTGGAAGGCATGTATGAGGAGAAGTCTCCACCACCCATGCCGCTTAAAAAGCCGATTATCATGAACGTGGACCACGGTGTGTTCAGATCCTGCACCGCATAACCCAGCCATACCATCGGTATGAGCGTGATGATGGTCGCTATGCTGACGACCGGCCTTGTTCCAAGGATCGGGATAAAGTAAGAATGTATCAACCTCAATATACCGGACGCGAACCCAGGTATCGCCGCGAGCCAGAAGAGCTCCATTGTGGTGAATTTGAAGCCTATGTTTGGAAGCCTCACAACCACGGCGCTCATGACAAACCACGTAGCAAAAGAAAATATCAGCGAAAAAGTGGTTACGCCGCATGTGCGCCATGCTATTCCACTGCCGGTCTCACGCCAGAACTGCTCGTTCTCCGGCTCCCATTTTGTTATCTTTGCCATTTCGGAATACTCCTTTCGTAACACTCAATGTACCGCTTAAGCGGCCCAAACACGAAACAGAAAACAACTTTAGAGTAGCAATTGCGCATTCGTTACCGCAAGGTAGTAGTATTAAAATGACATCGGATTCGAGAGCTTAAAAAAAAGGGTGGGCACGGGGCCCACCCTCTTTGTTACTTGTACTGAATGATATTTTCTGTCTGAGGAGTCCTCTTGTACCACCTTACTACCTGGTAAGGCCTTACGAGATACTTGTAAGGGTTGATTACCACGAAGTGGGCAAGCCTTGAGAACGGTATGAAAGCGATGAATATCATGGCGTTTACGATGTGCACCTTTGTTATAAGGGGCAGTGTCGCGACATAATCAACGTTCGGATTGAACTTGAAGACCGACCACATCCAGGGTACAGCTGCGCCGGCATACCAGTTAGAGCCCCACCTGTAAAGGATGGAGTTGCCGAGGCCTGTTACGACCTGTATAAGGAGTACGATAAGGATAAGTACGTCCCATGACGATGTAAGGGCCTTAACCCTGGAGTTCGTAAGCCTCCTGTATATAAGTGCGAGGAGACCGAAGAGCGCCAGGAAACCGAACGCGAGGGCCGTAAGCTCGAGTATGTAGAGCCTTACAGGCACGCCGTTCCACGCGAGTATCGCGCTCGGGACGAATATCCCGATTATGTGACCTACAAGGATTGTGATTATCCCGTAGTGCCAGGGGAACGACCCGAAGAACAAGGTCTTATTCTCAAGGAACTGCGATGACTGGGAAGACCACGTGTACTTATTGCTTCTAAATCTCCATATGGCGCCGACGATTGCTGTCATAATCAGCACGTACGGCAGTGCGCCGAACAGGACCTTATCCATTTATTTGACCTCCTTTACATCTTTTTCTAAGACTCTATAGATGACACTTATGAGGTGGCTATAGATGTTCTTTTTATTTTTTTCGAAGTTTTTGTTTAACTTCTCCATCGCTATAATCACGAACGACTCTCTGAAATCCTTCTTCAGCGCCTCATCCTTTACGGAACCGAGGAAGTAAAGGATGATCGGAAGATGGTCTGGAAGCTCCCCTTTAGCAATCTCCTCAAAGGGGAAACCCTGTTCCCTGTACATAGACTTTATTGTTGCCAGCTTGTTTGCCCTCTTGAAACCGTCATAGAGGTGGTATCCCATATCAAGCGTAAAGTCTGATGTAAGTTCGAAGGTGTAGGAGTATACCCCTTGAAGATCATCAAGGGGTAGCTCCTCCAGGTCCTTCTGGAACTTTTTGAGCTCTTCCACAGCCACGGCAGGATAACTCTGATCGCTCGCCAGGGATTTTACACATTCCTCGACACGGATCTTCATATCCTCTTTGGGATATTCAAGCAGCCCTGCCAAGTGCGAATATAAGCTCTTGTCCATTACCATCTATTACCATGTCCTCCCAGGGAACTCCTTCCTCTTCTGACCGAAGCCGACGGAGCCTCTCTTTTCGTACATGGTCCTCGGATCCACCGTTGTCATATGCTCGCGGTGGGTTTCCGGGATTACGAACCTCTCCTGGAAAGTACCGAGGGACGTAAGTCTGTAGATGTCCTCGGCATCCTGCGGGGTGAGGCCTACTGATGAAAGGGCGCTCTTTGCCTTGCTGTCGCCGATATCGCCGACCCTCTTCTGACGGATATAAATCCTGACCGCCAGCTGCTTCTTGAGGGACTCGAGCACTGTCTGCTCGTTGCCGGCTGAGAGCATGTTGGCAAGGAATCTGACCGGGATCCTCATCTTGTCGATCTCGGTGAAGAATTCCATTGATTCAGGGTCGAACATGCCGCCATTCTCTGCCTTGGCATTGTGAAGTATCGGAGAAAGAGGCGGTATATAGAAATTCATCGGAACTGTCCTGAATTCAGGATGGTTCGGCATCGCTATACGCCACTTCTTGAACAGATTGTATGCAGGAGACTCCTGGGCGGCCTTTAACCAGTTCTCGTCAATGCCAGCCTTTTTGGCCTCTTCGATTACCCTCGGATCATTGGGGTCGAGTATGATCTCCCTCATCGCCTCTACGAGCCTGTCATCCGGTGTCTTGGCGACCTCTTCGATCCTGTCGGCATCATAAAGAAGGGCTCCTACGAACCTGATCCTGCCTGTGCATGCGTGAGCGCAAGCGTTCGGCTGGCCGGTCTCTGTCCTCGGGTAGCAGAATATGCACTTCTCGGACTTACCGTTCGCCCAGTTGTAATAGGGCTTCTTGTAAGGACACGCACTGACGCAGAATCTCCATGCGCGGCAGGTGTCCTGGTCGATAAGGACGATACCGTCTTCGCCCCTCTTGTAGATGGCGCCTGACGGGCAGGACGCTACGCAAGCAGGGTTAAGGCAGTGGTTGCATATCCTCGGGAGATAGAAGAAGAAGAGCTTGTGGAACTTTGTGAGCATCTCCTTCTGCGACTCCGAAAGGCCCTTCAGGTTCGGATCGTTTGTTGCATACAGCGGGCATCCGCCCATGTCAACGTCCCAGTAGGGGCCGAGGACTATCTTTTCCATGAACTCGCCGGTTATCAGTGACTTCGGCCTCGCCGTCGGCTGGTCATCGCCGGCCGGAGCGTTGAAGAGGTTCTGATAATCGTAGGTAAACGGCTCATAATAATCGTCTACCGTCGGAAGGTTCGGCTGGAAGAAGATATTGGCAAGCGTTCTGATCTTGCCGGGGCCCTTGAGGAGCTTCAACCTCAGGCTCCCGCCGGATACTTCCCAGCCGCCCCTGTATCTTTCCTGGTCTTCCCATGTGAGCGGATAGCCAGCGCCGGGTTTTGTCTCGACGTTGTTCCACCACATGTACTCGGCGCCTCTGCGCGATGTCCATACGTTTTTACAGGACACGCTGCAGGTATGGCAGCCGATGCACTTGTCCATATGAAAACTCATTGACAATTGAGCTCTTATATCCATTACCACTTCACCTCCTGATTTCTCATTTTTCTCACCAACACTGTTGTATCCCTGATGATCGGGATCGGGCCCCAGCCGTTAAAGGCGTAGGAGAACTGGCCGTATGCTCCGGTCATGAGTGTCGGCTTGATACGCTGCCTGGTAAGACTGTTGTGGAATCCGCCCCTGATCTTGTTCCTCTGCTCCGCCTTCGGGACGTTGATCGTCCTCTCCTGTGAATGGTAGGCGTAGCATGTTCCGGTCGGAATCCTGGCGCTGACGACCGCGCGGCATACGAATATACCGTTGTCGTTATACGCTTCAACCCAGTCATTGTCCTTGATACCTACGCTCTCGGCATCCCTGTCGTTGACCCAGCAGGAGTTACCGCCGCGGGACAAGGTCAACATCCTCAGGTTATCATAATGGGTTGAGTGGATCGCCCACTTACCATGAGGCGTGATGTAGTTGAGCATAAGAGCGTCTGTCTTATCAGACTTCTGGAGCTCGTTCATCCTTGAGGGGTTCAGCTTGTACTTGTGTGAGCACAGAGCTTCGCCGAACTCAAGATAGATCGGATGATCGAGGTAGAAGTGCTGCTTTCCTGTGAGTGTCCTCCAGGGTACCCTGCGCTCGGTCTGGATTGTCCATGTGCCGTAAGCGCGGCCCCTTCTGTTGTCACCCGTCCAGAGAGCGCTGGTGAGCCAACGCCTCGGCTGCGCGACGATGTCGTCGTAGGTGACTGTGAAGTTCCTGTCAGGACCGGCGATTTCCTCGGCAAGGCCGTGGACGTGGTCTCTGAAGCTGACCTCGGGGTATATCTCAAGAACGGCCTTCTTCGCCGCCTCGTAGTTGTCCCCGTGGAGGCCTGTGTGGTGCTCTTCTTCATGCCACTGCCTGTAGCCTATTTCTCCGTTTGTCGTGCCTGAGAAGGCCAAGACGAAGTTGGCTGCTTCTTTCGCCGTATTGATGGCGATAAGCTTCTGGCCGTTTACTTCGTTTACGGCTACGTGCTCCTGCTTCATGTAATTCTCGTAGAGATCCTTTCCGTCGAGCATGATACCGTGGAAACCGTACTTGCCCTTCATGAGAGGTCCTACTGATGAATACATCTTGTCGACATTGGCAAAGTCCCTCTCGACAACGCTGATTACAGGCATTGTCTTGCCGGGGATCGCTTCGCACTGGCCCTTCTTCCAGTCCTGGACGCCGTTAAGCGCCGGCTGTGCGATTTCACCGGGGGTATCGTGACCAAGAGGAGCGGTCATGATTTCCTTTACCGGCCTCGGGAAGTGTTTCTTCGCAAGATCAGCGAATTTTCCGGAGAGGAATTTGTATGCGTCATAGTCACTCTTCGCTTCCCAGTTCGGCGGTACGGCAGCGCCCATCGGGTGGATGAATGAGTGGAGCTCTGTTGTGTTGATGTCTTCCTTCTCATACCAGTGAGCCGCCGGGAGTACGATATCGCAATAGGTCGGCGTGGTATTCATACGCATATTGAGGTCGACGATAAGGTCGAGCTTACCAAGCGGGGACTCTCTGTACTTGAGCTCCTTAAGGTAAGGCTTTGCGACCTCTTCCGTGACCAGGTTGTTATGTGTGCCGAGGAGGAATTTGAAGAAGTATTCCTGACCCCTTGCGCTTGAACCAAGCGCGTTGGCGCGCCAGATCAACCATACCCTCGGCCAGTTCTCCGGAGCGTCCGGATCGGCGATGGCGAAGTCGATGGAGCCGCTCTTCAACTGCTTTACCACGTAGTCGACGATCTCGGCGTCTGTCTTGGCGCCGGCCCTCTGGGCCTCTTCGGCTATCGCGATATTGCTCTTGTTGAACTGCGGATACCCAGGCATCCAACCGAGCCTTACCGACCTTACGGCGTAGTCGGCCGTGTGCTGGTACTCGAGGACTGACTTATCCGGTACGACATGGTAATCGGTTATCGCTGAGTCGTACTTGAACTGCTGTGTGTGGATGTACCAGTTGATCGGGTTGCTCATGAGCCTCGGAGGCCTTACCCAGTCGAGTGAGTGAGCGATCTGTCCCCATGAATCGAACGGAGCAAGCTTTTCCTGTCCGACGTAGTGCTGGAGACCGCCGCCGTTTCTTCCGACGCAGCCGCAAAGCATAAGGGCGTTCATTGAGGCCCTGTACATGAGGTTTGAGTGGTACCAGTGGTTGAAGGAGGCGCCGCAAATGACCATTGAACGGCCTTTTGTGACTTCCGCGTTACCAGCGAACTCCCTGCCGACCTGGATTATAGTGTCACGGCCGATGCCGGTGTATTTCTCCTGCCATGCAGGTGAATACCCTCTGTCATCATCGTAGTTCCTGCAGTAATCGCCTGAAAGACCCTTACGGCCTACGCCGCAATGAGCCATGTAAAGATCGAATACTGTTGTTACAGGAACCCTGCCTTCCTTGGTCTCTACGTACTTAACGGGCACCTGCCTCTTGTATCTCTCCGGCTTGTCGAGTTCATGGAAGACGACTTCGATAGCGTCGTCCTTGCCGTCAAGGAGGGTGAGGGCCGGGGAGATGTCTTCGCCGGTCTTTCCGTCCTTGAGGAGTGTGTTCCACTTTCCGTGGCTCTCGTGCTTCGAGGGATACCTGTAGCCCATGCCGCCGTTCACTACGCGGGCCTTGTTTGTCTTCTCGTCCCACATGCAGAACTTCCACTCCGGGTTATCCTCATCGGCATAACCGGAAAGGTCGCACGCCCTCAAGTAACGGCCGAGCTCATATCCGTCCTTGCCCTTTGTGAGCTTTATGAGGTTCGGGAGGTCTGTGTAGGCTTTGCAATATACTTCGAAGTATGGCGTCTTTTTGTCAACGAAGAATTCCTTCAGGATAACATGGTTGACGCCGAGCCAGAAGGCCGTGTCTGAACCTGTCTTGAGGGGAACCCAGAGGTCAGCGTACTTGGAGACCTGTGAGTAGTCCGGTGCGCATACTACGAGTTTCGCTCCGCCCATCCTGAGCTCTGATACGAAGTGGCAGTCCGCTGTCCTTGTCATGTTCGGGTTCGCGCCGTTCATGACGACATAACCGGCATTATACCAGTCAGCGCTTTCGCAGGAGTCGGTCTGCTCGCCCCATACCTCGGGCTCCGCGTTCGGAAGGTCTGTGTAGTAGTCATAGAAGCTTAAGTGAACGCCGCCTATGAGCTGGTTGTAACGGGCGCCGGATACGTAGCTTATCTGCGACATCGCCGGGATCGGTGAGAAGGCGATGTTCCTGTCCGGGCCGTACTTCTTTATTGTGTAGATCTGGGCTGCGGTAATGATCTCACCGGCTGTATCCCAGTCAAACCTGCGGAATCCGCCCTTACCCCTTGACCACTTGATCTTCTTTGAGAGCTCTGCGTTCTCAACGATGGATCTCCATGCGTCAACAGGATCAGAGTGCTTTGACCTTGCTTCTTTCCAGGCGTCGATAAGTATGCCGCGGACGTAAGGATACTTGATCCTGACAGGGCTGTATACGTACCAGGAAGCAGAGATACCCCTCTGACATCCTCTCGGCTCGTAAGGGGGAAGTGACTGGTCAAGCTTCGGATAGTCAACCGCCTGAAGCTCCCATGTTATGACGCCGTCCTTTACGTAAACCATCCAGGAGCAGCCGCCTGTACAGTTGTTGCCGTGCGTTGACCTTACGGTCTTGTCGTACTGCCAGCGGTTCCTATAGAATTCTTCCCATCCCCTTTTTCCGGGGTTGATTTCATCTTGTATCCAGTTAGACATTTATCTTCCTCCTTTTCCGCCGTAATTTCTCCATAGGGCATCATGGGCAGTGCCTCTATTTCTGTTCCTGTATCTCCCGCTCCAGATAATATTGAAGATGATCAGTATACCTATAAATCCGCCTAAACCTACGATTGTAAAGGTTCCTGTTGAGGAGGGAGCTACATTACCCTTTGCCTGTTCCGCGAAGAAGGCCCTTAAATTATCGACCTCTTCATCTGTAACGTTCCTGTTGGAGAAAACAGCGCCCATTACAGGTGTTGACGGGTTGTTGATCCACGCCGAGTTGATCAGCGGGTTCTTGGACTCGTCAGCATACACCTTTGTAAGATTTGGCCCAAGCACTCCACCGCCAAGCGCACCTACGCTAGCGCTATGGCATGAAATACACGGAGGCGCACCGTTGGTGAACCTCTTGCCGCCAGTGAAGAGAAGAGATCCGATCCTGGCATCTCCCTTTTCAGCCGGAGCCGCCACCGCATCAGCCGGAGCCGCCGCCGCATCAGCCGCGGGCGCCGCAACAGCCGGAGCAGGGGTTGACGCAGCCTGCTCTGCAGCACTGGCACTTATTGACGCAAACCCCGCAATGAGGAGTGACGCCAATCCGAGTTGCAACCCTTTCCCGAAAATTCTTTTACAACTCTTTAAATCCATACCCTACACCTCCTTTACCTGCTGCTTTTTTACTTTTTTTTATCATATCTATGATTCCCATAGATAACTTGAACGCCCGTTTCTCAAGACCCGCAAAGCCGCCTCATGGGGTGCACTCCCGTGAGCGCTCGCCGTATTAAGCAACGCGGCAGTTTTTTTTCGATTTGTGCCTGGAGACTAAAGACAGGCGCAAGATGCTCCTTCGAGGTTGCCTCTTGCGAGATTGAGCGTTAAGCGGATCAGATCCAAACCGGTCTTCTGCTGCCACTCTTTGCTATTATGGTACGCATGGACGGGCTTATCCGTCCTCGGCTTGACATCATACTCCAGTATGTGGTCCTGGAATTCGAAATCAAACGCATCCGTTCCGCATCCCGCGTGCATCCGCTCTACATTGATGGGCAAGGATTCAATCACCTTTCCAAAAATAGCAAGGGGGCTGGAGTGCGCTTCTTCTCCGGCCCTGTTGACTTGAAGGCTTTCAGCCTGGACATCTTTAAACAGATTCACGTCGCCTTCGCCGGAACGCACCCTCTTTCTTACAGCGGGGCAGAAATATACCGCCGTCATATAAAGAAGACACCTGCAGAAACGCGCAATCTCTTTTCTGATCGTTTGACTCAAAATAATCGAGTCCTCCGAAACTGATAGTCTTTGGTTTTGTTTTTTTGATCGGGGTTTTTCTATCGCCTGCCGCATTAAAAACAGGAACCGTGTCAGGACGGTTCCGTAGAGCAGCCGTAAAATACCAGATTCAATTAAACCTGTCCAGCTTTTTTCGCTTCTTAACAAAAAACAGCGCTTGTTTTCATTTTTAGAGATGGCGGAATTATAATACAAACATCTTGTGCTGTCTATCAAAAATCAAAAAAAAATCAAGACTGAAAAAAACTGAAAGGTCATTAGAGCAGCGACAGTACTGACTGAACGGCAGGCTACTCACGGCCTGCTTCATATAACAAGAGCCTTGGAAAATCTGCCGGCTCCCGACTCAACTCGACCTGCACCTGGATTGGAAAGCTTACATACCATAATCAAAATAACCATGTAAAGATGTTTCTTCAAAAAAAAGAAATTCTTTTACTTCGGCATGATTGGTGGTTGATATTCCGGAATATCTAAGCAATAAACATACCAATAAAGAAGTTCTTAATGGAGATTCATTTAAAATGCTTGATTTGCATGCCGATTTCTTTTCAAAAAAATAAAAAGTTGCCTTATCATTAAATATTCCGGATGTTACCAAAAAGTAACATCAACTCGAATCAAAGGTTTCATTTTTCTTTTTTCTATACCTGAACATGCTGAATTCCGAGCCGTGTTACCTTTTCGTAACAAGCATCAGACGTACTCATCTGTTTTCATACGACTATTATTAAATGAATTCGGAACGGCGCCCGGTTCTTATTCTGCTTTTTTTGGACACTTGGCGCGCAATAACAATACATACCATTGGGGCATTTTTTACATGAAAAACAAAAAATGCCCCAATTACTAACTATTCAATTATTAAGAGATTTTTAAAATTTCAAGCCCTCTCTGCTACCATTTTGCCCTGGAATGCTCATTTATTGTCTTGACAGAAAGCAACAAAGTTGCTAAATTTAGGGTAACTGATAAATATCATGTCTGGGATAAAGGTGGATTTTGGGGGCTATTCACTAAAAGGCAGTTCTGCGTCCAGGAGTCTCAAAAGAAATACTAAGCAACAAAAAAATAATCCCTAGACCAGCCGTCATTGCCTTTTCAAAAGCTCTCCAAAATTGTTCCTTATTCACTGCCTGATCCTAATAATGGTATTGCAGAGATAGGGAGTTCAATAAACAGAAAGGAGAGTAAGAAAAGCAATGGCTAACTTCAAAACGTTCTTAAAAGCTGGACACCCACCCACGTTATTCGCTTCATTCCTGTATTTCGATTTCTGCTTTGCCATCTGGGTGCTGAACGGCGCGATGGCCCCGTTCATAAGCGAGGCCTTCAATCTGTCCCCGGCCCAGAAAGGTTTCATGATCTCCGTACCGATCATGTCAGGCGCTATAATGCGCTTCCCGCTCGGTGTCTTGTCGCAGTACATAGGGAGGAAAAGGGCGGCCCTAGTCGAAATGGGGCTAATACTCATTGCGATGATCTACGGCTACTTCGCGGTCAAGAGCTACAGCGACGTCCTTGCGATGGGCGTCCTGCTCGGTATCGCGGGCGCGAGCTTCGGCGTGGCGCTCTCCCTCGGTTCAGGCTGGTTCCCGCCGCAGTACAAAGGCCTTGCGATGGGTATAGCAGGCGCTGGAAATAGCGGAACGGTTCTAGCAGTCCTTCTTGCTCCTCCTCTGGCCACGACATACGGCTGGCAGAACGTTTACGGCTTCGCGGCTTTCACGATGCTTGTACCCTTCCTTGTCATGTTGATATTCGCGAAAGAGCCTCCGGACAGGGGAGACGATCACAACCTGAAAGAGATGCTCAAGTGCCTTGTAGAAAAGGACGGATGGGCTTTCAACGCGATATATATCATCACATTCGGCGGCTTCATCGGCCTTTCAAACTTCCTGCCGACATTCTACCATGACCAGTTCGGCGTCACAAAGATCCAGGCCGGACAGCTCACGATGCTTGCGGCTGTCATGGGCAGCGGCATCAGGATACTCGGCGGATATGTCTCCGACAGGTGGGGCGGCATCAATTCGCTTACGCTTGTCTTTGTGATGGTAACGATACTGATGCTCCTTACGAGCACATCACCGTCACTGGTCGTAACAACCATACTTTTCATGTGCACATTCGCCTTTCTGGGTATGGGTAACGGCTCTCTCTTCCAGCTCGTGCCCCTGCGCTGGCCTGTCACAACGGCGGTCGCGGGCAGCATGATCGGAGAGATCGGGGCGCTCGGCGGCGGCTTTATCCCCAACGCAATGGGGCTTTCGAAGCAGTACACAGGTTCCTTCTCTTTAGGCTTCATAGCTTTCGCGGTATTCTCCGGCTTGGTATTCATCGTCTTACGGGTTGCCCAGCGTCGCTGGACACGCACATGGGTCGGCAAGGGCGGAAAAGCCCTTTCCGAGGTCAAAACCTACTCCTAATCGGGCGCTTGCTTGACAAAACGCTAGGTTTTGATAGAATACCCTTGAGGTGAAAATAAAATGGAATATAAACACATTATCTGCCCGATTGACGGGTCTGAAGTATCTGATGTAGGCCTGAAGCACGCGACTTATCTATGCAAGACGACAGGGGCGCAGCTCACAGTCCTTCATGTAGTTGAAAAATGGTACAGGGCCGCTCATCTTGTGACAAATTCAGAGGAATGGTCCACAATACATGAAGACTGGCTCAATAAGGGCAGAGAGCTGCTGGAAACGACGGCAGTCAAGCTCCGTGAACAAGACATGCACAACATAGAAACGGTTCTCAGGGAAGGCGATGCCTCTCACGAAATAGTGGCTTTGGCAGTTGAAGAGAGGGCGGATCTTATAATCATGGCCACACATCGTTACTCACCGATGGGAAAGCTTTTCATGGGCAGCGTAATAGACAGGGTCACTAAAAAGTCACCTTGCCCCATACTCTGGGTATTCTAGAAGACATAGAAAAACCAATAAAAAAGGCCGGC
>JACRET010000036.1 GCA_016218105.1 Deltaproteobacteria bacterium
AGCTCCCCGCGGAATCCGCTGGGAATCTTCGATATGTAAGGAAACAATTTCTATTCGCTCGCTTGACCCCGCAGAAGACTGCGGGGAATGCGCTCGCTATGCATATTCAGCTGCGAGGCGTCGAGAAGCGAGGAATGAGGCATACTTTGTCTGTACGCCGCAGTGACGAGCGACAATGACAACGAAGCAGCTGGACTTTTTCAGCAGCCTGCTAGGAATACTTGTAGAACCCTTCTCCCGTCTTTCTCCCAAGCTTGCCCTCCCTTACAAGTTTTTCAAGTATCGGGGGTGGCTTGTACCTTTCGTCGTTCAGTCCCTTGTGAAGTGTCTTCATTATCTCAAGGCAGAGATCGAGCCCGATGAAATCGGCCAGCTCTATCGGCCCGAGGGGATGGTTCGCGCCGTACTTCATAACGGTATCTATCGCCCCTTTCCGGGCCACCCCGCCCTCCAGAAGCCGTAAAGCCTCGCCGATCAGGGCGAAGATGAGCCGGTTGGATATAAAACCCGGCGAGTCCTTTGAGACGGCGGTCTTCTTATCGATGCTCTTCGCGAGGTCTTCCACGATCCTGACCGCCTCGTCCGAAGTCTTGTCGCCCCTGATTATTTCGATAAGCTTCATCACCTTTGGCGGATTCATGAAGTGCATGCCTATAAACCGGGCCGGATTGACCACGGAAGCGGAAAGCTCGTTTATGGAAAGGGCCGATGTGTTTGTGGCTATCAGGGCGTCCTTTTTGCATATCTTTCCAAGCTGGCTGAAAAGGCTTTTTTTGACCGCCATGTCCTCGAAGACCGCCTCTATCACGATATCGCAGCCGCTTACCTTTTTAAGCTCCGTAGTGACCGTTATGAAGCTGCTCACCTTTGACCAAAGCTCTGGCGCCGTCCTCTCGCGTATGCGTTCCATGGCCGCCGCAAGGGCGTCCTTTTCAGCGTCTATCAATATTACCGGGTAGTTATGGATCGCGAACACATGGGCGATGCCTCCGCCCATAGTCCCGGCCCCGATAATACCTATTTTCTTATATCTTCCCCGTGTCATCGTTCATTCCTTATATGCCCTTACAGCCATTGTCATGGCGCCGCCTCCGCCGAGGCATATTGCGGCCAGCCCAAGCTCCTTTTTCCTCGCCCTTAAAGCGTGCAGCAGGGTCACAAGCACCCGCGCCCCGCTTGCGCCTATCGGATGCCCCAGGGCTATGGCCCCGCCGTGGACATTTACCTTTGACGGATCGATTGAAAGCTCTTTTACGACCGCGAGGGTCTCAGCGGCGAACGCCTCGTTTTCTTCGATCAGGTCAAAGTCCTCCATGTCAAGCCCGGTCTTCCGGAGCAGCTTTTTAACCGCGTCAACAGGCGCCAGGGTGTACCACTTGGGGTCGAGGTGGGCTGAGGCGTAGCCCAATATGCTTGCCAGCGGCTTAAGCCCGAGCTCCTGGGCTTTTTCCCCGGTCGTAAGTATCAATACGGCGGCCCCGTCGTTTAAGCCCGGCGAATTCCCCGCCGTCACGGTACCCCCTTTTTTAAAAGCGGATCTCAAGCCGGACAACTTCTCCATGCTCGTATCCCGCCTTATGCTCTCATCCTCCGATACGGTTATATTTTCAGAGAGCTCCAATGGGATAATCTCGTTTTTAAAGAGCCCTCCCTTCGCGGCCTCCATCGCCTTCCTCTGGCTCTCGAAGGCGAACCTGTCCTGCTCCTCTCTGGATATTCCATATTTTTCAACCGTATATTCGCAGAGCTCTCCCATGTGCGCGTCGTAGTAACAATCCCTAAGCCCGTCATGCACCATCGAGTCGATCACATCAGAGTTCCCCATCCTCTTGCCGCCCCTCATTTCCCTTAAAAGAAATGGGGCGTTGCTCATCGATTCCATCCCCCCGGCGATGACGACCTCCGCTTCTCCAAGCATGATCGCCTCCGCGCCCAAAGCCACCGCCTTGAGGCCTGAGGCGCATACCTTGTTTACCGTAAACGCCCCCACCCCATCGGGGAGTCCGGCGAGCAGAGCGGATTGCCGCGCGGGGTTCTGCCCCAGACCCGCCGAAATGACGTTTCCCATGATGACTTCATCGACCTTGTGGGGCTCAAGCCCCGATCCCTTCAAGGCGCCCCGGATTACAACAGCTCCGAGGGAAGGAGCGGAAAATCCCGAAAGCCTTCCGAGGAGCCTGCCCGTGGGGGACCTGTACGCGCCCGCTATCACCACCTCTTTGACTTCTCTCATGAACCCTTTTTGGCCAGGAACTCCTCCATCAGCCTCTTTTGTTCATCAAAGGCAAACAGGCCGCTCCAGAGACCTATCTCTTTCTCAAGCGACCCTGAATTTATGAGAGACTTTGCCGCCTCAAGACACTGCCGGGGTTTTGCGGCTATGGAATTGGCAAGGCCCATCGCCTCGTCCATAAGCTTGCCTCTGGGGACTACCTTATTGATCAACCCTATTTTGAACGCCTCGTCCGCGCCTATCCTCTTCCCTGTAAATATAAGCTCCCTGGACTTAAGCCTGCCGATTCTGTCCGGGAGCCTCTTTGCGCCGCCTCCCCCAGGGATTATCCCGAGGTTTATCTCAGGGGTTCCGAACACAGCCGACTCCGCCGCCACGGCGAGATCGCAGGCGAGTATCAGCTCACACCCGCCTCCGAGCGCGAAGCCGTTTACCGCAGCGATAACCGGCCCCGGAAAACCCTCTACGGTGTCCATCGCCCTGCGGAATAGACGAGCGAAGACTGCCGCCTCATCGGGAGTGAAACCGGACATCTCCCTTATATCCGCTCCGGCCATGAAAGTAGAGCCTTCGGCGGTTATCAGGAGTACCTTGGCTTTACCGTATAGGCTTGAAATGGCGCCGGCGAATTCGTCCAGTACCGCGCTCGAAAAAATGTTTATGGGTCTGTTGAAGGTAAGGGTCGAGACTTCGCCTACAGTGAGCCGGAAACCGTTTAGCTCTTTGACTTCGGGCATTTTTGCACCGCCGGATGAAGTACCTTAATTAAAGTGGGTATTGTATGTTTTGTCAAGCCGGCGGGGGGGCAGTTTTAAAAGAAAGGAAGGCGCTGCAATGCCAGACAGGAGGCTTAAAAAGTCCATCCGCTTCGTTGGCATCAAAGCTCGTCACTGCGGCAGTGCCGTCATTTTTTCCTGCCGCTTATGACATTGTTTATGGTCTGGCTTAAGTCCGATATCTTGTACGGCTTGGCTATGACGGCGGAAAACCCGTACTTTTTGAAATCAGACATGATGGAATCGTTTGAGTAACCGCTCGATACTATCGCTTTGGCATTCGGGTCTATCTCAAGGAGCCTCTTTATGGCCTCCCTTCCGCCCATGCCGGCGGGTATCGTCAGATCCATGATGACCAGATCTACAGGACGGGGGGTTTTCATTTCCTTTTTGTATATTTCCACAGCCTCGGCGCCGTCATTGGCGAAAACCACCTCATATCCAAGTTCGTTCAATATCGACCCGGCCGCGTCCCTTACGATCTCTTCATCGTCCATTATCAGTATCTTCCCGCTGCCCGCAACGGTCTTGTCGTCGGCGCCGCTTTCAAAGGACGTCGGAACATTGGCCGAAGCCGGAAGGTGAATGTAGAAAGACGTGCCGCGCCCCTCCTTCGATTCGAGGGAAATATAGCCGTCATGGTTCTTTATTATTGAATATACCGTAGCCAACCCCAACCCTGACCCTTCCTCTTTGGTGGTGAAGTAGGGGTCGAATATCTTGCTCAGGTTCTTCTCCGGTATCCCCATCCCTGAATCCGACACCGTTATCTTGACGTATTTGCCGGGGTCTATCGGGAGATTGTCTTCCGGGCCAAGGTCGACGTTTTCGGCGGTTACTTTTATGACGCCGCCGCTGGGCATGGCCTGCTCGGAGTTTATCATCAGATTGTGTATAACCTGGCTTATCTGCCCTTCGTCTATCTCCAGCGGATAAAGGTCATCCGGAACGGACAGGTCGCATCTTATATTCGAGCCTCTTACCGAGAACCCGGCCGAGTCCTTGATAAGCTTGGTCACCGAGGAGGTCTTTTTAATCGGAGCGCCGCCCCGCGCGAACGTAAGGAGCTGAAGCGTCAGGTCCTTCGCGCGAGCCGATGCGTTCTCGGCGTCATTCAAAGCCTTGCATAGCTTGTCATCCTTGCCGCAAAGAAGCTTCGCCATCGATACGTTGCCTATTATACCCGTAAGGAGGTTGTTGAAATCATGCGCGATGCCTCCGGCAAGAGTCCCCAGAGATTCCAGCTTGCTGGCCTTAAGTATCTCCTCCTCCCTCTTTTTCCTCTCAGCGATGTCGCGCACTATCACGATAACGGCGCTGTGGCCGTGCCAGAGGGTCTTTGACGAGACCATCTCAACGGGAACCAGGCCATTGTCCTTCTTTACGATAACGGCCTCCTTCGGCTCAGGGAAGGACTTGCCGGAAAATATTTCCGCGTAGAGTTTTGTCTCCTCCCCGGCCATCTCAGAGGGCACGAGCTCCCTTATGCTCGTTTTCAAAAGCTCCTCTGTGCTTCGGCCTGTGATATCAATAAAGCGCCTGTTTGCGTATACGATATTACCGTTGGATGTGATGGCGATCCCATCGTTGGCGTTACTGGCGAGGGCCCTGAAGTTCTCCTCGCTTTCCCGGAGCTCCTCTTCCATGCGTTTACGCATGGTGATCTCTCTGAAAGTGGCGAGGTTCGCGTCTTCATCGCCCCATGTCGTCTTGACCGCGCGCATCTCGGCGATCGCCTTCCCGCCTCCCTTTCTGATTATCTCTATGTCCTTCTGTCCGCCGTCGGAAACAGGTATGAGGAACGGCTTGCCCGTAAGGTCTTCCGCCGCAAGCCCGAAGAGCGCCTCAGCGGCCTTGTTAGCGAAAAAAACCGTCCCGTCATGCCCGACGACCACTACGGCATCCGCGCTTGTCTCAAGCAATGTCCTGTATTTGACTTCGGAGGCCTGAAGCTGCTGCGTCCTTTCGATAACCCGCTCTTCGAGCTGCTCGTTCAAGAGCTGCAGCTCACGCTGCATGAGTATAAGGTCGCGGTTCTGCAGCACGGAATTCTCGTAGGTCGACAAAAGAAATGTAAGTATCTGCCTTCTGCCGGTAGTTATCGAATAGTGCTGCCCCGAGAAGGTCACATCGAGCTTTTCCGCCTCTAAATTGACCTCGTTCTTTGCGATAGAGAGCAGATTCTCTATTTTTGACAACAGGTAATTGTCTTCATAGGGTTTCGTGAAATACCCGTCCGCGACGACCGAAGCCCTCCTGACTATATCTTTCCTGTCAAGGAGCGAGGTGACGAGTATTATAGGGGTCCTCTTAAGCGCCTCATCGTGCTTTACCTCGTAAGCAAGCTCATAGCCGTCCATTACCGGCATCAGTATGTCGCTGATAATGATAGTGGGCTTGATCTTGCGCGCGGTCTCAAGTCCCTCTTTCCCGTTGCCCGCGACAAAAACCATGAAGCCGTGCTCGGAAAGCATATATTGTAATTGCTCGGCCTGAGTGGGGCTGTCTTCCACTACAAGAATGGTAATGTCCTTATTGGCTCTCGCCTGCTCCAGTTTAAGAGTGAGTATCGCCTGTATCCTTGTGATCAGGAACTCCTCATTGTAGGGCTTTACTATAAAATCGTCGGCCCCGCATTCCATACCCCTTATTATCTCGTGGGGGTCAGAAAGCTGGGTGAGGAGCACTACCGGCACCTCCTTGAGCTTGTCGTCCCCCTTGATTATCTTACAGAGCTGGTATCCGTCCATCTCCGGCATCAGGATGTCGGCTATCACTATGAGCGGTCTGCTCTGCCTCATACATGAGAGGGCCTCCCTGCCGTTATAGGATATAACGACCTGATACCCGAGCTGCGTAAGCGACCCCTCAAGCTGTTTTGCCTGTGTACGGCTGTCCTCGACGACTAGAATATAGCTTTGGTCTTTCATGTCATTTCCTCATTAAGCTGACTTTCTTATATGCTCGTCTATCTTTTTATGACAAGACTCTCAAGTTTACCGGGGATCCTCTCCGGAGGCAGAACAAACGTGGCCCCGTCAAGCCTTACAGCTTCGCCGGGCATCCCGAAAACCACTGAGCTTTCCTTATCCTGCGCTATTGTCACAGCGCCCCTGTCTCTCAAGGACTTCAGCTCCGACGCCCCGTCCTTTCCCATGCCCGTAAGGAGTATGCCTATGACATCTTCGCCGTAAACGCTTAAAGCGGAGCGGAAGAGGTAAGACACGGACGGCCTGGTGCCGTTCTCAGGTTCCGCCTTGCTCAGAGCTATCCTCCCGCCGTTTACGATCCCCGTGTGAAAATCGTCCGGCGCGAAATAAATATGGCCTGGCTCCAGTTGCTCCCCGTCAATGGCGATAGAAATCGGAAGTTCGGTGATTTGAGCAAGCCAATCGACCATCCCCTCCAGAAAGCCTTTTGATATGTGCTGGACTACAAGTATAGGAGCTGGAAACTCCCTCCTGATGCCGGAAAGTATCGCCTGCAGTACCGGGGGGCCGCCGGTGGAAGCGCCGATAACTACAAGCTTATAATTTTTCGGCTGAGATTGGAAGTAATCAGTTTCATAGCTCGCCTGCCTGGGCATCCGTCCCCTGGGCCATCTTCTTACGACCCTGACTTCGGACATCAGCTTTACCGTGCTTATAAGCTCTTTTGAGGCGGCTTCAAACCCCTGATGCCGCGGGCCGGCGGGTTTTTCCAATATAGCCACGGCCCCGGCCTCTATCGCGCGAAACGAATGCTCGACATCAGTCCGGTCATAGCTCGCGCTTACGATCACTATGGGAACAGGGTTTGTCTCCATGATAATGCGCGTGGCCTCATGCCCGTTCATCCTGGGCATGTTTATGTCCATGGTTATGACGTCGGGAGTCTGATTCTCCATAAATTTTACGGCCGCTTCGCCGTCTTCAGCCGCGCCTATAACCCTGACCTCAGGGTCGGATTCAAGGATGTGCTTTAAGTATTCCCTGACCACTGCTGAATCATCTACCACAAGTACTTTTATCACTTGCTGCTCCAAAGACACGGGCGTGTATATATTTGTAAATTTGTTGAATTCTCTATGGTAATCGCCTGAATGTCAATATAAAAAAATACTTTTTTAAAATTCCCCGTTTTATTTATGAAATATATTGTAAACATCTTCGTGAAACAGCAGGGTGTTGAAAAATACCCTGCGTGTGCAATCCATGTATGGACTTTTTCAACATCCAGCTAGATAAGCTTGCGAATGACCTCAAGCAGATTGCTCTGGTTGAAGCTGCTCTTTATTATGTAGGCGTTTGCGCCTACCTCGATCCCTTTTTCACGGTCCTCACGCGTTTCCAGGGCCGTAACCAGCACGACGGGCATCTCTGAAAGCTTCTTTTCGTTACGTATCTTTGCCGTAAGCTCGAATCCGTTCATCCTGGGCATCTCGATATCAGAGACGACAAGGTCGAAATGCTCCGTTTTAAGTGCGGTTATCGCGTCCACGCCGTCAACCGCGGTTTTAACGTTATATCCCGCGCCCTCGAGGATGTTCTTAAGCAGCATCCTTGATGTGATCGAATCCTCGACTATCATGATCGATCTGCCGGCATGAGACTCCTCAGCCGGGGATGGCGCCGCGGCAGTAGACTTGAATTTGATGGCTGTCCTTACAAGGTCTATGGCATTGAGTATCGGCACGGGTTTGCCTGAGCCGAGGATGGCCGCCCCGGAAACGTTACGCACCCTTGTCATCTGCCTTCCAAGGCTCTTTACCAGCACCTCCTGCTCTTCGAGAAGGGCATCCACGCCAAACGCGATCTTCTTGTCAGCCGCGGCAAGGACAAGCACAGTCTGGTAAGCGCTCTCCTGCGCCTTTTTTTTCTTTTTGGGGAGGTCCAGCGCCCTGCCAAGCCTTACGAATGAGGCCGGAGCGCCGCCGATCGGAACCGTTTCCCTGTTCTCTACCGTTTTTATTTCGTCCTTTTTAATCCTGAGCGTCCGTTCCACGTTAACCGTGGGTATTATAAACACCTGCTCGTCAGCCTCAACCAGCACCCCTCTGAAAGTGGCTATCGTAAGCGGGAGCACTATGCGGAAGGCGGTGCCAGCGTTATGCTCCGTTTCAACCTTGATCGTGCCGCCGAGCTTATCCACCTTTTCGCGCACTATGGCGAGCCCCAGTCCCCTGCCGGAGATATCCGTTATTATGGGGCTGGTAGAAACCCCTGAATTGAAGATGAGCAGACAGGCCTCTTCGGCGTCGAGCCCGTCCGCATCGGGCTGAGTCAATACGCCGTTTTTTACGGCCGCTTCCTTTACCCTCGCCATGTTTATGCCGGCGCCGTCATCGGAGACGAGGATCTCTATTTTGTTCCCGCCCATATGCGAGATGGCTATCCTCAAGGTGCCTCGTCTCGGCTTTTTGAATATCTCCCTTTCAGCCGGGCTTTCTATCCCGTGGTCTACGGAATTTCTGACCAGGTGAATGAGCGCGTCTTTCATCTCCTCGAGGATCCTTCTGTCTATTTCGACGTTCTCCCCGCTGATCACAAGGTCTATTTCCTTTCCGACCTCCAGGGAGATATCCCTGACAAGCATCGGGAAGCTCTCCAGGAGTATTGAGAAAGGAAGCATCATCGCTTTCTTGAGGTCGTCGAGTATCGAATCCACCATCCTGTCGAGCGACCTGCTGTTATGGGCCGCGGACTTTGAAACGGTGCGCGCCCTCGTCTCCATAAGCTTTATATATCCCTGCGACCAATTGAAAAACTCCTGGAGCTTCGCTGTAAAGAGCGGCCCACCGCCGCTCCCCTCTTTCGCTAGGTGGGCGGGCAGCACATCCCTGTAAAGCTTGGAGGACTGTGATTTGAGCTCTTCTATCATGGATATCACTTCGTTAAAGCCGTTCGCCTGGCGATTTGCCGCAAGCTTCACCGGAAGCATCTCTTCCGCCTCAAGCAGCAGATTCCCGAGCTTCTCGGTCGATATCCTTATGGTATCTATCGAGGCTGCCGGATGGCGCTCTTTCACAAGCCTTTTTGGCAGGACGCCCTGCGCGGCTGTTATCTCCGGGGCATTAGCCTCTTTTTTCGCGGCCGGCTTGGGTTCCGGCTGTTTCGCCGGCTCCTCTTCATGGACGTGCGATTCGAACCGGTCGCTTAATATCCTCACGGAGGGCCCGCCTGCCTCGAACCGGTCGATCTCCTTCACAAGTTTCGATATGTGTATCTTATCGATCCCCGGCTGACCCGACTCAAGGTTTGAGACCAGGGTCTTTATCGTATCGATCGCGAGGTAGAGCACGTCAAAAAGCTCCCTTGTATGGGTTATCTGCCGCTGTTTCCAGGCGGCGAAGACCCCCTCCAAAGACTGGCATATCGATTCGATCTCGGAGATATTTACGGCGCGCGCGGCCCCCTTGAGGCTATGGGACTCCCGATAGACCGTCTCGATGACCTCCATCTGAACCTCTATGGGAGGCATGCGCTCAAGCTCCAAAAGGCCGGCTGAAATCGTGTTCAGGTGCTCAAGGGCCTCGACCTCGAAGGTCGAAAGGAGACGCTTTCTGAATTCAAATTCCTTCTTATCCATTATGGCTCCGCCGGACGCTATACCTTATAATGCTCCACCAGCACCTTAAGCTTCTGTCCCAGCTCCTGCAGATTCCTTACCGTCATCTCGACCTGTTTTGTGGACGCCGCGTTCTGGGTCGTTGCCTGCTTTATGTTGTTCATCGCGAGAGCGACCTGATCCATTCCCACAAGCTGCTGCTGGCTGGAAGCGGCTATCTGTATTACCGCCTGCGACGCTTCCGCTATGCTTGAGGCCAGCGCCTGTATGGAATCTCCCGTGCCTGAGGACTGGCTTACCGTGCCATCTACGGCCTTGCTCCCTTTTTCAGTCGCCATGACGGCGGCGCTTGAGGACCTCTGAATATCGTTAAGTATCGTCCTTACCTGCTTGGTCGCCTGCTTGGACTGCTCAGACAGGCTCTTTATTTCCTGGGCCACCACTATAAAGCCTTTGCCGTGCTCGCCGGCCTTTGACGCCTCTATCGAGGCGTTCACCGCAAGCAGGTTCGACTGCTCGGCAAGGTCGTCGACAGCCGCTATGATCTCGCCTATGGCCTGATTATGCTCCGAAAGCTTTACTATGGTATCGGCTATGTACTCGACCTGCTCTTTTATCCTGTTTATCCCGCCTATGGTCTCGTTTACCAGCCTGGTGCCGGCCTGGGATACCTGCACGGCCGTCTGGGCTATTTCAGATACGTGCCTCGCTTTCTGCGAGGAAACGTTGGCTGTCTGCTTTACCTCCTCGACGGTAGTCGTCGTCTCGGACACGGCTATGGCGGTCTGCTCGGTGCCGGAGGCCAACTCCGCGGTTGTCGCCGCTATTTCGTTGGAAGAGGAAGCGAGCACCGTCACTGCCTCGGTTATATCCTTTGTCTGCTTCTGAAGGCGCGCGACCATGGAACGGAAGGTCTGCGTCAATATACCGACCTCGTCGTTCCTGCCGCTGTCGGGTATATTCACGGTAAGGTCTCCTGCCGCGATGCGCCCGGCGATCTCTGAAATATCCTTGAGCGGGGCCGCTATCAGGCGGTTCAGGGCCGCCGCCACTATCGCGCTGATTAAAACAGCCACTATTCCGATGATTATAAATATTGTTATCGACTGGTTCGCGCTCTCTTCCGACCGCTTAAGGTGGCTGTTGGCGCCCGCCACAGCCTCTTTTCCAAGTTCCATTACTATGGCGTTCATCTTTTCATGGCGCTGCGCCTGTATGCCGAGCGCCAACCTTCTGGCCTGGTCGATTTTCCCTTCGTAGATAAGCGGTATTATCTGGGAGTCCCTGGTTTGCACGAAAGCGTTTCTTATCTTATTCAGTTCCTCGAGCCTGGCGAGAACGGAAATATCGTCCCTGTTCCTTTCAAGGAGCCTCCTGGATATCGTATCGATCTGCTCGCTGCTCTCTTTTATGCCCTGATGCCGCAACTCCTTGTCCGCGCGCGACGTTGCGGCCATCATCGTAAGAAGATCCACCCTGACCTCGTCCTCCCTGTTCTCAAGCATCAGAAAATCCACGCTGTTGGTGTACTCGGAAGCCACGATGTCCCTCTGTGACTTCTGCATTATCGATATGTTCCTCGTGGCCGTAAAGATGACGATCACAAGGAACAGGATCGCCACGCCAAAGCCGGCGATCAGCTTCAGACGTGTGGAAAGATTAACAAACCAGTTCATACATTCCTCCTCTGAGATATGCTTCCCAGCATGTTTTTCATTCTATATTTTCATAAACTATTATAGATTTGCCGGAAAGGAGCTTGCCTGCGTCGAGAACGGTGATGTTCTCGTCGGTAACCCCCTTGAGATATTCCTCACGTATCCCCGTGAGCGTGGGGAGGATTTTAAGGCTATCCGGGTTTATATACCTGCACCCTGTAATAGAGTCAGCCAGTATGCCGAATTCCATATCCTCCGACTTGAGTATTATCACCTTGTTCAGGTCTGTCAGCCCTTTTTCCGGAAGATCAAAGAACTTCTTTATATCTATCACTGAGATTATCTGTCCGCGGACGTTTATTATCCCGAGCACGAAGGAAGGCGTGCAGGGGACTGGCGTAAGCTCCGTCATCGGGAATATCTCTCTTACGAACGCGGATTCAACGGCATATTTCTCGTAAGCGAGCATGAACTCGACGGCCTCGATAAAATCAGCCTGGGCGACAGGTTTTTCCACGGAGGCGAAGAGTTGCGCCCTCTTCCGTAAAATCTCGCTTTTTCGCTCATGCGAGGGCTGAAGGTTTTTACTGAGGGCCTCGCCGAAGCTGTCTATGCGGCGGCGCACCTCGTCCCAGTCTATCTTCCTGCCGCTGGCCTCCCGCTCCGTCATGCGAGCCTCTCCTTAATGATCGAATTTATTATCTCTTTAAGCCTTCCCGCCGTAACCCCGTCTGATTCGGGCAGCACCTCTTCCGGGTTCTCTGCCGAAAGAAGATCGAGGGCGTTCCTGTAATGCCGCGCCGCCGCGCCAGAGTCGCCGCGCGAAAAAAGCAGGTTCCCGAGCACGAATTGGGCGAGGACAAAATTATGATCCAGATAAAGGGCCTTCTTAAGGTAATTTATAGCGTCTTCGGCCCTGCCTTGTTCCTGAAGTATCGTGGCAAGCAGATAGTACTGGACGGGGTTCAATGTATCCGCCGATATCGCCTTTTCACACCACTTTGCCGCAAGGTCGAGCCTGCCCTGGTTCGCGCAGGCGCGAGCGAGGAGGTTCATGACTTTCCAGCCGTTATCACCCGCAAGGGCGGACTCTTCAAGGGCCAGTGACGCTTCCGCGTATCTCCCCCGCTCGAAAAGGGAGACGGCTTCGTCATATTTGGAAGGGGCCGCCTCTGCCTCTGCGGGAGGCTCATCAGTAACAGCGTTTGCGCTCCGCTCCTCTTTGATATCGTCTTTAACGGGCGGGAGCCATTTATATTCGGCGGGACCGGGTATATAATGGGGCGGCGCGGGCCTCATCTCCTCCATTTCCTCGCTCTTCCTGTACAATGTCGTATTGGACATGTTTACGGGCCTGAAAAGGGGTGATCTGGTCCTTAAGGCCTCTGCAGGACTTACAAGCAGGTATCCATCGTCCATCAGTGAATTATGGAGGCCCTTAATCACCCTTCCGGCCACCTCTGCGGAAAAATACATGATCACATTCCTGCAGAATATTATGTCTATCGCGTTGGTGTTGTTCAGGAGAGAGGGATATACGTCTTCCGCCAGATTTAAATAATTAAAACTGACCATTTTCTTTATTTCGGGGCTTATTTCGTACAAGCCCTCTTTGATCTTTACGAAATATCCGTTCTTAACCCACTCGGGCGTGCCGCGGAAAGACCATTCGGAATATACCCCGGCTGAAGCCTTTTTGATGGCCGTGGCGTTGATGTCCGTGGCGAGTATGCTTATATTCCAGTTCTTAAGGTCCGCGAGCATCCTCTTGAGGAGTATGGCAACGGAGTAAGGCTCTTCTCCCGTGGAACACCCGGCGCTCCAGACCCTTAAACGCCGGAGGCCGCTCTGTCTTGCGCTGATAAACTCCGGAAACACATGCTCCTCAAGGGCTCTGAAGCTGTCCTGATCCCTGAAGAAATAGGTCTCGCCCACGGTCAGGTGGCCTGCCAGCGTCTCTATATGCTGTCTTGTCAGGGTGGTGGACTTAAGCCAATAGGTAAACTCCTCGATGCTGCTGAAACCGAGATCAGCGGAAGCGGACCTTACGGAGCGCTCAAGGTCAGCGAAACGGGATTCGGGGAAGTGGAGGCCCATCATGGACGATATCAACTGGCTCAACTCATTGAGGAGGGTCGTATGGCTGGCGGGTATTGTGTCCGTCATCATTTACGCCTCCCTCATGGCATCGTCGAGGGCTTTTTCCTCATCAAGGGACAGAAAGCCGTCGATATCGTGTATCAGCGTGATCCCGTCTTTTAACTTGATCACGCCTTTGACATGCTCCATCCCGGGCAGTATCTCAGCCGGAGCTATTATATCCTCGTCACCGCATTCAATTACCCCGTAGACCTCGTCGGCCACAATACATACCGGCCTTTTTGAAGTAGCGGCTATTATAAGCTGGTCGCTCAACATAATGTCCTTTGACGGGAGGCTGAAGCGGCAGCGTATGTCTACGACGGGGATGATCCTTCCACGGATATTTACGATACCAAGCACTATAAGAGGGGCGTTAGGAAGCGTCGTGACCTCTATCGCGGGGACAACCCTTTCGACATTCGGCAGGGGCAGGGCAAATCTTAGGTTATCTAAACTGAATAAGAGAAACTGTTTCGGGGCGTTCATTAGGCAGTCCCTTTTTAAAACGGATTGAGGCCCCACCTGAGCCGGTAAAAAGAAAAGTATGTAATTTTTCTATAACTTACCTTAAAACCGTCAAAAATTCAAGTTAATACAATTATTGGGCAGACGTTCCCCGCTCATAGGGAATCGGAAACGCCTGCCCTTGAAGTGGTTGTTTTTAAAAAGGAAAATCGAAAAAGGCCTTAAAGGGCGGACCGCACCTTCTCTCCGTCCTCATAACATGCTTCCAGAGCGGCATCAGTGATACTATGGAGCGGCAGCACCGTATCTACCCCGCCGGTCTTTATCGCTTCTTTCGGCATGCCGAAGACGACGCAGGAGTGTTCATCCTGTGCGATATTGTGCGCGCCCGCCTGTTTCATCTCAAGCATCCCCAGCGCCCCGTCGTTGCCCATGCCGGTCAATATCACCCCCACGGCGTTTTTCCCGGCATATTGGGCCGCTGAGCGAAAGAGCACATTTACGGAAGGGCGGTGCCGGGATACCGGAGGGCCGTCTTTTATTTTCACATAATACCTCGCGCCGCTGCTCTTGAGGAGCATATGGCGGTTTCCGGGGGCGAGGAGCGCCCGGCCCCTTATTACGGTATCGTCATCCTCGGCCTCTTTAACTGAAATAGCGCAAGAGGCGTCAAGATGCCTGGCGAATGTGGCTGTAAACTTCTCAGGCATATGCTGGACTATTACTATGCCGGGGCTGTCGGCCGGCATGGATTGGAGAAATACCTTGATAGCCTCTGTGCCGCCGGTAGACGCCCCGACCACTATGACCTTCTCGGTCGTCCTTATCATCGCCTTCGTACGCTTCCCGATAACGGCGTCGGGACTGAGGTTTGGCGGAATATGGAGCGGGTGCGCCAGGGTGGTCCGCTTTACTTTTGATACAGAGGCGGCCTTTATGGCATCGCAGAGGAATATCCTCGATTCCTCCAAAAACTGCTTTGTTCCTATGCGGGGCTTTTGTATGATATCCAGCGCGCCGTACTCAAGGGCCTTAAGGGCCGTCTCAGAGCCGGATTCGGCGAGGCTCGATACGATTATCACCGGTATCGGGTGCTGAGTCATGATCTTATGGAGAAACGTGAGCCCGTCCATCCGGGGCATCTCTATATCCAGGGTTATCACATCCGGCGCATTCTCACGCATCTTCTCCGCAGCCATAAAAGGATCTCCAGCCGTTGCCATTACCTCAAGCTGAGGGTCTGCAGAGATTATCTTTGATAATATCTGCCTTGCAACGGCTGAGTCGTCAACTACCAGCACCTTGATTTTCCTGCCTTTTATTTCCATAGAACTCGCCCAGCAATCAACCACCTGCACAAGCTACGGGGCGAAGACCACCAAAACACCCCAGGAAAGCTGGCTCAGCCCTGCCCCTTTACCACTTTTTTGACGAAGACTTCCCCGGTACTCGTCAGAAACATCACCTTCCGGCCAGCGGTTCCTCCGATATCCTTACCCAGCACCATGATCCTGTTCTCTATGAGCGCGGTCTCGGCGAAAGAAATATTCCGGGCCCCGATATTCAATAATCCACTTGAGTTCTCAAGGATATTGGCCCCGCCGAATACCTTGGCCCTGAGATTACCCCTGCTACTGCCCAGGGATATCATCTTTTCGACCAGCATGGGAATAGCCACATTGCCGTACTTGGGGGTCTGAAGCCCATCGCCGTTCCAGAACGGCAGAAGGTAGTGGTTCATGCCTCCAAAATGAAGCGCCGCGTCCCACAGGCACACAGATATGCATGAACCCAGCACGGTCGTTATCATGTGTTGTCCGCTCTGGGCGAAGATCATCCCCGGATAAAGGAAATGGCTGTCTGGCTTTGCCGCGTTTTCGAGATTCATTAAAACCTCTCGCCATCGCTGCTCCCGAAGAAAAACTCGTTTCCGTCAACCGAGAAGTCGGAGGCTTCAGTTGCAGCCATTTCCGGTATTGATATCGTAAAAACCGCGCCGGCCCCCTTTTTGCTGACAACGGTTATCGTCCCGCCAAGCAGTTCGAGCACCGATTTTATTATACTGAGTCCAAGCCCGTGCCCCCCGTGTCTCTTGGTAGCGCCTGTCTCAAGCTGGCGGAACCTTTCAAATACGGCTTTCTGATCCCTTTCATCTATACCGATGCCGTAATCGGTTACGGATATATTCAAGCGGCCGCCGTCTTTCCAGGCCCTTATGGATATAGGCCTGCCCTCGATGCTGTACTCTATAGCGTTTGAAAGAAGGTTTAAAAGTACGGACTGGAGCTTTTCCGGGTCAGTCCTGAAAAAGTTATTTTTCGCGGAGTCGGTAAGTTCATAGGTGATATTGAGCCGCTTCTCATTTGCTCTGTGCTGGAAGGACTCTATCGTGCTCTTAAGGAACGAATCCATATCCAGGGCTGCCGTGCTTAATACCGTGTCCCCCGCCTCGAGCTCCGCGGCCGTAAAGATGTTCCGGAGCTGGAAGCTCAGGTCAAAGGCTTCCCTGTGTATCGTGCTGACGAGGTTTTTGCAGATATCCAGGTCTACCTGGCTTTCGTTTGATATTATGAGCTCGCACATCGTAAGTACGGATGTAAGCGGGTTATTTATCTCGTTCCTTATGTTCGACAGGAAGTGGCCTTTTACCTTTTCGGACTCCACGAGCCTTTCGTTCAGGCCCGCGAGTTTTTTTGTCATGGCCGTCAGGTCGTGGTAAGCCTTGTCCTTGGCTTGAAGACGGCTCATTATCTCTTTAACTATCTCGTCGTCCGAAAATTTATTCATGGCCTTGTCCCTCCGGCGCTCCGTACATGATTTTTTTAGAAAAACCTGAAATTGCCGCTCCTCCGGGAATCCCCGCCGCCAAAGACTTTTATGGGCCTGAGTATCACTTTCCCGGTATGCGTATAAAAAAATATCTTCCTGCCTTCGGAGCCTCCCGTATTCGATGCCGAGACCTTAAGCCCTTTGCTTTCAATGATCCCGTAAGCCATCCTGAGGTTCTGGTACCCCACATTGACTCTCCTCGTATCGTAAAAGGCCGCCCCGCCGAAAACCTTGACCTCAAGCTCGTCCATGTCTCTTATTCCGAGTACCTTAAACCTGCTGAGCATAAATGTTATCGAGCTGTCTACGTACTTGAAGGCCTCTTTCAAGTCCCTGCGGCAGGAACCGCACTCACCTGTGCATGCCCCTTTCACGCGCGGGGATATCGAATGGCATATGGAACCGGCCCTGAGCGAACGATCGAACAGGGCGACCGATACGCATGACCCGAGGAGCGTATGGACGAGCGCCGGCCTGTTGGCGAAGAAAAGTTCTCCTGGATTGAGAAACACGATCGGGAGGTCCGTGCACAGGGGGTTCATCACTTTTTCCTGTAGATGGAAGGAGCCACCTTCGAAAAAGGCAGGTCAAAGCCGCTCAGGGTCTCTGAGTGTCCGATAAACATATAGCTGCCGGGGTGCATGCACCCGGCGAATTTATTGAAAAGCGTTGCCTGCGTCGCCTTGTCGAAATATATTATGACGTTCCTGCAAAATATTATGTCCTGCTTTTCAGGAAAGCCGAAATCCTCTTCCATGAAATTAAGCCTCTTAAGCTTCAATCGCGTCCTCAGTTCCGGGACTATCCTCACAAGGCCTTTTGAAGAGTCTTTGCTTTTCAAGACATACTTCTTTTTTAGATCCAACGGCACGGGTGTTATCCGATCTTCCTTATAGATGCCTTTTCCGGCCATGCTCAGCACCCTTGTGGAAATATCGGTTCCTGTTATCCTGTAATCGAAATCGAGTTCCGGACAGGAGCCCGAGTACTCATTTAATACCATCGCGATCGTGTAAGGCTCTTCGCCGGTCGAGCATCCGGCGCTCCATACGGAAAGCGGCTTTTTAATCCCCGCTTCACAGGTTCTTATGAGATCCGGGACAGCCGTACGCGTGAGAAAATCAAAGTGATAGGGTTCCCTGAAAAAATCGGTCTTATTTGTGGTGACGAGGTCTATCATATGGACAAGCTCCTGCTCCAGGCCCGCGGGACTGAACACAAAATCGCAGTATTCGCTGAAGCCTTTCATGCCCAGAGCCCGGAGCCTTTTCTGGAGCCTCGATTCCAGGAGGGCCCTCTTTGCGGGCGGCATCTTTATCCCCAGTTCCCTGTGGATGAAGCCGCTTAAAAGCCCGAAGACCTTCTCATCCATTCTTATGGTATTAAGAACCGCCCGCGCATCGTCTGCCATGTTTAATCCCCAAGCCCGGCGCGTCTTAAGCCGCCGGAGCCTTTATGTCCTGAACTACGGCGAGCTCTTCGGTAGAGAAGATCTCGTCTACCTCCAAGATGATTATGAACTGGTCGTCGCGCTTGCCCATGCCTTTGATAAACTCGGTATTGAGCCGTGTGCCTATCCTCGGGGGCGGTTCTATCTGCCCCGGCTCGAGCTCTATGACCTCCTGAACCGAATCCGCAAGGGCGCCCAATACGAGTTTTTCCCCCTCAAGGTTGATCTCGACTATGATGATGCAGGTATTGACTGTCTGCTCCGTCTTTGACATGCCGAATTTGAGGCGCATATCGACGACCGGCACAACGCTGCCCCTGAGGTTGATAACCCCTCTCATGAAATCCGGCGTCCTCGGCACTTTGGTAACCGATGTAAAATCAAGCACCTCTCTGACCTTGGAGATATCGAGGGCAAACACTTCGCTGTCCAGCTTGAACGTCAGGTACTGCGTCGTTTCCGCTACCGTGGGCACACTCATCGCAAGCCTCCATTAATATTTTACGAATTCCGTATCTTCTTCGTCGTGCGTATCCAGATTCAGGGCCACCCCTCCGCTGTTGGCCGCAGCCTTGGCGGTTTTGGCGGACGCGGCCTGGGATATGTGCGCGACCTTCGACCTCGAAGCCGGGTGCTTTGCGCCTTTTACGGCCTTAAGCTGCCTTGTAACCGGCGCGCCTGAATCCGAGATCTTGAAGAACGCTATAGACGACTGGAGCTGTTCGGCCTGGGAAGATAGCTCCTCTGAAGTTGACGCAAGCTCCTCCGCCGCTCCGGCGTTCTGCTGGATAACCTGGTCAAGCTGCTGGAGGGCCCTGTTGATCTGGTCGGCGCCGCTGTTCTGTTCTCCGCTTGCCGCGGTGATCTCCTGTACAAGCTCGGAGGTCTTCTGGATATCAGGCACGAGCTTCGCGAGCATCTCTCCGGCTTTCTCGGCTATCTGCACGCTTGTGGAAGAGAGCTGGCTTATTTCTCCTGCGGCTGTCTGGCTTCTCTCCGCGAGTTTCCTTACCTCGGATGCCACGACGGCGAAGCCTTTGCCGTGCTCGCCGGCCCTGGCTGCCTCGATCGCCGCGTTCAGGGCGAGGAGGTTTGTCTGCCTTGCTATCTCTTCTATGATAGATATCTTTGAGGCTATCTCTTTCATCGCGCTCACGGTCTCCGCCACGGCCTTGCCCGACTCCCTGGCGTCTGTGGCCGATTTATTCGCGATCTTTTCCGTCTGCTGGGAGTTATCCGAGTTCTGTCTGATATTGGATGTCATCTCTTCCATCGAGGAAGACGTCTCTTCGATCGCGGCGGCCTGTTCGGTCGCACCCTGCGATATCTGTTGAGCGCCTGAGCTCAGCTCCTGGCTTCCGCCCGCAACATTGTCCGAAACGGCGCGCACATCCGCGACAACGCTTCTGAGCTTGTCGACCATGTTCTTCATGGCGGAGAGGAGCTGGCCTGTCTCGTCCTTGCCTTTTAATTCTATGTCTATAGTAAGATCGCCTACGGCAAGCTTATTAGCCACGTTCTCGGTAAGGTCCGACAGCGGCCTGGCGATCATCCTTGTAAGGAGCATGACAGCCGAAATAGCTACCGCTATGGCAAGGAAGGTAGCTCCTATGACAACGTTCCTGGTAAATATATAATCGGTCGCCGCCTGATCGTAAAGCTGCTTGCCGACCTCATTCTGTATCTCTATCAGCCTCTGGGATTTTTGATCCACAACCTTGAATTTAGCGCCCGCATCGTTAGCAGCATTGAACTTAGCCTGTTCAAATTTGCCTTCAAGCGCCCATTTGTAGGTATTTGTCCTTGATTCGTCATAGGCCTTCCAGGCCGGTATAAATTCATCAAGAACCTTTTTCTCCTCCGGTACCAGGTATGTCTGAGCGTACTTGTCTATCAGAGTGTTTATCTCTTTCTCGTCCTCAGCGGACTGAGTGAAAATCGCCTGCCGCTTCGCGAGATCGGTCTCGTTCACGATCTTAAGCGCGCCCATCCTGATATTAGCGAGCGACATATTCACCTTCCCGAGGTCCACAACAGGGACAAACCTGTCATCGTAGAGCGACTGGAGATCGCCTTTCAGGTCCATAATCCTGTTTATGCTTAGGGCTCCCAGGAGCAGCACGAAGACCACTACCAGGGCAAAGCTTAAAGTAAGTTTGGAGCTTGTTTTCATGTCTCTAAAAAAATTCATTACGTCCTCCGATTTTTTAGATTTACAGGTAGCTGACACACTCTCACCGCAGCCAGCTCCTTTTTTAGCCTGATAGAATATGTGTATCTCCGGAAAACTCCCTTTCCATCCTTTCCCTCCCTGATCATGAGGCCCTTGAGGCCTCATGCTCGACGCAGGCGATAAGCCTTGGGATATCGAGTATCAGCGCGACCTTGCCGTTTCCCATAATGGTCGCCCCTGAAATGCCCTGGATGTCCCTGTAGACCCTTCCGAGCGATTTGATGACCGTCTGCACCTCACCGTAAAGCTCATCCACCACAAGCCCTATCTTTACCGAGGCGTATTGCACGACCACGATATTTTCGAAACGGGGGCTCTCACCCGCGAGCCTGAAAAAATCGCGGAGCCTTACATAGGGGAGAACTTCGCCCCTCAGATTGATGTAGCTTCTCCTGCTGGCGGCCTGCCTTTCCGCGTCAGAAAGTTCCACGCATTCAACCACCATATCTAGCGGTATTACGTACGAAGAGCCCTGTACCCCGACCATGAAGCCGTCTATGATGGCAAGCGTGAGCGGCAGCCTTATGACGACCTTGGCGCCGGCGCCCTCGGCGCTTTCAACATCAACGGTCCCTCTTAAGGATTCGATATTACGCTTGACGACATCCATTCCAACGCCCCTTCCCGAAAGCTTCGTTACCGCTTCCGCCGTCGAGAAGCCCGGCTCGAATATAAACCGGAATATTTCATTGTCCGTAAGAGACTGCGCCGTGTTTGCGAGCCCCAGGGCTATCGCCTTATCGAGTATCTTTTTGCGGTTGAGCCCCCTGCCGTCGTCGATTATCTCTATTACTATCGACCCGGCGTCGTGATATGCGTTGAGGCGGATAGTCCCTTTTGACGGCTTGCCCGCGCTTACCCTCTGTTCGCTCGTCTCTATCCCATGGTCTGCGGCGTTACGCACGAGGTGCATCAGAGGGTCGCTTATCTTCTCGACCACCGTCTTGTCAAGCTCGGTCTCCCCACCCTTGATCTCCAGCTCTATTTCCTTGCCGGTCTCCTTGCTTATATCCCTTATTACCCTGTTAAAGCGGCTGAACGTCTCGCCTATCGGCACCATCCTGATCTTCATCGAAGTATCGCGGATCTCCTCCACGAGGCAGAGCATCGACGAGGCGGACTCAAGCAGCCATGTGTCTTTTATACGCTGGGCCTGCTGGTCTATATTGGCGCTCGATATCACGAGCTCGCCGACGAGGTTTATCAGGGAGTCGAGTTTATCCGCGTCTATGCGGATAGTCTTCGCCTCTTTCGACTTGACCTCCTGCGTCTTTTTCTGCTTAAGGAGCGCGGCGTCTAGAATGTCTTGCTGAACCATGTGCTCGCTTACCAATATTTCCCCTAGCAGGCGTTTTCCTTCCTCCGCTCCCGCATCCGGCCTGCCCTGGAGCTTCAACGCCTCTTCCAGTTCCGGTTGGGTGAGCGCGCCGCCGTTGACAAGTATCTCCCCAAGCAGGAGCGTATCTTCCGGCAAGCCGTTTATAAGTTCCACATAGGATTCGATGCGGCTGTGAGGCGGAAGGATGTGTATCTTGCAGTCCTCACGGACGAATTCGAAGACATCTTCAATAGCCTTTTTGTCAAAATCACTTTTGAAATCCACTTCGAAGCCGAGGTAACAGCTCTCCGGGTCTGCAGCTTCAAGCGGCGGAATGGAATCGAAGATGGTAGTGAGGCTTGTGACCTCACCGAGCTTTGAAAGGTAATTGATGAACGGGATCGGGTCCATCCCTCCCCGCAGCACGTCGGGCCCGAACCGGAGAGAGATATGCCATGCGTCAGTTTGGGCCAGCGTGCCCGTTATCGCAGCCGCGGGGGCATCCGCTCCTTTAGCTTCTTTGCGGGGCTTTTCCTCTTTTGTCCCGAGTATCTGAGTGAGCCTTACCAGGAGCTCCGCGTCTTTTGCCATGACGGTGGCGGTCAGCGGCGCATCGGATGCCGCCAGCTCTATAAGGGCTTTTATATGGTCCCTGCATTCGAGAAGGAGCTCTATAGCCTCATTTGTTATCCCGATCTCGCCCTCGCGAACCTTCGAGAGGAGATTTTCCACTACGTGAGTGAACTTTTCGACATGATCGATACCCAGGATCCCGGACGCCCCTTTGATCGTATGGGCTGACCGGAAAAGCGAATTTATGGTGTCCTGGTCATCGGAGGACTTCTCCAGTATGAGAAGCGCGTTTTCCATCTCGACAAGAAGCTCCGAGCTTTCGGTTATGAACGTCAGTTTCGCCTGGGTTAATTCTATCTCCATGCTGCCCCTTTGCTGCTGTCTGCTTCGAAATAGGTTCTCATATTGTAGAGTTCGATGACCGTCGCGGCGGCCTGACTGATATTCACCAGCGTAAGCTCTCTGCTTTTTTGAACAGCCTCCTTCTTCGCGAGCAGGAGGAGCTGAAATCCCGAGGTATCCATCTCGTTTACCTCTGAAAGGTCCATAGCAAGGTCCCTGTTTTCAGCCAGCGCGTCGAGCAAACCCTTTTTCAGGGCTGGCGCGTTGTATATGGTCATCTCTCCCGATATGCGCATCAAATCCCCGCGCTCATTATTTTCCATCATTATCTCCACGCGCTTCCTCCTTGCCTCAGGGCATTATCAATTTTGAAATGGCTTCCAGCATCTGCTCGGGCTTGAAGGGTTTGACGACCCAGGCCTTCGCCCCGGCCATCTTTCCCTCCTGTTTTTTATTCTCCTGGGATTCCGTCGTGAGCATTATCACAGGGGTGAATTTATAAGAGGCGCTGGTCTTGATGTTTTTGAGAAATGAGATTCCGTCCATGTTAGGCATATTCACGTCGCATATCATGAGGTTTACCTTCTGGCCCTGGAGCTTGCCTATCGCGTCTCTCCCGTCGCATGCCTCGATAACGTCGTAGCCGGCCTTCTTAAGGGTAATATTCACGACCTGCCTGATCGAAGCCGAATCATCGATAACCATTATTGTCTTTGCCATCTTAAGCCTCCTGGATATTCCCCGCCGGGTTGATTTTTAAAAGAAAGTAACGTCGCTCTGCGCGACCCTTGGCGCCTTCGCGTTGGCGCTTTTTTTACTGCCCCCGCCCTGGTTCACGATTTCGAGGTGAATGTTTCTCTGCTGCTCCATCACATAATAGCTGTGAATGTCTTCCATATTGAATTCCGGAAGCCTGCACTCCGAGGTGCACAGCTCCGGCATTGCAAGGCAGTCTTGAAGCCTTCTTATGTAAGCGTCGGTATCTGAAATGGTCCTCATGACAAGCTCAATCTGCTGGCGGACGATATCCTGGAACTGCACATTGGCAAGCAGATCGGTCACTTCCCTGGCGACCTCATCGCTCCCAAGGCTTACCTGGGCGAGTATCTCCTTATTAAGCGTATCCAGCTCGCCATAGCTTTTTCCGAGCTTCGCGAGCTGCGCCTCAAGGCTCAGGAGGAGCGTGCCTTCTTCCTTGTTATTGTGCTGGTTGAGCTTTACCGCGAACTTCTCCTCTATGTCCTCGGCCATCTGAACCATGGCATGGCCTATCTTTGTGGCGGCCTGCTCGGACTGCGTGGAGAGCTTCCTGACCTCTGAGGCGACTATGGCGAAGCCTCTTCCGTGTTCGCCCGCCCTTGCCGCTTCTATGGCGGCATTCAACGCAAGCAGATTCGTCTGGTCGCTTATCTCCTTTAAAAGATCGACAAACTTGGTCATCGATCGCGCCTTTTCCGCGAGCGCCAGCACCGCCTTATAATCCTTGTCAACCTCTGAAAGGCGTTTTTCCACGTAGTGCCGGAGGGCCGAGATCGTCTCTTCGTTCGCGGCTATGGTCTCTCCGGAGACTGTGGCGAGGGACTCGCTCTCCTGCTGGAGCTTGAGGAGGGTCTGCTGCATTCCTCCCATTGACCGGTCTATGGCCTGTGATTGGGAGATGATCATGTTCGCGGCTGAATCGGTTTCTCCTATGATGTTGTTGAGATGTGCCTTTGCCAGCTTGTTTATATCCTGCTGGGCCTCGAAGTAGCGGCCCACCTTCGCTTCCCTGTTCTGTAAATGCTCGCTGTAAGCCGTAATCTCATCTACCAGTTCTTTTTCCGTCTCCGCTATCCTCAAAAGAGACCGGCCTGCCGATTTAAAGCTGATGGCCTGCACTATCACGACGGCCGTGATTACCCAAAAAGCGTCTTCCAATGCCCTTGAATATCCCTGTGAAAAAAAGCGGCTTAAGAAGCCCTGTATGTAATCCCAGAAAAAAAGCTCTATAAAGCCGGGAATAATCAAAGCCAGGGCCGTTGTTGCGAAAAAGATCCGTTTGTAGGTGGGGATGTAGAGGAAGAGGAAGGAATCGGATCTTCTATTTAGAGTTTCTGCCATAATCTTCTAAAGTCCCTTTCAGTTATCGACACGCCCCCGAAATACTCGACTGTTAAGAGGAGGCGTGTATAACTCCATATCGGAATACAGGCTTTGAAGATGTATAGCCAGAAAGATTGAATTTTCGCCTAGTCTGAAGGATCAGGCGGCTCCTAGTCCGGGAGACTAGGGGGATATTGAAAAGCACCCGGCGCAATCAGCGCCAGAAGGCCGCGAGGGAGCGAATATGCCCCGCATAAAATCATTGTAAAACCGCGCGTCACGGGGTAGACTCTCGATAAGATAAAAGGAGCGGAATATGGTTCGTGTCCTCACTTATACACAGGAAAAAGGGCTTGAAGAGCCGGGCATAGAGAGCATACCGGAGCTTCTTAAAGACGAAAAACGGCTTACCTGGGTGGACTTCGACAACCCCGGGGAATCCGAAACAGAGCTTCTCTCAAGCGTCTTCAAATTTCATCCTTTGGCTATCGAGGACTGCCTGAGCTTCGTCCCGAATCCAAAGATAGACGATTATTCAGATTATCTGTATATCGTGATCCACGGCATAAGCTCGGAGGCGCTTAAGCGCGACGAGCTTGAGACGCATGATCTGGACATATTCCTCGGAAAGAACTACCTCGTAACCTTCCATAAGGATTATTCCAGGAGTGTCGCCTCTGTAATGGAGCGTTGCAGAAAAAATACTTCCTTGATGGCAAAGGAATCTGAATGGCTCATGCACAAGGTAGTGGATACGCTGGTGGACAATTACCTTCCCATAATGGATGAGCTTGAGGAAAAAATAGACGCGACAGAGAAGGAGTCCTTCGAAAAGCCGGGCAAGGAGATCCCGAAGAAGATACTCGCCCTTAAGAAGGACATCCTTTATTTAAGAAGGGTAATCCACCCTCAGAGGGAGATATTAAGACAACTGAGCAGCGGCGAATATCCGATCATCTGCTTTGATTGCAGCCTGCATTTCAAGGACGTTTATGACCACCTTTTCATGATCTCCGAGCTTATCGAATCCTACAGGGATTCCTTAACCACCGCCATGGACGTCTATCTCTCAACGGTATCCAACAGGCTCAACGAGGTGATGAAGGTCTTGACCGTGATAGCGACTATAATGATGCCGCTGACATTGATCAGCGGTATCTACGGGATGAACTTCAGATGGATGCCGCTACTGGATGAGCCTTTCGGGTTCCATGTAATGATCATTATAATGCTCTTCCTCGGCGGCGGAATGCTCTGGTCTTTCAAACGAAGAGGCTGGTGGTAATCTGCCTTTAGCAGGCCTCTCAAAAATCTCTACTCCCCCTCTTTCCTCACTCCTCGGCGTTAATATCAGTTAATATCAGACGTAGCCGATAGTTAGACACTCTCCCGTAAAATTTCTTGTCAATATCAATTGGAGCTCCTCCGCCCAAAGCCGCTGGGAATCTTCGAATGTAATAAATTTTTATTCCCCTTCGCTCGCTATGCCATTTTCAAAAATCTTTTCAGGGCATTTCTGTTAAATCTATTTACATTCCCCTTCCATATATGCCAGCTCTTTTTTTAAAGCCCTTGCATCTGCTGAAAAATATCCTTTAAAAACAGGGAGGATTTTTCTCTGACCACCCAAAACCGCCTTGGCGCGCTACTTGCACTTTCACCTTTTATGACCGCCCTGGGGAAGAACACCGCGAGCTTTAGCCCGGGGACGGTCATTTAAAGGAGGCGGGGAGATGAGAAAAAAACTTAAAAAATTCACACGCCGTGCGTTTCCGCATATTAAAACTTCCTCAATGGCCTTTTTCTGCACGTTGGCTGCCGGGTCAGCGTCTTGGTTCATTGGCGGCGCCGCTCATGGCGATCTCCTTATAAACTCGACGCTTAGGGGAAAAGGGCTCCATTATAGCTATTCCACTTCCACCTCTGCCCTCGACGAGGACAGCGGTCTACCGGCGTATCAGCCGGAAAATTTTCATGCGGCTGATGAGGTCAACGATAGTCCAGGTAACCGCGCAGAGGACTTTCCAGCCTCCGGTGAAGGGCCCGGCCCGGCGGCGCTTGCGTTCAGGCCTGATATCGGCTTTTTTGGTGCGAACCTGTACGCTAACGGACTTACAGAGTACGGTATGTCGGCAACCGATTCCGGAGGGGATCCGGTAGATTCAGACATTAACGGACTTTTTGATTTGAAGTACGGCAAGACAAATTACTTCTTGATGGACGCCGCCGTCGATAACGAGGAGCGGTTGGATGGCGGCCTTTATTCGAACAGTCATGCGGACAGTAAGCTTCTCACGGACGGGTGGCTCTATGCCCCTTATACTTTTGAAGAGAGAGGCGGCGCGCGCGATACTGAGATGCCTGAGCCTGCGTCATTACTGCTCATCGGCGCGGCTTTCGCCGGGGCCGCGGTTTTAAAAAGGAAATTTCCGCGCAGTTTTTAAAAAGCCCAACTCCCGCTGTTGTAAAGACCGGGGTTTACAGTTTTGACAACTGCAAACACTCTGCGTTCAGCTATACTATTAATAGCAGCTTTTACATCAACAAGGGGGGGCGCCATGGCCGAGCCTTTCAGATTTTACGAATGCTTCGCCTTAATAAAGCTTACGGGCAGGAGGGCCAAGGACATCCTTGAGCTCCTTGAGATAATAAAACAGGTAAGCAGGGAATCCATCTTCCATCACATGCACCAGTACTTCCTGAAGCCGCATATAATCCCGCCGGAGTTCCCGAATGATTTCGCGGTCTGGGTCGCTGATTCGCTCGGCGAGCAGAACCTGGCCGAAGGGCTCGCCAACGTAAACCCCTTTGAATTCGAAAACATAGAGGTCATAAGGTACGAGCTTGTCAGAATAATAACGGAGCATCTCAAGAATTACCCGATGCCCAGGCCGGTGCTGCCAGGCCGGGAGTTCCGTTTTAACGAGGCCGTGACGCTGGTTTTGCCGACGGAACTTACCGCGGAGCGCCTGCATGATTTCGCGAGGATAATTAAAGAAGTGGACAGCTCGTCCATATACTTCCATTTTTACGAGGCGCGGCTCCGGCTCGGCAAGGAGCGGGATGACTTCAGCCATTTCCTGGACGAGTCTCTTGGCTGCCCGGGGCTCGCGGGAAGGATAAAATCGCTCGATCCTTATATGTATTCAACCGAGGTCTTACGGACGAAGATACTAACCCTTATCGAAGAGGCGCTATGAAACTGGAGGATTACAGGGGTATAGCCGAGCAGGGAGATATAAGGGCGATAGAGTCGATGGCCGCCAAACTTAAAGGCAGGACCATGCTCCATGTGAACTCAACCGCCGAGGGGGGAGGGGTCGCGGAGCTTCTCCAGAGGATAGTCCCGCTATTCAAGGATCTGGGTATAAATGTCAGGTGGGAAGTTATGCAGGGAACCAAGCCCTTTTTCGAGGTCACCAAGGGACTTCATAACTCTCTTCAGGGCAAGGGCATGCATATAACAAAAGAGATGTGGGATGAATACGAGAGCGTGAACCGCGCCAACGCGGAGAGGATAGATACCGATGCGGACTGCGTTATCATACATGATCCGCAGCCGGCCATGTTCATTGAAAAAAAGAGGCGCGGTATCTGGTTCTGGAGGTGTCACATAGATATCTCAAGCCCTGACCCGATTACCTGGTATTTCCTGAAGAATATAGTCGAGAGATACGACGGCTCGATATTTTCCGTGGCGAATTTCGCCCAATCGGTCTCGATACCGCAGTTCATGATGCAGCCCTCGATAGACCCGCTGGCGAACAAGAATATCGAACTTTCAGAAGAGGAAGTCAAAGGGACGTTCGAGAGGTTCAATCTGCCGACGGATAAGCCTATTCTCCTCCAGGTCTCGCGTTTCGACCCGTTTAAAGACCCGCTTGGCGTAATAGACGCGTACAGGCTGGTAAAGAAGTACCATGACTGCAGGCTGGTGCTGGCGGGCGGCACGGCTACGGACGACCCCGAGGGGGACCGGGTATTGCAAGAGGTGCGGGAGAAGGCGGGAGGTGACCCGGACATCCATTTGCTGCTTCTGCCCCCGTTCAGCGACAGGGAGATAAACGCGCTCCAGAGGGGCTCGACGATAGTCCTTCAGAAGTCCACGAGAGAGGGCTTCGGCCTGGTGGTTGCCGAGGCGCTCTGGAAGAAAAAACCGGTGATCGGAGGCGATGTCGGCGGCATACCCCTCCAGATAGTGGAAGGGGTCACGGGTTTTCTGGTGCATTCGGCCGAAGGCGCGGCCTACAGGATACGCCAGCTTCTGGAAAACCCGGACAAATCCCGTCATATGGGCGAGGCTGCAAAGGAGCACATAAGGAGAAACTTTCTCGTGACCAGGAATGTAAAAAACTATCTCGCGCTCTGGATAGCGATGGAGCGGAAGGAGCAGGTTATCTATATATAATGCTCCCGGCTTTTTATCCAGGGCGATTATGGAAACGAAATATCTTCTCCACAGCCTGGATAGGATCAAAGACGTCTTGAAAGAGCGGCGTTTGTCCATTTTTCTGGATTACGACGGAACGATAACGCCGTTGGCTGGAGCGCCGGAGGACACCGTAACCACCCTTTCGACCGCGAACCTCCTTAAAAAACTCGCCACCCTATTTCCGCTTTCCATCGTGAGCGGCAGAAGGCTTTTTGATTTAATGGATGTGGTCGGGATCAAGGGCATAACCTATGCCGGCAATCACGGTTTTGAGATATGGCACGAGGACTTTACCGCCGTATTCGACACCGGGAAACGCGCTGTAAAGGAACTACGTCTGCTAAAAGAAAAGTTCAGCCGGATATCGCTTGAATACCCGGGGACTGATGTGGAAGACAAGGGGCTTACGGTAACGGTACACTACAGGCCGCTTGACATAAAAAAAATCCGCCCGTTCAGGGAAGCGATCAGGGTTGCCGCCGAGGATCAGGTCTCAAGCGGTATTATAAGGCTTCGTAACAGCAAGATGGCTATAGAAGTCCAGCCCAACGTAGATTGGGATAAGGGCAGGGCCGTACTCTGGATCATGGAAAGAAAGGGGTTCAGGGGAACTTACCCCATATATTTGGGGGATGACCAGACAGACAAGGACGGCTGCAGGGCTGTCAAGGGGATAGGGCTGTCGGCATTTGTAGGCGGAATATTAAAAGAAGCGGACTACTACCTGAAGAACCAGGGAGAGGTCAGGCTATTTCTTGAGTGGCTTATAGATATCAAATCATGACAGGGTTGACTTAAGCATGGAAATTTTTGATAATGTAGCCTCTGGCTGTATGTTTTTTTAAAGAGGCTCTGGAATGGCTTTTGAAAAACCCGGCAATAAATGGCTGCCCTATCTCGTATTGACCCTTTCCGTCCTGTTTATCTACTGGCAGGCCCTTTCATTCGACTTCATACCCTCATGGGACGATAAGGAATACGTCCTTGACAATATCCACATTCAAAGCCTGTCGGCTGAGAACCTCAAATTCATATTTACTAACACCTACTTCTCAAACTACGCGCCTCTCCATCTTTTAAGCTACTCTATCGACTTCGCTATCTGGGGCCTTAAGCCCGCCGGATACCACCTTACAAATATTATACTTCATATCCTCAATGCCTGTCTTCTCTTCACCCTCGTGTCCAGGATCACCGGGGACAGGAAGGCGGGATTTATCGCTTCCTTGATTTTTTCGCTCCACCCTATCAACATAGAAAATGTCGCCTGGATATCCGAAAGAAAGACCCTTCTTACCACATTTTTTTCGTTCCTCTCTATCGTTTCTTATCTGAACTTCAGGGATGCTCTAAAATGGCGCTATTATATCCTCTGTTTCGTACTCTTTCTCCTGGCGCTCCTCGCCAAACCTCTTACGGTGACACTGCCTTTGGCGCTCCTCGCGTATGAGCTGTTCATAAAAAAGGAGAGAAAAGGCATACTCTTCCCATTTCCTCTCTTTTTGCTATCCATCCTTGGGGCGGTCATGGCGATGTGGGCCCACATGAGCCATCACTCCATCGAACAGAGCAGCCTCACGCTCGACGTCCTCTTCGGAACGGTCTATCCGACCATGACGCCCATATACTGGAAGTATGTGAAACTCATCATCTGGCCTATGGGTTTAAGCGGCTTTTATGACGCGCCGATCTATGGCTCTTTCCTTGACGCAGTACCGGCGGTCTCCGTCATAGCCTGGGTTTCCCTTACTGTCCTTATATTATGTAAGGGCGGCGGACAGATGCGTTTCTGGTATCTGTGGTTCTGGATATGGCTTCTCCCGGTGTCGAACATAATACCCATACCTGTATATTATGCGGACAGATACATGTACTTGCCTGCCATCGGGTTTTTCGCCCTTGCGGGACTTGGCGTCTCTAAGATATCCAAGGCCCCGTCTTTTGAAAAAATCGTTTACGCCGTCGCCGCTATTATAATCGTATTCTACGGCGCGGCAGCCTTCAGCCGCGCCGGGGTGTGGAGGAATGAGGTCTCGTTCTGGAAAGATACCGCCGAAAAATCCCCCGGCCAGGATAAGGCCCGTCTAAACCTCGGCTACGCATATGAGATGGAAGGCCTTCTGGCGGAAGCCGAAAGGGAATATCAGGCGGCGGTGAATATCTATCCGAGCCAGGAGGCTCTCTCCAATCTACAGATGATAAAATCAAAAATAGAGTTATTACGCCAAAAGGCCCTCCAGCAGCAAAACCCTTAACCCTTGCCCTCCACCCTCTCCCACAAGTAGGGCCCTCTCGAAGAACGGGCCGGGAAACTATAAGGGAATCAATACCAGTCTGGTAAAACCTTTTTGCGCGCTGCCACGCGCTTTCGGGGTATTGCTCCGCTCGCTGTCGGCTCTCTCCCTCCAATAGAACTGAAGCCCAGTCGCTCGCCTCCTTTATGCTCGGCTACGCAATACCCTCTGTAACGGCCTTTACCCACAGAAGTCACAGACTGTCTGTCTCTACCCTGATAAACTCTGTGTCGCGCAGTACGCAGACAAGCGCTTTGAGGAACTATTAATGAAGTATTAACTTATTTTAAGGATGCTTGCTTTGCCGAAAAACTCATTTATACTTAATTTAAATTTTCATCATAAAGGTAAAGCTGTTATTTAACAACAAACAAGCAGGAGGACTGAACAGAATGAAAAAAGAAACACTGAAAAGAGCAGTAATAGCAGCGGCTTTTACCGCATTTATGGCAGGGACCATACCGGGGGCTCTACATGCAACTGAGAACGGCGCATCAAAAAATGACGCCATCTCAAAACTTGAGTCCTGCAAGAGCAGCTACATGGCTAAACTACGGCAGGAGGCCTTGCAGACAAAAAATCCGCTCCCTGAGAGCATGTCGAACGGCCCGGCGAGCGCATGGCTTCAGAAGGTCAGCCCCAATGAAGTGAACATGGTCACAAACACCTTCGAAAAGAAGGAGCAGAAAGAAATAAGCCTGGACGGCAAGAAGTACTACGCCAACGGAGAAGGTTACGCTTTCAACCTTTCCCAGAACCCTTCTACCCGTTTTGGAGTGGATCCCCTTACCAATAAAAAGGTTGATAAAGCCTCCGCCGCGATCTACGCTGATGCTTCCGGCAGGGTCTTCTACTTCGAATCAGAAGACAGCTTCAATGGTTTTCTGGCCCTGGCGTACCCCCAGTCTGTAGAAGGATCTTCAAAGGCAAATTAATCCTCTTTCAAAAAAAGCCCCGCGGCCTCATGGCCGCGGGGCTTTTTTTATTGGGTTTTCCCTTCCCCGCCTTTTTCATTTATGTGCCTGATCCTCTCGATGACAGGCGGATGCGAATAGTTGAATGTGACGTACAAAGGATGCGGATGGAGATTGGACAGGTTGTCCCTCGTTAGCTTTACAAGGGCTGTTATCATCGGCGACGGGCCGCCGGAGAGCCTGCAGGCGTATATGTCGGCCTCGTTCTCATATTTTCTGGATAAGTAATTCATAAGCGGGCCGAACGGAAAGGCGGCTATAGCTCCGATAAAACCCAGGATAAAGACCTCCGTGAAGAAGCTTCCCCCCTCTATCGCGAATATCCTGTTTAAAAACCGTCCGTCCAGAATCCTGAAGGCGGCATAAAAAACTATCAGGGCGGTTAATTCTATAAATATCATCTGTTTAAGGATGTGTCTTTTCCTCCAGTGCCCGATCTCATGCGCCAGCACGGAGAGTATCTCGTTTTTATTCAGTTTCTCCAGCAGGGTGTCGTAGAGGACGATCCTTTTTACATTTCCGATCCCCGTAAAATAGGCGTTGGTATGCGTCGTCCTCTTTGACGCGTCTATCCTGAGTATTTTTTTAACCTTTATGCCAGCTTTTACGGCAAGCCCCTCTATCCCGTCCTCAAGGTCTTTATCATCTATCCGTTCAAATTTATTGAAAAGGGGCTCTATCAGGTAAGGCGATACATACATCATAAAGACGGTAATCAGAAAAAAGAGGCACCATACATAGAACCACCAGAAAGACGGGCTCTTCTCCACGATGAAAAGCCCTCCGATGATCAGGACGGACATGATGACGGTAGAGACGATCGTCGACTTAAGGAGGTCTGTTATCCACAGCCCGGGCGTCATGGCGTTAAACCCGTACTTTTTTTCTATCCCGAACGTCCGGTAAAGACTGAAGGGGATCGATAAAACCGTATCGGCGTAGAAAAGCAGCAGATAAAAGACCAATCCGGATAGTTTGAATCTCAACCCGAGGGAGGCGGCCCATGAATTATATTCCTCCAAAAACACAAAGAGGAACATAAGAAGGACGGCGCTGCTGAAAGCGGAAGATACTATCCCGAACCTTGTGTTCTCTATCAGGTAATTCCTGGCCTTTGAAAGAAAAGCCCTGTCAACGTGCCCTTCGAACTCAGGAGGGATATTTTCTCCCATATCTTTTAAATTCCTTAAATTAAGGAACTCCAGATACCAGTGAAAGCAGGTGATTGAAATGTAGGCGAGGATGATCGCTAAAAGGAGGTTTTCCATTATTAGATTTTATCAGTTATCGGCTTGTATGGAAAGCTTAGTGGGGTCTTGCCTGGCATGCGGCATAAGGGGCGCGCAGGCGCGCGCAAAAAGACTTTTTGTAAAACAAAAAAAATATCCTTAAACAAGACTACCATTGCATCTTAAAAAACACCTCCACCACCTTCGGGTCGAAGTCGCGGCCTGAGAGGGACAATATGTAATCCTTTATCTTCTCCTTGTTCCAGGCCTTCCTGTAAGGCCTGTCTGAGCCGAGCGCGTCCCATACATCGACAACCGAGAATATCCTCGCGGAAAGAGGTATCTCCGCGCCCCTAAGCTCTCTGGGATAGCCTGTGCCATCCCATTTCTCATGGTGGCAATAGGGTATGTCCAGGGCTGGGCGGAGGTAATTTATCGGCAAGAGCAGCTCATACGCGTATGCCGGGTGTTTTCTCATTATCTTCCATTCCTCCTCATTCAGGGGCGCGGGCTTTAAAAGTATCGCATCAGGTATGCCCATCTTGCCTATGTCATGGAGGAGGGCGCCTCTCCTGACATGAACCAGTTCAGATTCGGTCATGCCCATAGTCCTGGCGATCCTTACCGTCATCTCGGTAACCCTGGACGAATGGCCCTCTGTCTCCTTGTCCCTGAGGTCGAGCGCATGGGACCAGCCCTCGAGGGTTGTCTCATACGCCATGGAAAGCTCGAGATTAGCCCTGTATAAATCGTTAAAAAGCGAGGCGTTATCTATCGCTATGGCAGCCTGGAGCGCGAGGGCCTCCATGAAATCGAGAAAATCGGCGTCATGCTCGATTTTTTTCCGGCTGAACGCCTCCAGCACCCCTTTGGTTTTCCCCTTTGAGATAAGCGGCAAAGCGCAGTAACAGACGAACCCTTCTTCCTTGAACATCGGTGCGCGCTCGAAATCCCCAATCTCATTTTTAAGATCAAGCACGCAGACCACCCTCCCTTCGGATACGGCTCTTCCAGCATGGCCTTCTCCTATGCGAAGCCTGGTATTTTTCAGCGCGGATGAATAAAAACCCCTCCCGGCGCTGTATTCCAGCCTCATCGTATTCTGGTTAAGGAGCAGTATATCCGCGGCATCCACATGGAGCGTCGCCGTTATCTGATCCAGTATTACATTCAAGGTCAGCCTCAGATCCAGGCTCGCTGTTATGGCCATGTCAATATTGCGGAGGGCCTTCAGCCTTCCCAACTGATTTTTGATCTGTATTTCGGCCCCTTTCCGTTCGGTTATATCCCTGATGATGGATGTGATGAAGACCTTCTCTTCAGACATGTATGATGATATCGATATCTCTATGGGGAATTCAGCGCCATTCTTTCTAACCCCCTCAACCTCGTGGAGGCTCCCTCTTTTGAGCGTATTTTCCTTTAAGAATTCCTTGAACCCTTCCCTGTGCCGATCCCTGTACCTTTCTGGGATTATCATCATTATATCCGCTCCGAGCGCCTCCTCCCGGGTATATCCGAAGGCCGATTCAGCGACATGGTTCCAGAATACGATCCTCATATCGGAATCTATGACGATTATTATGTCGTTGGATGTTTCGAGGAATGTCCTGTATTGCGCGTCCGTCCTCCTGAGCTCCGTAACCTTTGCCTCTATCGCGGCCTCTAGGTTCCTTGCGTAATCATTCAGTTTGGCATTCATGGCCTGAAGCTCATCTTGCGCCTCTCTCCGAAGACTTACCTCTCTTAAAAGAGGCCTGTACACCCATCTGTAAAGGCACGGGGTGAGGATGGTCACAAGGATGACGCTGTCCAGAAATGTATCGAAATACCCCCCGTAAAAATTTACGTAACGGAAAAAGAACATTATCAGGGTCTCAACGCCAAAGGTTATAAGAGATATCCTTAGCGCGTAGGCAAAAGCCGAACGGGCGGATGCCTTCTCCGAAATAACATTACTCGATTCCATTTCGCTCCTTAAAATTGACCCTCGGGCCTGTTAAAGCGGCCTGCCGGGTCTACCCCGGATAAGCGGAGGAATTCTCCGTAGCTCTTTAAGACCTTCTTGGCATAGTTGCGGGTTTCGCTGTATGGGATGGATTCGATGAATTCGTCAAGCTCGGAAGGGAGCGTCAGGGTCCACCGGGCGACCGCGTCAGGGCCTGCGTTATAGCCTGCTATCGTAAGCACGAGGTTGTTGTCGAACCTTTCCGCAAGGTGCGTCAGGTACCATGAACCAAGCTCGATATTAAGTTCAGGGTTAAAAAGCTCTTTTGAGTCGAAACCTTCTTTTTTAAGCTCTTTTGCCACAAACCTGGCGGTATACGGCATGATCTGCATAAGCCCAAGCGCCCCTACCGGAGAGACCGCCTTTGGGTTGAAATGGCTCTCCTCCCTCATAACCGCCGCTACAAGGTAAGGGTCCGCGTTCCCCGGCGCCTTTTCTTTTATGGTATCTATCAGCTTTAAAGGAAAAGCGAAGGCATAAAGGTCTTTTCTCTTCCCGTCCTTGTTAAATCCCGAAAGGTAAACCCTGTATATGCGCAGGGCCCTGAAATAATCTCCGCTGTCATAAAACAGCCCGGCCAGCATCTTCAAGGCCTCGTCATCCTTCGAATACCTCTTTGCAAGGAGGTCTACTTCCGCCGAGGCCTGAGCCTGCAGCCCCAGTGTGATAAGCTCCCTGGCGGCGAGATAATGCCCGTTTAAAAAAAGGAGGTCTTTTTTCTCGAAACCTTCCTCCGTATCCGCAAGGCTTAAGCCGTTTTCCTCGTCCCTTTCCTCAATTTCATCCGGCTCGGGTATAATCACCTCTTCTTGAACGGCCTCAGGGGCGCCCGGCGCGTCTATCCTTATGCCGGACCTGAGCGCCAGCATCCTGTCCCCGGCTATCTGCCTGTAATAGCCGTCCCTGTCCGCCTCACAAACCTTGCCGTAGGCGTTCAGGGCATCGTCAACGCGCCCCATCTTTTCGAGAGACCTTCCCGACCAATAGAGCCCCTTTGTAAGCTCTTTTCCCTCAGCCGATTCCAGAAAAAGGGATAAGGTTTTATACGCCTCCTCATATTTACCCTCGCGGTAATCTATCCAGCTTATCGACCAGAGGGCGTCCTTCGCGTGCTGGCTTCCGCGGAATTCATCGGCTACTTTTTTAAAATAGGCGAATGAGTCCTCCTTAAGCCTCTTTCCCTCATAAAAAGTACCCAGGTAGTAGAGTACCCCGGCCCTTTCCCTGCTCCCGGGGTATTTACGGGCGAGCTTCTTTTCAATCTTTATAAGCTCATCCCCGTCATTGCGCCTTAACGCTATGAGCCCCCAGAGGCTTAACGCCTCCGCTTCTTTTTTTATCCCCTGTCCTTTTAAATATTCTTTTATCGTTTTTTCAGCCTGTTCGTATGATTTGAGCCTGACCTGGGCGTATGCTGTCTTGAGGAGTATCCTTTCACGCAGCTCTCCCTCTGCGCCCTTGATCTTCGAAAGCTCTCCGATGGATTCCTTGTAACGCGCCCCGTCGAATAATTTTCCGGCCCTCGTCATGATCTCTTCGGATGAAAGCTCGGGTGCCCCGCCCCCCGATTCCTTCAAGTCATTCAGGATGAGCAGGGCTATCTTTGAAGCGTTATCCAGAGGGTAATGGACGACAAGCCGCCTTAACGCCTCCGAGACTTCTTTCCCCTCGTTCAGATATAATGAGTTAAGAGCTGATTTAAAGAGCGCCGCAGGGATCGACGAGTTCTTCGGGTATTGGCGGATAAAATTGGAAAATTGGCCGCGGGCCTGAAGATACTCCCCAGCCTCCATCAGCGCCTCTCCCTTTTTAAAGAGCGAGTCGGCGGCTAAAGCCGAGCCTGGGTATAAGCATATGAGGGAATCGTAAAGAGAAGCCGCTTCGGCGAATTCACCTTTTATATGATGCGCGCGTCCGCGGAAAAAGAGCAGGTAATCCTTGATGTCCGGGATATCCAGAGCCCTGTCCAGAAATTCAAAGGCGTTCTCCCTCGCCTCATCAAGGGAGCCTAACCCTAAAAGGAGCGCGGCCCTTGACGCCCAGACAGTGCCGGGGAACTTATCGAGGATCTCGTTTAATCTGGTTTGCGCCTCGGCGGACTTGCCTGCCTTCCTCAGACTGACGGCTGAGCTTAGGCAGTCCTCCGGCTCGCATCCCTCATTAACTAAAGGTTCCCTGATGTCATCCACTATTCTCTGGGGAGTATCCGCGATGGCTACGGGAGTAACGTCTCGTCGAAACGAGCAAGATGAAGAGGTCAGGATCAGAATGGACGCAGCAAAGAGGCCTATAAGATAATGAAGGTCCTTATTTTCAGAGCGCTTCAAGGTTTCCTCCATTTTTGGCAATTATATCACAGAGAAAGCCAAGTTCAAGCCGATATAAAAGACCCCTTTCCTCCAGGCCCTTGTAAAGGCGGTTTGCAGACCTCCCCATAGTTTGATAGAATAGATGACAAAGGACGTAAGGCCCTGGAAAGATTAAAATTTTTTTGAAAACCTTCTTGATTAAGGCACCTGTTGTTGTATAATCGCATCTAGCACCTGAATCTTTAAAAGGTAAAGGAGTTTTATGAGATTTGCATTGTCACAGGATTTAATGTCCGAGCCGCAGATAGCCTACTTCTCCATGGAGATAGGTTTCAGAAACGACATACCCACATATAGCGGCGGCCTGGGGGTGCTTGCGGGCGACACTATAAAATCCGCCGCCGACCTTAACCTTCCTGTCGTGGCGGTAACGCTCCTCCACAGGAAAGGATACTTCAGGCAGGAACTTGACGGCTCTGGCAGGCAGATCGAGCACCCCGAGGAATGGAAGCCCGAAGACTGCATGACGCTTCTTCCGCAAAAGGCGCGCATTACCATCGAAGACAGGGAAGTCGCCGTACAGGCCTGGGTTTATAATATCTCCAACGTCGTCACGAACTGGGCCGTGCCGATCTTTTTCCTTGATACCGACCTGCCTGAGAATGAACCGGAAGACAGGGCGCTTACCGACCACCTTTACGGCGGAGACGACAGGTACAGGCTTAAACAGGAGGTAGTGCTGGGTATCGGCGGAGTGCTGATGCTGCGGGCTATCGGCATCAGGATAAAGAAGTACCACATGAACGAGGGGCACGCGAGCTTTCTTACGCTTGAACTCCTTCAGAGATACAAGAAAGACATAGAATCCGTCTGGGACGAAAGGCAGATCTGGGATGTAGACCGCGTAAAGGATCTATGCGTGTTTACCACACACACGCCTGTCGAGGCCGGACACGATAAGTTCTCATACGACCTCGTCAGGGAAGTGATGGGAGAGATAATACCGTTTGACGTCCTTAAGGACCTGGCCGGCAAAGACAAGCTTAACATGACGCTGCTCGCCATGAACCTCAGCAAATATATAAACGGGGTGGCTAAAAAGCACGGCGAAGTATCCAAGATGCTCTTCCCGGGCTATAAGATACAGGCCATTACAAACGGGGTGCACACTTTTACCTGGACGTGCGAGTCCTTCGCGAGGCTTTACGACAAGTACATACCTGGCTGGGCGAATGAGCCGGAGCTGTTCGTGAGGATCGGCAAAATCCCTGATGAGGAAATATGGGGCGCCCACATGGAGGCGAAAAAACACCTTATAGACTATGTAAATAATCTTACCGGCATCGGGATGGATTACGAGACGTTTACCATCGGCTTCGCCCGCAGGGCCACCGCCTATAAGAGGTCGAACCTCCTGTTTTCGGATATCGAGCGCCTGAGGAAGATAGGGAAAAAGAAGCTTCAGATCATCTACGCTGGCAAGGCGCACCCCAAGGACTACGAAGGCAAGAAGAACATAGAAGAGATATTCAAGAAATCAAAGGAACTCAAGGACGACATCAAGATAATCTACCTTCAAAATTACAACATGGATCTGGCCCTCAAACTGGTCTCCGGGGTTGACGTATGGCTCAACACCCCCATGAGGCCGAGGGAGGCCTCGGGCACCAGCGGAATGAAGGCCGCCCATAATGGTGTCATGAACTTCAGCGTCCTGGACGGCTGGTGGATAGAGGGGCACATAGAAGGCTTCACGGGATGGTCCATAGGCCCGAGCCCGACCGAGGCCACGCTCACCAAATCAACCGACCTGCTCGATGCCGAAGACCTCTACGACAAGCTGGAGCATCAGGTGATCCCCACCTATTACGAGAACAGGCTTATCTGGGTACGCATGATGCAGAACGCGATCGGAAAGAACGCCAACTACTTCAACTCCCACAGGATGATGAGGAGATATGTAACCGAGGCGTATATAAGATGATCGACTCCCCCGGGGCCTGACCGGATGGGTCTTCAAGAGATACTCTTTTTCCTGTCCGGCCTCTTCTTACTGGTCATAGGCGCTGAAGCGCTCGTGAGGGGCTCTTCACGCCTTGCCGCCATAGCCGGCGTCTCTCCACTGGTAATCGGCCTTACCATAGTAGCCTTCGGCACAAGCTCGCCTGAGACGGCGGTGAGCGTCGTATCGAGCATCAAAGGCCAGGCGGACCTGTCGGTAGGCAATGTCGTAGGCTCGAATATCTTCAACATCCTTTGCATCCTCGGCCTATCGGCCTTGATAATCCCCCTTGGGGTATCCAGGCAGCTTATCAGGTTCGATGTGCCGGTGATGATCCTGTCTTCAGCCCTCCTGTTCCTCTTCGGCTTAAATGGCAACATAAGCAGGGGCGAGGGCGTCATATTCCTTACAGGTATTTTTGCCTATACGGGCATACTCTTATACAAGAGTAAAAAGGAAAGCGCCGCCATAAAAGAGGAGTACGAAAAGGAATTCGGCTTCCATAACGGCAGGTCTTTAAAAAAATGGGCCGTCAACATCCTGCTTATAATCATCGGCCTGGCATTGCTCGTAATCGGCTCAAAGTGGCTGGTAGACGGCGCGACCGCGATGGCGAGGTCTTTGGGGGCAAGCGAGCTTATCGTAGGGCTGACTATAGTGGCCGCAGGCACGTCGCTCCCTGAGCTTGCTACATCGGTACTGGCGAGCATTCGGGGGGAGCGGGATATCGCCGTAGGCAATATCATCGGCAGTAATGTCTACAATATACTCGGCGTGCTCGGTTTATCGAGCGTTGTCAATGCTGGCGGGATCAAGGTATCCCGGGCCGCCACTGCGTTCGACATACCGGTAATGGCGGCGGTAGCAGCCGCCTGCCTGCCGGTCTTCCTTACCGGCAGGATGATCTCGCGCTGGGAGGGCGCCCTTTTCTTCGCCTATTACCTCGCGTATACCGCGTATCTGATCCTGCTGGCGACGGGCCACCATTTTACAGGCGCGTACGCGTTCTGGTTCTCCTCGGCCATCATCCCCGCTACCATCGTTGTCCTTCTGTTTACGCTCATCTCCGGCTTAAGGCGAGCGCGGAGGAAGCCTTAGCCCACCCTTGACAACATTCGATTATCGGATACGCTTTGAATATACAAGCGAGGTGACCTATGCCTGCGATAGTACATTTTGAGATACCTGCCGATGACGTGAACAGGGCGAAGGGTTTTTACACAAAACTCTTCGGCTGGGAATTCAAGGAAGTGCCTCAAATGAATTACTGGCTCATCTCCACGGGAAAAGGCTCTACCGGCGGGGGGATGATGAAGAGGCAAGACCCGCAGCAGAAGATAATCGATTATATCGACGTGCCTGATATTGACAAATACCTGAAGGAAATAGAAAGGCTTGGAGGGAAGGTATTGGCCGGCAAGACGGCCGTGCCGAAGATGGGATACTTCGCGGTTTGCATGGACACGGAGGGTAATCCCTTCGGCCTCTGGAAGGACGATGTGAACGCGAAATAGGTTTTTTGAGGAGGCTCCGTAAAAAACCTTTTTGCGCGTTGCCACGCGCTTTCGGGTATTGGCTCCGCTCGCTGTCGGCTCTCTCCCTTCGTTGCCGGTCACCCGATGAAGCTCCCCGCTGCAAGAGATTAACCGTCTCTGCCCTTAAGATACAGCTTGCACTCCTCGCTCCCTATCCAGTCTATCTTCATCATGTTCGTGGCGCCCCGCATGCCGACCTTGGTCCCTGAGACGACTACTATGGTATCTCCGAGCCCCGCTATGCCGTAATCCAGGAGCGCGGCCTCTCCCCTGCAGATCATCTCGTCGGTATGGAGTCCGAACTCGATTGTAAACGGCTCTACCCCCCAGACGAGGGCAAGCCTTCTCCATGTGGTCTCAAGAGGGGTAAAGGCTATAATACGCGTAGTGGGACGAAGCTTTGAGAGAAGCCTGGCGGTTTCTCCTGTCTGGGTAAAGACGACGATGGCTTTCGAGTTGACCTCGTTGGACGCGGCGTTCGCGGCGAATGCCACAGCCTGAGCGAATGACCCTGCGACGGGCTTTTTCCTTCTCAGCAGATGCTTCTGGGCAAGGGCCGCCTCTTCAGCCTCTCTCGCTATCTTTACCATCATCTCAACGGCCTTTATCGGATATTTCCCGACGGCGGTTTCGCCCGAGAGCATAAGCGCGTCCGTGCCGTCAAACACGGCGTTCGCGACGTCCGACGCCTCGGCCCTCGTGGGCCTCGGATTCTCTATCATCGACTCAAGCATCTGTGTGGCGGTGATGACGAGTTTTCCGGCCTCATTCGCCTTTGAGATGAGCTTTTTCTGCAATACCGGAACTTCCTCCGCCGCCAGTTCCACGCCCAAATCCCCCCGGGCGATCATTATCCCGTCAGCCTCTTCGAAGATCGCGTCAAGATTGGCTACAGCCTCCGCCTTTTCTATCTTGGCTATGACCGGGATGTCGGCGCCTTGCTCCTTAAGCCGCTCCTTAAGCTCAACTATATCCGACGCCTTCCTGACGAACGAGAGCGCGATGTAATCGACCCCATGAGAGACGCCAAATTTTATGTCCTCGATATCTTTTTGCGAAAGGCTCGGCGCGCTTACGTTCACGCCGGGGAGGTTCATGCCCTTATTCTCTTTTAAAAGCCCGCCGTAGACGACCTCGCACTCGACCATAAGGCCGGTGACGCCAAGGACCCTCGCTTCTATTATCCCGTCATCCAGAAGTATCCTGTCGCCGGGCTTTACATCCCTATAAAGATCCTTATATGTCGTTGAAAGTATCTTTTCGTCACCGTCGGGTTCTTCGGCGCTTATGGTTATCTTCTGGCCGCGCTTGAGCTCTACAGGCGCCTTCAGTTTCCCGACCCTGATCTTCGGCCCCTGGAGGTCCATCAGTATCGATACCGGCAAAGCAAGCCGTCTTGAAGCCGCCCGTATCCGGGAGACGGCCTCGGAGTGGGTATCAAGCTTTCCGTGAGAGAGGTTCAGCCTGAAGACGTTCACGCCGGCGAGCAGAAGATTTTCTATCACGTCCGGGGAAGATGAAGATGGCCCGATCGTGGCTACGATCTTTGTCTTTCTTTTGTCATGCAGTCTTTCCATGTCAAATCCTTTCAGAAGTGTATATTATCCTTATGAAAAGATTATGTCAATCAGGGGAGAGTCTGCCGTGACTTGACGCAGAGTATTGACAAAAAAACGATTTGCCATTTTAATTGGTCTGGGGGTGCCGATGAACTTCGGTGAATTTAAAATTTATCCTGTAAGCGACGGGTACTTTAGATTGGACGGCGGCGCCATGTTCGGCGTAGTCCCGCGCTCCATGTGGGAGAAGACAAACCCTCCCGACGACAAGAACAGGATCACGTTAGGGCTAAATACCCTGCTGGTGCAGACGCAGAGGGGCAATATTCTTATAGATACCGGCATAGGAGACAAGAGAGACGCAAAATTCAACTCGATCTTTGCCGTTGAAAAGGAACCGTCCCTTGCCGATTCCCTGGCCTTGCTCGGTTTGAAAAAAACCGATATCACGATCGTAATCAATACCCATCTTCATTTTGACCATGCCGGAGGGAATACCGTAATAGACGGAGACGGTGTCAGGCCGGCCTTTCCGAATGCCAGGTACATCGTTCAAAGGGGCGAATGGGAGGCCGCGAACAAGCCGAACGAGAGGACACAGGCGAGTTACAAGCCGGATGATTTTATTCCCGTAATGGAGGCCGGGCTTTTAAATCTGGTCGAAGGAGACGGCGAGATAGTAAAAGGTATTTCGGTCTTCAAGGCCCCCGGCCATAACAGGGACTTACAGCTTGTTAAAATCGAATCTCTGGGGAAGACAGCCCTGTACTTTAGCGATCTGGTGCCGACGACAACGCATCTTAGATATCCCTACATCGCGGGTTATGACCTTTTTCCGCTCGAAACCCTTCGCTTAAAGAAAGAGCTTATCACAAGAGCCGCTCTGGAGAGATGGCTGCTTATCTTCGAGCACGACGCCTCGATAAGGGCCGGATATGTCAAGCTGAAGGAAGGCAATCCGGAATTCGAGGCGCTTTTCTAACCAGATTGCTGAAAACCCAAAATTGTTAAAAAACAGGACACCAGTGTCCAGATCGGACATTACTGTCCTGTTTGCCCGCCACCCTCAAAACAACACCTGTGTAGCGGCAAATGGCTCAACATCTTTTGACCCTTAAAAAAACAAGAAAATTCAATTATTTACAAGTATGACTCCGGGCAATTCAGGGCTATCCTCCTTGATGGCAAGTATCTTGCAATTATAGCCGCTTGTCAGAAAATCTATTCGCATCAAAACGGGAGGAAGTCTGCAATGAAGAACCTAAGCATCAAAGCGAGGCTCATAGCGATATTGGCTGTGTTTGTGATCATAAGCTCGGGATCGGTCATATACAGCCTCGTGAACATAAGGAGCCAAAAAGGAGATACTCAAATAATCAATCTGGCTGGAAGGCAGAGGGCTTTGACGCAGGCCCTGGCCAAATCGGTCTTCGGTCTGCACCACAGCGCTGAGGAAGACAATATTGATCCAGTCCAAAAACTAAAAAATATAGACTTTTACAGGTCTGATCTTATAGAGAAAAAAAAGGTCTTCAACGATACCCTAACTGCCTTCGCGAACGGCGGCACGGCGGTGAACAGCGAGGGCAATCAGGTCATCATACAAAAAACCCTGGACAAGGGACTATCCGCCAAGCTTGAAGAATCCAGGGTCCTCTGGGATAAGTTCTCGAAGCAGATAGACGTTATCATCGCGGGCATCAACAACACTGGAGACCCCGGGGTTGACGCCGCCATAGAGTATATAGAGCAGAACAATATGCCCTTATTCAAAGACATGAACAAGGTTACGCTCCTTTTTCAGGGATTATCGGATTCCAAGCTCATTTGGTTCAAAAACTTCCTCTATATAGGGTTACTGCTTAATCTCATGACCTTTGGCGCGGTTATCTGGCTGTTCCACAGGCTCATAATCGCGAGGCTCGCCGCGCTCCACCAGCACATGCAGGACATCACCAGCGGAGAGGGCGACCTTACCAAGAGAGTAAAAACCGAATCATCCGATGAAATAGACGTCCTCGGACAGGAGTTCAATTTGCTTCTCGGAAACTTCGAAGTCGTAATTTCCAGGCTCATGGGCAGCACCTCTCTCCTTAAAAACTCATCCGAAGGGCTTTCATCTACGTTCTCCACTATGGTAGACGGCATCGGGATCCAGGACCAGAAGACAAGCCAGGTGGCTACGGCCATGGAAGAGATGAGCGCGACGGTCGTTGAAGTGGCCAGGAGCGCCTCAAATATGGCTGAAGTCGCCGCAAACGCCGATAACGCGGTAAAGAGCGGTGAAGTGTCGGTTAATAAGGTTATCGGCAGGATGAACGATATCGCCCAGTCCACAAGGAATTCGGCCGCTGTCGTTGGCGCGTTAGGCGTAGAATCCCAGAAGATCGGCAATATCATACAGGTCATCAATGACATCGCCGACCAGACGAACCTCCTTGCGCTTAATGCCGCGATCGAGGCCGCCAGGGCCGGAGACCAGGGCAGGGGCTTTGCCGTAGTAGCGGACGAGGTCAGAAAACTCGCGGAGCGCACTACAAGGGCCACAAAGGAAATAGACGTGATGATCAGGTCGATCCAGGAGGAATCTAGGAAGGCTGTTGAATCGATTCAGAAGGAGTCCGCCACGGTGGATGAGGGGGTGCTGCTTACCAAAGAGGCCGGTGCCGCACTCCTGGATATCACAGACTCCATAAAGAACGTAACGTATATGATACAGCAGATAGCCACAAGCACGGAGGAACAGTCGGCTGTAGCTTCAACAATAAGCGCTGACATGGAAACTGTCGCGGGTATCTCAAAAGATTCCTCCAGGGAAGTCCGGAAAGTAAGCTCCCTGGCACACGACCTGAGTTCGCTGGCGCTGGAGATAGAAGGCAGCCTTTCGAGGTTCAAGGTAAGCGCCTCTATGAAAAAAGATACCGGTGCCGAGCCCGATGATGTCGTAGTTCCGATCAGTGCGAGACTGGCCATGGGGGACGCGTAGGGTTCCCCGCGGATTCCGCGGGGCGGTTCATTTCAACATCGAAAAATCAACGCCGAAGAAGCTTAAAAGGAGCAGGACGTTCAGGGATATTATTATCCCTCCGCATACATATAACAGCAGGTTTTCAAACCTTCCGTTCGCGTAGACACCCATCACCTTTCTTGAGCGGGTAAGTATTATCAAAGGAATGATCGTAAGCGGGAGCTGCATGGAGAGTATCACCTGGCTCCAGATAAGCGCCTTATAGGTATCGCCAAGAAACATGATTATGATTATCGCGGGGACCGCCGTCAGGAAGACACCGCCCCTGAACCAGGTTTTCTGCGGGTCTATTTCTTTTCCCAGATACCCTGTGAATACAGTCCCGCCGGCCAGACACGCTGTTATTGATGAAGAGATACCCGCGCATATGAGGGCGACGGCGAAGACCAGCTCCGCGAGAGTACCCGCGAGCGGGCGCAGCGTTTCAGCCGCCTGGTTGATGTCGGTCACCAAAACCCCGTTTTTAAAAAATACCGCTGCGGCTACGATCACCATTGCGCTGTTTATCATCCATCCCGTGCCCATCGCAAGCAGTGTGTCCGTAAATTCATATCTGAGGAGCTGCCTTTTCCTCTCCTCCGTAACCGCCTTCCAGTTCCGCCTCTGAATGACCTCGGAATGGAGGTAGATATTGTGCGGCATCACCACGGCCCCGAGCATGCCCATGGCGATAAAAATCTCGGACGAGCTGATCTTTGGCACCACACTCGCCTTTACGGCCTCCCCCCAGTCAGGACTGACAAGATAAAGCTCCAGAAGGTAGCAGAATCCTATTATGGAGACAAAGGAGATAATAAGGTGCTCTATCTGATCGTATTTCTGAACGGTTACGAGCGAGAGTATGATGAACCCGGCTATTATCGCCGAAACCCGGAGCGGGAGGCCGAACAGTATGGTAAAACCTATGGCCGCGCCCAAAAATTCGGCGAGCGCGGTAGCTACGCACGCGAGCATTATCGAGCCGCCGAGGAGATAATTGGCCGATTTCGGGAACCACATCCTGCACGACTCGGCGAGGCAGGTGCCTGTCACAATGCCGAGGTGCGCGGACATGTGCTGGAGGAAGATGAGCATGAGCGTGGAAAGTGAGATTACCCATAGGAGCGAATAGTTGAACTCGGACCCTCCGGCTATGTTCGTGGCCCAGTTGCCGGGGTCGATGAAGCCGACCGTAACAAGAAAACCGGGGCCAAGATACCTCAGAAGCTCGACGTTGAATGTCCGTCCAGGCCCGAAAAAGTCCTTTATCGTTTTTGACGCCATCTTTTCCCTCTTCCGTATCTACAATGAAATAACGGCCGTGCCGATGACAAGGGTTGAAAACCCCGCCCCCTTTGCCAAAGGCGTGCGGACAAGGAGGGTGTCTCTTTCAGGGTCAACCCCTTCTATTATACCCAAGGCAATGTCTTTGTGCATCTCATCGCGGAGCGATATCAGCCTTCCCGCAAGCTCCCCGTTATTTTTTGTGGAAGTGAACCTGAGGCCCACTTCGCTCCGGGATACGGTTATTACGCGCGACCCGCTGAAGTATTTCCTGAATTTATCTGCCCTGTACTCTGTCCGCTTGAGAACGCTTTTGAACGAAATAAAGCCGGGGACATCTATTCTTTCGAAAACAGGGGTCTTCTGAAGCCTGAAACCCTCGATAATATGGCGGAGTTCCCCTTCCCTCTCAAGCGCCACAACCATATCAGGCAAAAGCAGTTCTATCTTATACTGCTTGAGTAAGCGCCCCAATGGGCCTCTGACAAGCCCGGTTGTGTCTATTACAAGTTTTTCAGACCTTTTGGCCGCGCTCTCCACTATTTTTTTGGCCCCTGCCAGCAGAGGCAGCAGATTTCCAGGCGGGCTTAATGCGCCTGTAAAGTACATATCCTCCATCTCTATATCGTCCCAATGGCCTTTACCTGCCTTTCCCCATGCTATTGTGGAGGGCGGGCCGATATGGGACTGCCCCATATCGAGATCGGCCGCGCCTGTCTCAAAATGTTCGGATAGCAGGCCTGCAAGCGCCTCGCAAAAAGCCGTTTTACCGGAGTCCGCGTCCCCGATTACCATTATGGTCTTTATCGGCCCCGTCAAAATTCGATCTATTACATCAGTGTCTCTTAGGAATAATCCAAGCCTGTTCAACGTTCTTTTATCCCTTTGACAGAGTGAATTTAAGGTTTATAATATCATAAAAATAATAGCTCTGCGGCGCGCCCCTGAGAACCCGGGGGGACGGGCCTACACAAAACCCCTCTCCCCATTTGGGGAGAGGCTGGGTGAGGGGTTTTAAAAACGAGATTGCTTCGCTCGGAACGCCGGAAAAGAATGGGCCACCCCGTAGGCAAGGCTGGTATAGCCCCAAAATCTCCCTCCCTCGACGGGAGAGGGAGCTATAAGGAAACCCTGTGGGCTTGCTATATGGAATTTTTCTGACTAAAATTAAAAAAATGATTTTTTTCCTTTGACATTTTTTTGGCATTTAGTAATAATTCAACTGCTTGATATTTCTTAAAGGATTTGAAGGCTTCTCGACTTCAGAAATTCAGTGTTAAAAAGAACGCCATTATATAACACACACGTCTCTCTCGGCGCGAGGATAGTAGACTTCGCCGGGTGGGAGATGCCAGTCCAGTACAAAGGTGTAATCGAAGAGCACAATGCGGTTCGTTCCTCATGCGGCCTGTTCGATGTAAGCCACATGGGCGAGATTGAGATTTCGGGGCCAAAGGCGCTAGATGCCGTACGTCTCCTTATGACAAACGACATCGAACGCGTTGTAGACGGCCAGTGCCAGTACACCCTTCTCTGCTATCCGGACGGCGGCGTAGTCGATGACTGCATCGTCTACCGTTATAACAGGGACAGGTTCCTTTTTTGCGTAAACGCGTCGAATACTGATAAAGTCTTCGACTGGATGCAGAAACAGGTTTCCGGACTGGCCCTTGTCGAAAACCTAAGCTCCGAGTTAGGCCAGATCGCGATACAGGGCCCTTCCGCGCCTGACATCCTGAGGCCTATCATAGACATAGACCCGGACGACGTGGAACACTTTCACTTTGTTTTAGCTGAATTGAACGGCCATATAGAAGCGCTGGTATCGAGGACCGGATATACGGGTGAGGACGGGTTCGAGATCTACCTACCCTCCGACGATACTGTCGAGGTCTGGAATTCATTGATGGAGGCCGGAAAGGGTTTCGGCATCCAGCCAATCGGCCTTGGCGCAAGAGACACGCTCCGCCTTGAGATGGGATATCCGCTATACGGCCATGAGCTCTCTGAGAAGCTTACGCCGATAGAAGCGGGGCTTGGCAAATACGTAAAATTCGGCGACAGGGAATTTCTAGGCCAAAAGCCTTTAAAACAGCAAAAAGAGGCCGGTGTATCAAAGGCCCTTGTGGGCTTCAGGATGAAAGACCCGGGGATCCCCCGCGCCGATTATGAGATATTCAAAGACGGGAAGAAGACGGGCTGGGTCACCAGCGGCACAAGCTCTCCTTCCCTTAAGACAGGCATAGGGATGGGTTATGTCGAGCCGGAGCTGAAAGAACCCGGCACCGAGATTGAGATCATGATCAGGAACAGGGCCGCAAAGGCCGAGGTCATAAAGCCGCCCTTTTACAAAAGAGCATAAAATCGATAATATATAAATTTATAAGAAGGAAGGAGATAGAATATGGAGTTCCCGAAGGACCTTAAATATACCAAAGAGCACGAATGGGTTAAGGTCGAAGGAAGTATCGCCACAGTAGGGATTACCGATTATGCCCAGGATTCTCTTGGAGACGTGGTCTACGTGGAACTGCCCCAGGAAGGGGGTTCGGTTACCAAAAACGAACCTTTCGGAGTAGTTGAATCCGTTAAAGCAGTATCTGACCTTTACTCGCCCTTAAGCGGCAGCGTTCACGAGGTAAACGATTCGATAATAGACAGCCCCGAGGTCATTAACGAAGACCCTTACGGCGATGCCTGGATGATTAAGATAGAGATCAATAGTCCCGATGACCTTGAAGACCTTTTGAACTCTGAAGAGTACGCAAAATTCATAGAGGAAGAGAAGTAGAGTTCAGTGCCGTACATACCGCATACAAAAGAAGACCGGCAGGAACTCCTCAAGGCGATCGGGGTAAACTCGATAGACGATCTTCTGGCGGCCTTGCCGGAGGAACTAAGGGCAAAAGCCGCGCTGGGTCTGCCGAAGGGGCTTAGCGAGCAGGAGCTTGCAAAGAACTTAAAAGAGCTTAGCTTAAAGAACTCGACGGTAGAGGATTATTCAAGTTTCCTCGGAGCCGGCGCTTACAACCACTATATACCATCTATTGTAGACAGCCTCATCTCCAGATCTGAATTTTACACCTCATACACCCCCTATCAGCCTGAAATAAGCCAGGGTACGCTCCAGGCTATATTTGAGTACCAGACGCTTGTCTGCCAGCTTACAGGGATGGATGTCTCTAACGCCTCCCTTTACGACGGCGCTTCAGCGGTTGCCGAAGCGGTGCTTATGGCGCGGCGCATTACCGGAAAAGACAAGGTGCTCTTAAGCGGGGCTTTGCATCCCGAGTACAGGGAGACCGCGAGGACTTATCTAAGGGGCGCCGGAGACCATGTCTCGGAGGTGATGTACTGCACGGAGGCGGGTACGACGCTCCCGGATGCGGTCGACGCATCCCTGTCAGGGGACAGCGCGTGCGTAGTCATTCAGCAGCCTAACTTTTTCGGCTCTATAGAAGACATCCCAGCCCTGGCTGAAGCCGCGCACAGGAAAGGCGCGTTATTGATCGTAGTAGTCAACGAAGCCGTCTCGCTTGGGCTCTTGAAGTCCCCGGGTGAGCTTGGCGCTGACATAGCCATCGGAGAGAATCAGTCATTCGGCAACGCACTTAACTTCGGCGGGCCGTATTTGGGCTTCATGGCCACAAAAACGGAATTCGTCAGGCAGATGCCCGGCCGTATTATCGGCGAGACGGTGGATAAGCACGGGAAAAGGGCTTTCTGCCTCACATTCTCCACACGCGAGCAGCACATCAGGAGAGAGCGCGCCACCTCGAACATATGCACCAACCACGGGCTATGCGCCTTAGCCGCTTCCATCCACATGGTAAGCCTCGGCTCTGTCGGCCTTAAAAAATTAGCGCTTCTAAACCTGTCAAAAACGGAATATTTAAAAAACAGGCTCAAAGAGATCTCAGGCGTAACTATCGCCTTCAGCTCCCCTACTTTTAACGAATTCACCCTGAAACTCGGGGATCACGCCCCTGAAGCCGTCTTAAAGGCCCTTTTGAAAAAGCGGATTATCGGCGGCCTCGATCTGAAGAGGTTCTATCCCGAACTCAAGAGCCACATTTTAATTTCCGCAACCGAGATGAACTCGAAGGAAGAGATGGACAGGTTCGCGGCAGAGCTTGGCAGTGTAATTTAAACCGCTCCCCTTTTTAAGAAGGAATGGTACAAAGAGAATGTCTACAAACGGAATAAAAGGGCTCCTTATGGATGAGCCCCTTATATTTGAAAAATCGTCCGAGGGGCGCACCGGCATATGCCCGTCTGAATTCGACGTGCCTCCTGCTGACGCAAAGGCCCTTATACCCCAGAACCTCATCAGGGAGACGATCGAAGGCTTCCCCGACGTAGCCGAGATCGACATAGCCCGCCATTATACAAGGCTATCTCAGTGGAACTTCGGGCTGGATACTGGCTTTTACCCTCTCGGCTCATGCACGATGAAGTATAACCCTAAGGTAAACGAGACTGTCGCGCGATTCCCGGGTTTTACCATGCTCCATCCTTACGAACCGGAGGAATTCACCCAGGGCGCGCTGGAACTCATGTACGAGCTTGAGACCTATCTCGCCGAAATCAGCGGCCTGGACGCGGTAACGCTGCAGCCTTCGGCCGGCGCTCACGGAGAGCTTTGCGGCCTTCTTATGATAGCCGCTTATTTCAAGGACAAAGGCAGGCCCCGCACAAAGATCATAATACCCGATACGGCTCACGGCACTAACCCGGCAAGCTCGCACCTCGCGGGCTTTAAGGTCGTCCCTGTAAAGTCGGAGGGCAGGGGAGTCCTGTCGGTAGAGGCGATCAGGGATGTAATGGATGAGGATACGGCAGGCCTCATGCTCACAAACCCCAACACCATCGGGTTATTCGAACGCAATATCAGAGAGATAGCCAAAATCGTCCATAAGAAGGGCGGTTTTGTCTATTGCGACGGGGCGAATTTAAATGCCTTAATGGGCATAATCAAATTGGGCGATCTGGGCGTTGACGTAGTCCAGTTCAATCTGCATAAGACATTTTCAACGCCTCACGGCGGCGGCGGCCCTGGAAGCGGCCCCGTAGGGGTAAAAAAGATTCTGGAGCCGTTCCTCCCCATCCCGAGAATAAAAAAATCGAGGAAGAAGTATTCTCTTGTCTACGACAGCCCCAAGGCTATAGGAAGGCTCAAGGCTTTTTACGGAAACTTCTCCATCATGGTAAGGGCTTACAGCTACATAAGAAGGATGGGGCCTGACGGCCTGAAGAAGGCGAGCGAGACCGCCATACTCAACGCCAACTATATTAAAGAAAAGCTCAGGGACGTATTCAACCTTGCTTATGATCAGCCCTGCATGCACGAGGCGGTCTTCTCTGACAAGAACCAGACCGGTTACGGCGTTTCGACCATGGACATGGCGAAGAGGCTTATAGATTACGGCTACCATCCGCCGACAGTGTACTTCCCGCTCGTTGTCCACGGGGCGATAATGATCGAGCCCACTGAGACCGAGACCAAAGAGACGATGGACAGGTTTATAGAGGTAATGAGGAAGATAGCGGAGGAAGCAAGAGAGAACCCTCAGCTCCTTAAGGACTCCCCTACAAAGACGAAGGTCGGAAGGGTTGACGAGACCAGGGCCGCGAGGGAGCCTGTGTTGAGGTGGAGGAAGAAGTAGTATCCGCCACTTGCGGGTATGGCGAAGCAATCTATTGAATATTTAATGTTGGGCGGATAGAATTTAATCCGCCCTTTTTTTTGATTTTTACATAATCGAAATAAGAGATCAGATCAGAAAAACCCCGTCGTTTACGGCAGGATTTTCTTATAGTTTCCCCGGCCCGTTCAGGGAACGGGCCCTGCTCCCTCAACTCCACGCGTAATCGTTATACGCCATCAAGGTAAGTATCGTCGAGACCCTAACCCTCTTGTCAAAGAGCCTAGGCAGTATCTTGAGGATAAATTTTGTCCTTGGCAGATTTGTTGAAAATAGCATCGTACCCAGCCGCAGCGCGAAGAGGAGGCGGTATTTAAATTTTATCGGGTCGATCTCATTGGAATGTCTCCAGAAGTCGGCCTCCCAGTAAGAATCGAGCTTCTTATATATAGAATCGAATGAGTAGACGCTTTTAATGACCCGGTCATATCCTTTCTTAAGCCCTTCGGGCGACATGAGGGCGGGACTGAATACTACCGTCTTGGCGTCATACTTCGACCAGTCCTTATGTATTATCCTTCCCTCTTCCTCAAAACGCTTGAACAGCTTCGTCCCCGGAAAGGGGGTCAGTATATTTATAAGCGGCATGAGCAGTCTCGACTCATCCATAAATTTTATCAGCTCGTCAAAGGACGACTCCGTGTCGAAGTCATAGCCCAGGATGAACGAGCCGTGCACGAGTATCCCGAAGGATTGTATCTTTTTTATCGCGTCTATATAGTTGAGCCTCAGGTTTACCTTTTTATCCATGCAGGAGAGGTTTTTTTCCGAGACGGACTCAAAGCCTATCAGTATCGCCCCGCAGCCGCTATCCTTCATCAGCCGGAGCGTCTCGTCGTCCTGCGCTATATTTATGGATGCCTGACACGACCAGTTGAGCTTAAGGGGCTTCAGGGCCTTGAAAAGCCCCCTGGCAAAGGCCTTATCAGCGATAATATTGTCATCCGCGAAGAAGATCGATTTTCTCTTGAAACCGGCATTCCGGCTTAAGCTCGTTATCTCTTTTACGAGCTGATCGATAGTTTTGTTCCGTATGCTTTTACCGTCAAAAGCGAACACCGAACAGAATTCGCATTGGAAGGGGCACCCTTTTGTCGTCTGGACTACATCTGAAAAATATTTGTTATTTGAAAGTACCCCCCTCGCCGGGGGCGGATAGGCCTTGAGATCGGCCTTCCTGCCTGCCTCGTAAGTCCTTTTAAGCCTTCCATTACCGGCGTCTTGAAGCACGGCTTGCCAGACCTCCTCTGCCTCGCCTATAACGACGGCGTCAGCATGTCCAAGGGCCTCTTCAGGGCACATGGACGGATGTATGCCGCCCATAACGGTCTTAACTCCCTTTCTGCGGAAGTTGTCGGATATTTCGTAGGCCCTTTTCGCGAACATCGTCCTGACGCTTATGCCGGCCAGGTCCGCGCCCCAGTTATAATCGATCTCCTCTATATTCTCATCGAAGACCCTTACCTCGTGTTCCGGCGGGGTCAGGGAAGCCAGCGTGGGGACGGCGAGCAGGTACGAGAAATATTTTTTTGAAAAAAGAAATTTCGAGAAAAATTTGTAGTCGTAAAAACTCTTCTCTTTTTCAGAGCTATTTTTGGGGATAATGAGAGCGATCTTCATATAGCGCCTTAATTTCTCCGCCGTCTCCCGCAGGGGAGATGGAACCACAATGAAACTCCGCGTAAAGCCACAGGGAATTGACCGATTAAAAAATCTGCAAATCAGTCTAGCAGAAAAACGGGAGGCCCGCTGGGGAGCGTACCTTTTTTTTAGTGGTGGATGGGGAGGCAAATGCAGTAAACTAAACATATCTCAACGGAAGGCCGGTTTGAGGCTCCGCAAAACAGCCGGGAACCTTCGAAATGTCAGAATGTTACAATTTATATTCTCGCTCCCCCGCTGAACGCGGAGAATGCGGCCGCGATAAGATTTCAGAAATAAAAAGCTCATTCAGGGCAGGATACCCCCAAGGCCCATTTGTCTATGGAAAAAAACTTTTCATTCAGGCGGCTCTTCCCGCCCCTCCTTATACTTCTCGGATTCATCATATATATCAACGCGCTCAGCGCCCCTTTCGTGTATGACGACCGGGGTTATATAACCCATAACGAGGCCATAAAGGACCTGACGAACTTCCTCGACCTTTCCGGGACAAGGTACATCGGATTTTTGAGCTTCGCCGTAAACTATTACATCAGTGGATATACCCCTTTCGATTACCACCTGCTGAACGTGTTGATACATATCGTCAATTCCATCCTGATATTCCAGCTTGTGGCCCTTACCTTCAAAACCCCCCTGCTTAAGGCCGCCGGTAAAGGGCGCGAGGGGCTCTCTATAGCCTTTGCCGTTTCCGCCATATTCCTTGCGCACCCGGTACAGACGCAGGCCGTAACGTATATAACCCAGCGGTTCACGTCTTTGGCCACGCTTTTTTATCTGCTCTCGATCTTCCTCTATGTAAAATCAAAGATCTCCATGAAAGAAGGTTCGGGGGGGCTCGGGCCCTGGGTTATCTACTCAGGCTCTCTCGTATCCGCCCTTCTCGCCATGAAGACAAAGGAAATAAGCTTCACATTGCCTTTTTTGCTTTTGTTGTACGAGATTGTCTTCTTCGGCATCGAAAAAGACCGGCGCTCCGTGGCGATGAGGGCGCTATTCTATCTGACCGTCCTGATAATCCCGATTTCGTTAATAGGCCAGGGCGGAGACCATGTCACAAGGGCGCTGCGGGATCTGCAGCTTAAGGAGGCTGCGGGCCTGCCGAGAGATATATATGTGTACACCCAGTTCAACGTGATCATGACTTACATAAGGCTCTTGTTCCTGCCGATAAATCAGAGGATCGACTACGCCTACCCCCTGTCGGATACCCTGTTCGAGCCATATACCTTCGTCTCTTTTCTCATTCTGCTGACGCTTTTTGTATCTTCCGTATTCTGGCTCAGGCGGTCTTACATAAAAAAAGACATCTATGGTATTTTCTTCTCTTTTGGCGTCATCTGGTTCTTCATGACACTGTCTATAGAGTCCTTTGCCGTTCCCATACAGGACGTGATATTCGAGCACAGGATATATCTGCCGGGCATAGGATTTATAATGTCCGTGGTATCCGTCTTATTTTATTTCATGTCGTTTCTTGAGAGGCGCATGGGCCTGAAGGTATTTCACCCAGCCGCGATCGCGTCAATAATCATCGTATTGTCCGCGCCCCTTGCCTACTCGACGCACAGGAGGAATATCGTCTGGGGCGATGAATTGAAATTGCTTGACGAGGCCATAGGTGAAAAAACCGGCAAGTCCAGGCTTTATTACATAAGGGCTATGGTATATACGGAGAGGGGAGAGTTCGAAATGGCCCTCAAAGACGCTGATTCGGCCGTCCGGCTGAGCCCTCAGTCTGCCGAGATGCACAATATCCGGGGTTATGCCTATTCTTCCATCGGAAGACATGAGGAATCGATAAAGGACTTTAACAACGCCTTAACGGCCGACCCCAGGTATTACATGGCCTATTTTAACCGTGGCCGCTCATATTCGTTCCTTAAAAGATACGATCTCGCTATCGCAGACTATACAAAGGCGATCGAGGTACGCCCGGATTACGGGGGCGCTTATAACAACCGCGGCGTAATCTACGCCGAGGTGGGCGATATGGAAAATGCCGGGAAGGACTTGAGCGAGGCTTGCAGGATGAAGCACCTTGAGGCCTGCGATAATCTACGGTTCCTTAAGGATTACTTGAAGTCCGGGGGTGAAAAGCTTCCGGGAAAGGCGGAAGGGCGGTATTATTGATGCTCACTGATACCATTGTTCCCGTTGGCATCATAGGTGTAGGTCAGGGTAGTCCCGTCCCCGTAATCCACGCCGGTCAGGCGGTTTGCGTTGTCGTGGGTATAGGTCGCCGAAAAGGCCGGGGCGCAGACAAACAGGCTTATCAGAAAGACCAATAGGGAGATATATTTTTTAGAGTTCATGAATTGCACCTTTAAAGATACATCTGAAAATCATTTGCGCTCAGTTACAGTCAATGGCTTTGAATATTTTTCGGACAGTAGGTGTTGGGTTACGCTCCGCTAACCCAACACCTACCAGACTATAATTCGACATGCAATGTCATTATGTTGCCTGTTTTGATGGTGGGCGGTGCACACCCTGATTATCTGTCTATTTGTCACCATACTCAACGGCTGCCTTTATCGCCTCCACGATATTTTTATGTATTGAATCTTTTTTCTTATTTATTTCCGCGATATCAAAATAAGAATTAAAATTGATAGTATTGCCATTAGGTTCTTCGTAATATCCAACCGTCTCCATCTTCCATGTCCCGTCGGTATAAAACTCTAGACCCATGTTAACCTTTGTACCATTTTCTGGCTGAAACTGTATGTCAGTACTAAAATCCGATAAAACCAGCAATCTATCCTCGTACATACTTGTCCGTATAAAGCTATTAATTTGACCGTCATTTGCGTATCTTTGTCCTCCTATATACTTATAACGCCAAACACCTGGATTTTTCTTGAACTGCACACCCGCATCCATAAGCTCTTTGATTTTTTTAGCAACCACCTTTGTTAATTCGTCAATGCATCGATCCATTGCTTTCTGTTTTTCCGCCTTGGTAACTTCTTTCTTCCTTTCGTTGGCGGCATTGGTTTTTTGCTGTTTTATAATATCTTCTGCATTGGAACTGAATGCTGCAATAGGAGAAATCAGGTTAATACGATTATTAAGACGAATATTCTCATTGGAAGTTCTCCACAATACGATTAATTGAGAGCCACGTAGGTTGGGTTAGCGAAGCGTAACCCAACAAACCTTATTCATGCCCGATATTGCCTTCAAACTCGATCTCGCTCTCCGCGCTCCAATCAATAGCGTAAAGGCCATCTTTTACATATCGATGAAAGCTTGAGTAAGGCCACTCTTTGGGCGACTTTACCAGCCCGTGTTTCACAGGATTATAATGAATATAATCAACGTGTCTTATAAAATCATCTTCATTCACAATCGTGTGTTCCCAAAAACGGCGTTGCCAAACCGCCTGTTCGCCACTTTTTACCCTTGAAGCCGTCTGCGGGTTTTTATATTTATTGTGACAGCCCTTTGTGAAGCACGTTTTAAAGAGCCTCCATCTCGTCGAGAAGTCGTTGTCGTTTTCAGGCAATGTCCAGATACAATGTATATGGTACGGCAACAGAACGAATGCATCCATCATAAAGGGGCGTTGGGTCATTACACGTTTAAACGCCTCTTTTATGAGCAGCACATTGGCCTTGCGGCACAAAATCTTTTTTCTTCCGTGCGTGACCACAGTAAAGAAAAATGTCGCACCTTTTGCTTTCGACCTGCGATATTGCATCTCTTCTATTGTGTTGGGTTACGCTCCGCTAACCCAACCTACCAGACTAACGCAGGCTCCTCTACACCAAATACAGCCCTCTTTTTTGTCTTGACGATGGGGATAGCTTTAAGCAAAACATCTGTGCCTGCCATGAAACCAGAATGTCTGAGTTATTATAAATTTTAAAAAATCGTAATCTTCCGGTTTGAATTTATGGTGTGTAACAAAAATCTTATTAAAAGCACTTTTGTTTAAATTTTCCCACTCACCATTCTCGCGATTTCCAAACAGCTCGGACCAAGTTTTTTCAACCTTTTTGAATCCATATGTTTTGTTTTTACCATCAAACCCTTGGAGTCCAATTTTATTGAGCGTCTTGGCAATTTGAGAGTCGATCACAAAAGACTTTCCATTCACATTTGTTAAAGCCCATAAGGCAAGCTTGTCACCGACACCGTTAATTTTATTTTCTTTTCCTTGAAAATTTTTTTGAAAAAATTGTTCATTATTATCAAACATATCAATCATGCTGCAGATAGTTGTGTCACATTTCCATTTATGAATTTTATCTACTATCGAAAAAAGTACCATCAAACCGCCGAGCCAGAAGCGACCAGGAACTGTGTCGTATAATCTTTTAAAATCGACATCTTCTAAAAGTGTTTTAAAATTTTTGCTATTTTCAGTATCAGCTAGAAAACTATCGTAAGCTGATTTTCTATTCAGTTTAGCTTCCTTATAAGAGTTAAGTAGTGCCGCGATACAGCGCACATTCTGTTTTTCCATTCTTATTTTTATTAGAGTTTTTTTTAGATTTTTATTATTTTCTCGAAATAATTGAATCTCCTCATCGCTAGTTGCCCTATCTAAAAATGCTGTCAGGAAATAATGGTCGTGGTCTGCATTTTTATCTTTTAAACGTTCATCGAGCTGATGTTTCACATGATACGCAATAATTTGTTTTTCAGGGTCATGTGGCAGATATACCATCTCCACATCAAGCATCTCCTTAAGAATGCTCTCTAGTTTCTTAGGTGTTATTGTTATCTTTTTATCCTTTTTTATATTGTCCCTTATAAACTTGCGCCAGCTTCCCTATCTCCTCAGCAACGTAGGGGAAGAGCGCAAGTAATTGATTTTAAATGGTGCCCGAGGCCGGACTCGAACCGGCACGGCTTTGAGGGCCGCGGGATTTTAAGTCCCGTGCGTCTACCAATTCCGCCACTCGGGCATATAAAGGCCCGCAAAACCCAATTATACACAGATTTATACACGCCGCCAGGCGCTTTGATAAAACCACCTTGTCACAATTATCAAATATTTAAAGTTCTGTCAACAACGGCCGATAATTATTACAGGCTATTCGCTTATTTTCTTTTGAAAAATTTGCGATCATTCTTCAATTAATGGCTGACACAGATTACAAGTCTTGGTTTACCTTGACAATTGTGGTTTCATTGTTATAATTACGGAAAATCGGCAAAGGAGGATGCCCTTTAAAGGCCGACCTTTCCCTTTCGGGTTTTTTCTGTTTTTAAAAAGGCTGCAAACTAATATCAAAGGAGGTTGTATGAGTAGAAAATTAATTTATGCTGTGGCCATGGTTTTTTTCTTCGCGTTCTCTGTATTCGCGACCCGCGAGGCCTCAGCAGTACCAGCTTTTGCAAGGCAGACCGGCATGGCCTGTAATTCATGTCACTTCCAGCACTTCCCAACGTTGAATGCCTTTGGTCGCGCCTTCAAGGAAGGCGGGTACACCCAGATCGGCGGACAGAGCCTTATAGAAGGCGACTACCTTTCCCTGCCCGTCAATCTCAATGCATCGCTGGTTACGAAGATCAGATACCAGAAGAGAAATGGGGATAGCGAAACCGGCAGCGCAGGCAATCTCAATAAAGGCGAATTTCAGTTCCCTGACGAAGCCGCTCTCTTGATCGGCGGACGCGCAGGCGAACATATCGGCTTCCTCCTTGAAGCTTCGCTTAAGGACGGCGACAGCCGCTTTACATCTTTCAAGGCTCCTATCGTATTCGACACAATGGGCGTGAAACTCAGCGCCATACCTTTTACAACTGATTCAGCCGGACCGTCATACGGTTTTGAACTTTTAAACACCGGCGCCGTAAGGATGGATCGCATCCTTGAGCACAGGACTCAGACCTCAGCCCAGCAGTACATAGGCACGGACGGCGCGGCCACAGGCGCTTCCTTTGTAGCCTCAAAGGGAATCGGTTATGTCAACTATACGCTCTGGTATCCTGAGCACGGTGATGCGGCCGCAGGGCCGTTCTTGAATTACCTCAGGGTAGCGGCGACACCGACGATAGCCGGTTGGGATATCGGCGGCGGTTTCCAGCTCTGGAACGGAACATCAAAGATAGGCAATGGCGCAGCCGCCACACAGGAGAGGGCTGACGCATGGGCCATAGACGCGCAGGCTCAGGGCACAGTCGGAACCTTACCGATAGGCGTTTATTTTACTTACGCTAACGCTGCCAAGTCAGACGCGAGTGAGATCGAAAACAGGTACAACGCCTCAACAGTAGACGATAAGACCGCATGGACCATCCTCGGTGAAGTCGGCGTAATCCCGAACAGGCTTACGCTCGCGGCAGCGTATCGCTCCGGGAAAAATGGCGACCCCAACGACAACGGCCAGGACAGCGACAACGCCACAACAGTCGGCGCTGTTTACAATGCCACACAGAACCTCCAGGTTCATGTCAACCACTCATTCCTCTCTGGTGACGTGACAACTGACGCGAGCGGCGATCAGCTTACAACAGTAATGCTCTTCGCAGCGTTCTAAGACTCTAGCAGAACGGTTCAAAGGGAGGGTTTAAACAACCCTCCCTTTTTTTATTTCCACGAAAAGGCTTCTCCCCCTGCCCTCAAAAACCATAGCGGGTTCGAGCGCTCTGTGGCTTCAGACATTCTCAATTTTCTCTTCTATCCAAAGGCCATTTTGCGCGGCTTCCGGGGCGGACTCAGCTGATGCGGCGACGTCAGGGAGCCCGAATATCATGCTTCCATCTGAGGCTGTCCCTATCCTTGCCAGATTGATGATTAGAAGGCCGACTCTCCGGCCTGCAAAGGGAGGATTTTTCCCATCTATTGCATGGTCCAGATCGAACGCAAACCTGAAATCCTTTAACTCGTCTATTGAGCCCGCGTAATTCGCGATGAGAGGGTCAAGCTCGAAACCCTTCCCGCAGAGGGCGCCGCCGGTTTCTGACGCGAGGTTCAGCACGAGCCTGAACCTAAGGCAATGGCCGCCTGCGGTCCTTATAATGCCTGATGACGTCAGTTTGACCGGCTCAGGATTGGAATAACGTTTACCCAGGAGGTAACAGCTGTCGTCGTCCTCGCCATCCTTCTCAGAGGGCTCTTGCCGCTGCTCATCATCGTCTTTCTTCTTTCTAAAGCCCGCCCTGCTCTTTCTCCAGTAAAGCTTTAAAAACCTTAACCTCAAACCGGGAAGTATTTCATTAAGCAGCGTCATCAGAAAAGGGGCGCCAGCGGCTTGGGGTAAATCTATCTGCCGGGGCGCGCTTGCCTCCTGGGGAGACACTGACTTGAGAATGGATTTAAGATCCTTGAAAAGCGTTACGGCATCGATCTCTTCGGATTCCAACTTATTAAGAAGAGCAACCAAACCCGCCTCCCCCTTCAAAATCCTTTCCTTAAGGAGGGCACTGATCAGGGTCTTTAGCGAATCTTGGGATATAGCCGGTTGAGTGGGAGGGGGTGTCTCTGAGGAAGACAAATATTTAAGAACTGACTTAAGCTCTTTGGAGAGCGTAACGACATCGGCAACTCCGAGCCTGAGGATATCAGCATTACCGGCACTGACATCGCTGACTGGACGGTTTCCGGTTTTCTGTACCTTCAAGCCCGGCTCACCCTTGGCCGCCTCTTCGTTGACGCAAGGCTTACTTAAGGGTATTTTAGTATCTGGCACCTGCATAGTTGGCCCCGGATACTTTATCGGCTTTTATATCGAAAACTTAACCACACCCGGCGCTCGCAAGCCGTTCGACTCCCAAATTAGCTTTTCTGATCAACTCTGGCGGAAGGGGGAGGGAGTCGGTTTCCGATCGTAGGCTTCCTGCCTCCTCTCTCCAGCCCCTGTCTTTCTCGCTTCCGGGCGCATCCTGCGCCCTAATCCTCGCCAGCTCGGCGCTCGCAAGCCGTTCGACTCCCAAATTAGCTTTGGTGATCAACTCTGGCGGAAGGGGGAGGGAGTCGAACCCCCCGATCCCCGAAATCGGCGACAGACAGGTTTTGAAGACCTGCAGGGCCACCGGGCCCTGTCCCCTTCCTTATGGATAAATACGCCATCACTGGAGGGAAAATACTATAGCGGGTTTATATAGCCGGTTGGAAAGCCCTGGGCTTTAGGCCAACGTCGTCATTTTATAGATGAGATCAAGGAGAGTCAAAACAAAAAAACCGGATTTTTATCCGGTTCAAAAAAAGGCGGCTTAAGGTCTTTTTATCCAATCCGCTGGTCCTTAACGGTATCAACCCCTTCCGAGCGCCCTCCCCTTCCGGGGAACCCATGCTCCTTCTGGCCGCCTCCTTTTTAAAGGCACGGTCAATCCGGGTCTAACCTCTTAAGGCCACTTCAGGTGGTTTATACGCACCCACGGATGGGACCTACGCATTCGAGCGTTGGCCTAAGCCGTCTATATTAAAGCCTGTTCCTATCTTTATTTTATCACAAATGAGAAAATTTACAAACCCATGCGGCTTTAAAAAATTGAAGCTCCCCGCGTAATCCGCGGAGAATCTTCGATATGTAAGGAAACTATTTCTATTCGCTCGCTTGACCCCGCAGAAGACTGCTGGGAATGCGCTCGCTATGCATATTCAATAAAAACAGTGCTTTTTATAAATCATAAAGGGCATATCGAGCCAGGAGAAGAGTTTTTCAACCAGGTGGCAGTCCAAGAGAGCGGTTCAGGCTTCCGGCATCGTCATCAGACGGCCAGCTTGCACACCCCGTTCCGGAAGGACCCCTAGCATAAATTACTTGATCCTCATCTCCTTCATGCCGGTATGCCCTTTATCTATATATTACTCCCTTCGGAAAAAAATGTCAAATCAGCCGGGGCGTTCAAATTACTTCTCTTCCGACTCTGGTCTGGTCTTCCATCTCCTGTGCACCCAGAACCATTGCTCTGGATATTTCCTTATAGTGTCCTCTATCACCTTCGTGCATCTCCGCGTGTTCTCTTCCGAGTCACGCTCCTTGTCGCCTGTATTTACGAGCCTTATCTCTTCCTGTATCTCGATGCGGTGGCCTTTGTCTGTCCTTATCATAAATACCGGAACGACGGGCGCTCCGCTTGCGACGGCCAGAAGCGCCGGCCCTTTATTGGTGCAGGCCGGGGTCCCGAAAAAGTCCACGAACACGCCTTCGCTTCTCGTTACGTTCTGATCCATGAGGATCATAACCAGTCCTTTTTCCGACAGCCTCGTGAGGAGTTTGCGCATCGCCCTCCTCTTGTATATCATATTATTGCCGGAGCTCTTAGTCCTCACCCAGTATATGAACTCCTCAAACACGGGATTGTCCGCCTCCCTTACTACGAGGTCTATCGTATAACCCTTTATCCCGAAGTATACCGCTTGAAGCTCCCAGTTCCCGAAGTGGGCGGTGCATAAGATCACGCCCTTCCCTCTGGAAGCGGCCTTTTTAAGGTTTTCAAGGCCGACGCACTCTACAAACCCATCAACCTTTTTTCTGTTTAGCCACGGGATGGAGAGGAACTCAAAAAACATTACAGCGAGGTTTGAAAATAATTTTTTACCGGCGCGCTCTATCTCCGCAGGCGTGAGTTTCCCTTTAAAAGCCCTGTTCAGATTATCCAGGGCAATATTCCTTCTCTTCTTGTCGATACGAAAGGCGAGCGCGCCTAAAAGAGCGCCCAGGAACTTCTGTAAGGCGCGCGGAAGATTCCCCAGTATAAAGGATAGAGACTTAAGGAGACTACGCATCACCCGCCCCCTTAAGCAGAGGGTTGACAGCATTCTCAAGCGCCTCTTTTCCTTTTACTTCCACATCTATCGAGAGGACATACAAAGGGAGCGTCTGCACACGGCCCTTTAGCTTCACCCCGTCCTTTTCAGTCGTGATGATAAGCTCCGCCTCAAGGAACCCTTTTTTTATCGAATCGATGTCCTCATTAGTGTAGAGATGATGGTCTGGATAAGTAAACGCCTTTACGAGCTTTACGCCGAGGGATTTAAGTGTCTCAAAAAAGGAGCCAGGGTTCGCGATACCCGCTATCGCGATGGCTTTTTTCCCCTTCAGGTAACCGGCGTCCTTCGAGGCGTTGGTCTTTATGTCGGTTATGACAGACGGGCTGTAACTGAACGGTATCACAGGAACGGATTGGATCTTCGATCTTTCATCCGAAGTAAGATGCCCGCCTTTCACCATCACTATCGACGCCCTCTCAATCCCTTCCAGCGGCTCTCTCAGGACACCCCTGGGGAGAAGATAGCCGTTCCCAAACCCCTCCTCAGCATCGACCAGGAGGATATTCAGATCCCTTTTGAGCTTTATATGCTGGTATCCGTCATCGAGTATGATGACGTCCGGGTTGAAATTCTCGACCGCGAACATACCGCTTAAATACCTGTCAGACCCTACAATCACAGGCACATCCTTAAGCCTTTTTGCCATGAGATAGGGCTCGTCCCCGGCTTCCTGCGCGCTTAAAAGGATCTTCTGCCCGTCAGATACGACGCTTATGTCCCTTGTGCTTCTTTTATAGCCTCTGCTGAGTATCACGACCCTGTTATTTCTTTTTCTGATGAGCCCGGCGACGTGAATCGCCATCGGCGTTTTTCCGGTGCCGCCGACCGTGATATTGCCTATCGAGATGACCTTGCAGGGCAGTTCTTTCGTTGACAGGAAACCCCGTTTAAACAAAAAAAGCCTAAGTTTTATTGCCAGGCCATATAGAAGAGAAAGAAGAAAGAGCAAGTTATGCGGAACAAGCCCGATCTTATCCTCGCGCATCCACCTCTCTATATTTTTTCTTAAAGTACCGGCCATCTTCCCTTTTAAAAATCGCTTTATTTAAATAACCGCGTTTTTGCTTTTTGCCTTGTTCAGAAATACCTCTATCGCTTCAACGCTCTTCCTAGCGGCTCCCCTGTTGGCCTCGACGACTTTCCAGGCGCTCTCTCCCGCCTCTTTGCAAAGGGCCGCGTCAGAAAGGAGTTTTTCAAGCGTACCCTTTAACCCGTCCACGCCCTCCGCCCTGAAACCTCCTCCGGCGCCCTCAAGAAGCTCCGCCATATTCAAATATGCCGTCAGGTGCGGGCCGTAGATAACGGGCTTCCCATAATACGCCGGTTCCAGGAGATTATGGCCGCCGATGCCTTTTACAAGGCTGCCTCCTACAAACGCGACCGTAGCGAATGAATATACCATCATAAGCTCGCCGACCGTATCGAGGAGGACTATCCCTTCACCGCCATTCCCTTTCGAGCGCTTCGAATAAGGGAGCCCTGATCTTCTCAACAACGCCTCTACTTCAGCGAACCTCTCAGGGTGCCTCGGCGCTAGTATCAGTCTTGTATTTTTAAATTCGCCCCGGAGCCCCTTGAAGGCATTCAGTATCATCTCCTCTTCTCCGGGGTGGGTGGAGCCCGCGACTATCACCGCCTCTTTGGGGTTTATTCCTAAAGACGCCCCAAGCGGCGTCAGTGAGGACTGGCGGCCATCCGGCGGGCTCAGGTCGAATTTGATATTGCCGGTGGCCACAGCGTTACTATCCTTGACCCCCGCACAAACGGCCTTTTCCCTGTCCTCTTTTGTGCGCGCTGAAAAGAGGCTCACACCCCCGAAGACGCCCTTAAAAAAGAACCCATACCTTGCAAACCGCCTGGACGACCTGTCTGAAATTGTCCCGTTAAGGACGATTACAGGCACGCCTTTCTTATTCATTTGCCTGAAGATGTTCGGCCATATTTCCTTTTCTATCACTATGAAAGCCTTGGGGTTAAAGAGCCTTATCGCCTTGTTCACCACCCACGAAAGATCGAGCGGAAAATATATAAGCGCGTCGATAAGTCCGGTCAGGTCTTTTGCCGCGGTATTATTGCCTGTCCTGGTGACTGTTGAAAAAACCACCCTTGTATCGGGGTTTCTCTCCTTAAAGAGCTTGACTACAGGCGCGGCCGCCTTTGTCTCTCCGACGGAGACCGCGTGTATCCACACCACTGGCCCGCCTGAGAGCGCCTTTAGTTTGGCGGCCTTATAAAAGCCGAACCGCTCCGGAATGCCTTCCCTGTATTTACGGGCGGTAATCATCTTAAATACAAAATAAGGGAGCAGCGCGATAACTGAAATATGGAGCAGGATATCGTAGAGGCGATATATCATTTAAGGGAGTTTACATTTATTTTTTTAAAGTCTGCGCGGATTGCTCTGAAAAAAAGCGCGGCTGTTTGACGCAAACTCTATACTACATTTTGTCTAAATCATAGTCAAGTTTTGAGGGGATATTTCAGAAAGGACACAAGGACGAAGATCAGAAGAAGCTGTCCGCCTTCGCGGTAAGCTCATTCAAGCTATTTTCAAGCTTTTGCCGCGCCTCTTCCATCTCAGCGGAGCCGGCGTCAGCTTTTACATACAATGGGTCTCCGCAGATAAATACGCCTTTCGAAAATGGATAGGGCAGGAGGAAAGAGTCCCAGCTCCCGAATATTTTTTTTTTCGAGGCGTTAAACGATATGGGAAAGACGGGAAGGCCTGTCGCCCTGGCTATGTGTATAGCCCCCATCTGCGCCTTCATCCCTGGCCCTTTCGGCCCGTCAGGCGTCAGGGCGAGGTCTCTGCCTTCCCGGACGGACTTCAAGAGCCCCCTGATGCCGCCGAGCGAGCCCCTTGTGGTAGAGCCCCTCACTGATTCGATCCCGAAGCCTTTGAAGACCCTCCTTATAAGCTCGCCGTCTTTGCTCTGGCTTATAAGCCCTGTAAGCCGCCTGCCAGGATACGCGTAGGGCACCATAAGGAGCCTTCCGTGCCAGAAGACCGAGATCGTCTGCTTGCCGCTGTCTGTCATCGAGCGGTATGCTTCGTAGTTTACATAGGTCTTTCTCATTGTAAGGGACAGGAACCTTATTATCCATTGGGCAAGTACGGGGGCAAGGTTTACGAGGAGGCTATCTAATATCTTTTTCATAGGATTGGGGCTTACCCATTAAACTGCATGGAATAAAGGCGAGAGTATTCGCCTCCCTTGTCAAGGAGGTCCTCGTGCCTGCCGATCTCCTTTATCGCTCCGCCCGACAGGACGATTATCCGGTCGGCGTTCCTTACGGTCGAAAGCCTGTGGGCAATAACGAAAGTGGTGCGTCCTTCCATGAGGTTCGAGATCGCCTTTTGCACCTCATGCTCGGATTCGGTATCCAGGGCAGAGGTCGCCTCGTCCAGGATCAGTATCGGCGCATTTTTAAATATGGCCCTTGCTATCGACAGCCTCTGCCTCTCTCCGCCTGAGAGCCTCACTCCGCCTTCGCCTATGACAGTGTCATAGCCCTGCGGAAGCCTTGAGACGAAATCATGCGCATTGGCCGCCTTTGCCGCGGCGACGATCCTGTTCATGTCCATCTCCGTGTCCCCGTAGCCGATATTCTTTTTTACGGTATCATTAAAGAGTATCACCTGCTGGGAGACTATCGCTATCTGTGAGCGCAGGGAATTGAGCGTCAGCTCCCTGATGTCTTTTCCGTCGAATAGTATCGAACCCTCCGCGACATCGTAGAATCTCGGTATCAGGTTTACGAAGGTAGTCTTGCCGGCCCCGGAGCTCCCGACGATCGCGAGCACTTCGCCCTTCCCGACCCTCAGGTCTATACCCTTGAGCACCAGCTCTCCGCCGTACTTGAAGGTCACGCCCTTGAACTCGACCGAATCGTTTACGCCTGTAATTACCGCTCCCCCGCCCTTCTTCTCCGTCTCGCCGGGCATATCCATTACGTCGAATATGCGGGTCGCGGCGGCAAGCCCCTGCTGGATATTGAGGTTCACCCCGTTAAGAGCCTTTATGGGCTGGTAGAACATTAGCACAGAGGCGAAGAACGAAATGAATATCTCGGGCTTGAGCGTGCCGTGGCTTATCCTGTATGCGGCGAACCATATGGTCACGGCGAACCCTACCGCTCCAAGCGTCTCCATGAGCGGCGATGATATGGAGCGCACCTTTATCGTCTTTATCTGGTTTTGCGTATACCTTTCGTTTTCCTTTTGGAACCTCTTGGACTCATAGCCTTCCATGCTGAACGCCTTGACGATCCTTATCCCGGCTATCGATTCGTGGAGGAGCGCCGTGATGGTGCCCATCGTAACCTGCCCCTGCGTGGATACCTTTTTCATCTTCTTGCCCAGTTTTCTCATCGGATAGACGGATAAAGGGAGGGCGATGCCAGCCGCGAGCGCGAGCTTCCAGTCCAGGCTTATCACGACCCCTGCGAGGACTATGATTGTGAGGCTCTGCTTTAGCGTAGTCGCTATCGCCTCGGAGGTGGTGGATTGAAGCAGGTTTACGTCGTTGGTAAGCCGTGATATCAGAACCCCTGTCGGGGTCGTGGTAAAATAGTTCACCGGGAGGCACAGGACATGGTCATACAGGCGCTTCCTTATGTCGCGCACAACGCTTTGCCCGACGTAGCCCATGAAAAAAGATTGCCCGTAAGAGCTGATCCCCTTTACGACCGCCACGACTATGAGCGCGAGCGGTATCGCTATTATCATCTTTTCCTTTGGGATGACAAAAAGGTCGAGCGGGATTATCTTTATAACGGAGTCGGAATCGTTTGAAAAGAGGAACTTCATCACCGGGCCGATAAGATAGGCCATCGCCCCGTTCGCAAGCGCGAACCCCACCATGGAGACGAACGCCATGATCAACTGGAACTTATACGGCGGCAGCAGTTTTAATATTCGTAAGTAGGTCTGCATCGTTTATTTATTAATAACCCTGTATATGGCCTTTGCGGCCTTGTCAGCGGCGCCTTTTACGCCGAGGCTGCGCTTTATTTCCTTATATCCCTTTATTATAGCCGCCCGTTTCTTCCCGTCATTCAGGATGCCGAGTATCTCCGCCGCTATCCCTTCGGGCGTGGCCTGCCCCTGTATGAGCTCCGGCACGACCCTTCTTCCGGCGACGATATTCGGGAGCCCGACGTTCTTAACGCCGACAAGCGCCTTTGCTATACCGTACGACACAGGCGACATCTTGTATATTATCGCCATCGGCGTGCCGATGAGCGCGGTCTCAAGCGTCGCCGTGCCGGAGGCGACAACCGCCGCGTCCGACGCTCTGAGGGCGCTGTACATCGCGCCCCTGACTACCATTACCTCAACAGCCGTCTTTTTTGTAAACTCGTTTATGAGGCTGTCATCGATACTGTTTGCGGCGGGCAATATGAAAAGCGGCTTGTCCTTCGCGCCAAGCCCTTTTTCCATGATCTCGCCGGCCTTGAGCATGGCGCCCAGCAACCGTTTCACCTCGCCTGTGCGGCTCCCGGGCAGGAGGGAGATAACCGTGCCTCTACTCTCAATGCCGAGGGCTTTTCTGGCACCCTCCCTCGTGAGGCCGCACTCTGTAATATCGGCAAGCGGATGCCCGACATATTCGACGTCCACGCCGGCTTCTTTATATATCCCCGTCTCAAAGGGGAATACCACCAGCATCTTATCCACGAGGCGGGCTATTTCCTTGACCCTGCCCTTCCTCCAGGCCCAGACCTGCGGGCTTATGTAGTAGATGACAGGAACCCCAAGCTTCTTGGCCTCTTTCGCGAACCTCAGGTTAAAATCAGGAAAATCTATCAGGACTACGCAGTCAAATCCGCCGTCAGCCAGTGTTTTTTTAAGCTCCCTGAAGGTTTTCAGTATCTTCGGGAGCTTCTCTATCACCTCGACTACGCCTACGACAGAGACCTCTTTTGAGTCCGGCCCCTTGAGGCCCGCCTTTCTCATCTTCTCCCCGCCCATGCCCCCCACTTCCAGCGAGGGAACGAGCTTTTTAAGGGCCGTGATGAGCGTACCGCCGTGGAGGTCTCCCGATTCTTCGCCGCTTATAATGAATACCTTTTTGATCATTTATATACGGCAGAACCGCCCCTTATTCATGATATGAGCCGGACGAAAGCGCCCCATGGGAAAATGAACCTCCCCGCGGAAGCTTTCTGGTATCGAAGAGCTCCGGGACAAAAAACCCCCGAAGGCTTACCTCGGGAAATTGATCCCTCAGCCCTCGTGAGGGATCAAGCAGGTTCGTTTTTAAGACCGGCTATCGAAGAGGCGATAGCGTTCTGGATACGCTCCGCTACGGCAAGGGCGCTGCGCCCGTCGGTGCCGGAAACATAAGGGGCTTTCCTTTCGGCGGAAGAAGAAACAAAGGATTTTAATTCTTCCAGTATGGAATCTCTCTTCGTTATCACGATCTCTTCATCGGCCAGGGTTCCTATGGCGCCGTCCTTGCCCGGAACGAGCTTGGATATAAAGAGCTGCTGGTTCATGAAATCCACCGTATAGCACGCATCCCGCTCCGTTATCTCAAGCTTTCTTACGCGGCTCCTCGCCACGCGGCTTCCGGTAAGACTGGCTACGCATCCATTCTTGAAACGGAGTCTCGCGTTAGCGATGTCTACCTTATTCGAAACCACGGGAGTCCCCGCGGCCTCGACGGATTCCACCTCCGAGCCGGCCAGGTTTAAGACGATATCGATATCATGGATCATCACATCAAGGACGACATCCACGTCGGTCGATCTGTTCGGAAAAGGGGAGAGTCTGTGCGCCTCAAGATAAACAGGTCTTTTCACCCTGCCGCTCAAGGCCGCGTAGGCCGCGTTAAATCTTTCAAGGTGGCCTACCTGAAGTATCGCGTTCTTTTTTGCGGCCTCCTGTATCAAGGCGTCAGCCTCTTTGGTGCTGTTAGCTATGGGCTTTTCCACCAGGACGTCAATCCCGCGGCCAAGGAACTCAAGCCCTATCCTGCAGTGGCTTTCCGTCGGCGTGACAATGCTTACGGCATCGACTTTACCGAACAGATCGGCATACGAATCAAACGCCTTCGATCCCGTAAGCGAGGCGATCTCCCGCGCCCTCGCGTGATTCACATCCGTTACGCCTACAAGCTCCGCGTCCTCGATAAGGGCGTACTTCTCGGCATGGAGTTTCCCGAGATACCCTACGCCTACGACGCCTACTCTAATCTTCTTCCTGGATATCACCTTTTCTCTTCGTCCTTTCGCGCGCTATGCCCCTCTTGGAGCCTTTTATGAAGTCGATAAACCTCCTGGCGTGCGCCGAGTCCGGCAGCTCCCTGCCAAGCGCCTCGACAGCTTCGGTAAGCCTGAGCGACGACCTGAATATTATCTGATAAGACCTTTTCACCTCGTCGAGGTCCTGCTTGGACAGGCCCTGCCTCCTGAGCCCCACCGAGTTAAGGCCGAAAAGCCGCGCCCTGTTGCCGACGGCTTTCACGTATGGCGGGATGTCCTTGCTGACCGCTGAGGCCCCGCCGATGATGCAGTAGGCGCCTATCCTCACATGCTGGTGTATGGCCACGAGCCCGCCGACTATCGCGTTATTGTCTATAGTCACATGCCCGCCCAGGGTGGCCGTATTAGCCATTATTATATTGTCACCCAGGTTGCAGTCATGCGCGATATGGACATAGTTCATGAATAAATTATTATTTCCGCATACCGTCTTCCACTGGTCTTTCGTGGTAGCCCTGTGGATGGTAACGAATTCCCTTATCGTATTATTATTACCGATAATGACCTCGGTCTTCTCCCCCTTATAGCCGAGATCCTGCGGAGGAGCGCCTATTGAAACGAACTGGAATATATTGCACCGCTCCCCGATAGTCGTCCACTTGTCTATTACCACGTGGGAGCCGATCCTGGTGTCCTTGCCTATCGAGACCCCTTCGCCCAGGACTGTATAAGGGCCTATCTCGACCCCGGAGTCAAGTTCGGCTGTCGGATGCACCGATGCGGTAGGGTCTATCTTAACCTCTTTTATCCTGTTTGCGGTCCTTGTCATCAAAATACCTCTTTTGTGAATGCTTAGGCTTTTTTTTACGGATTACTTTTCCATTATAGTCGCCATAAGTTCGGCCTCGGCGACAAGCTGTTCTCCCACGTGCGCCTCGCTTTTAAAAGCCCAGATAGTCCCCCTGCATTTGGTGACATTTATAGTTATGGTCAGGGTATCGCCGGGCGTAACCGGACGGCGGAAACGCGCGTTATCTATCCCCATGAAATAGACCACCTTGTTGTTTACCTGAGCGGATTTAAACGCCAGCACGCCCCCGACCTGAGCCATAGCCTCTATTATGAGAACACCCGGCATTATCGGGTGACCGGGAAAGTGCCCCAGAAAAAACGGTTCGTTTATCGTTACGTTCTTGATACCCTTCGCGGATTTTCCCGGTTCAAGCTCGATGATTTTATCTATGAGCAGGAACGGATACCGGTGCGGCAGTATGGCCTGTATCTCTCTACAATCAATCGTCATTGGCGCCCCCTTTACAATTTGATATCAGATCGAGCTTAAGAGGCTTAAGCCTCTCTCTTTAACCGTTCTTCTTGTCCCTTTCAGCACTTCCCTCTTCCAAACCCTTAAGCCTCTCCTCAAGTTCGGCTATCTTCTTCTTTAATTCAGGAAGCTTCCCGAAAACTGCCTGCGCCCGTAGCCACTCTCCATGCGATATCGCGGGAAAGCCGGACAATATTGAACCGGGAGGAACGCTGCTTATAACTCCGGCTTTAGCGCCTATCATGGTATCAGACCCTATCTCAATGTGCCCCGCTATCCCTGACTGGCCTCCGAACTGCACCCTGCCGCCCACGCGCGCGCTCCCGGCGATGCCGGTCTGCGCGGCCATTACGGTATCAGGGCCTATCTTTACGTTGTGGGCTATCTGAACGAGGTTGTCTATCTTCACGCCCTTCTCTATTACGGTCTCGCCGATAGCCGCCCTGTCTATAGTAACGCACGCGCCTATCTCCACGTCGTCTTCTATCCTGACGATTCCGCGCTGCGGTATTTTTATATATGAAGCCCCCGATCTCGCGTATCCGAACCCGTCGCTTCCTACTACCGCGTTGCAGTGTATGATCACGCGGCTCCCCACGATGCAGCCTTCCCTTACGGCAACCCCCGGATACAAGACCGTATCGTCCCCTATACGCGCGTCCTTGCCTATATACACGCCGGAGTGTATGACCGATCTGTCCCCGATCCTAGCGCCCTCTTCGATTACCGCGAACGGCTGGACGGAAACGTCATTCCCGAGGGCCGCCAAGGCGCTCACCTCCGCCTTCGGGTGTATCCCCGGAGCCGGCACGTAAGCGGGCTTGAAGATATCCACTATCTGCGAAAAAGCGGTTTGAGGGTTTTTCACTACGAGAAGGTTGAGTCCCGCCGCAGCGCCCTCCTCCCTGACTATTACCGCGGAGGCCCTGGTCGTCTTGAGAAGCTTTACATATTTCCTGTCCGAGACAAAAGTGATATCACCCGGGCCCGCCTCATCGATAGAAGCGACGCCGGTTATGATCACGGAGCCGTCACCGGCGACGCGCCCCCCGGAGAGCTCCGCAAGCTCAGCTAGGCGTTTTTCTTTTGCCATATATTATTTCTTCTTGCTGTTGAACGCCTTTATGACATCGTTTGTAAGGTCGGCTTCGGCCGGGGCATACAGGAGGCCGCCAACGGACTTCTCGAAGACGTATGTGTACCCTTTTTTCTTCGCTATCTCTTCGACCGTATCGCGGAGTCCTTGTATAATATTAGACTCTATCTCCTGCTTTCTCTTATTCAGGTCTTCGCCGTATTGCACGAATTTTTTCTGGAAGTCCTGGCTCTTTTCCTTAAAGGCCTTTTCTTTGGCCGCCTTTGTCTCGGCGTTCCAGACCTTGCCCTTCTTGTCTATCTCGTCCTTCATCTTCTTAAGCTCTTCCTGCTTCGCGCTTAACTCGTCTTCGAGCTTCTTGGCTTCGTCAGCCAGAGTATCCTTCGCCTTTTTACCCGCTTCGCACTCGTTGAGCGCCTTCTGAAGATTTGCAAAGGCTATCTTGACATCCGCTGCCTTAGCGGGGATTGTAAATAGCAGAAGGGCTAAAAAAACAAGTCCTATTATTTTTATGTTTTTCATCCTGTTCTCCTTTTAACTACGTTGTTTATTAAGCCTCACGGCCCTCTCTTTTTTGTCGCTTAAATTAAAAAATGGTCCCGATGGCGAAGTCCCATTGCTGGCCCGCCTCGCCTTCGCGCCTGTCGAGGTTGAATCCGAGCTCAAGCCTTAACGGGCCGAGGGGCGAATACCACCTTATACCCAACCCGGCGCTTGTCCTTATATCGCCCAGATCTATCCCTCCGTCATAAGAGTTACCGGCGTCAAAGAAGACCAGCCCCCTTAAGCTCTGCTGCGCAAAGAGCGGGAAGAGGAACTCGGTATTTATATACATCATCGAAGTTCCGCCGATAAAATCGCCGGTTTCCGCGTCTTTCGGCCCTACAGACCTGGTCTCGAAGCCCCTTATCGTATTTATCCCGCCGAGGAAGTACCTTTCATATATGGGCACTTCATGGCCCTGGTAGCTTTGCACGTATCCCAGAGAGCCGTGAACGGAGAAAGACGTATCCCAGGGCATGGCAAAGAATTTTACCGCGTCACCCTCGTATTTTATGAAATAGCTGGTGCCCCCGAGCGGGCCGCCCGCCAGTTCAGTGGAGAGGTTCACAACCGATCCTTCCGTCGGGAAAAACGCGTCGTCCCTGGTGTCTCTGCGAAAGGCAAATTTAATGCTGCTCTCCAGCGAGTCGCCCTCCTGCTCTTTTATGAATGAAGAGGCGTCATCCGCGACATCGGTTATGTTCACGTCCTCCAGCTTATATGTGACATAGCCTTTAGCGTATCTCTTGGTGATCGGGAAGCCGAACCTTACGTCAAAGCCTTTCTTCTTCAGGTTGAAGTCAGGGTACTCCTTGTCGGTGTTATAGATGTCAAAACCCGCCGACAAGGGCCGGTCAAAGAGCCACGGCTCCGTAAAGCCGATGATGTATTTCGAGCTGGACGCGCTCACGGTACCTGATATATCGAGCTTTATGCCGGTGCCCATGAAGTTTGACTGCGACACCGATGCGGTTCCTATGAGCTTATCGACAGAGCTGTATCCGAAGCCTAAAGAGATAGAGCCCGTGGGCCTTTCCTTCACGTCCACATCGAGCTTCATCTTATCGGGGGCCGAGCCCTGTGTCTGGTTTATCCTTACGTCCTCGAAGAAGCCAAGCCTCTTCAGATTTCCCCTGCTCTTTTTAAGCTCGGTGCTAGAGAATAAATCGCCTTCTCCGAGCTCTACCTCGCGCCTTATCACCTTGTCGCGGGTCCTTGTGTTGCCGGAGATGTCTATCCTCTCTATGTAGACAAGCTCGTTTTTCTTTATGTCGATGGTCAGGTCCACCGTCTTATTTTCCTGATCGACCTTTGTTACCGGCTTGATATCGGCATATGCGTATCCCTGTTCCCCGTAGACCTCGGATACTGCCTCAATCCCCTTGGTAAGGCCCGTCCTGCTGAATACTTCCCCTTCCTTGATCTTAAGTTTCGCCGCCAGCTCTTCCCTGGACGTTAATATCTCGCCCTGGATGTCCACCTTGCCGACCTTGAACTGGTCTCCTTCGGAAAGGGCCACGGTGATATAGAACCACTTCTTGTCTTCGCTTAAGAGCACCCTCTGGTCGAGTATGTCCGCCTGTATGAACCCCTTATCAAAATACTGGCTCATAAGTATCGCGAGGTCGTTCTGAAAGATGAATTCGTTGAACTTCCCTGAGCTAGTGAGGAGAGAAAAGAACCCGGTCTCCTGCGTTGTCATAAAGCCCCTGAGTTCCTTGTCCGTGAAAAACTTATTCCCGATAAAGGTAATCCTCTTTACCTTTACGGCCGGCCCTTCTTCGATCCTGAATGTTACCCTGGCCTCCAGCCCGTCTGATTCGACCGAGGGGGTAACCGCCGCGAGATAATAGCCTTCTTCGGAATAGAGAGATTTTATCTTCTCCGCCGTCTCACCCAGGATGACCCTGTCGAGAACGGTATGTTCCTTTATGGTTATGGCCTCTTTTATCTTCTCATCCTTTATTTCGCTATTGCCCTTGAACTCGACCTTCTTTATGAAAGGCATCTCCCTCACGTTGAAGGTAAGTATCTTTCCCGATACGGTATCCGCGAGCACCGCCGAAACGTCGTCGAAAAACCCAGTATTGTATATGGCCCTTATATCTTCCTTGACGTCATCGGGAGAGAACAATTCGCCGGCTTTGCTCGTCAGCTTTTTAAATATCGCCTCGGCGTCAACACGCCTGTTGCCGTATACGATTATCTCGTCGATCTTGCCGGACTTTACCGCCGGCTTTGCCTGGAGCGCCTGCATCATCTTTTCGAAGGTCGCGCCCCCGTCGTCCTTTATCTTCTTTAACAGCTCGGAATCCGATTCGGCGGATTTGTAAAGAAATGCCGCCGGAGTTTTTTCCTTTATATCAATTATCCGCCAGTCCACATCCGTCGTAGCGCCGAGCTTTGTTATCGAGCCTGCTACCGCGAAATCGGCGGGGATCTTCTCAGCTATCTCGAAGGCGTTCTTTTCGGTGAACCTTTTGATCCCCTTCTTGAGCATCATCTCCTTGACCGCTTCGATGCCGACGATGTCCGCGCCCCTGGAGTCGAGCGACGCGGCGATAGCCTCCATGACATTCCTCCTCAGCGGGGAGATATCGACGGAACTATGCATCTCAAACGGAAGGATGATGACCTTTGGCCCTTTCGCGAATGCCGGAAACGTGAAAACCAAAAGAAAAAACAGAGCTGTCGCGCAACTACGAATAAACCTCAACTTCAGATACTTCCTTTCCGCTTACTGGATAGAGCCCGTATTATAATGCAGTACTGGATGTGGTTCCGTGAATATTTTATTATCAAGCTATTTTATGCTTTTTCAGGGCCTGATGCCCGCCCTTTGCAAAAATGCCTTTTGCGCCGATACCCCGCGCGGGGCGGTTTACTCTTCTCTGATGTTCCCATCTATCATCTTAAGCCTTCTTGCCATCCTGGAGGCGAGCTTTTCGTTATGAGTCACAATGACCATGGTCGTCCCGTTGCTCTCGTTTAAGTCAAGGAGGACATCGAAGACCTCCTCCCCTGTCCTGGTATCGAGGTTGCCCGTCGGCTCATCGGCCAGGAGCACCTCCGGCCCCTGTATCATGGCCCGGACTATCGCGGCCCGCTGCTGCTCGCCGCCGGAAAGTTCACCAGGCTTATGGTTCACGCGCTCCGATAACCCGACCTCTTTAAGCAGCGCCTCCGCCCTTGCCCTCGCCGCGCCGGAAGAAGCGCCGCCGATAAGCGCCGGAAGCATGACGTTCTCAAGCGCGGTGAACTCCGGCAGCAGATGGTGAAACTGGAAGACGAACCCTATGAACCTGTTCCGGAAGGCCGCGAGCTTTTTGTCGTCATACTTAAAAAGCGATTCGTTTTTGTAAAATACTTCGCCGGCAGTGGGGCGGTCAAGCGCCCCCATGATATTAAGTAATGTCGATTTGCCTGCGCCGGAAGCGCCGATTATCGCCACGGTCTCGCCTTTTTTTATAGAGAGGTCAATCCCCTTGAGCACCTCGACCTTCTTCTGTGTCTTTCCGTAAGACTTGCCGAGGCCTTTTATGTTTATCAGTTCCATTTTGTATTCAACTAGCCTTGTCAGATCATTGTGGGCTGCGCATGCTCCTTTATCTTAAGCACGCCCACGACCCTCTCTTTGATAACCTTCTCAAGCACGCCTTTGATGGCGGGATATTTACCAAGTACATCCTTAATAGTGGCGCGGGAGAAGCATACGAGCTCAAGCCCGGTAAGGGCCGTGACGCTCGCGACCCTCGGCCTTGAAGTGGCAAGCGCGATCTCGCCGAAAGAATCGCCTTCGGAAAGCCTTGTTATTGCCATCGGCTCCCCGCTTTTATTATTGACCCACACCGATACCCTGCCGCTTTTTATGAGATACATGGTATCGCCTTTTTCCCCCTCGCTCATGACGGTCTCGCCCTTTTCGAACTTGACGAGCGTGAGCCTTGAGAGTATCTCTTTCCTGTCCTCTTCGCTCATAAACCTGAATATCTCGGAAAGGGCCATCAGCCTGTCAACGACCCTGTCCTTATAAAAATCAAAAAGTACCGCCTCTACCCTCTTGTGTTTTTGGATTATCCCGTCCAGGTCACTTTTTGTAAGCTCAAGTATCGTGGACCTTTTAACCGCGACGAGATCCGACGTCCTTCGGCAGTTTAAAAAAAACCCGAACTCTCCGAAGATCGCGCTCTCCTTAAGGAGCGCGAGGCGCACTTTGGAGAAATCCTTCGCTCTGCCGATTACCTCGACCTCTCCGTCAGCGACAATGAATATCGAGTCACCCGGATCTCCTTCATGAAAGACGAAAGCCCCCGGTTCGAACTCCCTTGCCTTGACCTTTTTTACCACATCGAGGAACTCTTCCCCTGTAAAATCCGAAAAAAGAGGGGTTTTCGGAACGCTTACCGGAGGTAAAGCGGCCTCCGGAGCCGGTTGCCGCTTTTCTTGAATTGCTATCTCGTTACCCTGCCTCGCGTAAAGCACGGCGAGCTTCCTCTGAACGTCCTCTTCCGACGGGTCTATATTTATTATCAGCTTGCAGACCGCTATCGCCTTAATTATAAAACCGAGCTTGATGAAGCTGTTGGCGGCCTGCTTGTAGAAATCTATGGCGAGGGCGCTGTCCTCATCCTTCCTGGCGATATCCCCCATCCTGAGATAAATCCTGGGGTCTTTATCGCCGTAGGACTTTATCTTCTCATATGTGGAGAGGGCCTCCTTGTATCTCCCTTTGGAGAAGAGGCTCTCGGCCCTTTCCTTAGCGGCCGATACGATGCCTTGATCGAGTGACATGACTCCTCATTCGTACCTGAGACCCTCTACGGGGTCAAACCTGGATGCCTGCCATGACGGGTAAACCGTCGCCAGGAAGCTGATGCCTATGGATATCAAGGCGATAACGACAACGAACTCAGGTTCGACCTTTGACGGGAACTTATCGATGTAATAAACGCTCGGGGGCAGTACCTTGAAGTGGAAAGACCTCTCCACGAACCCCACGATGGATTCGAGATTAAGCGCCGCGACGAGGCCGAGCGCCGTGCCGAGTACCGTCCCCGTGATCCCTATGATGATCCCCTCTATCATGAAAATTTTCATTATGGAGCCGGAAGACGCCCCCAGGCTCTTAAGTATCGCGATGTCCTTTCCCTTTTCCATCACGACCATGATAAGCGTGCTTATGATGTTGAGCGCGGCTACGAGTATAATAAGGGTAAGTATTATGAACATCGCTACCTTCTCAAGCTTCAGGGCCGAAAAGAGATTTCTGTTCATCTCCATCCATGTGCGCGTCCAGTAAGGCCCCTTAAGCTCCGTCACGATATCGTCCGCTATCTTTTCAGCCGCGTAGATATCGGCTATCTTTACCTCGACCCCGGTGACCGTGTCGCCGAGCCTGAAAAACCTCTGCGAGTTCTCAAGCGATATGAACGCCATCGATGAGTCGTACTCGTACATCCCGAGCTCGAATATGCCCGTGACCTTGAAGGCCGCCATCCTGGGCACGGGGCCCGCGGGGGTCATCGTGCCCATCGGAGAGATGACGTTGACGCTGTCGCCGATGCCTGCGTCGATATTCCTGGCGAGTTCTTTGCCGATCACTATGCCCGGCGTCTGTCCCGTTGCAACCGAGCCGTCCTTGAACGGGATGTCGATGCCGCTCAGAGAGCCCTGCTTTATCTTGCTGGGGAGAACAGTAACCTCTCCCGCGGTCTTGACGTCAACGCCCCTTATGACGGCGCCTAGGACTCCGCCGCTTCCCGATATCATCGCCTGGCTGTATGTAAAAGGGGATGAGCCGGTCACGCCGGGTACCTGCCTGACCTTACCTGCCACGTCGCCGTAGTTCCTCATGGACTGGCCCAGTTCGGTAACGACTATGTTGGCGTTTATGCCGAGTATCTTCTCCTTGAGGTTATCTTCAAACCCGTTCATGACGGAGAGGACGATAATAAGGGCTGTCACCCCGACCGTGATGCCGAGGATAGAGATGAACGTAATAACAGAGATGAATGTCTGTTTTCTTTTTGCCTTTAGATATCTAAGCCCTATAAAGAGTTCATAAGACATTTTTTATGATTCCCGGGCATAAAGACAACCCGGATTGGTTAATATTGGATTTGTTTTAACAGGCTGCTGTCATGCACAGCGAGCGGTTAGCGAGCGAATCACAATTGAGATTTCCTTACATGCAAGTTTTTCGCAGCTTGCTGCGGGAAACTTCAAAAGTCCATCTGCTTCGTTGTCATTGTCGCTCGTCACTGCGGCGTACAGTCAAAGTACGCCTCATTCCTAGCTTCTCGACGCCTCGCAGCTGACGCTTTTTGAGCAGCCTAATCACATTTTGGGTTTTTCAGCAATCTGTTAAATTCAATTTACCCTGCCATAAATGGCAGGGATTGTCGGCAAGGTACTTGCCTTTTATATAGCCCGGCTTTGGCCCCCTTAAAAGGGCGGGAATTTCGCCGGGCACCCGATTATAAAAGCCCTCTGAAAAGGGCTACTTCTTCAACTGCGGGAAAAGTATCACGTCGCGTATGGAGGGCGAGTTCGTAAGCAGCATTACCAGCCTGTCTATGCCGATCCCTTCTCCGGCCGTGGGCGGCATACCGTACTCAAGCGCCCTAACATAGTCCTCGTCCATCTCGTGCGCCTCCACGTCTCCCGCGGCCTTTTCCCTGAGCTGGCTTAAAAAACGCTCCTTCTGGTCTACCGGGTCATTAAGCTCCGAGAACGAGTTGGCTATTTCTTTTCCCATCACAAGAAGCTCAAACCTGTCCACAAGCCTGGGGTTGGCCTCGTTTTTCCTCGAAAGAGGCGATACGTCAAGAGGATAATGAGTCACAAAGGTCGGCTGGATGAAACGGTGCTCCGCTGTGCTCTCGAATATCTCGATGAGAACCTTGCCGTGGCTCAATCCTTCCGGAACCTTTAACCCAAGTTCATTTGAGAACCTTAAGGCGCTCTCTTTATCGGTAAAGATATCCTCAGGCGCGTTAGGAGCAAACTTCCTTATGGCGTCAAATACCGTTATGCGCGTCCAGGGCGCGGTAAAATCAAGCCTGGTTCCCTGATATTCTATCTCCAGGGTCCCGTATATGTTCTTTACGAGGGAGCTTATAAGTTCCTCTGTCAGGTCCATCAGGTCTTCAAATGTAGCGTAGGCCTGGTAAAACTCCAGCATCGTAAACTCCGGGTTATGCTGCGTTGATATCCCCTCGTTCCTGAAGTTCCTGTTTATCTCGAATACGCGCTCAAGCCCCGCGACGATAAGCCTCTTCAAATAAAGTTCCGGGGCGATCCTCAAATAAAGCTCCATGCCGAGCGCGTTGTGAAAGGTCTTGAAAGGCTTTGCGGCGGCGCCTCCCGCGATGGGCTGAAGCATCGGGGTCTCTACCTCAAGGTAATCCCTGTTCTTGAGGAACTCCCGTATATGCTGGACTATCGCCGTCCTCTTTAAAAAGACGTCCTTTACCTCCGGATTTACCATTATGTCGAGATACCTCTGCCTGTACCTCGCCTCTACGTCCGTCAGTCCGTGCCACTTCTCAGGCAAAGGATGAAGGCCCTTTGCGAGCAGTTTTATCTTCAACGATTCGAGGGTGAGCTCGTTGGTGCGCGTCCTGAAGAGAATTCCCTCGATCCCGACGATATCGCCCATATCGCACTTCTTAAAAAGCGCGTATGCCTCGTCGCCGAGTATCTCTTTTTTCATGTAGGCCTGGAGCTTGCCGCTCCTGTCCTGAACCTGTATAAAAGAGGCCTTTCCGAAATCCCTGATGGCCATTATCCTGCCGGCTATCGAGAATGTGGGCTTTTTGGCCTCAAGCTCTTCTTTAGATAAGCCGCCGTATTCCTTTACGATGTCGCCGCATATGGCGGAAGGCTTAAAGTCATTGGGGTAAGGGTTGACCCCCGCCTCCCTCAGCTCTTTTAATTTAATTGTACGCTGCTGAAACTCCACGCTCTTATCTTCCACTATCCACCCCTTGAACTCTATTGACGGCCCCTCGTTGACGGAACAAAAAAATACACGCTCATCCTTTTCAAACCCGAAGGTTTTAAGCGAAAAGAGGGCCTGAATGTAATGTTTAAAAATATCTTATTTGAAAGGGCAAAGTCAAGGCAAAAAGCTTGATTTTCGTAGGGTTAAACGAACGGATGGATAGTGTTAAAGCGTGTTGGCCGGGGTTTTCGCGGGGGTTCAGCCGATCGGAACGTATTTTCTTCCGAGCGCCTCCGCCACGCCCGGGTGTACGACCCTGCCGTTATTAATGTTGAGGCCCCTTTTTATAGCCTGGTCAGATTCGGCAGCCGCTCTAAACCCATGCCTGGCAATGGACATGACATAAGGGAGCGTAGCGTTTGTAAGCGCGAATGTGGCAGTCCTCGGCACGGCCCCGGGCATATTCGCGACACCGTAGTGTATGATCCCGTCTACCTCATATATAGGGTCTGAGTGTGTAGTAGGCCTGATGGATTCGATGCAGCCGCCCTGGTCTACCGACACATCCACTATCACGGAGCCTTTTTTCATCATCTTGAGCATCCCGGTTGTTACGAGTTTTGGCGTCCTTGCGCCGGGTATATGGACGGCTCCGATAAGGATGTCAGCGTTTTTTAAAGCGAATTCGATATTACAGGCGTTGGAAAAAAGCGTCCTGACGCCTCCGCCTGAGATATCTTCGAGGTACCTGAGCCGCTCTATCCTCGTATCGAGGAGCATAGTATCGGCGCCAAGCCCTATGGCGACCCTGGAGGCGTTTATCCCAACAAGACCACCCCCGAGTATGGCGACCTTGCCGCGCTCCACGCCCGGCACTCCGCTCAAGAGCGTCCCTCTCCCGCCGTAAGCGCTCAACAGGTAATGCGCTCCGACCTGCACTGAAAGCCGTCCTGCTATTTCGCTCATGGGGGCGAGTATCGGCAGGGTTCTGTCGTCAAGCTCTACCGTCTCATAAGCTATGGCTGTAACGCCCTTATTGATAAGCTCATCTGCAAGGGCTGTATTGGCGGCAAGATGGAAAAAGGTGAATATGACCTGCCCTTCCCTGAAAAATCTATATTCCTCAGGCCTCGGCTCTTTTACCTTTACGACGAGGTCGGCCATGTACGCGTCTTCCGCGCTTCTGATCTCAGCCCCGGCTTCCGCGTATTCGCTGTCCGGGATAGAACTGCCGGCCCCGGCGCCCGTCTCGACAATGACCCTGCATCCGGCGTCCCTTAATGCCCTGACGCCCGCGGGGACGAGCCCGACCCTGTATTCGTTATCTTTTATCTCTTTCGGTACGCCTATGATCATCTAAAAAATCCTTTTAATCTGCAGACTTGGGTAATCAAGATTCAAATTATCAGGTTTATTTTCTTCCGTCAACCCAAATTGATCCGCCTTGTGCCGATCCCTTAAAATCTTCTGTTTTGTTTTGACGAATAGGAAGGAGGCAATACCCCTGGTATTTTTTGAAGAACGAAATGCGAAAACAAGAGTCATTGCGAGCGAAGCGAAGCGATCTCTTTCTCTACTTAAAATCCCCTCCCTCGATGGGAGAAGATTGAGGGGAGGGTGAAGTAGGGCCCGTTCTCCGAACGGGCCGGGATCGGCTGAAAAACCGGAAATTTGTTCAGGCTGCTCAAAAAGCGTCCGCTGCGAGGCGTCGAGAAGCGAGGAATGAGGCGTACTTTGTCTGTACGCCGCAGTGACGTGCGACAATGAC
>JACRET010000001.1 GCA_016218105.1 Deltaproteobacteria bacterium
AAGCGTAACCCGACAAATATTATCCACGCCAGACATTACGCTGTCATTCCCGAATGCCTTTAATCGGGAATCCAGAAAAAAAGGACGATGGATTCCCGCGTACGCGGGAATGACAAAGACTCTGTTCAAAACAGCCTGTCCTCTCCATTCTCCCTCGGCTTGTACGGGCGGCCGAGGTGCTCGTAGGCCATCGCCGTAGCAATCCTCCCCCTGGGAGTCCTGTTCAGGTAGCCCTCCTGAATAAGATACGGCTCGTAGAGGTCTTCTATCGCGTCCTTCTCCTCGTGCAAAGCAGAGGCAAGGGACTCGATACCGACAGGCCCGCCCCCGAACTTGTCTATTATGGTCAAAAGGAGCCGCCTGTCCATCTTGTCAAACCCCTTGGAGTCTATCTCAAGCATGGTAAGGGCCTTTGCGGCGACTTCTTTGGTGATTACCCCGCCCGCCTTCACCTGGGCGAAGTCCCTCACCCTACGAAGCAGTCTATTGGCTATCCTCGGAGTCCCCCTCGACCTTCCGGCTATCTCCAGCGCGCCGTCTGACGTCATCTCTATATTCAATATGGAAGCCGACCTGGTGACGATAGTCTTTATCTCTGCAGGGGCGTAAAAATCAAACCGTAATATGACCCCGAACCTGTCCCTCAAAGGCGAGGTCAAGAGCCCCGCCCTCGTGGTCGCGCCAACGAGGGTGAACCTGGGTATCTCAAGCTTGACCGACCTCGCGGAAGGCCCCTGCCCTATCATAATGTCGATGTGGTAGTCCTCCATGGCGGGGTACAGTATCTCTTCGACGACGGTTGAGAGCCTGTGTATCTCGTCTATGAAAAACACGTCCCGCTCTTCGAGGTTCGTAAGTATCGCCGCCAGGTCGCCAGCCTTGTCGATGACAGGGCCGGAGGTGGATTTTATCTGCGTGCCAAGCTCGTTCGCGATGATGTTCGCCATCGTCGTCTTGCCGAGACCCGGAGGGCCGTAGAAGAGCACATGGTCGAGAGCCTCCTGCCTGCCCTTGGCGGCCTCGACAAAGATCTTCAGGTTCTCTTTTAATTTGTCCTGCCCTATGAAATCGCCGATAAGCTTCGGCCTTAACGTCGCCTCAAAGCCTTCGTCTTCGATTAATTTTACGGGCGCTATCTCACGGTCTTCCATTATATCCTGACATTAGAGTTTTATTATTTTCTGGAAAGGCACTATAAACCACACAGCAGCAAGCCCCCTCCCTTGTTAGATGGACAAAAGGGGTATAATCCCCCTCCCCTCCGCCCTCTCCCGCAGGTGGAGAGGGAACTATGAGGATGTCAGATCATTTTCTGGAAAGGCACTTTAAAGCCTCTTTAAAGAGTTCCTCGAAACCGCCACCCGGAAGGGCCGTCTTTGACTTTTTTGCCGCCTCTTCCGCCAGCACGTTCTTGTAGCCCAGATTCTCAAGGGCCGACACCACGTCGGCTGTAAGAGAATCCCTGGATGCAGGAACGGCCGCCTTGGTCTCCGGCTTTGCGATATTTTTAACCTTGTCCTTAAGCTCCAGTATGAGCCTCTCGGCGGACTTCGCGCCAATGCCGGGTATGGAGCTTAAGCGCGCCTTGTCGCCTGCGCCGATGGCCGAGACGAGATCAGCTACGGCTATGCCTGAGAGGATATTACGCGCGAGCTTCGGCCCAACCCCTGTTACGCTTATAAGGAGCTGGAAAGATTCCTTCTCTTCATGCGTAAGAAAGCCGTAGAGCTGAATGGCGTCTTCCTTATGGTTCATGTGGACGTTAAGGAATACGGTCTCGTTTATTTCAGGGAGCTTATAGAAGGTAGAGAGCGGAATAAAGACTTCGTAGCCGACCCCGCCTACGTCCACGATTACGGATTCGGTCGTCTTAACGGTCAGTCTGCCGTTTACGTGGGCTATCATGATTTTATGGGGGCGGCCCCGGAGGCGCGCTTCCGTTTTAAAACGGCCTGTTCATGGAGATGGAGGCCCGGATGGAAGTGATTTATATGGCATATGGCTGCGGCGAGCGCGTCAGCCGCGTCCGGCTTTACCGGTTCGGTTATCTTAAGGAGCGCCTTTATCATCTGATTTACCTGCTCCTTTTCCGCGTTCCCGTAACCCGTTACGGCCTGCTTTATGGCCCTTGGCGCGTATTCGAATACTTGAAGGCCGCTTGAAGCGGCCGCCAGGAGGGCCACACCTCTGGCATGGCCGAGCGTTATGGCGCTCCTTACGTTCCTGGCGAAAAAGACGGATTCAACCGATACAGCGTCCGGCTTTAAGTCACGGATCACGGAGGAGAGCCCCTCCGATATCAGGAGGAGGCGTCCTGAAAGTTCCATCCCCTCGTCAAGGGCGATAGTGCCGCTGGAGATATGTATGAGCTTACCGCCGCCGCCCTTTTCTACAAGGCCCCATCCTGTAACGTGGCTTCCGGGGTCAATGCCCAATATTCTCAAATCGGCCTCTCTGTCAGGATGTTGAAAAAGTCCATCCATGGATTGCACAGGAGGGTTTTTTTCAACACCCTCCTGGTTTTACTTAGGCTATATTCGCCATATCCTCGGCGGAGATATCGAAATTCGCGTAAACAGTCTGCACATCGTCAAGATCTTCCAGATCCTCCAGGAGATTCAACACCTGCTGTGCAACCTTGCCCTCCACCTTTACGGTCGTCTTGGGGATCATCGAGATATCGGCGTTTGTATATTTTATCCCGGCCTGATCGAAGGCGGATCTTACCTTGTTGAAATCAGTGTGTTCGGTATAGACCTCAAATATACCGTCCTCCTGATTAGGGACTACATCCTCGGCCCCCGCCTCAAGCGCGGCTTCCATGAGTTTTTCTTCGGATATCGAACCCATGTCGAAGGTAAAAAAGCCTTTCTTCTCGAACATGTAAGCGACCGACCCGCTCTGCCCGAGACTTCCGTTATACCGTGTAAAGGCGTGCCGCACCTCGGAGGCTGTCCTGTTCCTGTTATCCGTCATAAAGTTTACGATTACGGCGACCCCGCCCGGCCCGTAGCCCTCGTAAGTGCCTTCCTCGTAAGTTACGCCCTGAAGCTCGCCGGCGCCTTTCTTTATGGCCCTGTCGATATTATCCGCCGGAAGGTTTTCAGCCTTGGCCTTGTCGATAGCCGCCCTCAGGCGCGGGTTGCCGTTAGGGTCGCTTCCGCCGACCTTCGCGGCCACCATCATCTCTTTCACGAGCTTTGTAAATATCTTGCCCTTCTTGGCGTCTGTTTTGGCTTTCTTATGCTTTATATTGGCCCATTTTGAATGACCTGACATCAAAAACCCCCGGATAGTAGAGTATGTGTAATACCCACCGCCCCTTTTGCAGAGGCGATATAATGGATTATGTTTACATAACACAAAAGACGGAACTTTGCAATTTCAAATGGAAAACGAAGCGCGCGAGACCCCCCTCTCACTTGACAGCATAAGTGAAAGGCGCATAAAATTAATAAGCTGCCCAACTGCACAAACAAAAGTATGAACGCGGCCTAAAGACCGAATTTTCCAACTGGCTTTATTAAGAGGTAAAAGATGAGCGGTGAAAAGATAATTAAAACCGAAGAGGAATGGAAAAAAATACTTACCCCTGAGCAGTTCAAGGTTACAAGGAAGAAAGGGACTGAGCGGGCGTTCTCGGGTGAATACGCCCACACTAAAGAGGACGGGGTCTATAAATGCGTCTGCTGCGGCAACGAGCTCTTCAACTCTAAGGAAAAATACGACTCCGGCACAGGGTGGCCTAGTTTCAGAGCCCCTATCACCCCGGATAAGGTCAGCCTGCAAACTGACAGAGGCCTTTTTACAAGCAGGATAGAGGTATTATGCGCGAGGTGCGACGCGCACCTGGGCCATGTATTCGACGACGGCCCTCCGCCTGCCGGAAAGCGGTACTGCTTGAATTCCGCCGCGCTTACACTGGAGAGGGAGAAAGCGCCAAAATAACCGTGTGCCTCTTCTTAAGCGGCGGCCACTTGAAAAAAAAGCAGGGCCCGTTCACCGAACGGGCCGAGAACAACGGAAACCCTGCAGCAAGCAAAACCTCTCCTCCTCGACGGGAGGGGACTGAGGGGAGGGTGAAAATTCATTCCAGTCAGATAAAGCCCTTTTGCGCGCTGCCGCGCGCTTTTGGGTATTGGCTCCGCGTGCTGTGCAATGAAAACAGAGGCTTGCTCGTTCTCTCTCCTTTATGCTCGCTTCGAAATACCCTTGGTATTTTTGAAAACAAAATCTAAAAACGAAAGTCATTGCGGGCTTTACCCAACGCGGCTATCGTCCCTTGGGCTGTGGCGGTTCATTTTCATCCTGAAGTCCATCAGAGTAGACGCCGTTACGGCCGGCCTCCTTTGCGTGATAAAGAGCGGCATCGGCGCGCTTGAGTAAACTCTCGGCTGTCTCCCCGGGCCTGACCTCGGCAATGCCGATTGAAAGGGTTGTCATTAATTCGACGTCGCCAAGCAGAAACCGGGTCGTCCTTATGGCGGCGTTGACCTTCCAGGCGACATCCGTCGCGGTCTTGATGTCCGTCTTTATCAAAATAAGGGCAAACTCGTCGCCGCCGAACCTTGCCAGAAAGTCGCTCTTGCGCAAAACCACCTTGATCTTTGACACCATGCCTTTAAGTACCCGGTCGCCTGCCTGATGGCCATGCGTGTCATTTATGGTCTTGAAGTTATCCGCGTCGATCATCATGAGAGAGAATGGGTCGTTATAGCGTTGCCGCAAACTTATCATCTCCGCCAGTTTTTCATCAAAATAGGCTCGATTAGCGATTTGGGTCAGGCCGTCGATACGGACAGTCGTTTTCAATTCCTCAATTTGACTGCGCTGAGTGTTCATAACGGCCTGTGAGCTGGCAAGTTCATTTTTGAGCATTGTATTGTTGGCGATCACCCGGTCAATTTCCGTTATGAGGAGTGATTGCGCCGACGCCAGCTCAGGGGGAAGCCCTGCATTATTAATGCTCTTCTTTATGTCAATTAGAGCCTGGGACGCATTGCTTGCCGCCTGGTCAGCCCGCATGATGACCGATGTCAATGTAAGAAGAATACTCCGGATGGTTTGAGCGGAATCGCTTATCTGCTGTTCGCGTGGGTCTACAGGCGGCGTGACAGGCGCGTGCGGCTGTTTGACCTCTTTTTGCGCCTTTGGGGCAACCGGCTTTCTCCTGAAACGGTTGCGCAGGCGCGAAAAAGGCGCGGCAACGCCCCGCCCAATCGCGCCCATAAGGCTGTCAACGCCCTTGGTCTGGAGCAGACCGGCAACAAGGTGGATAATAAGGCCGAAAAGAAGCCCGGCGCTAAAAAGAAGTATATATGGCAACAATTCCATGTAATATGCCCTGACGTGGAGTTTTGCAGGACGACTGAGCCGGCCTGCCTAAGTAGCGTTTGAGCCGGGTTACGGAACTAAACGCTACATCTCAAGGCTCATTATTTCAGTAAAAAAACTCAACCCGGCCCTGCAAGGTGACAAGGTTACACCTTTTTCAAAAAACATGTCTTGAGCACGATGGTGGTTTTCCCTTCACGGCACTCAATCTCTTCGTTTTTAGAAGTGGTGCGGATATTTTTAAAGACCTTTCCTCTTTTGAGCGTGATGGAAGAACCTTTTACCTTTAAATCTTTAATGAGTTGCACGGAGTCCCCTTCAGTGAGAACTGTTCCATTGCTGTCTTTTATGTCCATGATCACCTTTCCTGATAATTATAAAATTGTACTTCGATCTGTTTAGTTACGTTGGTCGGGCTAAGGCCTTCACACGCAAAGGTTCTTTATCCTGTTTCGGGTAAAAAGCTCGGGATGCTGATTCCTTTGAAGGGCTGGAATTCTCCCCACACCTGGTAAAGGTGTGTCTCCACATTTCTGGCCTTCCATTCGTACATCTGGCTGACTAATTTGCAGCAATCCATAGGTATGACGGAAAGTACCCCCTCGCCCTTATATCTTTCGAGCGAGGAAAGTATTAATGCGGCGGCAGCCTCTTCTGTCCTGGCCACACCCGGCCCGATCATGTTGAGGGCTGGGTGCTTGATCGATATCATGAAGCCATCCAGGCATCCCTGAGTAGTCTCAATTACCTTTACTTGAAAGAGGCCGCGTTTATTCTCTATCGCATACAAGTAATCCTGCAGACGCTTTATGCCGCTCAACTCAAATTCCAGTTCTCCCATTGAATGCGCGTCGCCGATCGTTGCATCTCTGACCATGTCGAGACCGCGCACCTTGCCTCTGATTCCATCAGCCGGAACAGAGATGACCATGTCATGATAGGTTTTCCGCGGCACGAAACCTGATTTATTGTACAGGGAGAATGAATCCATGTTGATCGCGCTCCCGACCAGGCGAAGAGATTTGTAGCCCTTGCTCCTTGTAAAATCTATAATATATTTCACCAGGGCCTTGCCTATGCCCCTGCCGCCATAACTCGGATGAACGCTCATGATCCCCAGGCTGACATGATATTCCCTTGGGTGATAAAAACACGCCCCCATCATTCGTTTAGTCTTTTTATTTATCGCCGCGATGCTGCAAGCGGGGGAAAGGTCGTTATAAATGTCATAAAAGACAGCCGCATCCTCCGGCGGGCACCTGAAATAATCCATGCCCCAGCCCTTCTTCCAATACCAGGCGTTAAAGGAGCTGTGCACCAGGTCGGCATATTCGCTTTTGTCGCTCTCTTCCAGCGGTCTCAATTCAAAATCAAACATGAACAGATTCCCCTTTTGTTTGATATTTATCTTATGTCTATTTTCAGGAAGAATATACGATTACCATCCTATACGGTCAAATATGGCTTCAGGACGGAGCGCAGAAAATCACAAGGATGACAATGTAAAATTATTACAGTTCTTTACACTTATCAAGCAAAATTCAATTACCCTGCCATAAATGGCAGGGATTGTCGGCAAGGTACCTGTCTTTTATAAGCCTAAACTTTGACCCGTCCTTAAAGGGCAGGATTCCGCCGGGCACCTGATTGAATGCTCCACGCAGAAAGTGAGAACTCGAACTGTAAGGATGTTAGGTTTTTTATTCGCGGAAGGCTGAGGGGTAGCGGGATCGATGCATTTTCAATATGTATGGCGAGCGGATTCCCCGCAGCTTGCCACAGGGAGCTTCAATTACCCTGCCACAAAACGGCAGGGTTGCAGGGCAGTTACTTACCTTTTATGTATACGCCGATGGCCCGCCATTAAATGAATGGAACTTCCGTCTGGCACCATTTAAACTCAGATACCAGGCTCCCTTATCTTAAGCTCCTTCATCTTTATAAAAAGGGTATTTCGGTGGATCTTCATCACCCTGGCGGCCTCAAGCCTGTTCCAGTTGGTTCTATTCAACACCCCTATTATGTACCTGCGTTCAAAAAGCTTGCACGCCTCTTTGTAGTCCTTCACGTCTTTTGCGGCATGCTCGTCAAATGCCCCGTCGAAGATACCCTGAGGGAGGTCTTCAAAGCCGATAGAAAACCCTTCCCTTGATATGACTACAAGCCTCTCGATAAGGTTCTCAAGCTCTCTGACATTTCCGGGCCACGAGTAGCCAAAGAAGGCTTTTATCGCCTCATCCGTGATGCCGGTTATTTTTTTCCCGCACTTCTTGCCATGCTTTTCGAGAAAATGCCTTACAAGCAGCGGTATGTCTTCTTTCCTCTCGCGAAGGGGCGGAAGCTCGATGGGTACGACTTTCAGCCTGTAATAAAGGTCTTCTCTGAAGCTGCCTCTGCGCACAGCGTTCTCAAGGTCTACATTTGTAGCCGCTATCACCCTTATATCCACTTTAACAGGCATATTCGACCCGACACGCTCGAAGGATTTTTCCTGGAGCACCCGCAGTAATTTTATTTGAAGGTGCATGGGAAGGGTCGACACCTCGTCAAGAAACACCGTGCCGCCGTCAGCGTATTCGAATTTTCCGACCTTCCTCGCGTGCGCGCCCGTAAACGCGCCCTTCTCGTGGCCGAACAGCTCGCTCTCCATAAGCTCCGAGGGTACCGCCCCGCAGTTAAACGCGACAAAGGGCTTGTTCTTCCTATCCCCTATCGACTGGATTGCTCGCGCCACCAGTTCTTTTCCTGTACCGCTTTCTCCCGTGATCAATACACTCGAAGGGGTACGCCCCACCATCTGTATCAGCTCGAATAACTTCTTCATCTTTGGGGATATGCTTATTATCTCTCCGTAACTCTGGCTTTTAAGTTCTTCTTTTAGGTAATTTACTTCGCTTTTGAGGGTAAGCGTATCCGCGAACCTCCTGATAGTGGAAAGGAGGTCGTCATTCTCAAAAGGCTTGGTTATGTAATCGTACGCCCCTTTTTTGAGCGCCGACACGGCCTGCTGCGCGCTGTCGGAAGCTGACAGCATCACAACACCTACCTCGCGGTCGATATTCTTGATCATCTCTAGGGCCTGCAGGCCGTTTACGCCCGGCAGGTTCACATCCATAAGAATTATATCTATGGAACCCGTCTTGACCGCCTCAAGCGCCTCGTAGGCATCTCTTGCCATCATTGTATCGTATTGGTCATTGAGCAGGAATTGAAGCATCCCCCTCATCGGCTCTTCATCATCGACAATCAAGATCACCGGTCTTCTCATAGTCATAGCTGCCACCAATTTTGTGTTGTAATTTCTTGAAAGCACCCCCATAATGGCTTCCTTTCCGCTCAAATATTTAACTAATTATTTATTATACACCATATATTTAGCATATAATAAAAATAATGTCAACTATTGTTTAGTCAATAAATGATGTTTTTAAATAAATAGTTTGCCCGAGGGCTCTTGGGTGTGGTTTCAATGGTGGAGGGCTTACTGGTTTAAAGCATCGGTCTCATGGTCGATGCCGTAGCTCTTTATCTTTCGATATAAATGGCTCCTTTCTATGCCGATAGATTCGGCTGTTTTTGAGATATTGCCTCCGCATTCCTTCAACTTCCTGATTATGAACTCTTTTTCGAACTCGCGCCTGGCTTCCTTAAGGAGCGTTGACCTGAAGAGGTTCTTCGGGTTTGACGGATGAGCACCCCTTATATAAGAGGGCACGTCCTCGGCCGTTATGATGTTGGAGGGCGTCATTATAACAAGCCTCTCTATCATGTTTTTAAGCTCCCTGACATTACCGGGCCAGTCGTAATTCGTAAGCACCTTCATGGCCTCGTCATTTATCTTGATGCACTCGCGCGCCGTTTCCCTGCAGAACTCCTTGAGGAAATGCTCTATGAACAGCGGGATATCCTCCACCCGCTCACGGAGAGGCAGGACATGGAAAGGTATCACGTTAAGCCTGTAGTAAAGGTCTTCGCGGAAAGACCCTTTGACTATCTGCTCTTTGAGGTTTTTGTTCGTGGCGGCTATTACGCGCACATCCACAGAAATATGCTCGTTGCCCCCTACCCTCTCGAAGCTCTGCTCCTGGAGTATCCTTAATATCTTTGCCTGGGTCTTAAGGCTCATGTCGCCTATCTCATCAAGGAATATCGTACCCTTGTCCGCGAGGTCGAACTTTCCTTTCTTCTGCGCCACGGCGCTCGTGAACGCGCCCTTTTCATGGCCGAAGAGCTCGCTTTCTATTAGCTCTTCCGGAATAGCCGCGCAGTTCACCTCTATGAAGGGCTTGCCTGACCTGTTCGACAAGAGATGTATGTTCCTTGCCACGAACTCCTTGCCTGTTCCGTTCTCACCGGTTATAAGAACCCATGAGTTGCTTGGCGCGACCCTTCCAATGTCGCTGCGTAAAGCCTTTATGGACTTTGATTGGCCTATTATCTCGTACTTCGACCATGCCTTGGAACGGAGCAGACTGTTTTCCTCGATAAGCCGCTTCTGCTCCAAAGCGTGCTCAGCCGTCAGGATGACCTTATCGAGCGAAAGAGGCTTCTCTATGAAATCGTAAGCGCCGAGCTTGGTGGTCCTGACGGCCGTCTCAATGTTTGCATGGCCCGATATCATTATGATCGGAAGCGTCGGGTACTTAAGCTTGATGATCTTCAGCGCTTCTATGCCGTCCATGCCCGGAAGCCAGATGTCGAGCAAAACCATGTCCGGTACTTTTGAGTCGAGCTTACGGAGTGATTCCTCGGCGCTCCCCGCGGTAACGACAGTAAAGCCCTCGTCCTTGAAAACGCCTTCGAGCGCATCTCTTATGTCTTTCTCATCGTCCACTATGAGGACTGTCTTCATACGGTTGCCGCCTTGATCGGGAGCTCTATGACAAAACGCGTTCCGCTTGGGGTGTTGTCTTTCACCCTGATATAGCCGTTATGGTCGGCTATGATATTGCTTACTATCGCCAGCCCAAGCCCCGTACCAGATCTCTTTGTAGAGAAGTACGGCTCAAAGAGCCTCTGTTTCACTTCAGCGGATATTCCGGCCCCGTTGTCTATCACCTCAAGCCGCGCCAGCTGAAGCTCTTCCAGATAGAGCGTCTCCACCCTGACCTCGCCGTTATCATCGACAGCGGCGATAGCGTTGTCTATCAGGTTTATCAGCACTCTTTTGATCTGATCCCTGTCTATGTCAAGGATCGGGAGATTGCTGTCCGTTACCTCACCGAAGCTGACATTCCTCTGTCCCGCCTTGTAGAAAGATACCGTCTCGTTTACTATCTCTTTAAGATCATTGGGCGACGGGTTTGACGCAGGCATCCTGGCGAAGCTTGAGAACTCGTTGACCAGCGTTTTAAGCTCGTCCACCTGCCTTATTATAGTGGTCGTGCACTCATCGAAAACATTACCATCTTCCTGAAACTTATCAAGGTATTTCTTCCTTAGCCTCTGCGCGGAAAGCTTTATCGGGGTGAGCGGGTTTTTTATCTCGTGGGCTATGCGTCTGGCGACCTCTTTCCACGCGAACATCCTCTGTGTCTTCAGAAGATGCGTCAGGTCGTCAAGGACGGCGACCATGCCCAAATAGTTGCCTGATTCGTCCTTGAGCGCGTTCAGGTTTACGAGCACGGTCATTACCTTTTCGCTAAGCTCGACTTTCATCTGCCGCTCCAGGGACTCGGCCCCCATCTCGTTCATCACCCGGATCATTTCCCTGAAGACCTCCCTGTCCTCCTGCCTCAAGACCTCCTTGTAGGATTTGCCCATGGCGTAATCTTCATCGGTGCCGAGTATCTCAGCCGCCACCCTGTTTAAAGATACTATCCTTCCGAGCTTGTCTATCGATATGACGCCGGCAGGGATGTTGCCGAGGACTATCTCTATATAACGCCTCCTCTGATCGAGCTCGGTGTTGGTGCGCCTGAGATCAAGGTTCGCGGCCTCAAGCTTTGTCTTGCCTGCCTTCAGGTCCTCAGTCATCCTGTTAAAAGACGTTACCAAGAGCCCTATCTCGTCTTTTGAGTCTGATTTTATCCTGTAATCAAGATTTCCGCTCGCTACGGCATGAGTCCCTTCCGCAAGCTCATGTATCGGCACGGTTATCTCTTTGGCCAGATACCTCCCGATCCATATGGAGAAAAAAACAATGAGCAGCGTGATTATAAGGAGTATCGTAAAATAACTTATTTTTACGGGGTTTTTAAGGAGCTTCAGCTGTTTATACCCTTCGAACGCGTTTGATATCTCCTTCATTTTATCTATAAGGCTTCGGGGCACATAATAGCTTACGGCTACCACCCCAATGGATCTGTCAGGGTCTGACGGCGATGGTATGGGGGCGATCCCTCTCACCACGTCCCCTACCTGCAGTGTCTGGACAAACCCGGAGGCCTCACCCCGCAGAGCCTTTATCAAGGACTCCCTGTCGATGTCAGGGACGGTTGTCCTGTTGATCTTGCTTGAAATGGAATACGCTAGCCTCTTGCCGTCCGCCGAGTAGACCTCGATAGTGGAAAAATCGTTGTCGCCGACTTTAATATCTATGAATGTCTGGAGACGGTCACTGTTTAAGCCGTAGCCTTCCCGGACAGAGGCGACGGCCACGGCGCGCGCGCCCGATTCGACCCTTTCCGTCATATCCTTGTAATAATTCTGCGCGAGCTCAAGGGATTCCTGAAGCGAATCCTCTATCTTTATCCCGAACCATCCGTCTATTGACCTGTTTATGAACCCTATTACCACGAAGAAAAGCAGGAATGTGGGGACGATGGTAAGGGTTACGAAAGAGGAAATAAGCTTCGTCATGAGCTTCGAGCCCATGACCTTCCTCTTTCTTTCCATGTATATCTTGACCGTATTCCTTATGACCAGGAATATCAGGAGGATCAGGAGGATTATGTTTATGTTTATAAGGCCTAAAAGGAAGATGTTCGTGGCGATCGGCACGTCGCCGCTTATGACGGAGATGTGCGATTCGATGTACGTTAGAAGGATAATGGCGGGGACGACCACCAGGATAATAAGGAACTCGCGGCGGCGCCTCTTCTGTTCAGCTTCTAACTTCTGTGTATCGTTCATATATTCCCGGTATTAAAACCCTCGTATCCCAGAAGGTTGCTGAAAAAATCAAAATCACATTCAGGCTGCTAGGGCGAAAACCTGTATGTATACCACCCAGTCTCAAAGTCCCACAGCTTTAAGAAAAAGAACATGTAATTAAGAAGCGGCGGCATGTCAACCGTACGGAGCTCTGCCATTACCCTCAGATCATACTGCTCGCCCTGCGCCAGGTGCGCCGGGGTTATGGCGATCGAGTTTCCGGTCACCATGAGCCTTTTCATCTCCCCCGCATCCTTTGTCCTGAGGCCTATATCCCCGGTCTCATCTAGGCTTATATCGTACTCCTCTTTGAGCGTATCGTATTTAACGGTATGCTTAAACTCCCATCTGCCGACATCTTCGTTGAACCAGACGCTATTTACCTTCTCAAGCTCTACTATAAAGGTGAACGAAGTAGGCAGTCCGCTCGCGATGGCCTCCTCTATCTCCTTTGTAAAGGCGTCCCTTACCTGAAAAGAGACCTTGAGGTTCGGGGAGAGGGTTACCTTGACATCATCTATCCTGGCATCAGGCCTTAAAGCTTCCGCATATCCTTTTGAGGGCAGGAAGATAATAAAAAAGAGCATCAGGTATTTTGTCAGTTTCTTCATGGCCGTTAAAATCCGATGGATTCCGGGGCCTCAGGGAAAGCCCGATTGTTTACCTGAAAGATTTGCTCGAAAATCTTTGAAATTTAAAGGAAATGGACTCAAAAAATATAACGAATTTCGGCCAAAAAAGCAAGAACGTATGCGCACCGGAGCCATCTCCATATCGATTGCGGATGTCTTATGTGATTCTAATAATTCCTTAACCTCCGGGATATTAATATTAAACAGGCGACAATCCCGTAAGAAAGGAATAATTATTTATAATGGAAGCTCTAGAGGAACGTGCCCGGTTGTTAACGGATGCGGCGGCTGACATTCATGCAGTACCAGTACCAGAATCTTTGAGAAAGCGCATGAGGGAGATACACGACGGCGTCCCTCCGGATTATTACGATAGATCTATGGCCGAGAACCCATTTCAGAGGTTCTGGCATACAAGCAGGATAAAGGCTATCGCGGGCCTCCTTAAAGGCGAAGACGCCAAAATGCTAGATATCGGCTGCGGCGGGGGGACTCTCCTTGACAAGATAAGCGGCAGGGCAGCGCTAAACTGGTCGGCGGGAGTGGACGCGTCTTTCGGGGCTATTAACTACGCGAACACAGCGCACAAAGGTCCAAAGTTCCTCTGCGCTGATTTTTATGAACTGCCGTTTAAGAACTCGACATTCGGGCTTATCAGCGCCATTGAGGTCCTTGAGCACCTGCATGAGCCTGAAAAGGCGCTGGTAGAGCTGAACAGGTGCCTTACCAGGGGCGGGAAGATACTTATACTTGTTCCCAATGAGAACAACCTGCTCTTCCGGGTCATCTGGTTTTTCTGGACAAAGGGAAAAGGCAAGGTCTGGAAGGAAGCCCATGTCCAGAAGTTTACGGGCAGGAGCCTTGAAGGGCTCTTAAATGCAACTGGGTTCGAGGTAACCAAAAAAAAGAAGTTCCTGCTCGGTATGCTGATGGCTATGAAGGGGGTTAAAAAGGATTAGCGTTTTTTCAACAGAATAAACCTCCCCACAAAATTCAGGGTATCAGAAAGCGTCTTTATTTTTTTTTAGAAAATACCAGGTGTACTGCGGAGCGAGCATAAAGGAGGCGAACGTCCGGGCTTCATTTCTATCGCAGGGTGAGAGCCGACAGGGTGCGGAGCAATACCCCGAGAGCGCGCGGAAGTGTATCGGCTCTATGAGAGAATAAGCCCTGCGGTCAGGGACTATCTAATCCTCGCCTTTTTCTTGATCCCAACCTGCGCCCTGGCTTTCTCAAGATTCGTCAGAGCTATCTTTGACGACGGGTCCAAACCCAAAACCTTCTCAAATTCGGCAGCCGCCAGATCAAACCTTCCCATCTCGGCATATGCTATCCCCAAAGCGTTATACGCCTCGGAAAAATCAGGTTTTAATTCAACCGCCATCAGAAGCTCGGCTACCGCGCTATCTAGCCTGCGGCTCTTGATATACAGCGAGCCGAGTTCGTAATGGAGTATATGATTGCCGTTTGAGAGCGCTGTAGCCGCTTGAAGTTCCCTGATGGCGCCCTCGGTGTCGCCGGCCCTTAAATAAGCGTGCCCAAGGTTCGCGTGAGGGATGGGAGAGTCAGGCGCGCCCTTTACCATAGCGGCATAAAAAGTCACGTCATCCCCCCATACACGGTTGCGCTGTATGGTAAGCACCCCGAGGACTATGATCACTGCGGCCGCGGCATACGGGACAAACCTGCTCAATATCTTTTCCTTCAAGAGTGAATTGAATACGAGCCCCAGGAATATCGAGAAGCCTATGGAAGGTATATAGAGGTATCTTTCGGCTATCGAGAACTCGCCCAGAGTGCCGATATTGAGCACAGGCAGCAGTGAAACAAAGGTCCAGAGGATCGAGAACGCATGCAGCCTTTTGTCCCTGGCGAGGTAAAATAAGACCCCTGCCCCGGATATCAGAAGGAGCAGAAATGCCAGAATAACCCTTACGCTCAAACCTGTCTGCCAGAATATACTGTAATATGCCTTGAGCGGGTAAGGAAAGAAAAGTAGCCTTATGTAGTCGAATACGGCTACAGAGGATGTAAACGCCAGGGTAATGAAATCCGCCTTAAGCTTGTGCTGCCCCGTAAAGGAACTGAGGCCAAATACCCTGAAAACAATATAAAGCGCCAGTATTATAAAATAAGGCGCCACCCTGACAAGCCGCCTCCCCCACTTTTCAAAGAACCAGGCGTAGATGGCGAGGAGTATGGGCATTGTGACCGCCATCTCCTTTGAAAGGAGCGCCAGCATGAAAAAAAACATTGAGAGTATGTCCCTTAAACCGAAGCCCCTGCCGAACTGCTTGTAACCCGGTTCCGGGTGAAAGGCAAAGAGCTGAAAGGAAAGGAGAAGGAAAAAGGCGCAGAGGAGATCGACCCGCGCCGATATGAACGTAACGGACTCAGTATGTACCGGGTGCACCGCGAAGACAGCCGCCGCTATAAAGGAGGTTATCCGCTCTTCGGTCAGCTTTAACGCAAAGACGAATACAAGGATCGTGTTCAGAAAATGGACTATCACGTTCGTCAGGTGAAACCCGAACGGGTTCAAGCCCCATATCCTGTAGTCGAGCATCGAAAGGATGGTGTGGAGCGGCCTGTAAAAACTCCGGAACGCGTCGTTATCCACACGAAGGCCCCATAGCCTGGGGCTGAAGGCTGAGAGGACGCTCTCCAACCCGCCTTTTATGCCGGTGTTGTAAAGGACGAGAGTTTTATCGTCCCACATGAACGGCGTAAAGAGGGCGTTGTAGTATACAACGGCCACAAAGAGCCCCAAAAGGGCTATCGCGTAAATGTTTTTATAAAATAGGTCGCGAAGCATACGGCAGAAAAGTCCTTAGCCTTTCCTTAATCCAAGCTTACGAAAAATAGATTCAAAGCGCAACCGCCATACAGTGAGCACGGCCTCTCTCACTATATGCCCGGACATCTTGGAAACTCCCGAATACCTTCCCCAGAATATGACCGATATCTCGCCTATCCTGAACCCCTTTGAATGCGCGTTGAAGTTCATCTCTATCTGGAAGGCGTATCCGTTGCTGTGTATCCTGTCGAGATCGATCGACTCAAGAACCTTTCTCTTGAAGCACTTGAAGCCGGCGGTATTGTCGAATGTCCTGAGGCCCGTCACAAGCCTTGCGTATACGTTGCCGAAATAACTTAACAGGAGCCTCGGAAGAGGCCAGTTTACGACGCTGATCCCGTTGGCGTATCTGGACCCTATTACCATATCGAACTCATTCATCTTCTCAAGGAACCTCGGGAGGTCCTTGTAATCATGCGAATGGTCCGCGTCCATCTCGAAGATATAATCCGCCTTCTCTTTAAGTGCGTATTTAAAGCCGGCGATGTAGGCGGAGCCAAGCCCCATCTTCCCCGGACGCTCAAGGAGCATAACCCGGCTGTCATCTTTTCTCAACGACCGCGCGACATCGGCTGTCCTGTCGGGAGAGTTATCATCTACAACAAGCACATGAAATTCTTTCCCAAGCCCCAATATCTTCGGCACCAATATGCGTATATTTTCAGCCTCGTTATAGGTAGGGATTATTACAATGATCTTCATGAAAAAGCCGGTGAACCTGATAAATTTAGCAAAACTTTTGGCAGGAACTTTCACAGGGCAGGCAGAGGCCTCATACCGCCCCTCTGATTCTGTCTGTAAATACCTTTCTTATATCACCATTTTGTTTAGAAAATCAATCGCAATCTGGGATTTGAAGGGTTGGCCGGAACACCGAGTTTTCAAAGCTGGTTCGGATATTATGCTTAAAACCATTTAAATTTCAAAAATACAACTGTGATTTTTTTAAGGGAGCTCGCTCGATAGCGAACGGAGCAATGGGCAGAGGTATAGCGCGCAAATAGGCTTTTGCAAAACATAGGAAGACGCGGGATAAGACTAAAAAAGATCGATCTCACTAAAGGATAAAATTTTGATGTCGGAGCGGTGGAGGAAATTATGGGGGGAAACGATTGAAAGGTATACCTGATAACTTAACTGTAATGCTGTTTTTTGTTCCAGAGCCGTTTTAACCCGGCCTTTATAAGCTCTTTTCTCAGCTTTTTCCTGAGCTCGGATTCATCGACCTTGAACTTGAACGCCTTCTTGCCGTTTATAAAAACAGTGGGGATATCTTCATTGAACCTTCGCAGCAGGTCCTCATTAGCGTCTATATCGACTTCTTTAAACTGAAAAGGTATATCAGCCCCTACCCTGTCGATTATATCCTTTACGTCCCTGCACAAAACGCAATCCTTCGCGGAGTCGCAGAGCGTGCAGTCTTTTCTAGCGTAGACTTCTATTAGAAGCTTCGTCATAGGGGTGTAGAGCCGAGTCTCTTTCCATTTAAAAGCCGGCCCCAGGTCGCCCCGGAAGCTAGCTTATGCTCGGAATCAAATTGTTCAGGTACCCCCCTATAATACCAAGAGAGTTTGAAAAAATCAAGACCCCAGTTATTATAAGGAAAATACCGGTCACAATCGATATGACCCTCATGTGCTTCTTTAATCTGCTGAAGTGCTTGAGGAAGGTATTGATGCCTATGGATGTCAGGAAAAACGGGATCGCAAGCCCGGCGGAATATGCGACGAAAAGTATCATGCCCGACCAGGCGCTCTCGGATGTGGCCGCCACCGCGAATATGGCGGAAAGGATCGGCCCGATGCAGGGCGTCCATCCAGCGGCAAAGCCGATGCCGACCAGGAACGAACCTAAAAGACCTGTCGGCCTGCTGCGGCTGAAAAAATCGAGCCGCTTGTCCTTTTGAAGGAATCCGAAGTTGACAACGCCTGTGATATGAACGCCCAGCAGCACTATCACGATTCCGCCTAACTGCCTTATCGCGTCCTGGTATTGCATAAAGACGGAACCTAGAAGCTGCGCGGAGGAGCCTAGTATAACGATAAATACCGTAGAGAAGCCAAGGATGAACATCAGGGAGTTTTTGATTACTATCCTTTTTACCCTGGCGTCGTTGTCATTTGTAAGCTGCTCAAAGGATATGCCGGTAACGAACGAAACGTAAGAGGGTACGAGCGGGAGTACGCATGGAGAAACAAACGAGAGCAGGCCGCCCAGAAAAGCCAGCGGTATGCTTACTTCTGTAGTCATTTCAAGCCTCCTTCCATTAGGCGGTGCAGTTGGACCATTTTAACAGGGGCACATTAAGGCAGGATTAGAGCCTTATTTGCCCCTGACGGTCTTGTACGCCTCTTTGGGCTTTGGCCCGTTCTTGATGAGTTCAACTATCACCCTGTATGAGGCGGGGTCTGACCAGTCCCTCGGGCCCCAGACCTTCTCGGCGATATTGCCGTTCTGGTCTATGATAAAGGTTTCAGGCACGCCGGTGGTCTTGTAAGTCTCTTTTATGCTGCCTTTCCTGTCATGGAGTATCGTGAAGGTCAGGCCGTATTTCTGCGCGTACTTGGCGACGACCTCGGGGCCATCCTTGTCAACGCTTACCGCAACTATCTCGAACGGCTGTCCGGCAAACCCCTGATAGAGCGCCTGCATCGAGGGCATTTCCTCTTCGCAGGGCTTGCACCATGTCGCCCAGAAGTTGAGGAACACGACCTTGCCCCTGAACTCCTTAAGGCTCCTGGCCTTTCCTGAAAGATCCGGCAGGGTAAAGTCTATCGACTCGCTTCCGGCTACCACCGGCTCGAACTTGCGTTTCTGCCCGAGCACTATGAAAACCGCGACCGCTATGACTACCAGTACTATTACGGCCAGAGCCGCCTTTGGCAGCCCCTTTTCCTCTTTTTTATCGCTCATTCTTCCAGCCATTCTGTTTTATTTTTTATGAGGCGTAAGCGTGCAGGCCCGGCAAAATGAAGCTGACTCCCCAGTAGAGGAATATAACCGCTAAAAAGCCCGCGATGGAGATGTAAGCGGCCCTCTTCCCTCTCCAGCCCCTTGTAACCCTGGCGTGGAGGTATGCCGCGTATACAAACCATGTGATAAGCGACCAGGTCTCTTTCGGGTCCCAGCTCCAGTAAGAGCCCCAGGCGTAATTGGCCCATACGGCGCCGGAAACGATGCCAGTGGCGAGAAAGGGGAACCCCCATGCTATCGCCCTGTAGCTGAGCTCATCGAGCGTCCTCGCGTCAGGGAAGGCGCTCATGACGCCTCCGTCCTTGCCGCTCTCCTCAGACCTGTTCTTGAGGAGATATATGAGGCTCAGTCCGAATGATATGGCGAAACCCGCGTAGCCGATAAAAGTAGTGAAGACATGGAAATCCAGCCAGCCTATCGCGTACTTCTCAAGCCCTAACGGCCTTAAAGCGTCCATCATCCAGTGCCATTTATTCTGAAGCGCGGGGTTTAACGGCTCCGCGCTTTTAAACCTGTAGGGAAGCAGCGACGCCGAGAGCATGGCTAGGAACTCCAACCCCATGACAAAGGCGCCTATCGCCTTGAACTTGTGCTTGTACTCAAGGAGGAGATACCCGGCGTTGGTCGCCCAGACGAAAAGCATCATGGACTCCCATAGGTTGGAAAAGGGCGCGTGCCCCGATTCGCCCGCCCTGGTGACAAGTATCATGGTGGTGGACATAAGGGCGATAAAGGACATGGCCGTGCCGGTCTGCCCGATCCATTTCTTCTTGAATAACCAGTGGCCGATATACAGAAGGGCCGTGATCAGGTAGAAAACAAATGAGAAAGTGAAAAACACCAAAGATAGAATCATCTCTTACCCCCGCGGTTTATCCGAACTTACCAGTTCAACAATATCCTTTAATTCTTTTTCGAATACAAGGTTATTTTTATTTATTATGCCTCCGAGCTTGACCTCGGTTGATTTGCCTGAATCTTTCACCACGACCCAGACCCTCCTGTGGTAGACGAAGAAGGCCAGGATGAACCCGAAGCCCATCACTATCGAACCCGCCCAGACTATATTCGTGCCGGGGTCCTTATTGATGGAAATCCCGGAATACATCACACCCCTGAAGCCTGTGAAGACGAGGTCTTCGTCGGAGTTCGGTATGGCAGGGAATATCCCCGGATATTTAAGGAATAGCCACGGCGTGGAGATGACTTTGCCGTCCTCGGTTATCTCGACCTTTACGGCGGGGTTTTCCGCTTCAGCGGATTTCGAGTAGACCGTATTTGTCTTCTCGTCGTAGGCGAAATCAGCCGTGTACCCTACGAGCTTTACGGAGTACTTTGTGCCGGTAAGCTCCTGCGGGTTTTCCCATTTGAGGGTTATCGGCTCGCCGGTGTTGTCCTGGTTTTTCTTCTTGACCGCTATCTGAGCCTCTTCAACCCTGTTCCAGGCCATTCCGTAGCTGGACTGGTAGAACCTGATGCCTTTATAATAAAGGGGCTCGTTGACCCATATCTGCTTCTTTAATACCTCTTTGCCGTCCTCTACGACCGTCAGCATGCTGTTGTACTGCTTTATCTGGCCTGAGTCGTAATAATCTATCCAGAACTTGTCCAGCTTTATCCTGAAGTCGGCTTTCGGCACGGACATATCGCCGCCGACGAACACGGCCCTGAAGTCCTTATATCCAGCGAAGCTTCCGACTATCGCTCCAAGAAGGATCAGCAAGAGGCTGATGTGAGTGAAATCGGAACCAAGCCTCCCGATCCTCCCCTTCCAGGCGTAAAAATGGAACTCGCTCCCTGCCCCCGATGAGATGACGTCGTACTTCTTCCTTTTAAACGCGCTTATGACCCTCTCCTTTACGGCCTCGGGGCTGGCGTTTACGGTGAAGGTCTCCTTATTCGAGAACTTGTCTATAAGCTTGGAGTCGAATTTATCCGATTTGTGGTTCAGGAGGGCCTTCCACTTGGGAGGGAACCTCTCGAAGGTGCAGACTATGATGTTAAGCGCGAGCATCGCCAGGAGCGCCACGAACCAGTAAGAGTGGTACATGTCGTTGAGGCGGAGATAAAGGATGAAGCTGGTCCACTTCTCCCCGTACTGCTTTAAATAATCCTCCACAGGCAGGTTCTGCTCGATAACCGTACCGAATATGGAGACGACGGCCAGCGTTATCAATACGAACAAGGTGAGCTTAAGGGAGTTGAAAAAATACCATATCTTTGAGAGCGCGGCCTTGTGCCAGGGTTTTGTCTCAGCGGCTGCTTTTGCTTTATCGTGCATCTACAATGTCCTTATTTTTTATTGAACTGCGCGAGGAATTCTCCGGCTGCCTTGCCGACCTGGCTTTCCGGGTTCAAGGCATTGGCCTTTTCCCAGGCGGCCTTCGCGCCGTCAAGGTCCCCCATGCCGTAGGCGAGTATAAAGCCCTTGGTGAGCCAGATTCTCTGGTGATAAGGGTTTTTCTTTATGCCTTCCTCGACGATCTTAAGCCCTTCGTCGGATTTGCCCAGGTAGTGGGCTGAAAGGCCCAGGTCGTTATAGATATCCGCCTCGTTGGGTTTGAACTGCAGAGCCTTTTTGTAATATGCGGAAGATTCGGCAAACTGTTTTGAATCGAAGTACGCATCTCCCAGCCTCCAGAGGATATCCGGGTCATTCGGCTTTTCCTTGAGCCTCGACGTAAGGTCGGCTATTATCGTAGAGTTATTTATGGGGGCGCTGGGCTGGGCCGCCTCTTCCTTGGCGCTGGTCTGCGCCGTCTGGTTCTCTTTCGATTTAGAGCAGCCGCTCATGCCCGTTACGACCGCGAGACCGACCGCCATAGCGCCTAGCAATATTGTTTTCTTCCGCACAGATACCTCCGTTATCAATGACGTAAACTGGAAAATTTGCTGTCAACGGCCTCTCTTATTAACTTGACGTCCTTACCCTGCTTGTGGAGGTCGTAAGCCATGAGCGCCTCTTCTATGCAGATGTCGCAGTGCACGGCGTGTTCATCCACATAGCAGGTTAAGAGGCTCTTATGGTCAAAATGCTTCTTACAGTCGCAATAGCAATAAAGGCTGTCTATTACCTCAGGGATCTCCCTGGCGGCCTGATACGCTCTGGCCGTTTCTCCCGTATAGTTAGCCGGGGATAAAGTCTCCCTGGTCTCCCCGCCGCGAAGCGATGAGTTTTGAACTTCAGTCTTTGAGCAGGAAGTCAGGACAAAGATGGCGAATAAAGATAAAAGAACCGAGGTATATAAACGGGTTCTACTCTGATTTTTCATTCTAACCATATCGGCACTAATTGTTATTTATAAACTTTTTTTTGTTGGATTTCAAATAGATTTTGGATTCAGGGTCATATTAACAGAATTGGATTAAAAACTTATTAAGATTAAATTACTTAATTTTTAAGTAACCGGGCCTGACTTCTCCTGTTTTCGAGAGAAAACGAGAAAAGGCCGTGATCCTTAATTTCGGGAAGTCAGGATGGGCAGGCAAAAAAAAACGGCCTTTTGGGGCCGCTTTGCGCTGTAAAGCAAATCTGTTTTATAAAGGCGTGAACCAGGCTTTAGACCGGTGGTGTCATTTACCCTGTCTTTTTTGGCTGTGAGGCGTAAAAAGCGGCCTTTGTGACCTTTTCCTCGATCCCCGAAAGTATGCACTTTGTCGGGCAGCGCTTTACGGACTCGTCGTTCTGAGGGGCAAGCCCATAATTCACCACTGCAAGGTTGTCCTTTAACGCTATGCCGCCGGGCACCGAGCAGTCCTTTACGCAGAGCCCGCAGGCTATGCAGGAGACCTTGCAGACCTTTTTGGCGTGCGCCCCCTTGTCCTTGCTCTTGCAATATACGAACAGCTTATGGTCTTCCGGGTGCATCTCGATTATATCTCTCGGGCATGCCCTCGCGCACGCTCCGCAACCTACGCACTTATCAAAAAATACCACCGGCAGCCCGTTGGCGTTCATCGCCATCGCGTCGAATTTGCAGGCATCCACGCACTCGCCGTAACCGAGGCACCCGTACGTGCAGCTCTTGTCCCCGCCGGTAAGGTTTGCCGCGGTACAGGTCATCTCTCCCCTGTACTGTGCCCTGCGCTCCGCCTCAGCCGTGCCGCCCTTACAAAGGACGACGGCTACCTTCCTCTTGTGCTCTGACGCGTCAGCGCCTAGTAAAGCCGCGAGCGCCTTTGCGGTATCGCTGCCGCCAGCCACGCAGGCGTTCGAAGGCGCTGTGCCCGCAAGAAGGGCTTCGGCAAGCATCCTGCAGCCGGGATATCCGCAGCCGCCGCAGTTCGTGTTAGGGAGTATCCCGGCTATCGCCTCTATGCGCGGGTCTTCCTCCACCCTCAGCTTTTTATCCGCGAAGGCAAGGAATATCGAGAGAGCGGCGCCAAGGCCTCCCATGCTTACGGCTGATATTATGAGCGAAGCGGCTGTCATTGATCTATCCTCTTATAAGTCCGGCAAAACCCATGAAAGCCAGGGCCATCATGCCGGCTACTATGAGCGTTATGGAAATGCCCTGGAACGGCTTGGGAATGTCCGCGAACTCAAGCTCTTCCCTTATGCCTGACATCATGAGTATGGCAAGTGTAAAGCCCACGCCAGTCGCGAAACCGAAGATTATCGATTCGATATAGTTATATTCCCTCAAGACCATGAAGAGCGCAAGCCCGAGGACGGCGCAATTCGTGGTGATTAGCGGCAGATATATCCCAAGCGCCCTGTAGAGGGCGGGACTGGATTTGCGTATATACATCTCGACCAGCTGGACGAGCGCGGCTATGGCGATAATGAAGGCCACGTACTCGAGGAACGGCACGTTGAACCTGACGAGCACATAAGTGTATATGGGCCACGTGACCGCGGCCGTAAGGGTCATTACAAAGGTCGTGGCAAGACCCATATTGAGCGCGTTCTCCGTCTTGTTGGATACCCCTACGAACGGGCATATGCCCAGAAAATAGGTGAGCACGAAGTTGTTGATCAGGGACGCTGATATAAAAATCATTAATAGCTTCAAAGCAAAACTCCTAAGCGTTCTCTGTGCCTGCAGCTTTTCTGCTTGAGATATAATTCACGAGCGCGATGAGCGCGCCGAAGACGAGGAACGCGCCAGCCGGCAGGATCATCACTATCCAGGGTTCGAACCAGGTGTTGCTGAGTATCTTGAAGTTGAATATCGAGCCGAAGCCTAGCAGCTCCCTGATAAAGCCCATTGTCATGAGGCTCAAGGTAAATCCTATGCCGATCCCGAGCGCGTCGGCAATCGATGGAATGACCGGGTTCTTTTGCGCGAACGCCTCGGCGCGGCCCAGGATGATGCAGTTTACGACTATACTCGGCAAATAGGGCCCAAGCGCCTTGGATATCGGCGGGAACTTGGCCGCCACAAACAAATCAGCCACGGTTACGAGGAGCGCTATGATAACGACGTACGCCGCGATCCTGACCTGCGGCGAGATATACTTTCTTACCGCCGAAATAAGGATATTCGAACCCAGGAGGACAAAGAGTGTAGCAAGACCCATCGCGACGCCGTTTATTACTGAGTTCGTAACTGCGAGGGTCGGGCATGTGCCGAGCACCAGCCTGAACGGCGGGATGTCCTGCCAAAGGCCTTTTTTAAACTCATACCAGAGTGAATAATTATTTTCCGCCATCTTTTGACTCCTTGGGCTCCGCGCTCTCCGGGGCCTTTACAGCCGAAGCCGGTTTCGCCTCGAAAGCCGCGAGACCGTCTTTGGGGAACTCCCTTAAGACCTTCTGGACGGCATTGTTTATGTTCTTGACGACCGCGTCCGACGAGATAGTCGCGCCTGTGATGGACTGGATCTGGTTCGGCTTCTCGGGCTTCCGGTTCTTTATGTACTCTACCTTCGGGGTTATGTCGATGCCTTTGAACTGGTTCTCGAATTCAGGCTCGCTTATCCTGTTTCCAAGGCCTGGAGTCTCGACCTGGTCAAGTATCTTTATGCCTTTGAGCTTTAGATAATCAAGCCCCAGGCCTACCATGACCCCGATATTCCCCTGGAAACCGCCGCCGTCCGCCTTGAAAGCAAGCCCGACAGGCTTTCCTTCCCCGTCAATGCCTTCATACACGACTATCGTCTCCTGCCCAACCTTCTTCTCAAGGAGCTTGTAATCCTTCGCCTCGGGGAGGACGACGAAAATGGCCTCCTTGAGCTCCTTTTCCTTGTTGGCCTGTATCATCGGGTCGGCGACCTGGAAGACCCCGGCGAGTATTACGCCCGATATCGCGCCCACAAGCGTGAGGTTCAGAAACATTTTTGTTACATTATTCAAGAGTAAAACCCCTCCGGAAACTTAACTTGATTACTGTCCTGCCTTAAGCCCGTTCGCGCCGAACACCCTCGGCCGCGTGTGTTTATTGAGGAGCGGCACGAACGCGTTCATAAAGAGTATGGAGTACATGACGCCTTCCGGCAGACCGCCGAAGAGCCTGATTACCACAGCCATTATCCCGCCCAGTATCGCGAATATCCACTGTCCGGTATCCGTAGTAGGGGATGTTACCATGTCAGTGACCATGAACCACGCCCCTAGCATCGCGCCTCCGGCGCAGAGATGGAAAAGCGGGCTGGGATATTTCACGGGGTCGATAAACCAGAATATCGCGGAGAAGGCCGCCATTGATCCAAGATAGCCGAGCGGCAGCTTCCAGTTGACGTAGCCTTTATAACGGAGATAAAGCCCTCCGATGATTATGGCGATAACCGAGGTCTCGCCAAGCGACCCGGCGACGTTACCCGTGAAGAGGTCCATTATAGGCGTCGCCTTGCCCTCGAACTTCATCAAGGCCAGCGGTGTGGCCGCCGATACCGCGTCTACCGCCTTTTGTATCGTCCTCGGCTCTACCCATGTGGTCGTAAGAACCGGGTAGGTAGCCATCAAAAACGCCCTTCCAAGGAGAGCGGGGTTGAATATATTGAATCCCAGTCCGCCGAAGAGCTGTTTGCCTATGCCTATCGCGAAGACCGAGCCGAGTATCGTTCCGAATACCGGGAACCCCGGAGGAAGGGTCATCGCAAGGAGTATGCCTGTTATAATGGCGCTGCCGTCATAGATTTTTATAGGCCTGCCGCGGTATTTCTGGAATGCGTATTCGGTAATGAGGCATGTGCCGATCGCTATCACGTAAAGGAGAAGCGCCCTGAAACCGAAAAAATATACAGATGCGGCCATCGCCGGAAAGAGCGCCATCACGACCGTGTGCATGATCTTCGGTACGGACTCGTTCTTCAGGAAATGCGGTGACGATGTCACGAAGAGCTTCCCGCTCCCGCTCCCGCCTTCGGGCATAGAGGCCTTTATCTCTTTTTTGTCGAGCGTCTTATCTTCCATGATAAACTCTATAATCCCTTTTTTAAAGCCGGCTGTTCATCCCAGGGCTTAAGCCCTGGGGTCATTTGGACGAGGCACGCTGCGCCTCTTTACGGACAAAGTACTTGCCCACCCTTATCCACTGAAGGAGCGGCCTCTTGGCCGGGCATACGTATGAACAGCAGCCGCATTCTATGCAGGCTCCAGCGTCCCAGCCCTTGAAATTATCGAGCATCTTGGCCTTGCCGTAGTCTCCCAGCCTGTAGGGCATAAGGCCCATGGGGCAGGCGTGGACGCAGCTGGCGCATTTGATGCAAGGGTCGTATCCTTCGGGTTTGATGGCGCCGGCGTCTATTACCGTGATGCCTGATGTGCCCTTAATGACAGGCGCTGTCAGGGATGACTGGGCTATACCCATCATGGGGCCGCCGTTCAAAACTTCTTTTTCGCCCTCGCCTGTCAGACCGCCGCACTGGTTTATTACTTCCTCAAAGCTTGTGCCTATGCGCACCCTCAGATTGCGCGGGTCTCTCACACCGTTGCCGCTTATGGTGACGATCCTCTCTATAAGAGGCTTTTTATAGACAAGTGCCTCGTAAATAGCGGCGGCCGTGCCGACGTTATTGACCACAACACCTACATCCAGGGGTAATTTTCCAGGGGGGACTTTTCTGTTAAGGGCGGCCTTGATGAGCATCTTCTCGGCGCCCTGCGGATACTTTGCTTCCAGGATTATTATCTGAACGTCCGATAAGCCGATCGATTTTTTCAAGGCCTCGATCGCGTCAGGCTTATTCTCTTCTATGCCGATAAAGCCTTTAGTAGCGCCCGTAGCCCTCATAAGCGCCCTCAGGCCCCAGACTACCTTTTCAGACTCTTCTACCATTATCCTGTGGTCGGCCGTAAGGTAAGGCTCGCACTCGCATCCGTTCAAGATAATGGCGTCAATCGCCTTGCCTTTGGGTGGGGCGAGCTTTACGGAGGTCGGGAATGCCGCTCCGCCCATGCCGACGATGCCTGCGTCGCGCACCAGTTCGCGGATGGATTCGGGCGACTGTGAATTTAAATCCACAGTCCCCTCCGCCTTCCACTCACGGGTGGTCCCATCGCCCTCTATGACGACCGCCAATACCCTGGCGCCACCGGGGTGCTGGGCAAGCTCGATATCCTTTACCTTGCCGTTTATGGATGAATGCACCGGTGCCGAGACAAAGGCTTTTATATCGCCTATCTTCTGGCCTTCCTGTACGATGTCGCCTTTTTTAACGAGTGGTTCGCAGGGCGCGCCTGCGTGCTGCTGGAGCGGTATGGTTACGACTTTGGGAAGTGCCGCGGTTACGACACCTTTGCCGGAGGTCAGTTCTTTATAGTAAGAGGGGTGTATGCCCCTCTCGAAAGTCTTATGTCCCATAAAATTCCAAAACTAAGGATTTTATTTAATTTCCAAAAGCAAAAGCTGCTTACCAAGGGAGCGAGAGACAAAAAAAAAAGACCGTCACGGCAATACACTTACAGTTTTTAGCTGCAGGTATTCGCCCAGACGGTCGGCAGTTACTCTATAATCTCTCGATCCCCGGTGGTAGCCACCTTGATTCCGTCAGTCACGAAAGATATTTGTTACCTATAGAGACACTATAATTCATAGAGCGCCTGCTTGTCAAGCTGAAAAAACATAACTAACGTAATTTTATTTGATCGCTATAACCTGCCATGTAAAAAATCCTTTATGAGGAAAAAAAGCGTTATGAGTATCCCGGCAAGCACCAGGAGTATGCTTAAACCCACTATCGGTATGACCGATTCAGCGGCGACCTCGGCCCCAAGGGCGGTAGTCCTGTAGCCCATTATTATCCACGCGAACGGGTAGAAGAAGCCGCCAGTGCCGAGGCATGTTGAGGCGACAGTCTTTACCTTGTGATTGGCTGAAAGGAATGAGAGCAGTATGGAGACGCTTATCGAGAGTATGCCAAGCCCCATCGCGTGAATATGCCCTCTCGTAAGCCTCTCGTGCGCCTCTTCCATGTCGCCGTCTGAATGGGAGGAATGGTCTTCTGTTTTACCGTGTTCATGCGGCGCGCCAGCGGTTTGAGCAGCATGGCCGCTGGCCCCTTCGGCTGCCGCCGTGGTATCGGCGGGGTTATGATGCTCGTGGCCCTGCCCCGGCCCGCTTAAAACGAACTTTTCCTCAATCGCGGTTTTAGCGCTTAGCGAGAGCGTCCTGTGAATGGATTCATGGTTTACCGTCATGTAGGCGGCCCAGAATATCCCGAACAACAGGCTGAATAAACCTAAAAGTAACCCGATAAAGACTGGGCGAAACTGATTTTTCATATCATCTCCTTTGATCAGGCCGCTAAACGCAATAAATACAAGTAACATAATACGGCAATACAACGCGGCATTAAAGACATTTTATCGCGTTCGTACGCCGCAGTGACGAGCGGTGATGCAACGAAGCAGATGGACTTTTTCAGCAGCCTGCTAGTTGCCGCGGGGCATCTCATCAAGCCTGACGCTTACAGATCTCACCTTGCCGTCCCTCAATATCTTCAGGTTCACGGCAGCGCCCACCTCGAGCTTGTCCATCATCTCATTGAACTCATCCATTGATTTGACCGGGCTTCCGTCAACGGCGGTAATGAGGTCTCCGCCTGAAGCGATGATCAGATTGCCTATCCTGATATTGCGGCTGGAACCCCTGAGACCCGCCTTCTCAGCCGGGCTGTTCCTGTATATGTCCGCTATCAGCACACCCGGAGAGCCGAGACCCAGCACCTCCGCGTCAGCAGCGTCTATGGATTGCCCCGTTATCCCAAGCCAGGGCCGTGATACGTACCCCTTTTTTATCAATTGAGGGAATATCTTTTTTACCGTATTTACAGGAATGGCGAAGCCGATGCCTATGGAACCGCCCACGGGGCTGAAGATCGCGGTATTGACCCCTATCATCTTCCCGTCGCTGTTAAGAAGCGGGCCGCCCGAGTTGCCCGGGTTTATCGCCGCGTCGGTCTGAATTACTTCCCTTATGAGCCGCCCGTTCGTGGCCCTCATGGTGCGGCCGAGCGAGCTTATTATGCCAACGGTAAGGGTTTTCTCAAGGCCGAAGGGGTTGCCGATAGCCAGCGCCTTCTGGCCGACCTTGAGCGCGGACGATTCCCCGAAGACGAGCGGCCTGAGCTTGTTTAGCGGGGCCTTTATGCGTATGACAGCGAGGTCATTGCCGGGGTCTGTGCCGATGACCTCGGCATTGAACTTTGATCCGTCAAAGAGAGTCACATAGATGCTTCGCGCGCCCTCGATCACATGAAAATTTGTGACGATATTCCCGGACCTGTCTACTATTATGCCTGACCCGGTCCCCGTGGAAGGCACGGGGTTATAAAAGAAATCATAAGAGACGGTAGAGCTTACGATATTTACGACCGACTGCCCTGCCTCCTCGTAGATCCTGATGTTCGCCTCCTCGTCCGGCGTGGCGTAGAGAGAGGCCGGGGCTAAAAAGGCCAGGAGCAAAATCAGATGTAAGGTTCCGATCGTTTTACAAAAACGGTTCATAAAGCCTTGCATTCCTTTTTTATACAATAAAAGCGGATAGATGTCCATAAAAGCAAAAAAACGTGGACGCCGGTTTGCCTCATTTTTTCAAAGCTGATATAATCTTTTTGCCAAATTGAAGCTCCCCGCGGCAAGCCGCGGGGGATGCGCTCGCTATGCATATTCCATATGGGGTTTATTAAAGGGGCATATGAAAAAGAAAAGGCTCGCCGCAATAATTTTTTCAGCGCTGATGATGATCGCATCCGCCGCCTATCCGGAAAACAACTTCCGCATGCAGTTTGCCGACAGCTACAGGCAAAACAGGTTCGACGCCCTCGCCTTCCTCGTAAAAAAGAACAAGGATATTATCCCGGCGGAGGTGCGCTCCCTCACCAAAGAGGCCCTGGAAGGCGACAAGACTTTTAATGAGAAGATGAACCTCCTCGACCTCGCCAGCGCCATGGCGTCCATGTACAGGCACTGGCACGGGGATGGCAGTCTCGTCCCGGAGGTCGATCAGGTAAACAAGGCGGAGATAAAGAAGGAAGAGTCCCGTGTCACAGAGCTAACCAAATGGGACAAATACGAAAAATTCCTTGGAAACTTCGTAATGAAAGACCATCAGGCCGGGATGGACACCAAAGGCCTTTCCCCGGTCATTTATCCGCACTGGTTCCACAGGCTGCTTTTCGAATGCAAGACCTGCCATCAGGAGATATTCGTCATGAAAAGGGGCGGCAACGCGATATCGCACGACGGGATGCGGGAAGGCAAGCTCTGCGCCGCGTGCCATAACGGGAAGCTGTCCTTCAGCTCCGGCGAGAATTGCGGTAAATGCCACACAGCCGGGCTTCCCGAATCAGAGCGGCTCAGAGACTTATCAAAGATGGACTTAAACGCCATAAAGGAAGCAGCCTATCGCATAGGCTCCGTATTCAACCCGGATAACCTTCCGGGCAAGTCCCTGCCGCTTGACAAGTTCGGCCATATAGACTGGGCGTACCTAAAAGAAAAGAAGGCATACGAGCCTTTGAAGGCCCTGGACAAAGGAGCGATCGACGAGGTCAGGGAGAACGCGATATTATTCGAGCCCCCGATGACATACGTCAAAAACGTCGTCTTCGACCACAAGACGCATTCATCTCAGATAAAATGCGCCACCTGCCACCCGGCTATCTTTAAAGACGAATTGGGCTCGAACAAGGTCACGATGATTGAGATGTCCACGGGCAAGTACTGCGGATATTGCCACGGAAAAGTGGCGTTCAAGTTCGCGGAATGCAACAGGTGCCATTCAAAGCCGCCGGGAGACCAAACAGGCGGAGCGCTCATAAGAAAGGCCAAGTGAGCGATATGGTATATGTCACCCTGTCCCCCTGCGGGAGAGGGCGGAGGGTGAGGGGGATATTTAAGCGAGACTTCGCTCCACTCGCAATGACATTCGTTTTGCTTTTAGTTTTTAAAAAATCACAGTGGTGCGCAGCGAATAAAAGAGGCGAGCGACCGGGCTTCAGTGCCATCGGAGGGAGAGAGCCGACAGCTAGCGGAGCCAATACCCAAAAGCGCGTGGCAACGCGCAAAAAGGCCTTTTACCAAGAGGCATGAATTCACCCTCCCCTTAGTCCCCTCCCGTCAAGGGGGGGGATGTTAAAACGATCCCGGCCCGTTCGGGGAACGGGCCCTACATTCGTTTTTAGATTTTGTTTTTGTATTACCCAGACACAAGGGCGCAGGGAATATTTGACCTTAAGAGAGAATAACCGCCCTGGTTCTTCTTTAAAACCCTTTCTTCAAATCCTCATGCCTCTTCCACCGGAACGGCAGGTCTATTATGGCGCCCGGCTCTTTTATTTCATATAGAGCCTTGAAGGCGCTATTTATTACAGCCATCTGCACCTCCACGTTCCCAGGCTCTCCCAGCGGGTGCCCCAACGGCCATTTTACAAAAACGCTCCTCGGCGGCCTTATCTCCTCCGTAAACTTCCTTACTATAGTGACCCCTACGGTAGGGATGCCCATCTTCTCGATCTCTCTCTGTATCAGTCCCACGGACCGATTGCAAAGCCCTCACCCAGGGGTCAGGAGCACCACGTCAACGCCTTCGTTCTTTATCTTCCTCGCCACTTCGGGAGCTGTTTTCTTTATAAGCGTATCGATATAAGGCCCGTCGATATGCCCCATAAAGCCGTAATTGGAGAGCGCGATGGAGCCGATCTCCCCCCTGTCCGCCATCTCCCTGATGCGGTCTATCGGGAATACGATATTCAAATCCCTGTCAGCGTCGGCATGGTCATAATAGTCATGGGTTATCGTGTACCGTTCCCTGGGAGTATCGGAGGGGATCTCCCTGAAGGTCGCGTCTCCCATCGGGTCATTCATGTTGAACGGCTTTTGGTCTTTCAGATGCACCCCTGCCGTAGTTACCAGGGCAACTTTTGATCTGTTTAACGGCTTTTTAACGGCAGCCCAGGGGGTTCCCGTGACCTCCACGCGCTCTGCTTTCTCGATGAGCTTATCGAGGAGACCGGGAAACCGCGTGAGGACTTTCGCCAGTATTTTATTTTTAAGCCTTCCCATAGATGGACTTTTTCAGAGCCTGTTAGAATATCCCGGCTTCTTTCTGAAGGTTACGTATATATTTAATGAGCACTTCTATCTCATCATCACTCACTCCGTCTATCTTCGGCATATTGCCGAATGTCCAGTGGTGGGAGCGCGCCCCTCTCTGCACCGCCCAGCGAAAGCTCATATCCGAATGATGGTTGGGATGGTATATCTTGTGCACAAGCGGAGGGCCCGACTCTGTACCCGATCCCTTCTCCCCGTGGCATTTCAAACAGCTGTGTTTATAAAGCAACTCCCCTTTCTTCAAGGTCTCCGCATCGGGCGCGGCATATTCCGCCTGTAAAGGCGAGGCGGTTATTACAAAAGAGGCAAAGATCATTATAGCAGCTATCTTTCTCATATGGACTCCTTTCAGGGACTTTTTACCACACTGGAAATGCCTGGTAAAGGATTTAACAGTTTGCCTAAAAACCCGGGATTTGTTCAGGCTGCTCAAAAAGGTTCCGCTGCGAGGCGTCGAAAAGCGAGGAATGAGGCGTACTTTGTCTATACGCCGCAGTGACGAGCTTTGATGCCAACGAAGCAGATGGACTTTTTGAGCAGCCTGTCAGGCATGCGCAGGCTTGAACCTTTTAAGCCTTAGTGAGTTGCTTACTACGCTTACCGAAGACAGCCCCATTGCCGCGGCGGCGAACATCGGGTCTAAAAGAACGCCGAAGAAAGGATAAAGTATGCCTGCGGCTACGGGGATGAGCAGTACGTTATAGAAAAACGCCCAAAACAGGTTCTGCTTGATATTCCTGATAGTGGCCCTGCTCAGTGAAATGGCTGTAACGATAGACCGCAGGTCTCCGCCGATAAGTGTAATGTCCGACGCCTCCATCGCGACGTCGGTGCCTGTGCCAATGGCTATGCCGATGTCGGCCTCCGCGAGTGCGGGCGCGTCGTTTATGCCATCGCCTACCATCGCCACTATCTTGCCCTCGGCCTGGAGCTTTTTCACCTCTCTCGCCTTGTCCTCGGGCAAAACCTCGGAAAGCACCCTGTCTACGCCGATTTCCTTTCCGATGGCGTTTGCCGTCCTCCGGTTGTCGCCTGTGATGATAGCGACCAAGAGCCCCATGCGCTTGAAAGAGGCTATCGCCTCCTTCGAGAACTCCTTCAAGGTGTCGGCTACGGCGATCAATCCGGCGGCCTTGTTGCCAACGCTGAGGTAAATAGCGGTCTTGCCCTGGTCAGATAACCTGGCCGCGGCATCCTGCAGACTGCCTACCGCGATGCCGCTGTCGGCCATCATCTTGAAATTACCGAGGAACACACCCTTGCCGTCTATTTCAGCCTTTATGCCGTGGCCCGGAACAGCCTCGAATAATGACGGGTCTTTAAGCTCTACCCCCCTTGCGGCGGCGTGCGCGACTATCGCCTCTCCCACCGGATGCTCGGAGCCTTTCTCTGCTGATGCGGCGTAGAAGAGCAAGCTGTCCTCAGGCGACAAGCCTAGGCGCGATATTTCATTTAAAACATCTTTATCTTCCGTAAGCACGATATCGGTGAGCGACGGCTCTCCCCTGGTGAGGGTGCCTGTCTTGTCGAGCACTATCGCGTTTAATTTATGGGCGGTCTCAAGCGACTCCCCTCCCCTGATAAGTATCCCGTTCTCCGCGCCTTTGCCTGTGCCGACCATAATGGAGGTCGGGGTCGCGAGCCCCATCGCGCACGGGCATGCTATTATCAGCACTGCTATGAAGTTCAAAAGCCCGTAAGTGAACGCGGGCTCAGGGCCGAATATGAACCATATGAAAAAGGTTATGACCGCCAGGACGATCACGGCCGGGACAAACCAGCTCGCTATGATATCCGCCAGCCTGGCTATCGGCGGCTTACTGCCCTGGGCCTCCTCCACCATCTTGATAATCTGTGAGAGCGTCGAATCCTTTCCGACCCTTGTAGCCTTGTATTTAAAAGAGCCGGTCTTGTTTATCGTTGCCCCGACGACCTCGTCGCCCGACTTTTTGTCTACCGGCAGGCTCTCCCCGCTTATCATCGACTCGTCTATAGAGGAATAGCCCTCGATGACCCTGCCGTCCACGGGTATCTTTTCGCCCGGCCTTACTACGATGATATCTCCCTCGACGGCCTCTGCCGCCGGGATGTCTTGCTCCCTGCCGCCTCGCACCACCCTTGCCGTCTTCGGCTGCATGCCGATGAGCTTCTTTATAGCTTCTCCGGTCTTGCCGCGCGCCCTCATCTCAAGGAGCCTCCCGAGGAGTATCAGTGCGATGATGGCGGTTGCGGTATCGAAGTAGACACCGGCATGGAAACCATGCACGCCAAAGTATTGCGGAAAAAAAGTCACGGCTGTACTGTAAAAATATGCCGCCGAGGTTCCGACGGCTATCAGGGTATTCATGTCCGTTGTCCTGTGGCGGGCCGAGGCGACGGCGCCCCTGTAGAACTGCCACCCTGCCCAGAACTGGACCGGCGTAGCCAATATGAACAGTAAATAGTTATTGCTGAGGATAGAGGGTATCCATGAAAACCACTCTGAAAATGCCCCTGCCATGACAGGCACGGAGAGGACCGCGGCAAAAATAAATTTGGCGCGCGTCTTCTTGAACTCCTCCTTCTTTATCCGCTCATCCCTCCCGAGCGCGTCCTCGTCCCCGGCCGGGGCGAGGGCCTTGTAGCCTATAGAGTTTATGGCCTTTACGAGGCCGTCAACGCCTATGATCGTCGGGAGGTAATTTATGGCCGCCTTTTCCGAAGCGAAGTTGACTGAGGCGCTTATGACGCCTTCGACCGAGTTTAAGGTCTTTGTTATCTTTTCAACGCACGAGGCGCAGGACATGCCCTGAACAGGAATAGTAACGCTCGCCACCCCCGCACCGTACCCGAGCTCTTTGATGGTCTTTATGAAGTCCGTCAGGTGGACTTCCTGAGGGTCATAGGAGATGCTTACCTTCCCGGCGGCAAAGTTGACGCTGGCCTCTCGTATGCCGCTTAAGGATACGAGCCCTTTCTCGATCTTGGCGGCGCATGAGGCGCAGGACATGCCTGTTATAGGCAGGTTTACCTTTTTAAGCCCTTTAGGGAGCGGCTTTTTATCTTCCGCGGAATGGACGTGGCCGTGGATGGAACCTTTTTCTTTAGAGTCCTTGCCCGCCAGGTACTTTTCAGGCTCTCTTTGGAACTTTTCCCTGCAGTTAGGGTTGCAGAAATAATATGTTTCGCCCTTATAGGCATGCGTTCCGCCCTTCGGGTCGTTTTTGGGGACGGTCATGCCGCAAACAGGGTCTATAGCCTTCTCTTCCATATGCTCATCCGGCATTTTCAAGGCCCTGGCGCCGTCCGTATCCATAAAGGACGCTGTGTCCGCGTCAAATCTCTCCTTGCATCTAACGGCGCAAAAATAAATCTTCACGCCTTTGTAGACGGACTCCCCCTTTGCCTTTCCTGGGGCTACTTCCATCCCGCAGACCGGGTCTCTTGCCATGTACATCCTCCTGTTATCATATTATATCATACAGGTTTAATGCCCTTCTACATTAAGTGAAAGGCAGGGCTCTGCGCAAGCCTTCAATAATCAATTCCTGACAAAAATTTAGTATTGTTTAAGGGTTATAACTATGTTATCTTTTTTATATTAATGCCTGCCTAGAGAAGGGACTGAAGACGTTAGAATGGACGAATACAGGATAGACAGCCATAAGTTGATTTTTCATGTCGAGCGGGTAAACGATTGGCTTAATAACGGCAATATCTACCCCATTTATATGGAAGTCTCCCCGGTCGGGGCCTGTAATCACAGGTGTACGTATTGCGCCCTCGATTATATGGAATACCAGGCCCGTTCCCTCGACAGGGAAATCCTGAAAACAAGGCTTACTGAAATGGGGCGACTGGGGCTTAAGTCCATCATGTACGCCGGCGAAGGCGAACCCTTTCTCCACAAGCACATCGCGGAGATAATAAACCACACAAAAGAGTCCGGAATTGACGTCGCGATAACCTCCAACGGCGTCCTTTTTACCGAAAAGATAATGGAAGCCTCGCTGAAATCCATAACATGGATAAAGGTAAGCATAAACGCCGCCACAAAAGAGACCTACGCGAAGATCCACCGGACAAAGGAAGAGGATTTCGAGAGGGTACTGGACAACATCTCAAAAGCCGTGAAATTCCGCGCCGCTAACGGCCTTACATCCACGATAGGCATGCAGCTTATATTGCTCCCGGAAAACGTGAACGAGGCCGTGCTGCTCGCGAAAAAGGCCAAGGAAATCGGCGCGGACTACCTTGTCATAAAATCTTACTCCCAACACCTCAAGAGCCATACAAGGCAATATGAGGACTTCAAATACAGAGACCACCTCCATCTGAACGACGAGCTTCAGAAGATATCCGATAACAGGTTTAAGGTGATCTTCAGAAGCAACGCCATGAGAAAGCTTGAGGAAAAAGGCAGGAATTACACCCATTGCCTGGCGCTCCCCTTCTGGTCCTACATAGATTCAGGCGGCGGCGTCTGGGCCTGCAGCGCATTTCTGAACGATGACAGGTTCCTGCTCGGAAATATAAACGAGAATACTTTCGAGGAGATTTGGAAGGGAGAGAAGAGGAAGCGCGTAATGGAGTTCGTCTCCAGGGAACTCGATACCAACGAATGCCGCAAGAACTGCAGGATGGATGAGGTAAACCGCTATCTCTGGGAGCTTAAAAACCCCTCACTGCACGTCAACTTCATATAGGCCCCCTAAAAAAACCAAGACAATGATGAAAGACGAATTGATAAAATACGGGATAAAGACTGTCACCAGGACGATGCTCCTGCAGATGTATGCCTCGATGCTTAAAATACGCATGTTCGAGGAAAAGATAGTGGAGCTTTATCCGGAGCAGGAGATGAAGTGCCCGGTGCACCTGTGTATCGGCCAGGAAGCCATAGCCGCTGGCGTGTGCCTGAATCTAAGGAAAGAAGACTATGTTTTTTCCAACCACCGCGGACACGGGCATACTATCGCCAAAGGCGGCGCGTTAAGGCCGCTCATGGCCGAGTTTTATGGCAAGAAGACCGGATGCAGCAAGGGCAAAGGCGGCTCGATGCACATCATCGACGTGGACAACGGGATACTCGGCACCTCCGCGATAGTCGGCGGCGGCATACCGATGGGTGTCGGCGCGGCCCTTTCATCGGCATTAAGAAAGCAAGACCGCGTCACCGTAATATTTTTCGGGGACGGCGCCTACGACGAAGGGGTTTTCTACGAATCATTCAACTTCGCGTCCCTTAAAAAACTGCCCGTGGTATTTTTCTGCGAGAATAATTTTTACGCCACCAACTCACATCAGTCCGCCAGGCAGCCCGGCTGCAGGATATCGGACACCGCGTCGGCCTTTGACGCCCGCGGGACATGCATAGACGGAAACGACGTCCTTTCGGTCTACAAGGAATCGCAGGATGCCATAGCCCGCGCCAGACGCGGCGGCGGCCCGAGCCTGATAGAGGCAAAGACGTACAGATGGAAGGGGCATGTCGGCCCGGAGGCCGATTATGAAAAGGGGTGCAGGCCGAAGGAAGAGCTCTTCTACTGGATAGAGCGGTGCCCGATAAAGAGGTTTAAGGAACTCCTTCTCCGTAAAGATGTAGCCACAGTAAAGGAGCTGGACGAGATCGCCGCGAAGTTGAGCGCGGAGATCGAGGATTCGGTGGACTTCGCCAAAAAAAGCGAATACCCCGAGCTTTCAGAACTCCTTACCGATGTATACTACACTGGCGGCGGCGTGCCAAAGGAAAACAATTAAGATGCCGTGGACAAAGGTTTACAGCAATAAAACGGACTTTGAAAACGCCCTTAAAGACAATAAGGACTTAAGGGGCGTCACCTATAAATCCGCGATATTAGAGGCCACTTACCAGATGCTTGAGTCGGACCCGGACGTTTTTGTCATCGGCGAAGGGGTCGATGATTCAGGCGGGGTCTTTGGCACCACAAAGGGCCTCCATGAAAAGTTCGGAAAAGAACGCGTAATGGATATGCCTCTGGCGGAGAGCGGCCTTACCGGGGTCGCCGTAGGCGCCGCCATAGCCGGCATGAGGCCGATCCTCGTGCACATGAGGGTCGATTTCATCCCCTTGTCGATGGACCAGATCATAAACCACGCAGCGAAGTGGCATTACATGTTCGGCGGCAAGCTCAATGTGCCGATAGTCATAAGGTCGATTATCGGACGCGGCTGGGGCTCGGCCGCCCAGCACTCGCAGAGCTTCCCGTCCCTTTTTACGAATATACCCGGCCTGAAGGTCGTGATGCCCGCAACCCCCTATGACGCAAAGGGGTTGCTCATGGCCAGCGTATATGACGGGAACCCCGTCATCTCGATAGAGCACCGCTGGCTGTACGAACACATGGGCCATGTCCCTCTTGAGCCCTATCAGGTCCCCATCGGCAAGGGGATCGTCAGGAGGCCGGGCAAAGACGCGACCATTGCAGCCATATCATACATGGTATACGAATCCATGCTGGCGGCTGAAGCTTTGAAGGCAGAGGGCATAGACGCCGAGGTGATAGATCTAAGGACTTTAAAGCCGCTTGATATGCCTCTCATACTGAACTCCGTCGCAAAGACCGGCAGGCTGGTCATAGCGGATACAGGCTGGAAGGAGACCGGCATAGGGTCTGAGATCATCGCGCGCGTAGTAGAAGATGGTTTCGATTCCCTGAAAGCCCCCGCGGAAAGGGTGAACCTCCCAGAGGTGCCCACGCCTGCGAGCCCGGTACTTGAAAAGGCGTACTACCCTGGGAAAAATGACATCGTGGCGGCTGTCAAGAGAACACTTTCCCGAAAGCGCGGATGATGTAAATGGCGGCTGAGAAAAAGCGCAGACAAAAAGAGCCTAGCGTTTCTATTATCGTCCCCTGCCTGAATGAGGAAGGCAATTTACGGGGCACTATTGAGTCCATTAAAGAGGCGCTCGCCTCAGCCAAGGCCTTCAGCGATTACGAAATACTTATCTTTAACGATTTCAGCACCGACGGAACCGGCAAGCTCGCCGAAGAGATAAAGAAGACGGAAAAAGGGGTCAAGGTCATACACAACCCCAGGAACATGGGGTTTGGATATAATTACACGGAAGGGGTAAGGCTCGCCAGAAAAGACTATATAATAATGGTCCCCGGCGATAACGAGATACCCGCGGAGGCGATACGGCAGGTATTAAGCCAGGCCGGTGAGGCGGATGTCATCATACCATACACCGCGAACACGCATGTAAGGGCGCTCTCTAGAAGGGTGATATCAAAGCTCTTCGTAATAATAATAAACACCCTTTTCGGCCTTAACGTCATCTATTATAACGGCACCTGCCTTATAAAAAGCTCGCTCCTTAAAAAAGTCCCTCTCAAGACATGGGGGTTTGCCTACATGGCGGCGATACTCGTGAGGCTCCTGCGTTCCGGGGCAAGCTACAGGGAAGTAGGGGTTGAGATAAAACCCAGGGCGAGCGGAAAGACAAAGGCATTCAGATTCAAGAATATAATGAGCGTAGGGAGCGCGATAGCGTCATTGTTCTGGGAAGTGCGGATAAAGGAACGCTCAAGCTACAATAGCCCCAGAGGCGCGCGCGGATAGCTGAACAGACCTGATTTAAATTCCGTTAAGGATGGCTCTCTTTGAATATCCTCTTTGTCATAAAAGACGTCGAGTACATAGACCCGATGGGCATAATGCTTCTCTCGGCGCTCGCGAAGGAGAAGGGCCACAAGACCGCCGTAGCAGTATTGGCCAACGGCGACCTTGAAAAGGTTGTAATGTCGTTCAAGCCCGACATAGCGGCCTTCAGCGCAAAGACCGGGGAGCACAAATATTATATCGCCGCCAACGAAGTCATCAAGGGCCTCTCCAAAGACATCTTTACGGTCATAGGCGGCCCTCACGCGACGTTCTTCCCCGAGATTATAGATAAATACCCTTTTGACGCCTTATGCGCCGGAGAAGGCGACGACGCCTGGCCCGAGCTGTTGACGGCCCTCGAACGCAAGACCTCTTTTGACAATATCCCGAACATCGTAACGAAGAACAATTACAGGAAAGACAAGCCCCCCTTCATAAGGCAGAGGAGAAGGGAGCTCGACGACCTGCCGTTCCTCGACAGGGAGCTCTTCTATTCAACCACGCGCCTCGGCAGATTCCCCATGCGCTCCTTCATGGTCGGCAGAGGATGCCCGTATAAATGCACATACTGCTTCAATCACAAGTACAACATGCTCTATAAGGGCAAAGGCCCGCTGGCCTCGCGCATGTCCGTAGACAGGATAATAGCAGAGCTAAAGACGCTAAAGAACAGTTACGAGACGCAGTTCATCAAGTTCTACGACGATATCTTCGTAATGAAGGACGACGAATGGCTCGACGAGTTCTCGGAAAAGTACGCCAGGGAAATCGGCATCCCCTTCCATTGCCTTATGAGGGCGAACCTCCTTACGGAATCGATCCTCATCAAGCTTAAAAAGGCCGGGCTCTCTTCCATGAGCATGTCGATAGAGAGCGGCAACGATAACATAAGGAATGAAGTATTGAAGCGGAACATGACAAAAGAGACCATGACCGACGCCTTCGACCTTTGCTTCAAGCACGGCATACCGACCTTTTCAAACACGATATTCGCGATACCAGGCACCTCGCTCTCAGAAGACATAGAGTCGCTCGATTTCAATCTGAGGTGCAGGGTGACCCTCGGCGAGTTTCCGGTCTTTTTCCCCTACCCCGAGACCGAGCTTGCGAATTACGCCATAAAAAGGGGGGATTTTGACGGCGACTTCAACAAGCTCCACATGAGCTATCAGTCGACCTCTCCCCTCAGTTGCTTTACCGACAAGGAAAAGATGGAGCAGCTGAACCTTTCCATGCTTTCGACCGTCTGCCTGTGGAAGCCGTCGCTCAGGAACCTGATCGTGAACAGGCTTATCAAGCTCCCTTTGCCGAGGCTCTACTTCCTGATGTACTATTTCGTAAAGGCTTATCTGGTAAAGACGAAGATATACCCGATGAAGTTCTCATTCGTAAATACGGTACGCGGCATATACGAGAGCTTCATCCTTGAGAACTTCAAGCACTCTGAGGAGATAATCACCGAAAAGGAGGGCCTTAAGGCCGTAAAGGGTAAATAGGTGACAGTCAAAGACCATGTGATACTCAGTAGCGCCGCTTCCCTGGCGCTCTGGACGGAGCTGGGCTTTGACGCGATCTTTTTCTGGGTTGCCGCCATCGGCATAGATCTCGACCATTATATAGATTACATCTGGCATAACGGCTTCACGGACTTCGGCATTAAGAAGATGTTCCTTTACCACCACGTCCTTGAGCGGTTCTGGGGACGGTCCGAGTTCTTGAACGTTGTAATCTTCCATACGGTGGAATTCGTAGCGCCTCTTTTTGTCATATCGTACTGGACAGGCTCCACGGCGCTCTTTGCCCTCTCTTTGGGGCTTACGTTTCATATAGCGTGCGATATCGTTTTTTTACTCAGGCTCAGGATATTCCTTATACGGGCGCACTCTTTTACGGAGTACTTCATAAGGAAGCGCCGTTTTGAGAACAGGGGCCTGAAACCGGGGTCCGTATTCGCCGAGGCCATAAAAATTGTAAATGAAACCGGCGGGGAAATATGAGATACTTTGCCGAAAAGACCGCGTTGAGAGGTTGGAATGGGAACGACTGAGAAGGTACTGATAATAAAGCTCGGATACTCGGAGACCCTTGTCGGGGAGATAAGCAGAAAGACAAGCCTCGGCGACGTGCTGCGGTCAACCGTGCTTTTAAATCTCTTTAAGAACGCCAACGTGACATGGCTTGTTGATGAAAAGGCGATATCCCTTCTCAAGGGAAATCCGCTAATAAACCGCATAATGCCCTATGACCTGACCACAGTCCTCCAGCTTAAGGCAGAGAGGTTCGACACCATCATAAACCTTGAGAAGGTCGCTGGCATCTGCGCGTTCGCGGACTCGCTTACCGCATGGAGGCGTTTCGGTTTCAGGTTCGATCCTGAAACAGGCAGCGCCATGGCCTATGACGGGAGCCAGCACGTTTTAGAGCTTTGCATGAGCCAGAAGGACAAGCTCGCGAACAAAAAATACTGGGAAGACTTCCTCTTTGAGATGGTCGGCGCCAAGTGGCAGGGAGAGATACCCACTATCGGCTACAAGCCGTCCTCGAAAGAGATATTCGACATAGGCTTTAACCACAATGTCGGCGAGAAGTGGCCGATAAAGGCGTGGCCCCCTGAATACTGGAAGGAGCTTGAGGCCCTTATCGACGGGAAATACACGATATCATGGCAGCAGGGGCTTAAGTCCATTGAGGAATACATAGAGTGGATCAACTCGTGCAGGCTGCTGGTCACGAACGACAGCCTCGGGCTCCATATAGCCCACGCGCTCAATAAAAAGGTGGTAACGCTTTTCGGCCCCACCCTTTCGACCGAGGTGTATGTAAAAAACGGCGTCAAGCTCCTGCCCGACGCCGTTTATGACTGCATGCCCTGCCTGTCCACGACCTGCGTAAAGGAAAGGCCGTGCATGTTTGAAATAAAGCCTGCCAGAGTTCTTTCAGAGATAGATAAATTACTTGGCTAGAGAGGTGGATATGAAGGACTTGAAACCTATTGCAATACCGGAACACTACAACTATATCGCCGCTTTCATGACCCTTGCCTGCAATCTCTCATGCAGCTATTGCATAAACCACTTCGGCAAGGACGGCTTCGTGAAAAAGAGGCTTACGGGAGAGGAATGGGTAAGAGGCCTTAACAGGATAGTGTCGAGGGAAGACCTTCCGATAACGCTCCAGGGAGGCGAGCCGAGCCTGCACAAGGACTTCATATACATACTTAACAATATAAAGCCTGAGCTTAACATAGACATACTTACGAACCTCCAGTTCGACGTTGACGAATTCATAAAAAAGGTAGACCCGAAACGGATCAGGAGAAATTCTCCCTACGCCTCTATAAGGGTCAGCTACCACCCCGAGGTGATGAAGCTTGAGCCTCTGGTGGAAAAAGTCCTCAAGATGCTTGAAGCGGGGTTCTCGATCGGCATATGGGGCGTACTCCACCCTATCCAGGAGGAAACGGTAAGGCAGGCCCAGAAGCACTGCCAGGCGCTTGGTATAGACTTCCGCTTTAAAGAGTTCCTTGGCGAGCATAACGGAAAGATGTACGGGACTTACAGGTACGAGGGGGCTTGCGACCAGAAGTTTGAAAAGTCTGTCCTCTGCAAAACCACTGAGCTTATAATGGGCAGCGACGGCTCCGTATACCGGTGCCACAGCGACCTTTACGAGGGGCGCACCCCTGTCGGCAACATCATCGACCCCGCTTTCGACATAGAGGATATCTACAGGCCCTGCCATGTGTTCGGGCACTGCAACCCGTGCGACATCAAGGTCAAGACAAACAGGTTCCAGGAGTTCGGCCATACGTCAGTAGAGATAGAGGATATGCCTGTAGAGCACAAGTAAGGAACTGCAGACCGCGTAAAAACAGTATTGAAAGGCAGGCATTCGTGTCCTGCCTTTTTTTTACCTGATCCCGGGCGTTTCGGATGAAAAAAAGTTCAGAGTAAAACGGCTCAGCCTCACCTCTTAAGACGCTTAAGCGCGTCCTCCGCGTATTTATAATCAGGCCATCTCGCAAGTATGTATTTAAACTCCGCTTCAGCTTCCGGCTTTAACCCCTTTTTCATATATAATACCCCAAGGTTATAGGAAGGTTCCGGATTGCCAGGGTCGAGCCCCTTCAAGATTCGCGCCTCGCCGATGGCCTCAGCGGTCATCCCCAGCGAATCGTAATATTTTACCAGCGTGCGGCGGACATACCGCGACTTCGGGTTTATTTCCTCCGCCTTTTTAAACTCCTCTAACGCCTCGCCGTGTCTTTCTATCTCGTAATATTTCATTCCAAGATACATATGCGGGCTTACGGAGTAAGGGTTCTTTTTCACCTCGTCCTCGTAGAGCCGCAACGGTACCCTCCAAAGCTCATTCCTGAAATAAGCGGCAAACGAGAGCGGCACAGCCAGCGCAAGCAAAAGAAACGTCATCAATATCTTCCGCCTGCCCCGGCTCAGGGAGTCTTCCATATATAAAACCGCTGTAACAAACGACAGCATGATCCCTGCCGATGGGAGATAAACCCTGTGCTCGTTTATGGCATCCCTGATGGGTATTACCGAGGATTCGACGGAGAGGGTGATAAAAAACCATAACACCCCGAATGATATGATAGACCCGTAGGCATTCCCTTTCATTATGGAGAAGGCAAACATATATATGGAGGCGCCGATGAATAAAACAACGGCAATTAAGGGGCCAGACACCCCCGGGTCAAAGACCGATTCCGCAAGCGGGAAATAATACGTAAAATGCTGATCCACTGGTAAGATCAAAAGCCTTAAATAGACAAGTATCGCCTGCGGCTCCGTTATCAGGTAATTATACCTGGAGATGGTGAACGCCTCCTCCAGCTTTCGGACCCGCATCAGCTCGTCGACCGTATTCACTGCCCCGGTACCCGGGATGACCATGCTTAGAGGTATTATCAGGAGCGTTAAGAAGAACGGCAAGAGGCGTTTGCCCCTCCCCTCACCTTTCGGAAAGAATGAGAACTCCACGAGAGTCAAGATGAAGGGCAGCGTAAAGCTTATCTCCTTCGACTTCATTGCGAGGACGGCTGAAAGGACAGCCCCTGCGTAAAGGAGCCTGCCTTTTGTACCCCCCGGTATTCCTGTCCTTGCCTTTAGATAAAGAACCAGAGACAAAAGATAGAAAAGGGTCGCGAGAGACGTGTATCTCTGGCTTATATAAGAGACCGCCTGTGTCTGTACAGGGTGCGTAAGGAAGTATACCGATGTCGCGAGAGCGGCCGCAAAGGGAAAAATCTCCCTATCCTTAATATTCGTCTTTATAAAAGGCGTCTCGAAGAGAGCCTTTATAAGCTTAAACACAAGGGCCGAATTGGCTATGTGGATCAATATATTGACGAGGTGATAACCGAACGGATCAAGGCCGGAGAGCTTGTAATTCAAAGCGAAACTGAGGTCTCCAGCATACCTAACGCCGGACACATCCAGAAAATTCCATAGAGACCTTATCCAGGGCGCCTCCGTAACATACGCCCTGTCATCGAATACGAAATCGCCGAAAAGAGCATTTGAATAGATTATTAGGCCGAGAGGCAGTAATACGAGATACAAACGGTTACAAGTTATGATTTTTTCATATAGTGTCTTCAATTGTCATCCGTTTGAAAACGCATCACGCTCACATTCCAGTCAGTCTCACGGGAGCGGCAAGGGAATGGAAAATTGCAAACTCCTGATTATTGCCAGGAGTCCGTCTCACAGCGGGTCTTCAATCAAAAAAAAAGGAGGGGTTTTCACCCCTCCTCTCTTTAAACGTATTCAAGATTCAATCAGGGTGAGTTGGCGAATACGATCCTGCCGTTAAAGAATACTACAGTGTTGTTGTCGGTAAGACCGGCTGCTGTTGTCTTAAGCTCGACGTTGCCCGATGTAAGGTTCATACCACCGTTTACGAAGCTTACGTTAACAGACTTCTGGTAACCGCCAGATTTAAGCTTGGCAAGGCCGTTGGTGCTGTCCACAGACTGTGCCGGGTTATCGGTAAGATAAGCCTGAGCAGCTGTGTACGCGTTCTTTGCGTCTGAATCGAGCTCTGTCTTGTACCCTCTCAGCCTGTACTTTGTAAACTGCGGGATGGCGATGGCGGCAAGTATGGCGATGATAGCGACGACTATCAAAAGCTCAACCAGCGTGAAGCCTTCCTCCCTCTTGATCCTCTTTAGCATCTGTTGCAGCATATTTTCCTCCTTCCGGCTTTTGATGAGCAGCTTTTAAGTATCTTCGGCTGTTCTCTAAAAAACTTGAAACATATTTGACATATATACTTAGCAACATCTATGCCAAAATAAAATATCTTTTAAGAATGGGTACTTACCCTTTTATAGCGATACAAATAATGTACTTAAGTGACAATTTTTGTCAGTGTATTGACAATTTTTGTCAGTGAGGGCAGGGTTTGTGGGGGGGGCAAGCTCGTAGCGATGGGATACGCTCGCAATGACAAATCAATTCAATTACCCTGCCATAAATGGCAGGGATTGTCGGCAAGGTACTTTGTTTCTTTCGTATAGCCCGGCTTTGACCCGCCCTAAAAGGGCGGGATTCCGCCGGGCACCCGATTAATGGGTATATCCATGAATCTGCCGCAGCCATCCATATCCCGTTCCAAACAGGATCTTTTAATCCCTGTTACAACCTCTTTCATTAAAGGGCTCTTGATGAATTCGGAAAAACCGGGGTAGATTACAGCGGCCTGGTCAAAGTCCTTTAAAGCCTCCTTGTGCCTGCCTGAGGCCGCGTATGAGATGCCGCGGTTCAGGTATACGATCTCGTAATCACGGTTAAGGGCAAGCGCGGCGCTGAATGACTCTATGGATCTCCTGTGGTCTCCCAGCCCGGAATACGCCACCCCCCTGAGATTATGCGCCTCGGCTATCTTCGGGTTCATCGAGAGGACCTTATCCGCGTCGTAGAGCGCCTCGGCAAACTTGTTCTTCTTGAGATTAAGCAGACCCCTGAAGTAATAGAGCCTCGATTTACCGGGGGACTTCCCGATAGAATCGTTAAGGAGCGCCATCTCATCGTTCCATACGTTATTTCTCAAGTAAAGCGAGGTGAAGAGCGCCGGGCACAAAATAATGAGCAGCCCGGCAGTCAATACCTTATACGAAATCTTTTTCTCCCTCTTTGAATTCAGATATTCGACTGTCCAGAAAACCAGCGAAACAAAGGAGATTAAAAGTCCGACGCTCGGGAGATAAACCCTGTGCTCATATATGAAATCCTGTATAGGGACAAGGGTGGATTCTACCGATAGGGTTAAAAAGAACCAGAAGACCCCGAAAGGGAAAAGATGCCCCCAGATATTTCCTGTTTTACGGGAAGACCTTAGAACAAAAAAAGAAATTAAAATGAGAGATGAAAGGAATAAGAAAGACATGAAAGCGGGAGGGTCGAATAAAGACGTCGATACCGGGTAATCGTATTCAAGCCTCTGCCCTACAGGGAGCAGAAGGAGCCGTATATATGTTACTACCACCTTTAGCTCGGTGAAGAAATAAACGCTCCTGGGGAGCCTCGCGGCCTCGTTTATCTGCAGATTCCTCAGGTGCTCGGCGCTTGCGTTATAGTTACCGAAAATCCCGATATCAGGCCCCAGGAGAGTAAGGGGTATTATGACCAGAGTAAAATAAAAAGGTATCCTGTAGCGCGCGGAACTCTTTATCTCGGGCCGGAAGAAGACGAACTCATAGAGCGCGATGGCGAATGGCAGCGTAAAGCTTATCTCCTTTGTCTTCATCGCTATAACGGCCGAGAGCAACGACCCTGCGTAGAAGAGCCGGTTCGCCGTCCCCCCTTTGCCTTGCGCCCAGCCGATCCTCGCCTTCACGTAAAGAAGCACTGATGATATATAAAAAAAAGCCGCCAGCGAGGTAAACCTCTGGGTCACGTAGCTTACGGCCTGTGATTCTACCGGGTGAGAGAGGAAGATAACCGCCGCGATGAATGCGGCATAAACAGAGACCTCATCACTGGCATGTATTCCCTTTATGAAAGGCGTGCGGAAGGTATTTCTTACAAGAGAGAAGACAAGAATGGAATTGAGTACGTGTATGAGTATGTTGACGAGATGGAAATCAAACGGGACGAGGCCGCCGGTAGAGTAGTTGAGGGCAAAGCTCAAAAAACCGATATACCTTGTGCCTGAGAGGTCCAGAAAATTACCGAGAGACCTTATCTGCCGGTTCGCGAGGACATAAGCCTCGTCATCGTAGACGAAAGGCGCGTTCAGCACGTTTGAGTACAACAGCACACCCAAAGGGATGAGGAGTAAAGGCAGATATTTAAGGAAGATTTTTTTATCGGGAATATTTTTCATGCAGGCGGCTCAACGTGCGGGCGTCATTTCAGTATCTCGTTCAATGCGCCGCCTTTGGCCGTACCCTTGAATTTATCGGAAAGGTTCTTAAGCACCGCCTTGTATTCAGGCTTCGTCTCAATCGCCTTGCCGTAATAATAAGCGCCCTCGTCAAGCCCCCCCGTCTCAAAGAGCGAATTGCCTATGTAGTAATATATGTCCCCCAGTTCCTTCGGATCGTCTATGGCGAACGCGGCCCGTTTGAGGTACGTGACCGCAGGCTCGAAATCCGATGTGTCGAAGTACGACATGCCCAGCGCCTGATAGGCAAACGGGTCTGATTCATCGTCAGCCATGATGACGTATTTATTAAGATTGCATATCGCCTCTTTATGGTCCTTCATATCACGGCTTACAAGGCCGAGCGCGAGGTAGGAGTTTTTGTAGGACTTGTCGCACTTGATAGACGACCAGAAGGCATCTATGGATTCCTTCTGTCTCTTAAGCTTCCCAAGGACAACGCCCATGTCATAATAGGTATCCGCGCTCTTGATGACCGAAAGCGCCTTCTTAAACTCCGTTACCGCTTCTTCCATATACTCCCCTCCTAGCATGCTGTCAACCAGCCCGAGGAGCCTGTGGGGCCTGGCGAACGGCTCGCCGCCCGAATCGGAGATGAACCTCTTAAGCTCGGCCCTTATGGACTTAAGCCCTTCCCTGTCCTCCGGGAGCTTGTATTTAGGGTCATCAGAGCAGGCGTTAAAGGCCATACCGTGCCTCCCTATGGCTTCCCTATGGCTTTCGGTATTCTTTAAAAAAAGTATGGAGATGTCATCGAAGCTTACGGCCTTCCATTCCGGGCTCAGGTGTAAATTCTTGCAGAAGGGGCTGTCCAGCTTTATCAGCGCCATGTCGATGGACAGCTCGGCTACGAGCCTGTCCCATCTTGCCGGGTTGTTTACGAGCCTCGATTGCCAGAAAAAATAAGGCGAATAGACCGTCGGCGTCCTTCCGTCTATATAGACCTTCGCCTCGGGATACTCGTATATAAGGTACCCTCCGAAGATGTACTCATTATAGATATTGCCCTTTATCCCTTCTTTTTTCATGAAGGCCACCGTGCCTTCGGGGTATTGGCCTTTCTCAAGCCCAAGCCCCAGGCTGCCGCCTATAAAGGCCTTTCCGAAATCAAAGATCATAACGAACGCCAAAAACAGGCTTATGAGCACCGGTAGTAAAAGATGCGGCTTTTTTCCCCTCGACTTCAGATAATCGTTTATATTGAGCGCCAGCACAGGCCCGGCAAAATATGCGAACAAGGCTATCCATCTCACGTGCGAGATTGCCATATACAGCCCTGCCGCCACGAGGAATATCGACCTTGCCTTAAGAGACCTGTAGTTGATTATGAGGGCTATTACGGTAGCGATTATCAGCAGCTCAAAGGCGAAGTGATCGAGCGGAAAAGGATACAGATAGAAAAAAAGCTCTTTTAGGCCGGGTTTTGTCCACTCGCCGATATGCTTTATGGCGTCCGCATTGTCCACGCCGTGATGTATGAAAGGGAAGATGACCAGCTTGGGGCCGTAGGGGTTGATAAGGGAGACCGCCGGCAAGGCGACGGCCGCGCCTATCATGCTTTTGAGCTTCCCGGAGAGGTCGCCCTTCAAGCCCTGCCTCCGTATCGTATCAATCACCTCGCCTGCCGCGTAAGCCCCGGCTATAAATATACCGAGTATCGCGCTTGAATGCACGTTGACCCATATCACCTGCAAGGGCAAAAGCGCCAGCAGATATAAAAGCTTACCCTTACGCTCATAAAGCGTGAATAAAAGGAGATACAGGGATACGAAAAAATACTCAAAGAGATGGGGGCGTATAAAAAGCCTGGTATGCGAGCATACGAAGACAAGGTAGAGTATCGGGATTACAAGCCAGATATCCCCTGCTGTATGCCTTAGATTGCGGTAAAGGAAGATGAATGTGAATGTGACGAGTATTACCTGAAGTATGAAAAGGCCCTGCCACCCTCCGAGCCAGGTGAAGAAAAAATAAGTCAATACCTGAAAGCCCCAGGTAAAATCAACCCAGGGTTTTCCGCCGAAGGTGTATGAGAACGGGTCGGTAAAGGGTACCTTGAGGTTGGATGTGATCCATTCGCCGCTTTTAAGGGCCCAGAATATGTCCGTGTCCCAGTGCTGTTTCTGGTATGAGACAAGGATTATAAGGATGCCGAGTACCGCGAACAGGATCGCTGCCAGTACCCTGGTGATGCGGCTACTCGGGGATTTCATATTTGCTAAGTTTGTACCTCATCGATCTGAAGGACAGGCCGAGAAGCTCAGCCGCCCTCTTTTTTACGCCACCTGACTTCTTGAGAGCATCTATTATAATAGCCTTTTCAAATTCTTCAATAGTCTTTTCAAGGTCTACGCCTCCGGAAGGAACAGGCACGCCAATACCGGGGTTCGCGAGGTTCGCCGCGCCGTGGACGGTTTCCGCCCGCTCCCTTAGATACGATGGAAGGCTCTCCGTGGTGATGATATCCGTGGTTTCAAGCGCCACCGCCCGCTCCATTATATTTTCAAGCTCGCGGACGTTGCCCGAATAATCGTATTCAACAAGGCATTTGAGCGCCCCTTCCGAAAGCCTTTTTATATTTTTGCCGTGCTCCAGGCTGAACTTCTCCAAAAAATATCTTGATAGCGCCGGAATATCTTCCTTCCGCTCCCTTAAAGGGGGCAGGCCTATCCTTATCACGTTGAGCCTGTAGAAGAGGTCCTCCCTGAACCTTCCGGCCTTGACCTCGGCCTCAAGGTCTTTGTTTGACGCGGCTATAAGCCTTATGTCCACGGAGATATCGGCTGTGGCTCCGACCCTCCTGAAATTCCTCTCCTGAATAAAACGAAGGAGTTTTACCTGGAGGTGAAGCGGCAGCTCAGTCAATTCATCGAGAAAAAGCGTCCCTCCGTCCGCCTGCTCCGCCAGCCCCTCTTTGTTCGCGACAGCGCCGGTAAAGGCCCCCTTCTGGTGGCCGAAAAGCTCGCTCTCAAGGAGGTTTTCAGGTATGGCGCCGCAGTTTATCGCGACGAACGGCTTGTCCTTCCTGTCGCTCTCCAAGTGTATCGCCCTGGCGACCAGCTCCTTGCCCGTGCCGCTTTCTCCTGTAACGAAAACATTGGTCTTGGTCTTCGCGATACTCATTATGAAACTGTATATCTCGGCCATCCTGGGACTCGTGCCCACAATATTGGAGAAACCGTATTTTGTCTTAAGGTCTTTTTTAAGAAGCCTGTTCTCAAGCTCAAGGCTCCTAAGCTTAAGCGCCTTCTTTATGTTGAGCTTTATTTCATCTATGTTAAAGGGCTTTGTAAAGTAATCGTAAGCGCCCGCCTTCATCGCCTCTATCGCGGTCTCAACCGACGCGTAAGCAGTTATCATTATGACGAGCGTGTCAGGATCAAGCTCTTTTAAAGCCTTTAGGAAATCCACCCCCCCCATGCCAGGCATCCTGATATCGCTTATTACAAGGTCAACAGGGTTGTCCCTGCAGAAGTCGAGCGCCGCCTTCGCGCTGTCCATTCCCCTGGCGCCGTAGCCTTCCTTGCGGAGCATTATTTCGAGGAACTCCCGCATGTCCCTTTCGTCATCGACTATGAGTATATTTACTTTTGCCATCCCGTTTTAGCCTATAACCCTTTCCCTTTCGACCGGCAAGGCGATCCTGAAAGCAGTGCCTTGCCCCAGAACGCTTTTGACCTCTATGCTGCCGCTGTGGCTCTCTATTATCCTGTGCACCATCGCAAGCCCGAGACCCGTGCCGAAGTCCTTTGTGGAAAAGAACGGATCGAATATCCTGTTCAAGTCCTCCGGCCTGATCCCCTTGCCTGTGTCAATCACTTCTATCAATGCGAAGGAAGCTTCATCCCCGCCTCCCCCGCCGGGCCTCCCCCATCCAAGGCTGGCGGAGACATTCAAAACTCCCCCCCCTTCCATGGCGTGGGCCGCGTTAAGGAACAGGTTCCAGAATACCTGCCCCAATTGTCTCGCGTCACCCTTGAGCATCAGCCTTTCCACGACGCCGCTTTTTATGTCGATTGAAGCGGCTTCGGGGGAGTTCCTGAAAATCCTTATCGTCTCGTCTATCACTGAGCTCAGATCGATCAATTCCCTTTTCTCCTTCGCGGGTTTCGCGAAAAGGAGATAGTCGGTGATAAGGAGATTAAGACGGTCAGTCTCGCGCAAGACTATATCCATGAGCTTAAGGTCCTCTCCGCTCAAATCCAGTTCCTCCTTAAGAAGCTGGATAGAGCCGCTTATGGAAGCGAGCGGATTTCTTATCTCGTGGGCTATGCCTATGGATATCTCACCAAGGGCCTTTAATTTTTCATCCCTTCTGAGCTGCTCTTCCATGGCCTTTAGCCGGGTCAGGTTCTGGAATATTATTATATTCGAGGCGTCCCCGCCCTGCCCCTCCGAGATGGAAAAGCCGAGGTATACCTCTTCCCCGTCTTTCCTCCTGAACCTCTTCTCGATCCTGATGCCGCTGAGATCCTTCCTGTTGCCGTCCAGCATCCCGGGGAATATCTCGTTAACGTCCCTGTAATAAACCTCCTTCAGCGTATACCCGGTTACAAGCTCCGCCTCTCTGTTGAAGGAGGTGATGCGAAGCCTCTCGTCAAGCGTCATTATGCCGCTTGTGATATTCTCAACGATATGCCTGTTTAACTGCTCCAGCGCCTCAAAGTCTATCTCCTTTTCTTCAAGCTCCCTCTCCACCCTGGCTGCCTTCTCGGCAAGATAGCCGGTGAGATAAGCGACGGTAAAGAATGCGAGTATGTTCGTAGCTACGGTGGTAAATACGTCCTCCCACCTCTGGACAGGCATCGAATGTATCACTTTAAACCTGGCGGGCAGCATCCTGTAAAAATCCATGTCTATCAGTATGCCGTACGAGATGCTTGAAAAAGAAGCGGCGAAAAGCCCGCCCCGCTTGCTTAAAAGTATCGCGGCGCCGATGACGGAAAGCGGATAAAGCGTCTGGAGGTAGCTCTCCGTTCCGCCGGTGATGTAGACAATTACGGTGATGAGGATTATGTCTATCGCTACCTGGAGATATGTAAAGAGGCGTAAATTAGCTATCCTCTTGATGGCAAGCGAGTAGATGATCGTGAGGAAACCGGTCGTGACGACTATCCCATAGAGGGGGTAGAAGTTCAGTCTGGTGAGTGAATATTCCTTTATCTGGAACCAGGTGGTTATGCCGAGGAATGCAAGCGCAAGCACAACCCTTAAGACCATCATGGCCAGGAGTTTCTGCCTAAGCGCCTGTGGATTTGTTACAAACATTTTCTTTAGCCCGCCGCGGCCCCCGCGATCTGGAATATCGGAAGATACAGAGCTATAACCAGTCCGCCGACGACTATGCCGAGGAACGCCATAAGAAGCGGCTCGATAAGAGAGGTCAGCGCGTCCACCGCCGCGTCAACTTCCTCTTCATAAAAATCAGCTATCTTCGTGAGCATCGCGTCGAGCGCCCCTGTCTGTTCGCCGACGGCTATCATCTGTGTGACCATCCCAGGGAAAACCTTTGTTTCCATAAGCGGGTCGGCCAGCGTTTTACCCTGGCTCAAGCTCGTGCGGGCCTTCATAATGGCTTCTTCTATTATTACGTTCCCCGAAGTTTTGGAGACTATCTCAAGCCCCTCAAGGATTGGCACGCCGCTGGACAACATCGTGCCGAGCGTGCGCGTGAACCTCGCAACCGCCGACTTCCTGACCAGATCGCCCGCCACAGGCGCCTTCAGGATAAGGGCGTCCATTATTCTCCTGCCCTTTGGCACCTTATAGAACCTGTTGATGGCGATACCCGTGCCGACCAACCCTGCTATTATAAAATGCCAGTAGCTCTGAAGCGCCTTGCTTAGATTGACTACCAGCTGGGTCGGCGCAGGCAGCGCCTGGCCGAACCCCGCGAACATACTCTCGAATATGGGAACAACCCATAGGAGGAGTCCCGCGACTACCAGGCACGCTATTATGATAACCGCGCTCGGATAGGTCATCGCGCCTTTTATCTTACCTTTGAGTTTTTCTGATTTTTCTAGAAAACCAGAGAGCCTGTTCAAGATCGTGTCGAGTATGCCGCCTATTTCTCCGGCGGCGATGAGGTTTACGTACAGTTGGTCAAATACCTTCGGGTGCTTGCGCAGCGCGTCGGCAAAGGTGGAGCCGCCTTCGACCGAGCCCTTTACATCCATAAGCACCTTTTTGAATTCAACGTTATCCTGCTGGCTGGCGAGTATATCGAGACATTGCACGAGCGGGAGACCCGCGTCGATCATCGTGGCAAACTGGCGGCTGAAGACGACAAGGTCTTTTGTCTTTATTCTTGTACCGAGCCCTGGGATCTGAATGCTGCTTAGAGATGAAAGGCCGCCTTTTTTCTGGCTTATAGAGGCCGGCACTATCTGCTGCCTCCGGAGAGCCGCCGTAGCCTGGGCCAGGTTAGCGGCCTGAAGCTCGCCTTTCTTCATTTCACCGCTGACGGTCTTGCCTGTATACGCGAATGTCGGCATCGCCTAGCTCCTGCCTGTGGGCGGCCCGCTTCTTAAGACGCCGGCGTTTATCATCATCTGCCGGAGCTCATCGGGCTCCGAGCTTCTGCCGAGCGCCTCTTCAAGGGTTATAAGCCGCCTGGAGTAAAGGTTCATGAAGCTCTGATTCATCGTCTGCATCCCGAACTTTGATTGCCCGACCTGCATCTGAGAGTATATCTGGTGCACCTTGTCTTCCCTGATAAGGTTGCGTATCGCGGCGTTCGGGATCATTATCTCCATCGACACGACCCTGCCTTTTCCGTCGGCCCTGGGTATCAGGAGCTGGGAAAGAACGGCCTCAAGGACGAATGAAAGCTCCGCCCTTACCTGCGGCTGCTGATGGGAAGGGAAGACGTCTATGACCCTATTTATGGTCTGTACGCATGAATTAGTGTGAAGCGTGGCGAAACAAAGATGCCCTGTCTCGGCTATGGTCAGCGCCGTCTCGATAGTTTCCATATCCCTAAGCTCTCCGAGGAGAACAACGTCAGGGTCCTGCCGGAGCACATATTTGAGGGCTTTTTTAAAGGCGTGCGTGTCGTAGCCGACCTCCCTCTGGTTTACAAGCGCCGTCTTTGAGTTATGCAGATATTCAATCGGGTCTTCTACCGTTATAATATGCTCGGCGCGATCTGTGTTTATCTTGTCTATCATGGAAGCCAGCGTCGTTGATTTACCGCTCCCCGTAGGCCCTGTAACAAGGACGAGCCCTCTTGGCTTCTTGCATAACTCCTCGATTATCGGGGGCAGCCCCAATTCCTGGAACGATTTGATCTTGAAGGGGATCGTCCTGAATACGCCCGCCACAGTTCCTCTCTGGACGAACAGATTGCCCCTGAAGCGGCTTAAGCCCTTTATTCCAAACGAAAAGTCAAGCTCGTTCTCCTCTTCGAACTTGTGTTTCTGAACATCGGCAAGGATACTGTAACAGAGCTGTTTTGATTCGACCCCCGTAAGTTGAGGGGCGTTTATGGGAGAAAGCTTGCCGTGTATCCTTATCCTCGGCGCCGAGCCGGCCGCGACATGCAGATCGCTTCCGCCCTGATCCACCATTATCCTCAGGAGTTCCTGCAGATTTAATTTTGAACCGCCTTCAGTTCCCACTTATCCTCCGATGCACGGATACCGCCTGATATATTATATTAAATTATCAGGCAAATAATTGTAATGACAAAAGTTACAGGATGAATGCGCCGCCATATCCATTAAAAACCAGGGTTTCAGTCCGCCATTGTCACCCTTAAGACCTCTTCTATCGTGGTGACCCCTTCGCCGACCTTGGTTATCCCGCTCATCCTGAGTGACTTCATCCCGTCTTTTATGGACGCCCTTTTTATTTCGGCTGTCGAGGCGCCGTTTAAAACAAGTTCTTTAATGGTTTCGGTAAACGGCATTACCTCGTAAAGGGCTATCCTGCCCTTGTAGCCCGTGCCGCCGCACACCGCGCAGCCGCTCCCCTTGCAGACATCCATCTTTTGAGCTTCCGATTGAGGCACTCCGAGGTCGATCAACACCTTCTCCGTTATCGGCATCTTTACCTTGCAGTCCTTGCATATCTTGCGCGCGAGCCTCTGCGCTAGTATCAGGTTGCAGGATGAAGAGACGAGGAACGGCTCTATGCCCATGTTCAGCAGCCTGTTTACCGTAGACGGGGCGTCATTGGTGTGGAGGGTTGAAAGTACCATATGGCCTGTCAGGGCGGCCTTTATCGCTATTTCGGCAGTCTCGTAGTCCCTTATCTCCCCGACCATTATGATATCGGGGTCCTGTCTTAGAAAACTCCTCAGGGAAGCGGCGAAATTCAGCCCTATATCCTCATGCATCTGTACCTGATTGATGCCCATGAGGTTAAATTCGACCGGGTCTTCCGCGGTCGAGATGTTCTCGCTTATCTTATTCAGTTCCGACAGGGCGGAGTAAAGCGTCGTCGTCTTGCCGCTGCCTGTCGGCCCCGTGACAAGGACTATCCCCCACGGCTTATGTATGGCGTTCATGAAGTCCTTAAGCGCCTTTTCCTCGAACCCGAGTTTCGTCATGTCGAGCTGAAGGTTGCTCTTGTCCAGGAGCCTTAGGACGACCTTCTCGCCGAAGAGCGTAGGCAGTACGGAGACCCTGTAATCCATCTCCTTGTTCTTGGAGAGCTTAAGCTTTATACGGCCGTCCTGAGGCAGCCTCCTCTCGGCGATATCGAGCTGGCTCATGATCTTTATCCTCGATACTATCGCGTTCTTAAGCTTCATCGGGGGCTTCATCACTTCCATCAAAATACCGTCTATCCTGTACCTTACGCGGAAGTGCTTTTCATACGGCTCTATATGAATATCGCTGGCGCCCTTCTTTATCGCGTCAGTAAGGATCAGGTTCACGAGCTTTACGACCGGCGCGTCTTCGACGGCTTTTTTAAGGTCAGTGAGGTCAACCTCCTCCTCGTCCTTTATGATCTCCATCTCACCTTCGTCAAATTCGGTGAGCACGCCCTCAAGCCCCATCTCAGGGCTCTCATAGAGCTTCTCGATAGAGGTTTTTATAGCCGCGTCGGATGCCACAAGAGGCTCGACATTGTAGCCTGTTAAGAATTTAATGTCGTCTATGGCGAATATATTCGAGGGGTCGGCCATTGCTACGACCAGGGTAGAGCCTGTCCTGCTTATGGGTACTACCTGGTATTTTTGAGCGACATCTTCTGGGATGAGCTTGATGATCTCGTGGTCTATTTCCTGGGCCGAAAGGTCTATCGTAGGAATGCCGTATTGGCGGCTTAAAAATGCGGTTAAGTCTTTTTCGGTGATAAAGCCGAGCTTTGTAAGATTATACCCGAGCCTGCCACCGCTTTTTTTCTGCTCTTCGATGGCTTTCTTAAGCTGTTCAGGTGAAATTAACTTTTCTCTAAGTAAAAGCTCGCCTATCCTGTCGGTCATCAGTAATCCGCTTTTGAGGTGACAAAAATTGTCCTTCTTATATTATTAAAATTAACTTTTTATGTCAAGGTATTTAGGCCGGTCACCGGGGGAGTATCCTGGCAAGTTAAGTATCTGATAAAATTAATTATTTAAGGCAACCGTCAAGAGTATCTCTGGGCTGTGGTTATGATCTCCTCCGCGAAAAAGGGTTTCCTTAAAAACTCGTCTATCATGCCCTCCTTTATTCCCTGGTATATGGCGGTGTCGGCATCCTTGAAGTACCCTGTAAAGAGCACAACCTTTGAAACAGGGCTTATCTCCTTTATTTTCCTGAAGGTCTCAAGACCATTCATCCCAGGCATCACCATATCCATAAAGACCAGAGAATACCGTGATTTCAGTACCTCTTCGAGGGCATCTTTTCCGCTTGTCACGTAAAATGCCTTAAATCCCGCGCCTTTAAGGATCTCTGACATCCCGAGGCCGACTGATTCCTCATCATCGACTATCAATATGTTTTTTGGTTCCTTTTCCCCTGACATATGGCCAACCCCCTTATTTTATCGGCAGGTTTCATGAAAGCTTAAAGATCTTAACCGGCTGTAGATTGAAGCTATGCGCTCGCGATGCGTATTCACTTCTTTTTGATGGGCAGATAGACCCTGAATATTGCTCCGCCGCCCGCGTTATTCTCGAATTCTATCATACCCCCGTGCTCCTTTACGATCGACTGCGATATCGAAAGGCCAAGCCCGATATTGAGCCCTCCGCCCTTCTCCTTTGTGGTAAAGAAGGGATCGAACATCTTTTCTTTTACCTCATCGGAAATACCGGGGCCGGTGTCCCTCACCTGGGCTACCGCGTACTCCAGGTCTTCCCTCTTTACCAGGTATGTGGAGATGAATATCCTTCCGTTGCCGTTTATGGCGTCACGGGCGTTCTTTAACAGATTGAGCGCCACCTCCATTATCCTGCCTTTGTGACCCATTATCTCAGGCAGGTCGGGCTCATAATCGGCGATGATATCTATTGAGCTCAACTTCATCTCGGATACGAAAAGGCTCAACGTAGCCCTTATCGTCTCGTTCAGGTTCATGGGCTCATAATCCGCTTTCGAAGGCCTGGAATACGTAAGCACATCAAGTATTATGTACTTGGAGCGCACCGCGGCCTCTCTCATCTTTTCAAGGAGAAAATAGTCGGGGTGTTTCCTGTCCGTTCTCCTCAACAATGCCTCGCAGATGCTTAATATCCCGGCTATCGGGCTATTAAGCTCATGAGCGATCCCCGCCCCCATCTCGCCAAGGGATATGAGCTTGGCGGACTGTATGAGCCTCTGTTCGGAATACTGCAGCTTTTTATAGGCTGTCTCCAGTTCCTTGAGAGAATCGTCAAGCTTCAAGGTCCTCTCTCTGACCGTATCCTCAAGCTCAGAGACGTATTTGTTCAGAGTGGCTACGAACCCCTTTCTCTCGGTGAGGTCTCTCCATATCTCCTGCATATAGAATTTCCCGTCAAACTCAAAGACAGACGCGGCTATTTCAACCGGCACGCTGAAACCGTCCTTTTTGATTATAACCGCGTCATGCAGATACCCCTTGCCGTCATGCTTCCACCTTTTAAATACCTCCATGTACTCTGAAACCTTCTCAGGCGGATAAAGGTCTTCAGAGCGCATGTTAAGGAGTTCCTGTAATGAATACCCGGTCAGAACAGAGGCGGCGGGATTGGCGTCGGCTATCATCTTTGTGCTCATGTCTTTAAGCAGGATCGCGTCAGCCGCCATCTGGACAAGCCTGGAGTGTTTCTCGCTCAAATATCTGAGCCTTTCAGTCGCATTATGGAGGGATTCCGCCATCTGGTCGAACGCAAGACCGACATCTTCGAATTCATCGCCGGTCTTAATGCCCACCCTGTGCCAGAAATCACCTTCGGCCAGCGCCAAAGCCCCCTTTTTAAGGCTTTCGAGCGGCTTTAAAAGCCTTTTATTGACCGTAACGAGTATTGCCATGAAGATCAGTAAAAGGATACCTCCGCACCAGTAAATGAATCCCCTGCTGTGGCCTAATATCGCTCCCTCGTATCTTTTCATGGAAATTTCAACGGAGACGGCCCCGCTTACGTCGCCGGCCTTCGCGGTATGGCAGGTCATGCAATCCTCAAAAAATACAATGGGCCTTACGACCCTTACCGTCATGTGACCGTCATGAGACCCGAATTCCGTTCCCCTGCGGCCTTCAAGGGCCTGCCTGTCCAGCTCATCTATGGGCAGTTCGTCTTCTTCAATCCCGAATTGCCTGTCGAGGTGAGCGCCATGTATAATCCGCAGATCCTCTATATCGCCGGCATTCCTGAACCTCTCGATTATAAGCCTGTTCTCTTTCCTCCCTCCGCCTAGCCTCATCGACGTATAAAGCTGATGAAAGACGGTTTCAGAGATCTGTTCGGCCTCGCTTATGCCTATTTCATCAAGGAGTTTTTTGCTTGAACGTATGTCATAGATAAAGAGCGCAAGCATCCCCAGGAGCAGGATGCCTCCGATATAGAGATTAAACCTGTTGGTAAGTTTAAGCCTCATTATAGGTACCGTAAGATTTTTTTCCGGGAAGTATTCGGGGTGAGAAAATGCTGGAGCCGGTGGTTATGGGAAAGAATTTTCTTCCCGGGACATAATCAGTTCAATCTTATCCAATAGCTGCTTTTTGTCAATTACCCGTCAGGTTATGGCTTTTAAAGAAGCTTACGAAATAATCGACCCCAGACCACATGGTAAGCACGAAGGACACAAGGAGCAGCGCCGAACCCGCAAGGTGAAAATCAAAACCCATGAAGGGATAATGCATCAGGAGCGGTACGATGCATACTATCTGTGAGATGGTCTTGATCTTTCCAAGCCTGCTCGCTGAAATGACCACGCCCATGTCTGAAGCTATTGCGCGAAGTCCCGTTACCGCCATTTCACGGGATATCATGAGGGCAATGATCCACGCGGGAACCCTTCCGAGCGGAATAAGCATTATAAACGCCGTTGTTATCAGAAGCTTATCGGCCAGAGGGTCAAGGAATTTGCCAAGGGAAGTGATTACACCCATCCTGCGGGCCAGATACCCGTCAAGCCAGTCCGTCAGGCAGACGAGAATGAAGATGCCAGCCGTAATCGCGCTTAAAAGCCTCCCGGGCGACAGCAGAAGATAGACGAACAACGGGGCAGAGCCTATCCTGATGATGGAAAGGCTGTTGGGAAGGTTTAAAAAACTCACCCGCGGCTCTGAGGACATAATTTCACTCATTTTTTCTTGCTATTATTTATTACAGATAAAGGAAGGGAATTCAAGCAAAAAGACGGAAGAATCTACCTCTATTTCCCTGCGCCCCTGTATTGGCTGTAATAGTAGAGCACCCTCTTTACGTATGTCTGGGTTTCGGAGTACGGGGGTATGGAGCCGTATTTCAACACAGCGTTCTCTCCGGCGTTATAAGCCGCGACGGCCAAAGGGACCTTCCAATCGAACATCTTAAGGAGTTTGCTCAGGTACCTTATCCCGCCCTCCACGTTCTCCTCAGGGTCATGTATGTCCCTGACGCCCATGAGCCTTGCGGTCTCCGGCATAAGCTGCATGAGCCCCCTCGCGCCTTTAACGGAGACAGCCCTCGCGTCAAAATCAGATTCAGCCTTGACGATGGCCTTTACCAGCTTCGGGTCTATCCCGTATCTCTGCGAGGTATTATATATGATATCCTCGAACCTGCTGTTAGACGATATCCTGTATGAGGCGTTCCTTGGCCCTGAATTGCGTTCTGACATCATCCATTTGTAATTCGAAGATGTCGGGACGTTCGTGATGTGCACGACGCCGTTCTCGTCGGTATACTTGTAGAAATCCGCGTGGGCCGCGGAGACCAGCATGAAGATTACCGGGAGGAACAGGAGGTATATAATTTTTATCGTCATATTACCGTTTCGCTAAGGTTATGGCTCTGAAGCAACAAACCTTGCCCTTAAGTGTACAATGTGATTTAAAAAAGGGCAAGCCCTTTATACATGACAATGCAAAACAATTAATAAATTCAACTACTTGCATTTAAAAATTGACAAAGAGTCACTCTTGTCATAATCTTGAAAAGTTCCCTCACATATAATATCGTCCGTTACTCATGAAACTTAAAGATATAGAGCTCCGAACGGGTATGAACCGCGCTTGCGGTTTCAGCTGTGGATAATGGAAAAATCATGCCCTGGAGTTTCAATTTAAATCTGAAAGAGGCTTTCCATTGGAAATAAGGTCTGATTTTTTAGTCATCGGGAGCGGCATAGCTGGTTTAAGTTTCGCCTTGAAGGCGGCCCAAACCGGCACCGTATCCATTATAACCAAACGCTCGATAAGGGAGTCCGCCACCTTTTACGCCCAGGGCGGCATCGCCTCGGTATCAAGCAAGGAAGACACCTTCGAGGCCCACATAAAAGACACCTTATACGCCGGGGCCGGGCTGTGCCACAAAGATATCGTGGAGGTGGTGGTAAAGGACGCGCCTGCGCGCATTCAGGAGCTTATACAGCTTGGGGTCAAGTTCTCCAGCCGCTCGACCGGCGCCGATGTGGAGCTGGACCTGGGGAAGGAAGGCGGCCATTCAAAGAGAAGGATAGTACATGCAGAGGACCTGACCGGCAGGGCCGTAGAAGAGGCCCTTGTGGCGGCGATAGAGTCGAACAGGAACATAAAGGTATTTGAAAACCATATCGCGGTAGACCTTATCTCCCATTCCAAATTCGTGGAAAATACGGGAGAGGAGATCATATGGGGCGCTTACGCCCTGAATAAAGATACGGGTGAAGTTTATACCTTTTTATCGAAAGCCACGATACTCGCCACAGGCGGGGCCGGCAAGGTATACCTTTTCACCTCAAATCCCGATATCGCCACTGGGGACGGCATCGCCATGTCATACCGAGCCGGGGCTGAGATCGCGAACATGGAGTTCATCCAGTTCCATCCGACCTGCCTTTACCACTCAAAGGCTAAGAGTTTTCTTATTTCAGAGGCGTTAAGGGGGGAAGGCGGCCTCTTAAAGCTTAAAGACGGGACCACCTTCATGAAAGGCCACCATCCGATGGCGGACCTCGCCCCAAGGGATATTGTCGCCAGGGCCATCGACTTTGAGCTTAAAAAAAGCGGCGACGATTGCGTCTATCTGGATATCAGCTTCAAACCCTCCAAATTTATAAAGGAACGGTTTCCCAATATTTACGGCAAATGCCTTGAGTTCGGGATAGACATTACGGAGGCCCCCATCCCTGTAGTGCCTGCGGCACATTACACATGCGGAGGGGTGCTGACCAATAAGGACGGGCTTTCTTCCTTAAGCAGGCTTTATGTGATCGGAGAGACCGCCTGCACCGGGCTCCACGGGGCGAACAGGCTCGCGTCAAACTCCTTGCTCGAATCGCTTGTTATAGCCGAGAGGGCGTCGATCCACGCCAGGGATGTAGTCAGGCGCACGTCCGGCCCGATCCCCGCGATACCCGAGTGGGAGACGAGGGGCGCCGTGGTGAGCGATGAGGCTGTCGTTATCAGCCAGAACTGGGACGAGATAAGAAGGTTCATGTGGAATTATGTCGGCATCGTAAGGTCTGACAAGAGGCTTGAGCGCGCGCAGAGGCGGATCAGCCTCCTTAAAGAAGAGATAAACGAGTACTATTGGGATTTCAAGATAACGAATAATCTGATCGAACTTCGGAACATCTCTACGGTAGCCGAGCTTATCATAAAATCGGCGAGCCTGCGGAAGGAATCGAGGGGGCTCCATTACAATATAGATTATCCTGAAAAGGATGACGTGAACTTCATGAAGGATACTGTCTTGAAGCTTGGGGTCGAGCCTGCGTGAGAGCGGATTACGGCTTTTAAAAGCGCCGGCAGGCTTATCGCTTATCTCTTTCCGGCAGGGCGGAGTTTTACCGTTACCGCCGTCCCCTCCCCTTTTTTGCTCTCCACATCTATGTCCCCGCCATGATCGTGTATTATCCTGTATGTGATCGTAAGGCCCAGCCCGGCCCCTTCGAATTTCGAGGATTGGAAGGGGTTGAAAATTTTTCTAAGCTCGTCGGGGTTTATTCCGATGCCGTTGTCGGATATCCTGATCATTAAAGTCTGATCGGGCGCCGTGGACGTTTCAACTTTTATCTCCCCCTTTTTTTCTATGGCTTCGACCGAGTTCTGCAGGATATTGTAGAGGGCCGTCTTGAAGTTTCCGTAATCGAGGTTGACCGGCGGCGGGGCTGGCATCAAAACCGCGTTTATGGCGATCTCCTTGTCAATGCCTTCGATGAATTCCTTTATGTCGTTTACCGATTCGCTTACCGCCTTGTTTACGTCCCCGGGGACGAGGGTTGAGACGAGTATCCTCTTGTATTCATCTATCCTCTGAAGCATCCTCTCCAGGCGCTGGACGGATTTTATGATCCACTGCGCGTACTCCTTGTGCTGGGGGTCTGTCTCGCCCTCAAAGAGCCTTCTGGCCATGCCTCCGATGGCCGTCAGGGGATTTCTGATCTCATGCGCGATGCCGTCCACCATGCCGCCGAGCGCGGCCATCTTCTCGGATTCCCTGAGCCTTGTCTGAAGGGCGCGCATACGCAGGAGGGATTTGACCCTGGCGGCGACCTCTTGAAGGCTGTAGGGCTTATTGATGTAATCCTCGGCACCGACCTCGAAACCAAGCACCTTATCCTCTATCTCAGTCCTGCCGGTCAGCATTATTACCGGGATATACCTTGTCTCCTCACGCGACTTGAGGTGCCTTAGAGCCTCATAACCGTCCATCTGAGGCATCATAACATCCATAAGGATCAGATCAGGCGGGTCAGCCTCTACCCTGGCGAGCGCCTCTATCCCATTTCTGGCATTTGCGACTTCATACCCCTCCCGCTCCAGTTTAGCCGTAAGGAGCGCAAGGTTCCTTTCATCGTCATCTACGGCAAGTATCCTTGGCTTCATCTTGCTTTATTGTCTCCGGAGAGCAGCCCGTCCCTGATGCCTTTATAGAACGCGGCCTTCTCTTCATTTCCCATTTCTTTATAGATATATATCATCCTGTCAAGACTTTTGGCCGCGTGCAGCGCAAAGCCGCCGTTAAGGCTCACAAGATAGCATCTCTCGAAAAGGAACAGGGCGTCCCTGGATTTGCCGTCCTCAAGCTTCAGTTCCGCCATATTCTCCAGGTCCGCGGCTATCTTCAAGGCATCGCCGTTGGACTTGTCTATCCTGTACGCGTCCTCAAAATGAAGGGCGGCCTCTACGGCCTTGCCCTCCTGGCGTTTAAGCCTGGCGAGCCCCCTGTATGAATTGGCGGCCTCTGTTCCATTGCCGTCCGTCCCGCCGATCTCAAGCGCCTTTCTGAAAAGCTCCTCAGCCTCTTTCCCCCTGCCTGTATCCATGAAGATATAGGCCTTCAGGTTGACCTTGGCAGCGGATGTTACGGAGAGCCTTCCGTCTATAGCCATCGATTCTTCAAGATGAGAGAGTGCGGCCGCGGAGTTGCCCGCCATGAAACCAGCCTTGGCAAGGGTCACATACGCCTCAGCAAGCCCCCTGTCTTCCTTGATCTCGATCCCTAGCCTGACAGCCTCATTCAGAAAAGACGACGCCTCGTTATACTGGCCAAGGGCTATGTATACCCTGCCGATATCGACAAGGTCAAGTATTTCCGAATGCCTGTCATCGATAGACCTGTCTATCCTGAGGGCCTCCATGAACCTGTCGAGCGACCGCTTGTAATTCCCGTTGTTGAATTCCTCAACCCCATGATGCCTTGATTCGGCGGACTTCGATACAAGGAGCTTGTCCTGCAGGCGCGGCGCGCATCCGTAGAGCAGTATCGCCGCCATAAAAAATCTGATAGACATCCTGAATAAAACAACCAATTTTAAAAACCACATGGCTTACTTGTTTCCTCCGGCGTTCCCCGCCTTGTCGATTCTATTTTCCTTCCCATTATGCCCATTATTATCGAGAAGGAAACTGTCAAACGGTATGAGCTCCGGGCTTTTGGCGGGCGGCGCCATCAGCCGTAAAGGCCAGCTCTCTTTTACACCCTTGATCATCGTCTTGCTCTCGCGTAAAGTCTCATCCGCGTTTATGAGTATCTCCCTTATCCTCGGGGTTTCACCTACAAGCCCGTCGGTCAAAATCTTAACGTTATCGGCTATCCTGTCTATCTTCTCTACGGTCGCGGGGAATTTTTCAGCGGCTGCCCCGGCCTTGTCCGTTATGTTTTCGATCTTGACCATTATCGGCTCAAGCCTCAAAAAAGCCCTGTTTACGTTTTCAATGGCGGAGCTGCTCTTGTCATTGAGGTTTATGACCAGCCTGTCCGCATTTTTGACCGCCGCCGACGCGTCTCTGAGGGTCTGGTCCAAGGTCTTTCTGGTTTCTTTTACCTCTGACGTAAGGTCTTTCAGATTCCCGAGCATCACCTTGATGTCTCCATCGGGGCTGTTTACGTAATGGATGATATCCTTCACCTCGGTCAGGATCGGCTTCATCTCGGTGATAAGCTCTTCCATGCCGCCCGCCTTCTCGAAAGGGATGCTGTCGCCGTCGGCAAAGGTGCGCTTGGTGCCGTCTCCCACCGTTATCTCGACATACGGGTCTCCGATAAGGCCTTCTTTCGAGAGCCTCGCCACGGAGCCATGACGGATCCACTTCTCGTATTTTTTATTAAGCTCCGTTACGGTCCTGACCTTCGCGTCTTCGGTAAGCTCAATCTTCTTGACCCTCCCCACCTTGAAACCGGAGAGCTTTACAGGCATGCCCTCGACAAAGCCCGAGCCGCTCTCGGACGTAAAATGCAGACGGTACTTCGTCGTGAAGAGGTCCTTCTCAAGGCCTATCATGATAAAAACGGCTACTATGCCCAGGACGGCAACGGCGACCATGATCCCTGTCTTAAGCTCAAGGTTTTTAAATCTCGGGTCATTCTGCTTTATAGTCATACATTCCCTTACTGAAATATCCTGTTACCCTCGATCCTTATGATGCGGTCCGGTTTAAGGAGTTCCGCCTCCGAGTCGGTGAGTGCGGTAACTATAAGGAGGTTGTCCTCTGATGATGAATGGTAATCCAGCAGGAGCCTGGAGACGTGCGCCCCTTCCTCCGCGGTAAGACCGTCCCAGAGATTCTCACATACCACTATCTTGGGCTTCAATACCAGAGCCCTTGCTATGGCCACCTCTTTCTTGGCATAAAGCGGAAGGAGGCCCGGGAGCCCCCAGTAATTCCCCTTAAACCCGGTGCGGCCAAGAAGATCCACCGCCTTGGTCATGGCGTCTTCATAAGAGAGGCGTGAATGATAAAGCAGAGGCAAGGCGACGTTCTCTACTGTTTTCAGGTTGCTTATGAGTATATTATCATGGAAAACGAAACCCATCTTCTGTCTTAATACGTTAAGCTCTTCCGCCGACAGCTTCCCGACATCCTGGCCGAGGACCGTCACCTCGCCGACATCCGGCTTGACAAGCCCGGCTATAAGCCTTATGAGGACGCTCTTGCCCGATGCTATCGGAGCGATGATAAGCGCCTTCTGATTGCTCTCAAGCGTAAGGTCGGCATTCTCAAAAAGAGCGCGGCCGTCATCGGTAAAACATGAAACGTTTTTTAATTCGATATATGGCGCCATTGTACGGGGTCGTTCCCTGGCTTACATAAAGAATAAGAATGTTATCACCGCGTCAGTCACGAATACGAGCCTCAAACTGCCTATGACGGCCCTGGTCGTGGCTTGCGGGATATGGGTTATGGATTTTTGCACCATAAGCCCGTAATACGAGCAAACTGTTCCTATTATAAGCCCGAAAAGGAGGCTCTTCAAGAGCGAAACGGATATCTCGATGAATCCCATGGCGGCGATGATGCTCCCCAGATAAACAGAGAAGGTAATATTCTTTCCGAGCCCGGCAAGAAGGTAGCCCCCGAGGATGGATATCATCTCAAAATAAAAGGTCAGCACGAACACGCTTATCGCCGCCCCGATGACCCTCGGCACCACCAGGTAATGCATCGGGTCGATGCCCATGACCTCCAGGCTCGTAAGCTCGTTCGATATCTTCATCGAGCCCAGCTCCGAGGCTATGGCGGTGCCGCTTCGCGCTATAACGATGACCGCGGAAAATATCGGCCCAAGCTCCCTTATCAGCACCCAGACGAGTATCTCCCCGATAAGCCCCTCACCCCCAAGCCTCGGCAGGATGCTTAAGGCCTGTGTAACGATTATAAGGCCGATAATCAAGGCTATCCACGATATTATCGGGATAGCCTCGAAGGCCGTGAAATACACCTGCTTGAAAAAAACATCGAAGGTGGCCCGGCGCCCGAGATTGAACCTGAAGATAATCGATTGTCCTGCGTAAGATATAATCTTCCCGAAGCCGTGAAGCACCTTGAGGCGTTCAAGGAGTGATTTGCCCAATTTTTTTAAAAAATTCATTTTAAACACGCAAAAAAATCCTCTCCTGCCCCCGGCAGGAACAGGCTTTTGACCGAACCTCAAATGAAAAATTCCAGGGGGCCGTTTTGAGCCCCCTGGAAGGCAATTCTATACGCGAACCCAAAATCTCCCATGCCTCGAAGATGGGGACTAAGCGGAGGGTGAGAGCCCCTCAACCCTCTCCAGCAAGCAGGGCCCCCGTTCCCCGAACGGGACTGAAAACTGTAACGAAACAATTTCCATTCGGTTCGCTTGAACCGGCGGCAACCTGCGGGGAATGCGCTAGCCATGCAGATTCAGTCATGTACCCCTGGCAAAGCCGGGGGCTTGAAAGACGTCCATCAAAGTGGCTAAATGCAAAAAATTTAACAACCATACAAAACCTCCCCTCCCTCGATGGGAGGGGATTAAGGGGAGGGTGACCTTTTCACCCCCACCCAAGCCCTCCCCCATCAAGGTGGAGGGTTTTATGAGGACAGACTGCACTGAGTTAGATTCCCGGAACGTCAAACTCTGTGAGTTCCCCGGCAAAGCCGGGGTTTACCCCTGATTAAGCTTTGACCCGCCCTTAAAAGGGCGGGAATTCCGCCGGGCACCCGATTAAAAATCTGCCTTTACGGTAAGGAACGGCCCCTTTAAAGTAAGGTCTGCCTTGTTGTTGTCGTAATCGACGTGCATCTTGAATATCCTGTACCCGCCTGATATCACCACGAACGGAAACGGCTTGATATTAACGCTCGCCTCTCCGTCAACAAGATACGCCTGGCTGCCGAGCGTTATGCCTGTAATCTCTCCGCCAACGGAAAAGATCATCGGAAGGCCCACCTGCGCGGCGACGCCGACGGTCGGAAGAGGGATCTTTATCGAGTCCGTCTCATCCAGGCCAAGCGCGGAAGACCTCAGGCTTACGTCTCCATCGAAGTACTTAAGCTCAAGTATCACGCCGAGCTTGTTGTTCAGAGCGTCGATAAAATCATACTCGTAGCCGAGCCTGTGATAATTAAGGTTCATCTCGGATTCCACGTCGGCAGAGGCGGTATATGACTGCCCCGCGAAGGTGATGGTCTCCGTAAGAGTCTTCGAGCCGTCCCATTTCAGGGGCACGAAGCCGTAACGGAGCTTGTGGCTTCCCAGCTCCAGCGTGATCCTGCCCTCGAAAAAGTTCTTTTTGTTGTCTACCCCGAGGTCGTTGGCAAGATCGATGTCGGTTCCTACCCCATCGCTTGATACCTGCACCGTGCCGTCCAGGTCGGTAAGCCAGTACCTGCCCTCGACATCGACAACGGCTGAAGCCGTGGAACTAAAGAAGATTGCTACCAGAAAAGCGAATACTGCCAGACCGAACTTTTTCACATACACCTCCGCTGCGTTTTTTTCATTACTTTTTATCTGAGTACGAACACTACCTTTGCGCTCTCAAGGAAGTTGTTTGCCTGATTTGAGGAGAATACCGCGCTCGCGTCTTCAGAGGGTATCTCGACGTCTGTTGATCTTACTACACCGCCCGCCTTTACGACCAGCGGATTCGTAGACCCGCGCTCGCCCAGCAACGCCTTTGCCTTTCCTATGTCGTTGGTGTATTCAGCCGCGCCCCTGTCCACCAGTATATCCTGCGCGACCCAGGCGGGGTCGTAGATTACCTCGCCCTTTTTAGTGACTATCCTGTTCATGAGGGCCGGCTTGAAGGGCTGCGCCCTTACGTCGATGATAAGCCCGTCATGCCTGGCCGGAACGGTTTGCGCCGGCGGCTGAAACATAGGCAGCCCCGGAGGCGGCACAATAGGCATTACCTGCGGCAATAACTGCCCGATAAGGCCGTTGGGGCCTGTGAGCGGGACCGACAGATACACATAAGCTGTTTCGCCAAGCGGGTCATAACCCTCTTTGACTATCTGAGCGCCTTTTATGAGGCCCTGCACCGTCGAACGGACGGTATCGGACTCGGCCGCCATATTGACTACCGTCGTCTCTCCGCTTACCGCCACGCCGTCGATAATCTCCGCTATTTCCCGGAAGGCCACGACCTTCGCGCCCCTTAAGGCCATCAGCCTTCTCTGGCCTGACGGAAGATTTCTATCGGCCGCAGCCTCGCCCTTTACCACTATCGAGCCGGTAACGAAGGCCTGCCTGGGGTCTGTCACCAGTTGCGGCATGACCTCGGCCCAGACACTCGCCGCGAACAGGAGAAGGATAACGGGGATCAACAGTACTCTGGTTTTTATCATCATGCCTCCTTTTATATCAAATTTTTAAGTTTCTGAATGTGACTAATACAGACACCGATACATCATACAAACGTAAGGGCATCAACGGTGGCAACGGGTTTTTTTCAACCCCTGCTAATATATGTTCAGCCTTTGCTTCAGGACGCGTAGCGCGAGCACAGCCTCTGCGCCGTCTACGTTGTCATTAGGCCTGAACTCGCCCGAAAGCTCGTTCTCCATGATGTTCCTGACGGTGACGTTCATTATGGCGTTATACCAGGCTGAGGCCGCCGGTACATCTGGAAAAGGCGATTTCTCATGTCCGAAGTACGCGGTAGCCATTTTCTCATCGCCCGTTATCTTGATAAGCAGGTCCTCAACGATAAAGGCGAACTCTTTCCTGGTGACAGGTTCCTCCGGCTTGAAGAGATTGGCCTTCGTCGTCTTGTCGTATACAGGCTCCAGTCCCCTTATGCCCCATTTGAGCATCATAAGGGCCTCTTCCTTGAACTTGCTCTCCATGAGATCGGCAGGTATGAAATCGGCGTTCATCTTATTGGAGGCTACCGCCGGGATCCTGCCCGCGAAGATCTTGTTTATCTTCAGCTCGTCAGCGAGAAGGGCCGCCATGTCGCCGCGCTTTACGGAATCCTTTATGGCTATCTCCTTGCCGACGTCTCCAAGTGTAATTCCCGCAAGCGCCCTTACGATCTTGTCGGTCTTTTTCCATGCCTTGTCAGCCGGGGCCATCCACTTGCCTTCGCGCCTGGCGCTCAATACGTCATTAAACCTGTCCCTGGCGCTCTGGAATTCCCTCGCTTCAAGGTAAGCCATGCCCATGAAATAGGCCGCCGATTCGGTCCCGTCATAATATGTCAGCTTCCTCTCATTGACCTTGAGCCTGGACGCTTCCTTGAAATCATCCTCGGCTTCATTCAGCCAGCCCTTGCCCTTGAGTATCGTGCGGGTCCTCATCGAGGCGAGATGATACGCGAACTCGTCCTCTTTTGCGGAGGCGTTTTTGTATGACATCTTTAGATGTTCCATCGCGCTCTGGGAGTCCGCCTTTTTGTATCCGCGATCTTTGGCGGCAGCCGCCTTTCTGGCGTCCACTATGGCCAAGCCGCCGTGCGCCGGGCCGAAGCCGTCATCGCAGTAACGCGCCCTCTCGAATTTAGAGAAGGCCTCCGCGTTTTTGTCCTGATCGAGCAGCTCCATCCCCATAAGGTAATGGTGCCTGGGGTTGTCCTCGACGTCAGTGCAGCGCTGAAGCGTCTTGGCGCACCCCCCGAATATGAAAATCATCCCGATTAAAAGGGATAAAAGGCTCAGGTTTTTTTTCATCAACTCCCCCTCCTATTTTATTACCTTCACTATGTCGCCGGTCTGAAAACCTGCGCCCGACCTGATGGAGGCTTCCGAGACATTCTCCCCCTGATGCGCGACTATGACGGCTTCGCCGATCTGCTTTTCCCTTTTCCCTATGACCCTTCCTGTATCGGGGTCAACGAGGTCAACGCCGGGCCTGTATACGCCAAGCACCGTGCCGGGCTCAAGCCTTGATTTGGTGCCGGCCCTTATGACGAGGCTTCCGGGCTCTACGAGCACTACCCTTGTCTGGAAGGGGATGGCGTTAAGCTTCTCTATCATCTTGGTCATGGCCTTGGACAGGGCGTCCCTTAGCGCGCCTTCCCTGAGGCCCGCGTCAGCCGTCGACCTGGAACCCAGGCCCAGCACGCCACCAGATTTTTTCCTGTACTCCCCCATCCCTGATTCGGACAGGATGCTTTTCCCCGTGGCGATATCGACGAGCGCGTAGTCGACCTGCACTCTAGCGACCTGGGTCTTGCTCTGGGCGAGGAGTATGTCCGACGATTCCTCAAGCTCCGAGTATGAAGTGACCGAGCCGGATATCCTGAAGTCAACGGGATCGAAGCCCTCCGCGGCGTTCTTCTTGCCGGTCTTTACTGCGCCCGTCTGCTGAAGCTCTATTATCTTCTCCTGCTCCCTCATCTCCTCGGGCGTAAGCACAACCGGCTCAAGCCCTGACTGCTTTACGATAGTCCTCAATATGTCGGTAGCAGCCTCACCGACGCCGATCACACTGCTTGGCGTCTTGTTTTCAAAGCGGAGTATGGCGATATTGTACTCCGGCCCCCTGTACTGGCCCCCCGCCTCTTCGAGCTTTTTGGTCTGGCCCGTTATGCTTACGTCCTCTTTGACTGCGCCTGACATGGTCGGGGCGCACCCGGAAAGGAGATATGGCGCCGGCAACAGCATCGCCAGGAAGACCATGGCGCGAACCGTTTTTGATTTATCTATCATAAAATAACCTCCGTTTGCATGCCGATTTAAATTTAACAGTTTGCTGAAAAACTCAAAATCACATTCAGGCTGCTCAAAAAGTTCAAGATGCAAGGAGTCGAAAAATGAGGAATGATGCGTACTTACCTTGTACGCCGCAACGACGAATTTTGAAGACGACGCCGCAGATTGAGCTTTTTCAGCAGCCTGTTAATATCTGCCGGGCCCGGGGCCGAGGAAGGGAGGCCGCGGTCCGGCGGAAGGAGGAGGCGGCGGAGGAGCCTGGATATCGTCAGGCCCTCTCTCAACGTCAACTCCCTTTTCCACGGCCCCGGGGTTGCTGTGTCCGGGGCCTGCCGGGAAACCGGCGATCAGCCTTCCAAGCATCTCGTCTGTTTCAGCCTTAAGGTGCACTCCCACCGCCTTTGAAAGGAGCTTCTCTCCCAATGCCAGCATCGCGGCATCTCCAACCTTCTCAGTCTTTTCCGCCCTTAGCACATGCCACTCGCTTAAGCCCGGTATCTGCTCAATGCCTTTTATGCTCTTGAAATCCTCAATCCCGTCGCCCTTTATCTCTTTAAGGAGCGTAACACCCACCCCCAGGTCGCCGCCGGCCAGCCCGCTCTTAACGCCGAGCCCGTGAGACCAGATCACCCTCCCTGTCCTCGTGTCTACGAGCTTAAAACCGGCCCTTACCTTCTTCATATTATAAAGGCCCGTCGTGACGTCATCGAAGTTCAGCAGGTATCCGTATATCACCCCGTCCACGCCAAGCGTCTCTCCAAGTTTTTTGTGGTCGGTCAGTTCAAGCTGGGCTCCAAGCGTTATGCCCATCTTGTCAAGAAGAATCTGATCGACCTCCTTCAGCGGCTTTGAGTCGTAATGCATCGACTTAATCCTTTTCGAGAACTCCTCTCTGACCATACGCGGGCCATCGACGTCATTGGTTGCGTTATATAAAGGGAGCAGCGCCACGCTGTATACCGGATTCGAATAATTTGGCGGAATATGTCTTGCAGGGGGAACACAGGATACGAGGATAAGTGAAATAAACAGCAGGAACAAAAGGCTCTTCATCTTCATGGGGCTGATCTCCTTTTCGGTACCGCCAAAGCACTTAAAAAAACCTTTATCCTCTTAAAAAAAATCTACTTCAACGGCCCCTCCATCACGATCTCGACCGTATTGGCTGTTGTGCGCACCACCTTCAGTGGCATACCAAGCCGGGATATCTCGTCCGCGATGTTTTGAGCCGTCATTTTGGATTCAAGCTCCAATATGGCGGTTGAGCCCTCAAACTTCCTCTGATATACCGCTTGAACCCCTCTTACGCGGGTTTTAAGCGTATTCTTGAATTCCGTCACCATCTTGTAATCGCCTATATTATCGAGCTTGATCGTTACGGACTGCGCGTCTCCCGACCATCTTGCCACTATCTGGCCTATAAGCTTTTCGCCAAGCTCGTTTGACGCCTTTGTAATGGCCTCTGTCCCGCCCGTGACCTCGGATATGTGCCTCGCCACGCCATGCCCTTTTGAAGATGCGAGCACAGCTCCGTCATCAACCCTTACCGCCTGGGCCGTTATATCGGCGATGTAGGTGCCCACATGGCTTCCGGGCGCGCGCGGGCCTTCCACAGCCACGGCCTTACCATATATGACGACCTCGGCGTTCAGGTCTTTTCCGACCTTCCGCGCGCCGTCTTTACCTATGTCTTCGACCCTGAGAGCGTCGGAAATTTCAAAAGCCTGGCCGCTGCCTGAAATGTCGGCTACATTGAAGCCCTGGTTTATAAACGTCTCTTTAAGCGCGCTCTCAGCCGCCGACATATCGACTGATTCACCCCTGTATTCGCTTCTGCCCCACCACCAGAAGACATAATATCTGTGCCCGATGTTCTTTTCGGCTATCATGAAAAGCACCCTGGGACGCTCTGATTTTACATGCAGGATGCCCATCGCGCCCAAGTCGTCCTTAAGATCGCCGAGCGCGACTTCCGCGCTTATCGTGACCTGGTACAAGCCCTGCGCCTGAGATTCTTTTATCAGATTGTAAGAACGGATATATCCGCGGGTCTTTGTGTAAACGGTATCCCTGAGGGCCTGGTAGTTCTCGACTATAGTCTCGGAAGCCACAAGGGTTCCCACGGCCTGCTCGACGGCCTTCCTCTGGGCGTCCGCTATCGCCGCGTCCCTTGAGAGAGCGGTATTCGAGGAAATTGAGGCTGTGCCGGTCGCCTCGACTCTTTTAAGAACGGTCTCTTCGGCGCCAAGCCATAACGGTATAAGGAGGATTATTGCTGCCAGAAAAAAGATCGTAGATTTGCAAAACGTGATTTTTTGAGGCGAAGTGTTCGCCATGTACCCCTCCGTGTTTAAATTAAAGGTTACGGGGTCAAGCGTGAAAATAGAAATTGTTTCCTTACGTATCGAAGATTCCCCGCGGCTTGCCGCGCTGAGCTTCAATTCGGACAAACCTCACTGATCGCTCGACTTTGGGTAGTCTTGCAATCAGACGATCCATCCATGGATTTCACAGCGGGATGTTTCTCAACATCCCGCCAACTTGTCTGGATATATATCACATTTCAGGGTACAAGTCCATTTTGGCGGGATAAATTCTCATGTGGCGATGGGAGGGCTTGCCGAGCTGGCTGCGCCGCCGGTTTCGGCCCTTATTACGCCTTCGTCGTCAACATAGAACCACCTTGAGCTGGCACCGCCGTCCAAAGGCGCGGCGTTCACCCTCCAGTACGGCTGGCCCGCCGAAGTACCCGATGATATGGTGAACCTGTAGTCGTGCTCATCACGGGTTGAATTCCCGGGCGCAGGAGGGATCCCTCCTGTGGCCGCAAGCTCCTGAAAGTCCCCCGAGTATAGCCCTGACGGGTCTGCAAGCTTGTGCATCTCCTCGGCCTTCCTTACCCTGGATAGAAATGCGATTACCGCTGTTTCACGGGCCTTCTGGATAAAGCTGAAATACATTGGGATGGATATGGCCGCCACTATACCGACGATTCCCATGACAAAAAGAAGCTCAAGCACGGTAAAGCCCGTTTTTCCGGTCTTGAAACCTGAATGGAATGGGTTATGAGCCATAGGGTTTTGAAAATGCACGGCGAGCGCGTTCGCCGCGGACTTCATGGTCAGAGCTAAATTTCAGGCAGACGCAATCCCCTTACAGATCAAAGGGGACTTATCTTCCGCGGGAGTTAACTTCGTTGACGATGGATCTGATAAGCATTTTTACGTCTTCCGGATAATGTGCCCCCTCGGCGTCAAGCATGGCCGAGATGGTTTCGAGCCTGTTTTTTATGTCGTCGTAAAATTGCGCATCCCGGTTCCTGTTAAGCAGAAGGGCTTCTGAAAGACCGTTGAGAAGGGTTTCCATCTCCTTGAACTCATCGCGCTTTCTGATCTTTATCCGCTGACCGTAATTGCCGTCTATAAGCCCTTTTACCGCCTTCTCGAACCTGTACATGGGCCCCGCGACCCTATGGGATGAAATTATGGTATGTATCCCCCCAAGCACGGCTACGATAAAAAGACCCAGCCATATCCTCTTATGAAGGAAAAGGACGATGGCCGATATCCTGACCTGCTCTTCGATCTCTTTTGTGGCGCTGAGCTCGCTGTATAGGGGATAAAAGATTATAAAACCGAGAATTATGGAATATATGATGATATAAAGGAATAAGGTCAGCGCAAGCCTAAGCTGGAAGGCCGGCTTGACAATGATTTTTTTGCGGCTGAACGTCATGTTAATTCTCCGATGTCCAGGGGATCTGCGATATCGGTTTCGCTGCGGGATTGTAATGGGGCTTCCAATTTATCAAGCGCTCCATGGCAAGCTGATGATATACGTAAAAACAGACCGCCGGCTGTGCGTAAGGGCACACCCTGATAATAGAACATCCGGCTGTTTTTATCAATGGGCGTCTTCAGGTGGCCGATTGAAGTCTCTTTTTACCTTGAGCAGCAAATCGGGGTCAAAGAGCAGGTCGACGGCCGTGAGCCCGAGACATATAACGCCCTCCATGAGCGCCCTGTGCCCGTCAGGGGTTACGGTAGAATCCGCGAACTCTCTTGTGTGTATATTGATGCCTTCCCTTATAGGCACATGAGGGTGTATGGCCGGGACGGTCTGGGAGACATTGCCCACATCGGATGATCCGACGTTCCTTTCAGCCGGTGACAGGTCTTCCGGAAGCTCAAGGAAGCCCAGGGCTTGCCTGTAGACCCCGGCGAACGCGTTATTTATCTTCATCGGCGCGTTCAGGTCTCCGACTTCCCTTACCTCAAGCCTGCATCCGGTGGCGACCGCCGCTCCCTTCGCGCAGTTTATCACCCGCTCTTTCAAAGACGCCAGCTCCGCGAGGTCGTTCGCGCGCACATAAAAGCTCGCCTCGGCCCGTTCCGGAATAATGTTGGGGGCCTTGCCTCCGTCCGTGATTATCCCATGCACCTTTACATCCGGTCTTAATTGCTGTCTAAGGGCGGATATGGAATTGAAGGTCTGTATCACCGCGTCGAGGGCGTTTATCCCCTCTTCAGGATACGCCGAGGCATGGCTCGCGTGCCCGTGGAAGACAAAATTCAGCCTCACAAGCCCAAGGAAGTGCTTTATGACAGTCCTTTTTGAAGAACCGTGAACCATCATGGCGGCGTCTATCTCATCAAAGACATTATGCTTGACCATCTCTATTTTGCCTTTGCCGAGCTCCTCCGCTGGAGTGCCGAGCACAAGGAGCGTGCCCTTCCCGGGAGAAAGATTTCCCTTAAGAATAACCGAGAGCGCCGCCGCGGCCCCTATCGACGCCATGCCCGCGATGTTGTGTCCGCAGCCGTGCCCGATACCCGGGAGCGCGTCCATCTCAGCCAGCAAGGCGACTGCCGGCCTTCCTTCGCCCAGGGTGGCTCTAAAAGCTGTCTCCATCCCGGCGATGCCCGCCTTTACCTTGAAGCCATGCTCCGTCAGAAAGCCCTGCATGGCCAGAGAGGTCTTGTGCTCTTTCAGCCCAAGCTCGGGGTTTTGATAGAAATTGTCGCTTAAGTCCGTTATCTTTTTACGGAGCCCGTCCGCCGTCTTTATAAGTTCTTTTTTCAGGGATGTAATGTCAGCCATTGGGGAAAATTAAGGGCTCCTCTCTGAGGAGAGGAGCCCTTACTCAGTTTATTTTATGAAGCCGAGCTGCTCTAATTTGAGGATTATCCTCTGTGACGCCTCATCCGGCGAGCATTCACGGGTGTCTATCGTCATCTCCGGTGTCTCCGGCGCCTCATAGGGGTCGCTGATGCCGGTGAATTCCTTTATGATCCCGGCGCGCGCCTTGGCATACAAGCCCTTTCTGTCCCGCTCCTCACAGACCTCCAGAGGGGTAGAGACGAATACCTCCAGAAACCCGCCGTGCCTGGATATCTCCTCCCTTACGGCGCGGCGCGTCTGGGTATAGGGGGCGATCGGCGCGCAAATGGCCGCCCCGCCGTACTTAGTGATCTGTCCCGCGACAAAACCTATCCTCTGGATGTTAAGGTCGCGGTGCTCCCTTGAAAATCCCAGCTCGCTCGACAGGTTCTTTCTTACCATGTCGCCGTCAAGGAGCGTTACCGCCCTTCCGCCTATCTCCATGAGCTTGACCATAAGGGCATTGGCGATCGTAGACTTGCCCGAACCGGAGAGCCCGGTAAAGAAGACTGTAAACCCCTGTTCGTGCCTTGGGGGATAAGTGCGCCTGAGCTCGCTTACGACCTCCCTGTAAGAGAACCAATCGGGGATATCGAGGCCGAGCATAAGCCTTCTTCTGAATTCCGTCCCGGAGATATTGAGTACGGTCATCCCCTTCTCGATCTGGTCGGCAGGGAAGTACTGGGCCTTCTCCTCCACATAGACCATCTCCTGGAAAGGCACCATCTTGATTCCGATCTCGTCCTGATACTTGGCCAGCATCTCCTGCGCGTCGTAGGGGCCGTAGAACGCCTCGCCCTTCGAGTTCTTGCCGGGGTCAGCGTGGTTCCTGCCGACAATAAAATGGGTGCAGCCGTAGTTCTTCCTGATTATCGAATGCCACATCGCCTCTCTCGGCCCGCCCATCCTCATCGCCAGAGGCAGTAAGCTCAGCATGGTCGTCTGTTCAGGATACTGCTTTACAAGGTGCTCATAGCAGCGGATCCTTGAGTAGTGGTCGATGTCGCCTGGTTTTGTCATGCCTACGACAGGCTGTATCAGCAGATTCGCCTCGACCATCTGAGCGGCCCTGAACGTAAGCTCCTGGTGGGCCCTGTGCATGGGGTTTCTTGTCTGGAAGGCTACCACCTTGTACCACCCCTGCTTCTTGAATTTCTCTCTCAAGTCCCTGGGTGTATTGCGGAGCTGCTTGAAATCATAATGCGCCGGAAGCTCTACCCCTTCCAGCTTTCCTCCGATATATACGGGGTGGGCCTTGTTGATGAGGTAATTTACCCCCGGATGCGCGTCATCGTCGCTCTTGAAGACGAGGTTCGCTTCGAGCTTCTTATCAGGCCTCCATATATCCGAGACCGTAATGACCGCGATCAGCACACCCTCAGGGTCTCTAAGCGCGACCTTCGTTCCCTCAGTTATCTTTCCGGCAAACGCCTCCGGCACATCGAGCGTTATGGGCATGGGCCATATGGTGCCTGACGTAAGCCTCATGTCCTTTATGACTGATTCGTAATCGGCCTTTCCCAAAAACCCTTCGAGCGGGGAGAATGCGCCGGTAAGGAGCATCTCTATATCCCATAGCTGCCTCTCGGTAAGGTCCCATGATATGAAATCACGCGCCTGGGCTTTAAGGGCCTCGGCCTGGCCCTCTTTGACCAGTAATTCCTTGAGTGTTCCTCCATGTGGTGCTGTAATCGTAGACAAGGTACAATCCTCCTTTTATGTTGATAAACGATTTTATTAATCAATAAGCCCCTGCCACGGAAAAGGCGGAGACCCCGCGACCATGAAAAACGGGTTTAAAAGCTCTTCCTTATTGTACCTGAGCCTTTCGCCTTTAAGGTCGGTGACCGCCCCTCCGGCCGCCTCGACGACGCAATCAGCCGCCGCCGTATCCCACTCCATCGTCGGGCCGAGCCTAGGATAGAGGTCGGCTTTGCCTTCCGCCACAATGCAGAGCTTGAGGGAGCTTCCCATGGAGACAAACTCGGCGCCGTCGATCTTGCTTAAAAACCTCTCAAGCTCCGGACCCGCGTGAGACCTGCTCCCGACTATCTTTAAAGGGCCGCCCGAATAGCCCGCCGCGCTTATCGGTTCGGTTCCGCCCTTAAAGGTCTTGAACGCCCCGTTTTTTAAGGAAGCGAAATACGTTATGCCGGGTACCGGCGCGAAAACGACGCCGAGCACCGGCCTTCCGTCCTCGATGAGGGCTATATTTACGGTGAACTCTCCGTTACGCTTTATAAACTCCTTGGTGCCATCGAGCGGGTCTACCAGCCAGAACCTTTTCCAGCCCTTTCTTACTTCATACGGCTCGGCCCTCGACTCCTCCGAGAGTATCGGAAGTCCGGGCGTGATCCTGGCAAGGCCCTCCGTTATCGCCTTATTTGCCGCCTCGTCCGCGAACGTCAGCGGAGAACCGCCCTCCTTGAAGGTCGTCCCGAAATCACCGGTCGAATATATTTCAAGGATAGCCTCTCCCGCCTTACCGGCGACAGAGACGGCCTCGTTTAGAAGCTCTTCCTGCAAACCAGGATTTTCATAAAGATTAATATATTTTGAAGGCATACGCAATACAACCTATTTGTGCAGACCGCATTCGGTTTTTCTGGAGCCGGACCACCTGCCTGACCTCGGGTCCTCTCCAGGCGCTACAGGGTTTGTGCACTCCCTGCAGCCTATGGAGGGATACCCGTTGTCGAGCAGGGTATTGTACGGGACGTTGTTCGCTGTGATATAGTCCCAGACTTCCTTATCGCTCCAGTTTACGAGCGGGTTTACTTTTACAAGCTTGAACTTCGCGTCCCATCCGACCATGGGCGCGTTAGCCCTGTTTTTGGTCTCTGCCCGCCTTAAGCCGGTTATCCAGCATTTAAGCCCTGAAAGGACTTCCTTTAAAGGCTGCACCTTTAATATCTCGCAGCATTCGTCCGGGTCTCTCTTCCAAAGCTCCGGGCCGTACTTTTCAGCGACCTCTTCGGGCGTCAATTTTGAAGAATGCCTTTCTATCTTTATCCCGTACTTCTTTTCGGCCTTCTCGACTACTTCCCTGGTTTCCTTGAAAAGATGCCCCGTATCCAGATAAAATATCCTGGCATCAGGCTTTAATTTGACAAGCATGTCAAGGAGCGTCAATTCGGCGAAGCTGCTTGCGAGAGCGAATTCGTTCGTGTCAAAGTTCTCGATCACCCACTTAAGCGCCGCCTGCGGCCCTTTGCCCTCAAGCGAATCGCTTATTCCCTTAAGCTCTTCTTCTGTCCAGACCTTTGACGTCATCTCCGATCCTCCGCTTTATTCCTCATCAAAAATAACTACCTCGCAGCCTGCCTGCGACTTTACCTCATCAGCCAGCGATTTTGAAAAATAATTAAAAAAGTTTCTCCGCTTCCTTTTGACCAGAACAGCGGCCTTTACGTCAAGGCCCTTGATAAAGGTCAGTACCTTTGTGACGAAGTCCCCCTGCTCCATCAGCGGTTCGTAATCCACGCCCTCTTCCATCGCCTTTATCTGCACCCTGCCCAGCTCCTCGTATCCCCGCTGCCTGTACTCCTTCATTATGGATTCGGAGAGGTCAGTCGAGGGCTTGTCGCCTATAAAGCCTATATCGGAGAACTTCTCGAAGACCTCGTTCGCGAGCCCTGTCTCCAGTATATAGAGCGCGACGATCCCCGCGGACTCCTTTTTGGCCCTGGCTACGGCGTAGTTGATGGCCGCGTCGGAAGTCCCTGACGTGGATAGAACGAGCATGATCTTCTTCATTTCGAATACCCCATGCCTATCAAAGGCCAGTAGAAGGCGGCTATAAGGTTAAATACGACCCACGCGGTAATGAACATGATGAAACCGCCCTTGGCCGACTCCTTCACGTTTATATAGTTGGAGGACGCGGCGATGGCGATAGCGGGCGTACCCATCGGGAACATGAAATCCAAGCCCGCCGGAACGGCTATCGCGTAGGTCAATATAACCGGGTCGATCGAGAGCTTCGAGGCCAGCCCTATGCTGACCGGCAAAAGTATCGCGATAACGGCGGCGTTGCTCATGGCGGCCGTAAGGAGTATCGATAGGAATGAAAAAATAGCGAAGACCGTCCACGGGCTGCCCTGCCAATTGCCTATGACGAACTTTACGAGCCATCCGGCGGCCCCGCTCTTGTCCAAAGCCGCTCCAAGCACAATGGCCCCGCCGTACATGAGTATTATACCCCAATTGACGTACTCTTCTATATCTTTCCATCTGACAAGCCTGAATATAAAAAGCACCACGACCGAAATAAGCGCCACGGTGGAGAGGCCCAGGCCCTCGCCGAAAACGATCCATCCGATTATCGTCAGCAGCAGGATGGCGCCTACGGCGTACTCATGCGAGCTCATCTTTCCAAGCCCTTTGATGCGCTTTTCAAGGACTACGTGCGCGCTGCTTACGCCCCCTATGTCTATCGGAAAAAACCTCGTAAGGACAATGTAGCCCGCTATCAGCAATACGACGACGAGCGGGAAAACGGCTATCGAATACTCAAGGAAGCCGATGGTCGAGCTTGTAGTCTCTTTTAATATCCCAACCGCGAGAGGCACCCTCGCGCCTCCCAGGAAGGTCCCCACGCCGCCGATAACGCATCCCCAGGCAAGCGCGAAGAAAAGGAGCTTCCCGTAATTCGATTTACCGGGCTTCAGGTTAAGCCCCTTTGATATCTCAAGGACTATGGGGAAGAGCATCGCCGCCACTGCGTGCTCTGACATGAAAAATGAGATAAACGCCGAAAGGAGGAAGATGCTGATCAGCAGCTTCTTCGGAGACCCCCCGAACCTGTCCATTATATTGAGGGCTATCCTGTTGGAAATGCCGGAATGCATTACCGCGCCGGCGAGTATAAAAGCGCCCAGGATAAAAAATACCGCCTCATTGCCAAAAAGGGAATACGTCTCTTTTTTGGAGAGTACCCCGAATAACGGTACAAGGACTATGGCGAACAGGCTTGTAATGGCGAGCGGGACTATATTGGAGACCCAGAGTATCAGGCAGACCACGAAGATGGCGATGGCCTTCTGACCCTCGGGTGAAAGCCCCTCGGGTGAAGGCATTGTCACAAGGTACCAGAAGATCAGGGCAAGTATTACATAAAAGGCAGGACGTAAAGCCTTAATGCCGATTATCAGCCACAACGGCCTTGTATCTATTTCAATGCTCACGAAACTACTCCGGCTACTCTTAAAATAACCACCAACAGGCTGCTGCAAAAATGCGTGCTTCGTTGTCTACGCCGCTCGCATCTGAAGCTTTTAACATTCCCGGTTTTTCAGCAACCTTAAATACTGAGAAGAAAAAACTATAAACAGTATGGCCTGACGTATTTTCATCTCCGGCTTACAGTCAGTCTGTGCACACAGGAAGCCCGGGGGTTTCCAGCGGCCGCATGATCTTAATCCGAAGAATCCTTATTATCCTTGACGCGCAGCTTCCTTCTGAGCGTCGAAAGCCCCCACGCGGTCTTTATGCCGATCTTGGATTTATAAAAATTCTCCATGAGCGACTTCGATTTATCGCCGTCAACAAGCCCCCTTACTTCCACCGGGGTCGTGACCATGCTTATATCCCTTACCCAGTTGAGGTTTATCTTGTTCTTTTTTATCGCCTTATACAGATGCTTATATACCGGGAGTATGATCTCCGTATTTAGCGGCTCTATGCGAAGCGCCTTGTTCGAAGACGGCCTGAAGATGGGCAGTATCGGGACGACGCCGATGCTCGTAAGGAAATCCACCCCCATGCAGGTAGACCCGGGCGGCTCAAGGCCCACGATAAGGTGCGAGGCCACGGTGCCGTTCGGGAATATCTTCGCGGCATAGGCCAGGGCCTCCATATATCTCTTCTGCCCGATGAGGGTCGCCCTTCCCGGGCATATGATCTCAAAGAGCTCTTTATCGAATATTTCGAGATTATACAGGACTGAATCCGCGCCGATGGCATAAGTCTCGTCTATCCAGTGATTAGCCTTGGGCGGCACCGTCTCCACGGCGACCAGGCAATTAAAATGCTTTTTAACGGCCTTTATGTAAGGCTTTAAAAACTCGATCCCTCCGTCGTCAGTCTCGCTGAAACCAACGGAAAAGTATATTATCTCCGACGCCTTCTCCTTAAGGACGGCCTCGACCGTCTCTACGACCTCGTCTACGGTGTATATGACGTTGTCTCTGCCTGTTACGTCGAAGTTACCCGCGCAGTACTTGCATTCTATGCTTCTATTGAAAAAATCACACCTTGGAGACGGGGTTATTACCGTGTAGCTGCCGTGTACGACCCCTATGCTTGAGAACGGGATGCCCGTAGTGGTTTTCCGGCTGTAAAAAGCTGGCCTGGGCACCATCGAGACCTCGACCTCACCAGTCCCGTCGGTTATGAAATACTTCTCGCTCCGCCTTGTAATCAGATAAGGCGAGTTTCTGGTGAACTCCTCCCTGCAAGGGATATTTACCAGGGTATTTTCAGGAAGGAGGATGTCTACGCCTGAACTCCCGCAGGCCCAGGCCTTTACAACGGGGTCGTCAATGCGCGTGCCCAAGAGCATCAGGTCGATCTTGAGCGAGCCCGGGTTATACAGGTTGGATTTCTTCATCTATAATTTCTTGAAGGGCGGATTGATATCAAAATAACTCGGACTTTCGTTTATGTGCCGGCCTTGAATTCGCAGGCCTGCTCCTCGTAAGCCGCAAGCTCCTTTATCGTGGCGTTCTCGCCGCAAAGCGCGCACTCAGGGTCTTTCCTGACGCGTACCTTCCTGAACGTCATCTTAAGGGCATCAAATATCATAAGGTGTCCGGCAAGCGTATCTCCTATGCCGAGGATCTCCTTTATTGTCTCAACAGCCTGAAGCACGCCTATGACTCCGGCGAGAGCCCCAAGGACGCCAGCCTCCTGGCAGCTAGGCACCAATCCCTTCGGCGGCGGCTCAGGATACAGGCACCTGTAACAGGGAAACCCCTTGCCCGGCTTAAAGACGGAGACCTGCCCGTCAAATCTGAACATCGAGCCTGATACGAGCGGCTTGTTCTCAAAAAAAGCGGCGTCGTTCATCAAAAACCGTGTCGGGAAGTTATCGCTTCCGTCTAAAACGACGTCGTATTCCCTTATTATCTCACGGATGTTATCCACCGTGAGCCGCCCGTGATGGGCCACCACGTTTATATCCGGGTTTAAAGCCCCGATAGTCTCCTTTGCCGATAATACCTTGGGCTTTCCGACCCTGGTTGTATCGTGGATGATCTGCCTCTGGAGATTGCTTAGATCAACGCAGTCGCCGTCGGCTATGCCTATTGTGCCTACGCCCGCGGCCGCGAGATAGAGAAGCGACGGCGACCCCAAGCCACCTGCGCCAAGGACAAAGACCTTGGACTTGAGGAGCTTGGCCTGTCCTCTGCCTCCGACCTCCGGGAGTATTATATGCCTTGAATACCGTTCTATCTGCTCTTCAGTAAAGTCCATAAATATTTACCGCCCCTCCTGAAAAAATGAAAATGACAAGCGCCTCAGCGGCTTGCGCCGCTCTTTTTTCCCTTAATAAAAACAAGCCCCTATGGAAGGGGCAGAAAAACCGCCTTATAAATGAAACGCCTTGCAAGCCGATCTTAAAAAAAACGCCTAAGTTAACTTTATCTTCTCTTCCTTAAACGGGGCGTCCTCTTCGTGAAAAGTCCACGACCTTACGGAAACGTTCGTCCCCTTATTTACGGAGAGTATTATATAAGAGTACCCAGCCTGTCCCAATTCCCTGTCCGTTGCGGAAGGCTTGTCCGGATGGTCTGGATGTGAGTGGTAAAAGCCGACTATCTCCGCTCCCTGCGACCGAGCCTCCTTGTCCATAAGGAATATCTCGCTGGGATGTATTACATACCTGTCCTTTGCCCGTTCCTTATTGGTGTTCTCGGCCCTGTGCACGTACAGGACACACCTTTGCTTCATTGTGCTTCCTATGAGGATACCGCAGCACTCGTTCGGGTACGACTCTTTCGCGTGCTCGATCATCTGATCCAATATGTTTTTTGGAACCTTTATCGTGTCTTTACCTAGTCCGAATAACATTTACCGCTACCTTCCCTTGTATTTTTATCCGCATACGGTATTTTTTACGTTAGTACTAGCATTCCCACAGGCGCGTCGACAGATACTTGTCCCCGCCGTCCGGGAATATAGCGACAATAACGCCTTTTTTAAGCTTCTTCGCGACTTCCATCGCGGCCCACATCGCCGCCCCTGATGACTGCCCCACGAGGAGCCCCTCTTCCCTGGCAAGCCTCTTTGCCATTACGTAGGATTCTTCCGTAGGAGCCGGGACCTTCTCATCCAGTTCCTCTTCATGGTAGATGCCGGGGACGATGGAGGACGCCATGTGCTTTAGCCCTTCCAGGCCGTGAAACGCCGACTCCGGCTCTACCGCTATGACCCTTATGTCTTCCCTGAATTCCTTGAGCCTTCTCCCTGTCCCCATGATCGTGCCGCCGGTGCCGATGGACGCGACAAAGTGGGTGATCCTCCCATCGGTCTGTTCCAATATCTCAGGAGCCGTGGTATCGAAGTGGGCCTGCGGGTTTGATGGATTGTTGTACTGGTCAAGCTTGCAATATTTATCGGGGCTGTCAACATATAGCTTCCATGCAAGCCTGATCGCGCCGTCAGAGCCTTCAAGCGGATTAGAGAAAATAACGTGGGCGCCGAATGCGTGGAGTATCTTCTTCCTCTCCTCGCTTACGTTGGCGGGAACCACCAGTTCCACCTTATAGCCCTTGACGGCGCCTATCCACGCGTAAGCGATCCCGGTATTCCCGGAGGTCGAATCGAGTATTATCTTGTCCTTGGTGAGCCTGCCGCTTCTTTCAGCGTCCTCTATCATGGAGAGAGCCGCCCGGTCTTTGACCGACCCACCCGGGTTATACCCCTCAAGCTTGGCGTAGACCTCGACTTCGCCTGGCAGACCCGCCGTTATCTTATTTATCTTTACAAGCGGTGTATTTCCAACCATTTCAAGTACCGAGCCCTTAACAGGGAGAGCCGCTTTTGCCGGCGAGGGGTCCAGAAATTTGTGTCCTCTCATAACAGAATTCTCCACTCCTTGAATTTATCTCAATGCTCCGTAAATGGCTGATAAAAAAGAACCTGTGCGCCAGGCGCAAAAATACCTTAGTAGGTTAATCAAGTTTATAATACCTTACTAGCGCTGTCAAGAATAATTTAACAATAAAAACCGGCAGAATAACCTTATATTCTAAGGGTTTTTTAAAAAAACCCCGCCAAAAAATGGCGGGGCCGCTCTGCTGAAAAAGGCGTTTTCAGGCCGCTTACTCTATTATATCGAGCTCTATCGGCTCGACTTTAACGCCCTTGTCTATAAAATATTTGATAGCCTTATCGATTTCCTCCGGATCACCGTCAAGTTCGAGCGCGACGAGGCCTATCTTATCGGAGACAGACGCCTGCCTGATGTTCGTGACGACCTTGAAATTCCTGCTTACATGATAAAGAAGAGGCTCTTTGACCTGTTCCTTCGGGTAAGTCAGATAGATCCTTTTTTTCAAAATGCCCCTCCGGCTATAGCTGGTATTATTGAAAGCTCGTCATTTTCCCTGAGCTCGGTTTCAAGGTTCTTCTTGAAACGGATATCCTCGTCATTTAAATATATATTTACAAAACGGCGAAGCTTGCCGTCCGCCTCGCAAATACGCTCTTTTAAGCCGGGGAAATTCTTCTCCAGGTCCTCGATTATCTCCGTAATGTTGCTTCCCGAAGCTAACACCTCATCAGAGCCGTTGGTGAGCTTCCTGAGCGGGGTCGGTATCCTTACTTTTATCGCCATCTCTCAAACCTCCTGAAGTATCCTGCAAGTATTTTTTTAGCCGGAAATATCCCGAATCCAGCGATTATCAGCCTTTCTGTATCTTAAGCCTGAAGTGCTCACCGTCTTTCTTGACCTCAAGGATCTTATGCCCTTCTTCCTTTATGGACTTGGGCACGTTCGCTATCGGCTCGCCTGAATCGAGCACAAGCTCAAGTATCTCTCCAGCCTCAAGCGCCTCGAGCTTAAGCTTTGTCTTAACGAAGTTTATGGGACACATCACACCTCTTAAGTCCAGCTGCGCGTTTGCCTTAATCTCTGTCATATAGCTCCTTTTTTAACAGGCCGCTGAAAAAGCCCATCACGCTTCGTTTGTCATCATAGCTCGCATCAGGAGCTTTTTAGGAGCCCCAGGCTTTTAATCCACCTGCTTTAAACACCAGGCGCCAGATAATTTACCGAAGAGCCGTTTTTGAATACCGGTTCCATAAAATCGAGGTAGTTCTTGAGGCCTACGCGCTTCAAGGTGTTGCCGATCCTCTCCCCGCGCTTGCCGTTGGCGTTATACCATTCGATAGTCTTCTGTATCGCGTCCGCGACCTTGTCATCCGGAAGGAATCTGCAGACCTCTACCGCCTCCATCGGGTGGCGTCCGTGCTTTCCGCCTATCCTTACTATATGCCCGTAGCGTTTCGCCTTCCAGGCCTCTGTCGGGCATGCCCTTATGCAGTCGCCGCAGAAGAGGCATTTGGCTGGGTCGAATATGGGCTTCCCGGTGTCGGGGTCAGAAACGATCGCGTCTTCCTTGCAGGCCTCGGCGCATATCGTGCAGCCTGTGCAAAGTGGGTCTTCCCAAACCGGCTCGACCACGCCCTGGAAGCCGAAGTCCATTTCCTTTGTCCTCGCGCAGTCGATAGGACATCCGGAGAAAGACGTCTTGAACTTGTGCGGGGTCGGCGTGCCGAAAAACTTTTTGTCGACCATGTCGGCCATGCCCTGTGTGTCCGTCAGGCCGTTGGGGTTGTATTCGCACCCGCCGCAGGCTGTAGGGACCCTGACCCTCGGGCCGCATGAAGCTACCTTCTGGCCGATCTTCTCCAGTTCAGCGACTATGGTCTTGAACTCCTTGTAATCCACGTAGAGTATCTCAAGGGACTGCCTGAAGCTGAAGTGGACAACGCCCTTTTTGCTGTACTTATCGGCGATCTTCGATACTTCAAGGAGTGTCTTGGTGCTCATCCTGCCGCCCGGGCAGCGGAGCCTCACGGCAAACAGGTCTTTCTGCCTCTGCTTGATGAAGCCGCCAGATTTAAGGTCGTTGAAATCGACCCTGTCTCCGACCCCTTCGAGATTTACGTTTACCTTTGTAGTCTTATCCTCAATAAAATGATCAGCCATTTATGCCCACAAGCTCCTTTTCCATTATAGATGCCGTTAAACGGTCTTTATATATTACCAGAAATACGGCGAGGACTGATAGCAAAAAAAACTTACCCTTTAAGCGCGTACTGCTTGCCGTTGGCCTTGACGAGATCGTCGAATTCAGAGAGCTTTGAGTTGATCACCGTGACCTCATTAAGCTTGCCGTAGAGGGCCTCCTGGGTCTTAAGCCCGTTGCCAGTCACCGATACCACGATGGACTCGTCTTTCGGTATCCTGCCCTGCTCAATCAGCTTCTTCGTGACCCCCAGGGTTACCCCGCCAGCTGTTTCGGCGAATATGCCCTCGGTCTCAGCCAGGAGCTTCATCGCCGAGATGATCTCCTCATCCGTCACATTTTCGGCCCAGCCGCCGCTTTCCCTGATGACTTTCGCCGAATAGTATCCGTCAGCCGGGTTCCCTATAGCCAATGACTTGGCTATGGTATTCGGCCTTACCGGCCTTATAAGCTCGGTGCCTTCCTTTACGGCGTTTACGATCGGAGAGCACCCTGCCGCCTGCGCCCCGTAAATCCTTGTAGGCGTCTCTTTCACAAACCCGAGCTTCTGGAATTCCTTGAACGCCTTGGATATCTTTGTAATGAGGGAGCCGCCTGCCATAGGGACTATTATGTGTTTCGGCAGCTTCCATCCGAGCTGCTCGGCTATCTCATACCCGAAGGTCTTCGAGCCCTCGGCGTAATAAGGCCTGATATTGATATTTACGAACGCCCAGCCGTATTTACCGGCTATTTCGCTGCAAAGCCTGTTTACCTCGTCGTAAGTGCCTTTGATCCCTACTACGGTCGCGCCGTATATGAGTGTTCCCATGATCTTTGTCTGCTCAAGGTCGTAAGGGATAAATACGTATGTCTCCATTCCGCAGGCCGCGGCGTTTGCGGCGACCGAATTTGCGAGGTTGCCGGTTGACGCGCAGGCGACTATCTTAAACCCCAATTCCCTTGCCCTTGATATGGCTACGGATACGACCCTGTCCTTGAATGAAAGAGTCGGGAAGTTAACAGCGTCATTCTTGACGTAAAGCTCCTTTACACCAAGAGCCTTCGCGAGGTTATGCGCCCTGACAAGGGGGGTGAACCCGACCTGTCCGCCGACCGACGGGTCGTTATCGAGCGGAAGGAGCTCCTTGTAGCGCCACATGTTCGTTGGCCTTTTTTCGATTATATTACGGGTCAAGACCTCTTTTATTTTATCGTATTCATAATTGACTTCAAGCGGGCCGAAACAGAGTTCGCAAACGTGGAGCGCCTCTTTCGGGTACTCCTTTCCGCATTCCCTGCACTTCAAACTCTTCATGTAGCTCATTCCTCTATCCTCCTGTTTACGCTAAATCCCTACTGCGCGCTGATTTAAAAAGTCTTGTGGGCAGAAAATAAAAAACCCCCTTCTTTCCTGAAGCTAAGAAGAGGGCATACTCTATCTTATCTTCCAAGGCCAATTCACCTTGCTGGATTTAGCACCTGTCATACATTATGTACCGGTTGCTGTGGCGTCGCAGGGCCAGTCCCTCAACCACTCTGGATAAGAATCCAATATTAAATTGTATTAAGACTTATAATATAACTTTACGGGTGTGTCAAGATTTTTTATCTCATCGCCTGTTTGTTTTTTTAATCGGACTTTATAAAAGACAAGTACCTTGCAATCCCTGCCATTTACGGCGCGCCGTGGATTGCTATTTCGCATGGCACGAGGTGCAGAGTTTGCTTTGTGAATTATCCACGGACAGCATCGGGTCCGGGACCGCGCCCTGCTTCCTCTGTCCGGCGAGGATTAAATGTCCGGTTTTTGAATACTCTACATGGCAGGTAACGCATGCTATCCTGTTGTCTACAAGCCTGATGGCTGGAATCAGGGCCGAAGGCCTGACAAGCCCGCGGTTTTTTGAAGCGGCCAGCGCGTAATCCGAAGGGACAGCATGGCCGCAGTCTCCGGAGTGGCAGACCTGTGAATCTGACACTGTTTCATGACAGCTTATGCATTCCTCTGACTCGCGGTCCAGAGGAGACGCCGCGAAAGAAGCCCCCGCGATCATCAAAACCGCCGCCAAACCCATCAGCGCTGTCTTTAGAAATCCTTTCATTCCAACATCCCCTGTTTACGGGTTTAAAACCACGCCCCGCAGCTTTCGTGTCTTAAAAACTCTCCCGGGAGAATCGCCTCTCATGGGCTTAAGTATTCAATTACCCCGCCATAAATGGCGGGGATTGTCGGCAAGGTACTTTTTTCCATTTTTATTGCTCGGCTCTGACCCGCCCTTAAAAGGGCGGGAATTCGCCGAGCACCCGATTAAAATGTATATTTAAGCCCTACAAGCGCGGCATAAGAGTCCCACACAACCTGGTTAAGCCTTGTGTCCGAGCTGGTGCCGTCCGAAAAATAGGTCCTGTCCAGGCCCGAAGTCGCCTTCCAGTATTGCGCGTCCAATGTGCCTACAAAAGACCAGCGGTCATTAAGCTTATAATCGCCGTCAAGGGCGAATACGAACCCGCTTCCGTCGGCCCAATGCTCGTAACTGACCGGGTGCTCAAAATCATCCCTTAAATTCCAGTTTGCGTAAGCATAGTAATCAGCGAGATGGTATTCGAGCTTCGTAAGAAGCGCCCATTGTTTTGTTGCGTAATGGATATCCGTTCCTATCCACGGCCCCTGCCACCGTGCCCTGTAGGAGCTGTCCAGTCCGGAAAACGCGCCTGTCTCCGGGATGGTCTGGAATCCGTCCGTTATTGTAAGATTCTGTTTATGATATGAATATCCGATCATCGGTATGAGCTCAACGCCGCCTCTTACGGACCTTATCCTGTACCCTATGCCTGCGGTGCCGTCCAACACATAGCCTGAATCGGAATTATTATTAGAGCGGGAGAACTCGGAGTTGTGATTATCTTCAAGATAATCGGAATCCTGGTTGTTCCCGGAAAAGATAAACCCGTAGTCTAACGATGCCCTGCCGTAGAGGAACTGCCCTTCGTAAAAATTGTACGCCGCTTTTACATTATAGCTCGAAATATCGCTCCAGGTCAGTTCGGATAGGATGTTAGGGCAGCAACCGTTGATATCGCCCGCTATGCTCCATTGGAGCTCATCCACCCTGTAACCCGTGCTCAGGGTAAACTCAGACCTCGTCTGGGCCTCAGAGTTCCAGGCGAAAAAAAAGACTGCACACAAGACACACGGGATGTACACAAAATATCTGGCTATCTTTCTCATCCAATCTCCTTATTGGGATTCAGGTCAATTTCGGTCATTACCCGCTTATGATCCCATATCTTGCCTCGGTAATGCCTTCCGAATTACATATCGGGCATTTACCGGGATTTTTCAGTCTTTCACGTTTTCTGAACACAAACCCGCAATCCAGGCACCTGGCCGGCTCAATCACGAACCGCCCTGACATGTCAGCCCTCGCTTTAGAAAGGGACTTGGCGACATGAGGAAGATGGTCGATGACGTCCTTTTCCTTAATTCCAACCGCTTTGGAAATATCCTTGGTGGTGAGCATCCCGCCTTTCAGGGCCTCTATTATCTTCTGCCGGATTGTAAGTTCGACTGGGGTCACTGTTTTACCAGTAAGATTGAGTATCCGGCTGCGAAATTAAGTTCGCGGCCTTTTTACAATTATGGTACAATATCATATAGGAAGTAGTACTGAAAAGGATTTCATAGGGGTTAAAAAAGAGTTTATAAATTTATGTTGACATCGATTGCGATTTTACATATACTCAACATTACATAAGTTGAGAGCAGGTTGTATGCAGTTCAGAAAACTGGGATTGCGCAGACCTCGATGAGCTTATAAATTTTAGAAAGGAGGTTTGTGCCATGCCGACAGGTAAAGTGAAGTGGTTCAATGAATCAAAGGGTTTTGGTTTCATCGAGCAGGAATCAGGCGAGGATGTATTTGTCCATTATTCATCTATTCAGGGTGATGGATTCAAGACCCTCAGGGAAGGCCAGAGCGTAAGGTTCGAAGTAACAAAAGACGCAAAGGGCTCTAAGGCCGTAAACGTTATCCCTGAGTAATTTGGGATAAAAAAAACTAAAAACCCCTCATCAGAAATGATGAGGGGTTTTTTTTTGCTTCAACCAGGCGTAGGCTGCGTTGGTAAATATGACAGCCTCCTCTTTAATACACCGCATTAAAAAGGCTCAATATGTGCGGGACGACCTGCTTCTTCCTTGAAATGACGTTTTTAAGCTCATATACGTTCTCATCGAGCTTAGGATAATCCAGCTTATACATTATCTCCCGCTCTCCTATGGCTA
>JACRET010000003.1 GCA_016218105.1 Deltaproteobacteria bacterium
CCGCCCTCTTCTTTTGACAATATATATACCTCACCCTTGAACTTCGTGTGCGGTGTGATGGTGCCGGGCTTCGCCAATACCTGGCCACGCTCGACATCTTCCTTCTTCGTGCCCCTTAAGAGCGCGCCGATGTTGTCTCCGGCCCTGCCCTCATCGAGGAGCTTGCGGAACATCTCAACGCCCGTTACTACGGTCTTCTGCGTGTCGCGAAGCCCTACTATCTCGATCTCTTCGCCCACCTTTACCGTTCCCCTCTCAACGCGCCCGGTTACGACCGTACCGCGCCCGGAGATCGAGAATACGTCCTCAACAGGCATCAGGAACGGCTTGTCGATGTCCCTCTTCGGCTCAGGTATGTACGAGTCCAATGTATCCATGAGCTCCAGTATGGGGCCGCAGGACGGGCATTCCTTCTTGCCGCATCCGCACTCAAGCGCCTTCAACGCGCTCCCCTTTATTACAGGGATATCATCCCCGGGGAACTTGTACTGGTTTAGCAGCTCTCTTACTTCCAGCTCGACAAGCTCTAAAAGCTCCTTGTCGTCTACCATGTCCGTCTTGTTCAAAAACACTACGATATACGGCACGCCTACCTGACGGGCCAGCAGTATATGCTCCCTTGTCTGGGGCATCGGGCCGTCCGCGGCAGAGCAGACCAGTATCGCGCCGTCCATCTGCGCAGCGCCAGTTATCATGTTCTTTACGTAGTCAGCGTGACCGGGGCAGTCGATGTGCGCGTAATGCCTCTTGTCCGTCTGGTACTCTACGTGTGATATCGATATCGTCAGTCCCCTCTCTCTCTCTTCGGGGGCCTTGTCTATGTTCTCGTATGCCAGAAACTCCGCGTATCCCTTTGAGCTCAATACCCTCGTTATCGCGGCCGTAAGCGAAGTCTTGCCGTGGTCAACGTGACCGATCGTCCCTACGTTTATATGCGGCTTGCTTCTCTCAAATTTCGCCTTGCTCATGTTTTTAACCTCCAAAATCCTTAATTGATTATTATTTACCCTGCATCTTAGCGGTCAGTACTTCCATCACCGATGACGGCACCTGTTCATAGTGCGCGAATTGCATCGTGTAGGAGGCCCTGCCCTGGGTCTTGGATCTCAGGTCAGTCGAGTATCCGAACATGTTCGCCAGCGGTACGTTCGCCGACACCACCTGGAAACCGCCCCTTGAATCCATCCCGAGGATCTTACCCCTCCTGGAATTGAGATCTCCGATCACATCGCCCATGAACTGTTCGGGGATGACGACCTCAACGTCCATTATCGGCTCAAGGAGAATGGGGCCGGCACTCTTTACCGCTTCCTTGAATGCCATGGAACCCGCTATTTTAAAGGCCATTTCAGAGGAGTCTACATCATGGTATGACCCGTCGTAAAGCGTTATCTTTACGTCAACGACCGGATAGCCCGCCAGAGTTCCGGTTTCCGTCGCCTCTTTAATGCCATTCTCAACAGGGTTTATATACTCTTTCGGGATCGATCCTCCGACCACCTTATTTACAAACTCAAAGTTCTTACCCTTTTCGCCGGGCTCAATCTCTATATATACATGACCGTACTGACCTCTACCGCCGGTCTGCCTGATATATTTGCCTTCTGCTTTTGCTTTTCTCGTAATAGTCTCTTTATACGCGACCTGGGGCTTGCCTACGGAAGCCTCTACCTTGAACTCGCGTAGCATCCTGTCCACGATGATCTCAAGATGAAGCTCGCCCATCCCTGAGATGATCGTCTGACCGGTCTCTTCGTCTGTCTTAACCCTGAAGGACGGGTCTTCTATAGCAAGTTTCTGAAGGGCTATCCCGAGCTTTTCCTGGTCGGCCTTTGTTTTAGGCTCGATCGCGATGGAGATAACAGGATCAGGAAAGTCCATTGATTCGAGTATTATCGGCTTTTCAGGGTCGCAAATCGTATCCCCTGTAGTTGTATACTTAAGACCGACCGCCGCCGCGATATCACCCGCGTAAACCTCTTTTACGTCCTCGCGCTTGTTCGCATGCATCTTTACAAGGCGGCCGATTCTTTCCTTCTGATCTTTTGTGGAATTATATACGTATGAGCCTGCGTTCATGAAGCCTGAATAAACCCTGAAGAAGGTAAGCTGGCCTACGAACGGGTCTGTCATGATTTTGAAGGCAAGTGCTGAGAAAGGAGCGCTGTCCGCGGTCTCTCTGACATCCTCACCTTCTGTTTCCGGGTTGATACCCTGGATAGCGGGGACATCGAGCGGGGATGGGAGATAATCCAGAACCGCATCCAGCAGAAACTGCACACCCTTGTTCTTAAAGGCTGACCCGCATAACACCGGGGTTATCTCCATCGAGATGGCGCCTTTCCTGATTGCGGCCATTATATCTTCTTTTGATACCGGGCTGCCTTCAAGGTACTTATCCATTATCTTATCGTCAAAATCCGCGGCAGCTTCTATAAGCTTTTCCCTGTATTCGGCGACGAGATCCTTCATGTCTTCAGGCACTTCTGCGAACCTGTACTTGGCTCCGAGCGTATCCTCGTCCCACAGAATCGCCTTTTCCTCTACAAGGTCTACCACACCCTTAAATGTATCCTCTTTGCCGACCGGAAGCTGAAGCACTACGGGACGGGCCTTCAGTCTGTCGACAATCATGCCTACAACCCTGAAGAAATCAGCGCCCACGCGGTCCATCTTGTTAACGAAGGCGATCCTCGGAACCTTATATTTATTGGCCTGCCTCCAGACAGTCTCGCTCTGGGGCTCGACTCCGCCGACGGAGCAGAATACTGCGACCGCTCCATCAAGGACTCTTAAAGACCTTTCAACTTCAATGGTAAAATCGACATGGCCGGGGGTGTCGATGATGTTTATGCGGACGTCTTTCCACGAGCAGGTCGTGGCAGCGGATGTGATCGTGATGCCTCTTTCCTTCTCCTGTTCCATCCAGTCCATTACGGCGGTACCGTCGTGGACTTCTCCAATCTTATACGTAACTCCGGTATAGTAGAGGATCCTCTCGGTGGTGGTAGTCTTCCCCGCGTCTATATGGGCCATTATGCCGATATTTCTTTGTCTCTCTAATGGAATTGAGCGTGCCAACTGAATAACTCCTCAATCGAACAGATTCGATTCTTGCGTTTGCTTTATTTACTCTGATCCGTGAAGTGCTTTTCTGCAAATCCCCTCACGCTAGGTAACAATTTTATTAAAACAAGGCAGCCTTATTAAAACATCCGCCCTTTAACAGCCATACTCTTTTCAGGCGGCGTTCTCCAAACCCTGACTGCCAGCAACCTTCTTCAACACCCAGGGATTGACCAGGCCGGGCCAGCCCCTCCAGAAAAAAACCTGAACTACCA
>JACRET010000038.1 GCA_016218105.1 Deltaproteobacteria bacterium
GAAGAGGCAGCCTCGCCCAAGCCGGAAGAAGATATAAAAGAGACGCCTGATGGATCAGGTCCGCTGCCGGTTCTTGACGAGGCCTTGCCTGAAGAACAAGAGATAGAATTTGAGGAAATAGAGAAGGCTATCGAGGCGTCTATGCCTGAGACCGGGGCAAAAGAGGTTGAGACAGGCTCCGGGCGCGCTTTAGCGGCTGCTGAAGAAGTAGAATTAAAAGAAGGGCCGGAGGAAACAAAAGAGGATGCGCCGCTGATAGAGTTTGAGGAACCTAAGCTCGAATTCAGGGAAGAGGCCCAGGCGGAAGAAAAAGAAGAACCGTTCATAGAGCCGCCCAAAGAGCTTGAAATCCTCGAAGGGATAAGCGAAGCCCCCAAAGAAGAGGCGGCGGCAGAGGCCCCTGAAGTGGAGATCTCCATGGAAGTGGAGCCTTCCGAAGATGTCCCGGCTGAAGTCCTTATCGAAGAGGCCCCTGTAATCGAGGTTGATGCGCAGGAAGAGGAGATGGTTATCTCTGAATCTCCGGCGCCAGAGGCCGATTCAGAGATAATAGAGGTAGAAGGCATCCAGGTCGAGTCTCTTCCGGAGGCGGATGACGAATTGCGGGAGGATGATCTCTCCAGCGCTTTCTCGGAGCTTATGGCCAAGATGGAGCCGCCTGAGGAAAATTCCGATATTTCTGAAGAGCAGGCCCTTTCTGATGAAAAGACAGATGAGCTTGAGACAAAGGAAGATGAAAATATCTTCCCGGAAGTAGCCTTCGTGGAATCAGACCAGCCCAGGATCGAAGACACCCCGTTTGAGAAAGCCAGGGAAGGAGACTATGTCGACCTTTCCGCGGAGCTTGGCATGGAAGAGGCTTTAGAGGATCTGGCCGGGTCATGGGGCGGGGGAGGGGCTGAAACCAAGGATACATTCGATGAGTTCAAGAAGGGTATCGGGAAGCAGTTGATAAAGGAAGACTCCGAGACCCACTACAACCTTGGCATAGCCTACATGGAGATGGAGCTTTATAACGAAGCCGCCAAAGAGTTCAAGATAGCCATGAAAGAGCCGAGGCTCGAGTTTGACTGCTACATAAGGCTCGGGCTTTGCGCGATGGCGGATGATAACCCTGGCGAGGCGATAATATATTATCTGAAGGGGCTTAAGATAGAGGGAAAATCGAATGAGGAGAGGAAGGGCATGTTTTATGAGCTCGCGCTGGCCTATGAGGCCGCCGGCGAGAAGGACGAGGCATTCCAGCTTTTCAAGACGATATATGACATGGAACCGGGCTACCGCGAGGTGGCAGTAAAAATAAAAGAGTGGGCGTCTGAGAGGCCCCTCATACCGCTTGATGACGGGCTTATCGAGGTAGAGCTCCTGTGAATAGAGGAGACGGTGAAAGTTCAAACGGAACGGGCCGGTTGAAATCGGCCCGTTCTTTTTTTAAAAGGGTCAGGGAGATAGATTCCTTAAAGGAAGACCTTGTCTTAAAAAAGATACATGCGATATTGAAAGGCCCACCCGTCTACCTCGTCGGAGGCGCTGTCAGAAATAGCCTCCTGTCAAAACCCATTACCCCTGATTACGACTTTGCGGCAGAGGGCGATATAAAGGCGTTATCCGCTATGGCCGCCAAAGGGCTTGGAGGGACTTCGTTCGTCCTCGACGAAGAGACTTCTACTTATAGGGTAGCCGTTAAAAAGAAGGGCCGCGCCGCCGCCTATGCCGTAGACATCGCCCCTGTAAAAAACGGCGATATAATCTGTGATCTCAGGATGAGGGATTTTACCGTAAATGCCATGGCCGTAAGGCTTAAGGACCTGTTCGAGGCGTTCGAGCCTTTGTTGTTGGACCCGGCCGGAGGCGTGGAGGATGTCGAAAGGCGCGCCTTAAGGTGCGTTTCAACAGGGGTATTCGATGACGACCCACTGAGGTGCTTGCGCGCGTTCAGGCTTTCACAGCAGTACGGGCTTGAAGTTGATGAAGAGACCTTAAATCTCATAAAGGAAAAATCTGTGCTGCTCGCGTCTATTTCCGCCGAGCGCATAAGGGATGAGATTATATCCATCTTTTCGTCTCAAGCCGCGTCGAAGACTATCGAAAGGCTTTATTCCGCCGGCGTCGTAAAGATCATATTGCCTGAAGCCAGCGGATGGGCCGATGTCGAAGGTTATAATTTGCTTGGACACTCGCTTAAGACGCTGGATGAAGCGGAGAAGTTATTGGCAAGTATTTACAGCGGAGGGTTCCCGGGGGCAGGAATGCTTAAAAGACATTTTGAAGCCCCGATAGGCCCTGTAAAGAAGAAGTCGCTTTTCAAGGCGGCCGCCTTCTTTCACGACACCGGTAAGCCGCTTACGATATCGAGGGAAGAAGGGCGGCTCCGGTTTATCGGACACGACTTCGAAGGCAGCCGTCTCGTAATGGAAATCTTGAGGCGGCTCAAGTTCAGCAACCGATTCGCTGGGGAGGTGTCGAACCTCGTCAAAAACCACCATCGGGTCTTCATGCTCGCGCAATTGAAAGACAGGACTCCGAGGGCGCGGGGCCACTTTTTCAGGGCCTCCGGAGGCAGCTCAGGCGTTGACCTCCTTTGCCTTTCGCTAGCCGACGCCAGGGCAACAAGGGGCGGGGAAGACGAAGAATTATACAGGCTGGTCATCGAAATGCTCGATTTTTACTTCGGGGTTTATACCAGGAAAAAACAGAGGCCGATCCTCAATGGCAAAGAGATAATGGATATCTTCAAGGTTCCGGAGGGGCCGGTCGTAGGCGAAATCATCTCAAAAATTTCAGAGGGCGTGGAAAGGGGAGCGGTAAGAAACAAAAGGGAGGCCCTTGAGTATGTAAAGGCTTGGCTTAAAGCAGATAGAGGGCGGGGATAAAGAAAGTTTTATGATAAGGGTTGACTTAAAACAGCTAAGACGGTAAATTATTTTTTTTATTTAAGGAGGTTTATCATGAGTATCTTCAAGGTGGCGGCAATCGCCTTGCTTATAGGCTTAGCCGGTTTTTTTCTGCCTCAAAATTCAATCGCCGCGAAAAAAGGAGCAAAGAAGATGGAAGAAAAGAAAGACACAAGGGCAATCATAGAGACCAAGTACGGTGAGATAGAAATAAAGTTCTTTCCGGACGTGGCGCCGAACCATGTGGCCAATTTCATAAAGCTGGCGCAAGAGGGCCTTTATGACAATACCATTTTCCACAGGGTCATTCCCGGTTTCATGATCCAGGGCGGAGACCCTAATACTAAAGGGCCAAACAAGGAAACCTACGGCATGGGCGGCCCCGGCAAAAACGTCAAGGCCGAGTTCAATAACATATCGCACAAAAGGGGCATCGTCTCGATGGCGAGGTCTCAGCACCCCGACAGCGCGGGCTCCCAGTTCTTCATAGTCGTCAAGGATTCACTATTCCTCGACAGGCAGTACACCGTATTCGGTGAAGTTGTAAAGGGCATGGAGGTGGCGGATACGATAGTGAACCTGCCGCGGAACTCCAGAGACCTGCCGAACGAGCGGGTGGATATAAAGGTAAGGATTGTAGAATAAGGAAAATAAAAAAAGGCCCCGAAAGGGGCCTTTCTGATTTCAGGTATTATTCTCTCCGATTTTTAAAATCCCCCTCACAGGGGCTTCTTCTGTGTAGGGCCCGCCGCCTCCTTTATGCTCTGCTTCGCAACACCCCTGATATTTTCTGAAAAACAAAATGCAAAAACAACCGTCATTGCGAGGTGTTGTTTATTTCTATCTGAGCCTGGCGAGGCGTAAAATCCGCCTTTTTCAATTGAAAAATGGTATCCTTATATGTTAGAAAACCCTATTACTTTAGAACAGGATAGCTAAATGGCTGAAAGATACGAGCATAAGAATATAGAAGCGCGCTGGCAGGAGGTCTGGGGGAAAGGCAAGGCCTTCTCGACCTCTGATGACAAGTCCAGGGACAAGTACTATGTCCTTGAAATGTTCCCTTATCCGTCCGGCAAGATACACATGGGCCATGTAAGGAACTACTCGATAGGCGATGTCCTGGCGAGATTCCTGATGATGAAGGGTAAAAACGTCCTCCATCCGATGGGGTGGGACTCATTCGGGCTTCCGGCTGAGAACGCGGCCATACAGCACGGCACCCATCCGGCCAAGTGGACTTATGAAAATATCGATAACATGAGAATGCAGCTCAAGCGGATGGGACTCAGCTATGACTGGGACAGGGAAGTGGCGACCTGCAAGCCTGATTATTATAGATGGAACCAGTGGATATTCCTTAAGCTCTATGAAAAGGGGCTGGCTTATAAAAGGCGCTCTTCGGTAAACTGGTGTCCGGGCTGCGCTACGGTACTCGCGAACGAGCAGGTCGAGAACGGCCTTTGCTGGAGGTGTGATTCTGTAGTAGAGATGAAGGAGCTTGAGCAGTGGTTCTTGAAGATCACCGCTTACGCTGAAGAGCTGCTTGAGCATACATACAAACTGCCGGGCTGGCCTGAGCGCGTCCTTATCATGCAGAGGAACTGGATAGGCAAATCCACGGGCGCTGAAGTTTTTTTTAAAGTAGACGGAAGAGACGAGACGATAAAGATATTCACGACGCGCCCCGATACGCTCTACGGCGTTACCTTCATGAGCCTCGCGGCGGGACACCCCGCCCTGGAAAAGATAACAACGCCTGAGAGAAAGGCGGAAGTTGACAGGTTCATCTCAAAGGTAAAGGGCGAGGCAAAGGGGCAGAGAAATATCGATGAGATAGAGAAAGAAGGCGTGTTTACCGGGGCTTACTGCGTAAACCCGCTCACCGGGGACAAGGTGCCTGTATACGCGGCCAATTTCGTCCTTATGGAATACGGCACAGGCGCGGTGATGGCGGTGCCGGCGCACGACCAGAGGGACTTCGAGTTCGCCAGGGTCTACGGCATTGCGCTGAAGGTAGTCATCAATCCCATCGGCGGTTCCCTCGACCCAGGGACAATGGAAGCGGCCTTTGTCGATGATGGCGTAATGGTAAACTCAGGGCCTTTTGACGGCGCCCCCAATACAGGTGCGATGGAGGCCATAATAGACCTCCTTGAGGAAAAAGGCGTTGGAAAGAGGTCTATAAATTACAAGTTGAGGGATTGGGGCATCTCAAGGCAGAGATACTGGGGCTGCCCCATACCGATGATATATTGCGAAAAATGCGGGACGGTGCCGGTGCCTTTAGAGGAGCTTCCCGTAATACTGCCCGAGGACGTTAAGCTTACGGGCAAGGGGTTGTCTCCGCTCGCCACACCGGGCTTTACGGATACAACCTGCCCGAACTGCAAAGGAGCGGCCAGGCGGGAGACCGATACGATGGATACGTTCGTGGACTCGTCGTGGTATTTCCTTAAATATATCTCCCCGAAAGAAAACAACCTGCCTTTTAAGAAGGACGAGGCAGGGTACTGGATGCCCGTCGATCAATATATAGGCGGCATAGAGCACGCGGTGATGCACCTCCTGTATGCCCGGTTTTTTACAAAGGCATTGAGGGATATTGGACTGCATGGCTTTGACGAGCCTTTCAAGAACCTCCTTACACAGGGCATGGTCTGCAAGGAGATCATCAAATGCCCGGAGCATGGTTTCCTCTACCCTGAAGAGGCCAGGGACGGCAAGTGCGCCAATTGCGGAAAGTCGGTAGCGGTCGGCGCGGTTGAAAAGATGTCCAAGTCAAAGAAAAACGTCATAGACCCCGACAGGATAATAGAAGAGTACGGCGCGGATACGACCAGGCTCTTCTCCCTCTTCGCCGCCCCCCCGGAGAAGGACCTCGACTGGAACGAAGAAGGCGTTGAGGGCGCGTACAGATTCCTCGGCAGGATATGGAGGCTGGTGCTGGAAAATATCGATATGCTCACAGCCGCGAGGCCTTATGCCGGGAATGAGCCGCTTTCAGGCCCGTCAAAGGATATCTATCATGTAACGCACAAGACTATAAACAAGGTCACGCACGATATAGGAGAACGGTTCCACTTTAATACGGCCATAAGCTCCGTGATGGAGCTGGTAAACGCGCTCTACCAATTCCAGAATACCCTTCAAGGCAAGGATGCGGGATCCGTGGAGCTTAAGGTCTTCAGGGAGGCCGTGGATTCCGTAATCCTCCTTATAGCCCCCTTTGCCCCGCACATTTCGGAAGAGCTCTGGCACAAGCTTGGGAACACCGTGCCTGTTTACAGGACTCCGTGGCCCGCCGTCAACGAAAGCGCGCTTGCCAGAGAAGAGGCGACTATCGTAATCCAGATCAACGGCAAGGTTAGGTCAAGGATAAACGTGCCTGTAGACTATCCCGAACAATCCGTCAGAGACCTTGTGATGAAGGATGAAAAGGCGCAGGAATGGATAAAGGGAAAGGAATTGAAAAAGTTCGTCTATGTCCCCAATAAAATAGTAAATATGGTCGTAGCCTGATGAGCCTTGGAAGATTTCTCTCCATATCTTTTCTTTTTCTCGTTATCGCCGGATGCGGATATCACATAGCCGGAAAGGGCGGAAAGATGCCCGGCGATATCGCGTCCCTGTACATACCCGTTTTTACGAATTCCACCCATAAGCCCGACATAGAGGCGCTTATCACATCCGCGTTTGTCGAGGAGATGGTAACGACCGTAAAGGTCGTTGACGCCGCGGACGGCATCATGCAGGGTGTGATAAAGTCCTATGACCTTACGCCCGTATCTTATACCAGGAGCGACGTAAACCAGGAGTACAGGCTTACCGTCACCATGTCCGTAAAGATTGTTAAAAACAATACCGTCATATGGGAAGACAACAATATCTCTGATTATGAGGACTTTACCGTCACTATCTCCAGCATTACCGCCACAAGAGAGGCGGAGACAGCCGCCTTGAAGAAACTAGCGAAGGATACCGCCAGGTCCGTAAAGGAGCGGGTGATAGACAACTTCTGATGCTTAAACCCGTATATTATATCTATGGAACGGACGACTACCTGATAGAGGAGGCGATCGAATCTATCAAAAAGGAAGCCCTGACCGGCGTCTTCGCCTCCATGAACTACCATCAGTTCGAAGGAAAGTCCGCTGATGCCTCGGACGTCATAGCCGCCGCCTTGACCCTCCCGGCGTTTGCCGACAAGAGGGTGGTCTTGATAAGGGGCGCCGAAAACCTTAAGGCGCCTCAGCAAAAAGAGCTCATCCCTTATATCAATAAGCCTTCCGAGACTACATGCCTGATATTCCTCGCCGATACGGGTAAAATCGACAAGGGCTCTGCCTTTATAAAGGCCCTGACAGACGGCGGATACCTCAAGGCCTGTAACCGAATGTACGAGGAAGAGCTTGCGGTGTGGGTAAGGAAAGAGGCCAAAAAAGAGGGCAAGGCCATAAGCGAGACCGCTGCCAGGAAACTCGTCGAGATCGCCGGAACGAGGCTTCGGGACGTAAGGGGCGAGCTGGATAAGCTTGTTCTTTTTGTGGGCGATAAGGCCGCCATAGACGATAAGGATGTGGAAGACTCGGGGCTCGACTGCAGGGAGGAGACCATATTCGGGCTGTCCGACGCTATCGGCGCAAAGGATTTAAAAAAGGCGCTTAAAATATACGGAAAGATATCGGGAGAGCCCTTGATGGTGCTTGGGGCTATTTCCCGGCAGATAAGGATACTCCTTAAGATAAAGATATTTCTGGGGAAGGGGGTCTCCAGCCAGAAGCTCCCTTCGATGCTGGGGCTTTTTCCAAAATATACGGACGATTACATAAGAAGGTCGAAGAGGTTTACGCTAAAGGAGCTTAAGGGAGCCATCGACAGGCTTAAGGAAGCGGACAGCGATTTCAAGAGCGGAAGGATGCCTCAGCACATGGTGCTGCCAAAGCTTATAATGGACCTCTGCGGCGGCAGGTAGGATTGTTTCTTAATAGTTCCCCAGCCCGTTCGGGGAACGGACCCTACAGTTCCCTCTCCCCTTGTGGGAGAGGGCGGAGGGTGAGGGGGATATTTAAACGAGATTGCTTCGCTTCGCTCGCAATGACAAATCAATGAATTAATCAGAGCTGCCTTATATAATATGCGTGACATTGAAAGCCTCAAATTATGCCATTATCATTAAACGAAATCAAAGACCGGGCTCTGGCCTTTTCACGCGCATGGGAAGACGAGCGTTCAGAACGGGCTGAAGCCCAAACGTTCTGGAATGAGTTTTTTAACGTCTTCGGCGTTTCCCGCAGGCGGCTGGCAAGTTTTGAGGAGCCTGTACGCAGGGCGCGCTCGCGCTTCGAAGCAAAGGGCGGCGGCGGAGGCTTTATAGATCTTTTCTGGCGCGGTACGCTCATCGCCGAGCACAAGTCCCTGGGGCGCGACCTTGACTCGGCCTACAAACAGGCGCTCGAGTACTTCGATGGTGTTGCCGAACGCGATCTTCCCCGCTATGTTATAGTATCCGACTTCGCGCGCATCCGGCTTTATGATCTTGACACAAACACCCGGCAGGAATTCCCTCTCAAGGACCTTTATAAAAACATAAAGCTTTTCGGCTTTATCGCGGGCTACACCACACAACAGATCACGGCGCAAGACCCTGTGAATATCAAGGCGGCCGAGCGCATGGGAAGGCTCCATGACCGCCTGCGCTCCGCCGGCTACGAGGGACACGCCCTTGAGGTGCTTTTGGTGCGCCTCTTGTTCTGTCTATTCGCCGAGGACACCACGCTCTTTGAGCCGCGCGGGTCGTTTCGCGATTTTTTAGAGAACAACACGCGCGAAGACGGCTCCGATCTCGGGCCTCAGCTGTCGCTCTTCTTTCAGGTGCTGAACACAGCCGAGCAGCGGCGTCAAAACAACCTCGATGAAACGCTTGCCGCCTTTCCCTATGTGAACGGGCGGCTCTTTGAGGAAACTCTTTCCATAGCGTCTTGCGACAGAACGATGCGAGAGATGCTTCTGGACTGCTGCGCGCTCGACTGGGGCCGCATCTCGCCCGCCATTTTCGGCGCGCTGTTCCAGTGCGTCATGGACGAGGAAGGCTCGGCCCGCCGCCGCAATCTCGGCGCGCACTATACCAGCGAAGAGAACATCCTCAAGCTCATCAAGCCGCTCTTCCTCGACGGCCTTTGGGCTGAGTACCACGGCGCAAAGCGCAGCAACAACAAGCTCTTCGAACTGCTTAAAAAGATCTCCCGCTTGAAGTTCTTCGACCCGGCGTGCGGGTGCGGAAACTTCCTTGTCATCGCGTACAGGGAACTGCGCCTGCTGGAACTGGAAATCCTGCGCTCCGCCCGGGCAACGGGGCAGATGCACCTTGATATATTCCAGCTCGTGCAGGTGAACGTGAACCAGTTCTATGGCATAGAGATCGAGGAATTCCCAAGCCATATCGCCCAGGTCGCGCTCTGGCTCACGGACCACCAGATGAACATGAAGGTGTCCGAAGAGTTCGGCAAGTACTTCCGCCGCCTGCCGCTTGTTAATTCAGCTTCGATCCACTGCGGCAATGCCCTGCGGATGGACTGGAACACGGTAATTTCACCGGAGCATGTTGACTACATCCTCGGCAATCCTCCGTTTGTGGGTTCAAAATTTTTAAATGACTCGCAGCGCACGGACATGGAATATGTTTTCGCCAATGCCAACTATGGCGTACTTGACTATGTGACAGCATGGTATATGAAGGCGGTGCGTTATGTGCGTGGTGACGATAGGATTTCAGCTTTACTCGATAATATGCCCAGTACGCATAAAGCGCCGCGAGACCGCGTAAAGATCGCCTTCGTCTCGACCAATTCAATCACGCAGGGCGAGCAGGTCGGGGTTCTCTGGTCAGAGTTGCTTCGACTCGGCGTCAAAATTCACTTTGCCCACCGCACCTTTAGCTGGAGCAATGAAGCCCGCGGCAAAGCGGCGGTACATTGCGTCATCATCGGCTTCGCCTTGCACGATACTGATCGTAAGACTATTTACGACTATGAGCAGATCAAGGGCGACGCTCATGCTTTGGAGGCGAGGAACATTAATCCCTATCTGGTGGATGCGCACGACCTTGTATTGCTTCGGCGCGAACGGCCGCTGTGCA
>JACRET010000039.1 GCA_016218105.1 Deltaproteobacteria bacterium
ACGGGAACGCCTGACTCCACCTCCTTGAGCACGGCAACGATCTGAGACTCGGTAAAGCGGGACTTCTTCATGTGAACCTCCTGGCTTTATTTTGCCAGAAAGCTCTACTTATTACATGTCTACTTTTAGGGGAAGCTTACGTTATTCCCTGTTTTCTGTCTTGACAGTGGGGATAGGATTAGGATACCCTAATTTTAAGCGGCATCACGAATGAGCGTATTAGAAAATTCCCTTCCCCTATTATGGCAAAGCCAAAAATAACCGCGCAAAACTACCCGAGAATAACAGATGAAAAAAGTCGTTATTACGGTTGCCTCGATGACTCGAGTTTGGTGCCCCATAGAAGAAAGATTCCCGTTGTGGAGCTTGAGAAAATTATACTTTCAGCGATAGAGAATGCAAACAAGAAGTCAAGCCGCGAGGCGCTCCCCATACCCTCAGGCGCAGATGCAGAAGTTATTGATGATATTTTGATAAAAGAAGGAAAAGGGCTTTTTAAATATTTCAAGAAATATTGCGGCGACCCTGCTGCAACCGCACATCAGTTGCACGGGAAGTATTACAAAGATGTGGCGATTGAACAGTTTCGCAATAGGACTTTGCAAAAAGAAAGAATGAATTCCGGCTGGCGGTATCAGTTCCTCGTTGCTGAGAGCGCGCGCTATACAAAGAGATTTAAAAGCATATCCGACATAGGCGCCGCGGAAGGAGATTTTAATGCGCAGATTCAATTTATAGACAAGAGGACGGATATTTTAAATCTCTTTGTTTCGGTTAAGAATCGTTGCAACACCATGGGCGGGCAGGACTGGCCAAAGGCCATACATGCGTTGGAAAATCACGCGAAAAACGATAAAAACAGGACAGGGCCGTATTGCTGTATATTTGGCATAGCGATGGATAGAGGCAGTAGATATATTAAGCGGGAACAAAAGACCGGACGGGCGCATTCCGAGAATACCGAAGTGTGGCTGTCGGATTTTTTCTGGCCATTCTTTACGAATTATTCATACGAAGAAATTATGATGCAAATGCTGAATACATTAATCAGAAGCAATAAACCGGAGGCATTAGCCGTACACGTGGAAGTTCCTCAAAGATTGGTAGATTCCTTCGGGGAAGCCTGTAGAGATGCTGGTTTAATAGACGAATCAGGTAAATTTAACGACCCTCGTAAATTGGTTCAATTCTTCTGTCAATAGTAAGGGTAAAGTGTATGGCCATATCGGAAAAAAAGGTGGTTGTCACAAAAGCCGACACCACATGCACGGTCATTCACGGTGACAGTCGCATAGAATTGCCTTCTTTTTCCGGTCTGGCTGATTTGATTGTGACTTCGCCCCCCTATGCCGATGCAAGAAAAAAACATTATGACAGTGTGCATCCGGATAAATTCGCAGAATGGTTTCTCACATTTAATGAGGCCTTCTATAACACGCTTAAGCCGACCGGAAGCCTTGTTATAAACATCAAGGACAAAGTGGTAAAAGGCGTTAAGCATCGCTATGTTTGGCGCACTATTGACGCATTGTGCCAGCACGGTTGGTATTCAATAGAAGATTATATCTGGCACAAAACAAATCCGATGCCCGGCCGTTGGCCTAATCGTTTACGCGATGGGTGGGAATATTGTTTTCACTTGACGAAATCAAAACGTCCCTACTTTAATCCTGAAGCGGTAAGGCGGCCTATAGGGGATTGGGTTGCTTCGCGTTTAAACAAACTCGGTCAAAACGACCTTAAGAGGCATAACTCCGCTAATGCGAGCGGTTTTGGACGCGACATATCAAGATGGGTCGGTAAGCAAACCGTATCGCCTTCAAACGTTCTGAGCCTCGCCCTTGTCGGCAAAAATAAGGGACACCCTGCGGTATATCCGACAGACCTCCCGTTATTTTTTATAAAATTATTGTGTCCTGAGGATGGTCTTGTTATTGACCCGTTCGCTGGTAGTGGCACTACGGGTATTGCCGCGCTTTCGCTCGGTCGTAGGTGTGTATTAATTGAGAACAGCGCAGAGTACTGCGAAAAGGCACTGCAAAGGCTTCGCAATGAGGGTGTAGCGCAGAAAGATGAACTGGAAAACGGCTTAAAGTCCGTTAGGTCGCGTTCTATCGGGGATCACTCGAACAAAGTGCTACAGCTGTTTAAAATCTAACCAACTTCGTCAGCGCTTGGAATAATCAGAATAATCAGGGACACATCCCGCATTGGGAAAATTATCCGAGCCCCGTAGAATTGCGGGATAAAGCAGTTAGATGCCTCAAGACCATACTTTCTACCTTTTAATCCTTTGCCTCTCGACAATCGGTTTTAAGACCGCGGCCCGGCGGGCCGCGAGCCTGCCCATCTCGTTATAAGGCGCGACCCTGATCTGCATGAGGTATTCGCCGTAGGCCGCGCGCGCGTCCCCAAGCTCTTCGTAGCATACGCCGAGCGCCCCGTGCACCTCCGGGTGTTTGGGCTGGGCTGAGGCAAAACCCTTTAGGTGCGGCGCCGCGTCTCTGTACCTGTAGGTTTTGTAATAGCTCATGCCCAGGAAATAATGGGAGGACGCGTCCTCGGGGTATATCCTAAGCGCCTCCTTCAGGTATCTCACGCCCTCTTGGTAATCGCCCCTCATGTAATTCACGGCGCCCATGCCGCGCAGCGCCGGCTGGTATCCGGCGTCAATCCTGAGCGCCGAGCCGAAGGACACGGCCGCAGCCGCGTAATCCTTGCTTTCGAGTCTTATAAAACCCCTCAGGGCGTAAAAAGGCGGCTGGTCTTTGTCCGCCTCTATGGCCCTCGATACGAGTTCCTCGGCGTCCCTGAATCTGTCTTCACGGTACGCCCGCACCGCCTTATCGTAATATTCCCTGTAAACCCTGTCGGTCTTTCCAAGTCCGGCGACCATATCCCTGAACCGTTCCCTCCCCGTCCCGTCGCCCTTGACAACGACCGGCCCCATGGAGCCTTTCATGCGTTCAAGCTCCTCGATCCTCACGGCGGTGCGCGGGTGCGTCGAGAGGAGTTCCCCGAAGAAATCCGCCTCGCGCGTTTCCTTTCCGATGGATTTAATGTAATCGTCAACGGCCTTTTCAAGGTTCCTGTGCGCGCTTATCGCGCCTTGCGGGTCGTAGCCGAGCCTCGTCATGTAAAGGAGGCCGAGCCTGTCGGCCTCGAGTTCGTCGCTTCTCGAATATTTCAGAAGCACAAGGCTTGAGCCGATGGCGCCGGCGGTCAGGAACGCGTCCGAGTATTTCCTGTCGGCCACGGCCGCCCCCGCCGCGGCCAGCCCTATCTGCTGCAATATCGCGTAGCTTGTCTGTTTTGCGGAATGCCGGGCCGAGACGTGCCCCATCTCATGGCCCATTACAAAGGCGAATTCCGCCTCGCTATCAAGCGCGGCGAGAAGCCCCCTGGTAATCACCACGTGACCCGGTATGGCCCACGCGTTGGGCACGGAGCTGTTCTGTATGGCGAAATCAACCGGCAGGTTCGGCCTGTGGGACACGCCGTGGATCTTGAGGATGATATCTCTGAGATAATTCTTGAGACCTTCATCCCTGAACTCTCCTCCTCCGCCCTCGGCGGCCCAGATGGCGTTGGGATACAGGCTCCGGCCCATCTCTATTTCCTGCGCCTCGGAGACGAGCATCAGCTCCTTTTCGCCGGTAACCGGGTTTACGGCGCAGCCGCTCAAAACGGATATGAACAGGAACAGGGAAAGAGGTATTGCGAGGATTTTTTTGAATATCGTGAGCGCCTTAAACATACTTGACCCCGACCAACCCCTGAAACAAGTTCAGGGCAGGCTCTTCGGATGTGTACCCCGAAAAGCGCAAAAAACCCGGAGCTGTCATGCTGAATTCATTTCAGCATCTCGTATTTAGACCCTGAAACAAGTTCAGGGTGACAGAATAGGACTTTTTCAGCAGTCTCGGTTTGCTAAACGACGAGCCTCGAAAGGTCCGCTATCTGCCAATACAGACCTCTTACGTAGAGGAGGAGCGTGAGGCGGTTTGTCCTCAGCCTTTCGTCCTCGGCCATGACCATGACCTCGTCAAAGAAAGCGTCAATCGAGTCCTTTATGGACGCGAGCGTTGAAAACACCTTTTCGTAGTCTCCCTTCGCCCAGTAATCCCGTATAAGCGGCTCTATCCGCCGGCTTACCTTTGAGAGGGACTTTTCGCCCTCCTCAACGAAGAGGCCTTCATCGGGCATTGCGCCGGCAAGACGCTCTTCCTGCCCCCGGAGGATGTTGGAAACCCTCTTGAACGCGATGACAAGATGGGGGCATGAGGGGTGGGCCTTGAACTTCTCAAGCGCCGCGACCCTCTTTATCGCGTCGGATACGTTGAACCACGGGGCCGACAGCACGCTGTCAACCGAATCGAACGAAAGCCCCTGCGAAAGGAGCTGGTTCCTGAGCCTTTCCCTGAAAAATTCCAATACGCCGCTTTTCACCTCCTTCGGGTCTCTCGTGAGTTTTTCCTTGAGATACAGGAGTTCCATGTCAACGAGTTTGTCGAGCGAGAGGGCGTAGTTCCTGTCCAGCATTATCAACATGATGCCTATGGCCTGGCGCCTCAGTCCATACGGGTCGTGCGCCCCGGTTGGGATAAGCCCCACGCCGAAACAGCCGGTTATCGTGTCGAGCTTGTCCGCCATGCTTATAATCGCGCCCGCGTCAGAGGCCGGAAGGTCTCCGGCGGCGGACGAGGGCATGTAGTGCTCGTATATGGCCTCGCATACCTCTTCCGGCTCGCCTTCCTCGCGGGCGTATACCCTGCCCATTACGCCCTGAAGCTTCGGGAACTCGCCGACCATGCCGGACGTGAGGTCAGCCTTGCAGAGAAGGGCGGCCCTGGCCAGGAGGTGTTTTGTATCCGCTGAGCGCCTGAGCCCGTCGTCCAGGAAGACCGCCGGGTTTCCGGCTTCTTCGTCGTTCAGGCCGCCGCAGTATCCAAGCTCGCTCCCCATAAAGATGGCAAGCCTCGTAAACCGCTCGACCTTCTCGTAAGACGTCCCGAGCCTCGCCTGGAACACAACCCCCTTGAGCCTCTCCGTCATCCGCTTTAAAGGGGTCTTTAAATCCCTTTCAAAATAGAATCTCGCGTCGTTGAGCCTGGCCCTCAAAACCCTTTCATTGCCCTTTATTATGAGTGTGAGGTCCTTTACGGGCGTGTTCGCGACGGTTATGAAATACGGGAGAAGGTTCCCCGCCTTGTCCACGACGCTGAAATACCTCTGATGCTCGCGCATGGCGTTTACAACGACCTCCTTCGGAAGCCGCAGGAACTCCCGCTCGAAAGAACCCGTCACAACGACCGGGTATTCGACCAGGTTTACGACCTCCTGAAGCAGGCCGTCGTCTTTAAGCACAGCGCCGTTGGCGCGCACGGCCTCTTTTTCGATGGCCGAAGATATAATCGTCCTGCGCTCATCAGGGTCCACTATGACGCAATGCTCCCTGAGCCTTTCGATATACCCGGCGGCGTCTTTGACCTTTATCGCGCCCTTTTTCCCGCTGAACCTGTGGCCGCGTGTGGCGTCAGAGCTTTTTATGTGCCCGTAGGCGAACCTGACCGCCTTTCCGCCGTAAACAGCGGCTATCCAGTGGAGCGGCCTCGCGTAGACGACGTCGTGGTTGCCCCAGCGCATGGCCTTGGGAAAGGTCAGGGAGGAAAGGGTTGATTTGAGCATCTCCGGAAGTAGCTTCGCGGTCGGCCGGCCCTTTGATTTTTTCACGGCATAGACGTATTCGCCCTTGTCGGTGGAGACAAGCTTCAACTCTTCTATTTTTGCGTCCTGGGAGCGCGCGAAACCTAAAAGCGCGCCGGTGGGTTTGCCGTCCGTATCATAGGCGGCTTTTTTATTCGGGCCTTTTATCTCGATGGTCGCGTCGGGCTGCCTTTCCTCCAGTCCCTCGACGATGAGGGTGAGCCTGCGGGGGGTGGCGAGCGTGCGGACGGATTTAAAGCCGACGCGGCACTCCTCCGAGGCCTTCTTTTTGAAGACCGTTTCGAGGCTCAGGAGCGCCCCGTGGATAAACCCCGCCGGCAGTTCCTCGGAGCCCAATTCGAATATAAGGTCTTTCGCCATAATGTCTTTCCGCGGAATAATCCCCCTGAAGGAGGAGGCGTCCCGGCAGAACCACAATTTACCAGAATTTCATCTTATTTCAACCCCATTCTGCAAACTCCGCGCCGCGGTTTTTTTTAAAACCCCGGGGGCCGGTGTCCGGAATCAGACAAAAACAAACAAAACCCTGTTACAGCAAAAGGATAATGTCCTAAAGTAGCAAAGTAGAAATGTCCTATTGAATGGCTATAATTTTCCCCTTTGAAGGGAGGAGATTATGGCCGGAGAGGACATTATCTACATGAGCTTACGGGAGTTGAAGAGGCTGAAGGTGATACAGGAG
>JACRET010000037.1 GCA_016218105.1 Deltaproteobacteria bacterium
AATTAGGGTTATTTTCCCCCTTAAAGTCACCCATCTCCCTTACCTCTCCAACATTCCCCGTGGAACATTGTCGGTTCCTTATCTCCTGCGATAAACACGCGTCTTTTATTCTTAGGACATGGTCGGCGGGAGCAGCGCGACCCGCTCATCTCTGGCTCGGTTGCCAGTGTCCTACGCCTTAGACGACCGCCAGCCCTTTACACTATTTTCTTGCTTTTTAAATCGACTGCCCTCTGGTCCCGAAGCATCTGCAGCTTTACCTTGGCGGGGCCATCTTTTACAGTCTTGCCTACGAGCACCATGACCTTGTCAAGGGCTCCTACGGTAGCGCAGGAAACAAGTGTTGTCTCGTACCCCAGGATAATCTTCCCCTGCTCCGTGACCTCTACGTCTTCTCTCTTTCTCACGAACGCCACCCTCGCCTTATCCTTGGATTCTTGCGGAAGCTTGGATATCTCGGCCTTGTTTTCTTCGGACCACTTCTGGAAAGCCCCTATACCGTCCATCGAGACGATCTCGGAGATCTTCTTAAGGACGACCTCCTCGCTGACTACGACCTTGCCTATGTCGGGCGCAGCGGGAGCGGACGGGGCAACCTTCTGCCCCTCAATTACGGCCGTAGCCGCTGGAAGCATAGCTGTCGCCGCGTCAGGGATGTCGCCTTCAACGACCACGGTCGGCGTATCCGCCATCGGCCCCTCTATTACGGGCTCTTCTAAAGCAAAGTTCTGCTGTCTGTCGAGAATCCTTTTTGTGTCGGCACGGATAGCGTTCGTCTCCGCGATAGTGGCTACAGGGTAAAGCTTTACCGGCCAATGCGACTGCATCTTGCCTGTGGCCGGGTCAGGGATCTTCTTCTCCTCACGGGCGATCTGCATCGGAACCCACGAAACGCGCCCGAAGAGATGCCTCGCCATCTCGAGCCCCGATCGAATGTCTATGTCGGAATTCACGCTGCCGGTTGAAATTTGATAAGTCCCACCACAGTTGACATCAGGGAGAACGAGCATGATATCGGTCCTGGCGCTACACTTGAACTTCTGGCCGAAGGCACACTTCTCGGGAGATGGACAAGGCAACTGCTCGACCTGCCCGTTGTCGTCTCTTCTCTCCGCCTGCTCTCCGTCACCTTGGCACTTAATCCTCTGGTTCCCGCCATACACCGCGTAGTACTGGCGGAGGAACATCTCCTCGTCCTCTACGGGGATCATCACCCTCAGCGTCTTGGGTTCGGCACCGAAGACCGCCTGTACTTCTGGAGGACATACAAAAAAATCCGTCTCTGTCGGGTACTCTTTACCGCTCTTTGCGGAAACCTTTTTAACTCCAAGACGGAGCTTCCCGAGCCTGGGAAGCCTGATTATGCTGCGGGGAGTGTCCCCTTTGATTTTGCTAAATTTCACTTTTCATCCTCCTTCTTGATCCGATTTATAGTGAGCCTCTCCGACGGCTTGTCTTCCAGGGCCGCCTGATATGCGCCTGGCGGGAGTAGCTCCTCGTTCAGCTTCTTCCTCGTTCCGACAGTCCACGAGACGATATAGTCACCAACCCGGGCTTGCCGTACACCGGCGGCCTTAAGGATATTCTTTATCCCCGCCCTGAATTGGTCCTTGTCGTTCTTCGCGTTCGCCTCTTCCAGCGCCCTCTGCCGTTCCAGCTTAACGATATCGACAACCTCTCCTTCAAGAACGGCGTCATCGATCAACTTTTCGTGTTCCTCCACCCAAGTTGACCAACAAGCCTTGCCGAATGAACAATAAGAACAGCGCCAGTGGTCATGCTCGTACTGACGCTCCGGGAGCGTCCCCGCCGCGCGATGTTTCTCGATCTCGGCGAACTTCTTCAGGGAGGCATTTGTTATATTTTCTATAACAAGCCCAACGCTTTCATGTTCGCCGGTATGGATCACCCTATCTATCACGGTGAGAGAGTCCTCGGCAGGGTCGTAGACCATGCGGTACTCCATGTAGGCCGAGGTGTTTTTGTTCTTAACAAGAAGAACCGCTTCTCTTATATCTGGGTTGTACGCCTGGAGAGCTCGGAGGTACCAGGATTGCTGAGTCAGGTAATCAAGCGGAATCTCGCCCTTGCACAAAGCCTCATAGCCGTAAGTAGAAAGGCCCTTCACATCGCAGAGCCGAGTTACGCCGAGCACATCATCAAAGAGAAAATCAAGATGCGCATGGAGATCCCTATAGGGCACGTCCTTGTCGCAAGCCTTGCAGTACCGAAGACCCTCGGGCATCCAATGGAATATCCCGGGGATGTCGACGCCCATCTCTACGCTATGAACCTCGAAGGCGGACTTCCTTAAGCGGTCTTCCGTGGTCATTTGGTGGATGTGCCCATCAGAAAAAACCTCTACGGCGCGGCCAGATAACGGCTTAGGTATTTCGTTACGCGCTGCATACACCATCTGCCTAATGCAGCGTTCCGGGCCAGCGCTACTGGGCCGTGGGTAATACGCCTTCGGCTCTTCGGCCTCATGCTCCATTGCTGCTATTTTTAAGATGACCTCAGCTAAAATAAGACACCTCCCGCCTTTTTCTGTTTTCTTAGCTGCCAATGCAGCCAGTTATGATACCTGCTCGTGCAGACCAAGAGATTTTCTCTTCGGTTATTTGTCTTATCTTTATCGATATGATGGACAACCTCGTTGTCGGGGTCAGCATGCCTAATAAATTTTAAAGGCCTACCGATTGCATTCTCTACTACGATCAGATGTTCATAAACATACCCTTCACGACTAGCCCTGGGATGATTTGGCACTCTTACAGCCGGCCTCCCTTTATAAAAGATACGTCCTCCCTTCCAGTTGGGGTTGTTGTCGCCAGATAAACACCCCTTTAGATACTGGCTCTTACACCGTCTGTCGCAATAAAACCTCCCGTGCACATATCGCCCACTCTTAAGCCGTGACTCTTGAACCCATATATCCTTAGTGCACCACGAACACTGGACAATCTTCCCCTTACGGCGCGCACCTTTATTGCTATGCCCGGGAACAAAATTACAACTTGGGGTCTTAATAGTGCCCCCGCAACCGCACTCGCAAAGCTTAATTGGGGATGAGGCATTTTCTATCTCTTCTGCTGTCATATCCCTCCAAAGTATTTTCCGTTGCGCGACTAAAACAAAAAATATATGCCCTTACCGCCCGGCCAGCCTTCTTACCGCCCTCGCGCACCTGAAGCCCGCCTGAACAAGAAGGACGGCTGTCAGGGCCACACCCAAGGCTATAGCGACCACCGCGAACGGAACCCACAGAGGAGCAAGAACCCACCACCACGCCCAGTCGATTTTGTCGAGCAGTTTGAGCGTGACGAAGATCAAGGTAAGCGGGCCAAGGAACTGCAGACTTACGGTATACTCTTTTTTCTTTTTCATTTACTCGCCCCCTCTAAGAACTTTACGTACTCCATTAAAGCATTCCGGTTAACCTCGACGATACTTACTGAATACTTTTCAAGAAAAGTATTCACTCCTATGGTATGCAAGGCTTGGTGGTGGTATCCACAGAGGGGTACGCCACTTAAGTCCGACCCCTTGATTCCAATGCCACCGCCATACATGCCGCGCTCAGTGTGGTGCGCCACTGTCTCGGGACTCCCGCACACGCAGCAAGGGAGCGTGCGAACAAACCTGAGAAATTTATCGCTTCGGTAAGTCTTGGGTTTGCATAGGGACATTCGCGCCTCCCTGTGTGTAATCTTCCTTGCACTTACAGTGAGGGCAGCGGTACCTGGGCGGCCATTTACGCTCTTCGCCTGGTTCGCCGAAATCCCTAAAGGCTTTTGTGTATTCTTTCCCACACTGGTTGCAGGTTTTCAATGGAGCAGCCCCTGAACATATTCGCGTTTGCCGGCCATCCACGCCTTCTTAAGGACCTTGTACATCAGGCGCCTGCCTGTGCATATAACAGACCCCGTCTTCTTGCTCCGGACGTATGTCGTTGGCTCGGACACCTTGCCGGCTATGCGTCTCAACTCTTTCGCGACCGTGCCCCTCATATCAGTCCCTCTTTCAAGAGTATTTCCACGAACTGATCGTGGTCTAAAAACTCGCCGCTCTCCGTGATGTACTGTCTCCCGTGAAGCGACGAGAGGTGGGCGCAGCGCCCGGAGCCGAAGTCGAGAAGACAGTCTTTGTCACCAGTATTCTTATTAATATACGGACGGACCTCGGCTAACTCGCTTACGTCAACAGCCCGACATATGGGCGGGGTCACTCTTACTCTCATATTGCCTCCTGTCCTCTTCTGGAAAATTCAATCTTGCATACTCCTTAAACATCATTTTGGCCGCCCTATCATAAGCCTTAGCTGCCAAGAGTTCTTCAGAGAAATACCCAAGATTATAGTGCACTCCATCTTTCTTTATTTGGGCCACCCACTTCCTATCCCTCTTACCCCAAGAAACTCCCTTAAAACGCGACGTGCACCTATCTCTCTTCCTGCTGTTCATATTATTCTGAGATCTGGTCGCCATTCTTAGATTGACACGCCTATTGTCAAAACCATCCCCGTCGACATGGTCGACATCTATGCCTACGGGGGCGTTTAATATAAAACGGTGCATAAGCACCATTCCGCTCCCACCCCTTTTCCTCCCGTCGTTAACCGCATAGCCCTCACTGTGGGCATACCATCTCATCATCGACACCCTGCCGTAATCTTCTTCGTCGACAATAGCGACATGCCCTTTAGTGAGCGGTATTACTCTCATGCGCTTAGACTCACGCCGTTATCTTGGATCTCGGCCGTCGAGAGCACCTTCTTCTTGCGCGCCCGCTTGTACCCACTGGCCTTTCTTTTGATATGATACCCGGACATATACCTCCCGACAAGATACCTTGCCAGCCTTTCCATTAAAACCTGCATCTGAACCTCCTTAAACTTCTTTTATTGTTAGGTCTGGATACCGATACTCAAAAAGCTTTTGCTTTATTATGTAGGCCGGTAAGCGCATGCCCTTGACATCATAGATCTCTACCTTGCCGCTCTTGCGCGTCACCTTGAAGTCGGCTACATACTTGATCGGCAGGTATGTTTTGCCGTTCTTCTTGAAACCTTCCTGTAAGACAAACTTAGGTTGGAGCTCGATCTCGACAACATCCCCGGCGGCCTGTTGAAGCTTCAACCCCTTGTAGAATTTTGCTTCGGCAGCCGACGAGAACTTAACCCCGTCGACCACCGTAGCCTTGGCGCCATACTTATGGGCTCTTCTTTGCGGCCAAGCCACTACTCGAGCCCCGGGATGTCAGGCTGGTCGGAGACGACGGTGGAAATTGCGTCCTTGATTCGACCTTCAGTAAAGGCGATTGAACTTTCAACCTTCACGTCTTCCCCGTCGCCGGGCGTAAGCTTGAGCCCCAGGTTGACCGTAAGGCTCCGGTCGTTCTTCTCAAAAGCCTCGCTGATCTTCTCCGCGTGCATGCCGAGAATCGCGCCGAGCATGTTCCTCGATTCGTTAAGCACCCTCTCAAAACTCACCATGTTCATTCTATCCTCTCTTTTATAGGTTTACTGGAGCGGGCCCTATGCCCTTTTCTTCTGCTGCCGCATCAGTCGCCGCCAGCACGACCACTTATACCCATACCCGTTCTCCATGCCCCATGCGAGCAACATCAACTGGTCTTCCTTGCTCTTCCATTCAGCGCCGTCCATCCCGGCCTTCTGACTTAACTCAAAGAAAGTGGACTCGGTGAACTGAGCGATACCATAGCTCTTGCCGGCGTCGCCCCAAACCCCATCATGTCTACCCCGGCTCTCGCACCAAATAATGGCGTCTCTCGTAAGAAACCTCTCGACATACACCCGCTCGTCCACAGGAGCAACTACCTTGCCTTCCGCAGGGGCTATCGGCCCGAGCGCTATACGCAGGCTGAGTCCGATCAAAACAATACCCCCAAGCCAAATCAGGCCGGCCCTCCAGGGACTCACTTCTCCTCCTCCGGGGACCACGACATCTTGGAGCCATACCCCTGCATGCTCCGGCATATCTGCTCGGCTTCTTTGAGACACTCCGGGCGGTCCGGGTTGAGACGGTACTCGCGGATCAGAATTGCGACTTCCATGAATTTTTCCTTGTATATTCTCAATGCAACACCCCCTTCTCCCCGGCGGCGTCCGCTAAAAGCTTGATGTATTTATCCCTCATCCCAGAGACCTCCTGAATGAGTTTGTCGAGCTCGTCGGCCTTCTGGGTCAGCTCTTTCCTGGCGAGCTTTTTGCGAGCAACCTCGATAACTACAAGCTCGGCGAGCTTTATGAACAAAAGAACCGCAAGCCAACCAATCATACCGAACCCTGCGTAGTAAAAAATTTCTCCTGTCACTTACAACCCCCTGCAGGCGTATTTAAACTGTCCGATATGGACCAACCATTTTTTATACGCGCAAACAAGGTGCCCTTCTTAATTCCCATGCCCCTCGCCCATTCCGAAAGTGTCTTGACAGTCCCATTGTAAGCCATGCGATAGTTACTTCTCTGGTTATTATTCTGCTCAAGCCGCGTAGCCCATCGGCAGTTACCAGGCTCATAGCCTTTTTCGTTGTCCACCCGATCCATACTCATTCCTTCAGGGGGCTCGCCCATATCGGTGAGGAAGTTCTCAAATTCTTGCCATCTATCGCAGACCCTAATTCCTCTGCCACCATAGTCCTTATAGCGCGAGTTCTTAGGGTTTAAACATCTTGCTTTCATACCCTTCCAAATCTTATACACCCGCGTTCTCGACATCCCATGCTTCAGCCGAGGCTTGGTTTCCTTGGCCGTCCTTACAAGCGCCTCTATACTAAGGCACCCGCAGGATTTAGTACTGCCACGTATAAGATTCCTCCCAATAACCTGCTTATTTGTACCGCAGTCGCATCGGACAGCCCATGTGGCCCTCCTGTCTTTGTTTGTAGAGTGTCGCCCCTCCACAAATAGCCTCCCGAAGCGCTGTCCCTTTAAATCCTTAACAGGCCTCCCCATTATGCAACCCCTTTTAAATTAGGATTGCGCCTGCGCGACTCTACACGATACAAAGTGATAAAGGCGACAAGGTCCTTTTCGGTGAATTTTGGAGGAGAAGTTAAAGTAGGGAATCTGTAGCAAGCGATCTTTTTTTTCTGAACCAGTTTTAATAGACTGCCCGGAGATATACCTAAGAATTCAGCCGCTTCTTCCTTGCTCTTAAAATTCATCCCACACCCCTGAAATATTTCTTGACAAAATTTATTTACAGCGGTATACTTATATTATATCGAACGATGTATTTTATTTTGGACTCTCGGAGAAGAAAAACTCCATCGGCTTCCCGAAGAACTTCGAGTAGAGGGAGAGCTTATCGGCATTCGGGAGAGAGATCCCAGATTCGTGGCTGTGAATGGTCTGGCCAGAGATCTTCTCCTTGGCATAGACCAGGAGGTGGGCAGATAGCTCTCTTACGCTAAGGTTCTTCTCCTCTCTGAGGCGACGTAGTGCGGCGGGGTTAAACTGTGGGATGACCATGGAACCTCCGTGGGGCAAGAATTATTGTTTCAGGCAACGAAAACCATCGTAACTTATTTTATTTATGCTGTCAAGAACAAAATGAGATACTTTTTATTTTTTTCAGGGGGCGGTTTTTAGGGTGCGTTTATTGGAGCCGAAGGAGGTAATTTCTATAAGCTGTTTTTTAGGCGTCCTGGAAGGGTGATTTTGGGAGGCTGTTTTTAGAGCCTGTTTTAGAGAATTTCTCGCGCGCGTCAAGAGTAGTTTCTAGTTTAGTTTAGTTTAGTATAGTATAGTATCATGGTTGATGTGCACATAAACTAGGATTACTATGGGTTTCTGTACGCAATATGTATACATAAATAGGGGTTTCTGTATACACAAATAGGGGTTTTTGCGTACACGTACAAATTATAATGTTATCGACATCGATAACATTATAATTTGTAAGGTTATTGTAAAAAACACCCCTTATTTAGGCATCGATTTTCGGTCTAAAATAGGGCCTAAAATAGGCCTTAAAAACAGGTCAGATTTTGTCGCTCAAAAACCCCTAAAGGAGGGTTAAAAATGTCCGATAAGAATGTCGAGCCGAAGACCATATCGAGCGTGGCGAATGTGTTGCTTAAGGAGGTGCAGCGCCGGGGGTACAGCGACTCAAAGGCCTGCGCGAAAGACATTGGAGTCTCTTACGAGTTATTCCGCAAAGTCCTGGCTGGAGCGCATATCCCGAGGGACGAGCAGCTCCTCGTATATGCCAACAAGCTGGCCCTGAATGTGAGCAGGCTCGTTAGACTCGCCCATTACGAGCGGGCCCCTAAAGAGGCTAAACAGTATCTGGCCGACTTGCTCTTGGAGCATAGCCTTGCCGAGATCGAGCAATTAAAAAAAATAAACAAGGAGGCAAGCGCCTACATCGATAAGATTGTTGATATCTTCAACAGCGGGGACGAGCAGTTGATCAGCGGTCTGGAGGCCTCCGTAAGCACCTTCTACGCCATTCATAAGAGGTCTGCAGCTATGACGGGAAGTTAATTGATGGGCACGCACAACACGGCATGTCGCACAAAAAAATACAAGAGCGCGTGGTAGAAAAAATCAAGGAACACCTTCGCGTGGAGAAGATCACACAGGCCGCTTTTGCCAAAAAAATAGGCTGGTCGGCCTCGGACCTTAACGATATCTTGCGCGGAAGAAAAAATGTTGGGTGGAAACGTATGAAGAGAGTCATATAC